>NZ_JAFBID010000031.1 GCF_016811235.1 Microvirga arabica
CATAGGCTTGCGGCCGATCCCTCAGTCGGGCTGTACCGTCAGGCCGGCTATGCCCGACGGGCTGCCCTGTTCGAGACCCTCTATGCCTCGGGCATGCGCATCAGCGAGGCCCTGTCTCTGCCCTCCGATGCGACTCCTTCCAGTACCCGGATGCTGCTGGTGCGCGGCAAGGGCGATAAGCAGCGGCTCGTACCTCTCCATGACCGAGCCATTGGGGCTATCACCCACTGGCAGAAGCTGGCGAGTGCGTATTCCGGGGGAAAGCCAACCCAGTGGCTGTTCCACTCTGTCCGGAATAGCAGCAAGGCCCTGACGCGCCAAGCCGCTCTGCTCGAGATCAAGGAAGCTGCTGTGGCCGCAGGGCTGGCCAGCCCTGAGCGGGTGTCACCGCACGTGCTGCGGCATGCCTTTGCCACCCACATGCACTCAGGCGGTACCGACCTGCGCGTCTTACAGGAACTGCTCGGCCATGCCGGCATCGAGACCACCCAGATCTACACCCATCTGGATACCTCCCGCCTCCACCAGATGGTCCGCGATCTCCATCCGCTCAATGCTGAAAGCATTGCGGATTAAGCATGCAGATCGAGTAGGAGTACGCTCACCCTGTTCCTTCAAACCGGCCCTGACCCGTGATGAAACCTGATCTCTTCTCCAAGGCCCAGGAGCAGCGTCCCAAGCCGCTTGCCGCCGAGATCCGCCCGCAAACCCTCGACGAGCTCATTGGGCAGCAGCATATCCTGGGTCCAAACGGACCGTTGAGGCGGCGCGTCCGGGCCGGCCGTCTCGGCACGGTGATTCTCTTTGGCCCGCCAGGGGTCGGTAAAACCACGATTGCCCGGGCGATCGGCCAAGAGATGAAGAAGGAGTTCCGCTCCCTTCATCCGGCCAGTAGCAATGTCTCTGACATCAAGGCTGTGGCTCAGGAGGCTCAGGCAAAAGACATCCTGGTGTTCATCGACGAGATCCACCGCTTCAGCAGCGCGCAGCAGGACTATCTGCTCGATCTCACCGAAACCGGTACCTTCGACCTGATCGCCGCCACGACCGGCAATCCCTATCACGTGCTCACCCCTGCCCTGGTCTCCCGTGCATCCATCTTCCAGCTGGAGCCGCACTCGCTGGAGGACCTGCAGCAGGTGGTGGAGCGGGCTGTTGCTCTCCTCGCCAGCCACAAGGATTTGCACATCCACCTTGAGGCGGATGCGATGAAGCAGCTCATTGGGCGGGCCGGAGGGGACGCCCGCCGCGTGCTGAATGCCCTCGAGACACTGGTGCTTGGACCCGCCCCCGGCTCGGCCGTCTCGATCACTGGAGCCATGGTGGAGGACGTCTACCAGGCCTCTCCCCTGCCCTTCGATCGCAAAGGCGATTATCACTACGACACGATCTCGGCCTTCATCAAAGCGATGCGCGGATCGGATCCAGACGCCACCTTGTATTGGTTGGCCCGCCTGATCCATTCTGGGGAGGATCCTCGCTTTATCGCCCGCCGCATTCTCATCCATGCCTCGGAGGATGTCGGGCTTGCCGACAACACAGCCCTGCAGACCGCGGCAGCTGCTCTCACAGCCGTCCAGCACGTCGGCTATCCGGAAGCCCAGATCGTTCTCGCTCATGCAGCCTTGCACATCACGCGGGCGCCGAAGTCTAACTCGGCTTGTCGCGGCATCGGAGCGGCGATGACCTATGTTAAATCGCAGCCGATGATCCCGGTGCCGCCGCATCTGCGGGACGGGCATTATGCCGGAGCAGCCAAACTGGGCCATGTGGATTACCAGTTCCCGCATGATGATCCCCGCGGCTGGGTTGAGCAGACCTACGCACCCGGTATTCAGCCGGGCCAGTTCTACCAGAGTGATGGCCGAGGCAGTCAGACGTTCGAGGCGCGGGCTGACGCTTGGTGGGAGCGCGTTACCGGTCGGCCGCAGCCAAAGTATCCCCCGGAAGAGCCCGGCAGCAGCTGAGGGAAACTCGGGATGGGGCCAGTTCCGCCCCTGCATGGTACGAGAGCAACGATACAAAAGCGGAATGAGATGAACGCTTCACCTTTCGAAACCATTCCGGCCTGGCGGATCGCACGGTTACGGACGGCTTTACGCGATGCAGAGCAGCGCGGCGCAAATCCGAATGATGAAGGTCATGATCTCTCCCACCGCGCTCTCCAGCGTCGCTTCGTGCTTGCCCGAGAACACGCGAAGAATGTGCCGAGCCCGGCTTTCAGACCAAAGACTACACGCAAAGGCCGCAGGTTTCCGCACCTGAAACAGGTCATCATCTGGCGCGCTATCCTGAGCTGTCGCTCCTCGGCTTGGAGGCAGGGCGACAGGGCGCCGTTTGGTAGCATTCGCAGGGCGCACGATCAGGCTGTTGTGGCGTGCCAGGCCGCTGGCCTGGCGCCGCCGCGCTATCGCACCGTCTACGTCCTGTGGCATCGCGGCGTACCACCGGCTGATGTCGTTGCGGCGTTGGGAGGTGAGTCTGAAAATCCGACAGGGTATTGAACTTACCAGGCAGCGGGGTGAAGCCGCCCCTTCCAGCGTTCATGGCGCGGGAGTTGAGCCGCGGCGGCCAGGCGCTTCGTTATCCTGCACTGGGCCACCTTCGACACGACTGATGGGGCAGGCATCTCTACCTCCGGAAGCGGCTCGGATGCAATCTCCTGTCCAACAGTTCCAGAGCCCTTCTTCCGTGGCTTCCGAGACTTAGCCTTCACGCCATCACCTTGTGCGGGCTGAACGTAATGGACAGGCAGCGATATCGGCTTGTCACATACCGGCAGCCCTGTGGACGACGCGCTTATGCCGCCTTGGGATCCTCGCGTCGCTCCGCTGCCTTGAAGATCTTGCGGCCGATGGCATACGCAGCATCGGGATGAGAACGTGAGTTCTGTGTTTCCGCTGGGACAAGGAGTTCTGACGTCCCAACCCGTGCGCCGCAGTAGTCGAAGATCCCATGATCGATCTGTGTTCTCATAGCGCCAAAATAGCCGTGTCGGGCATAGGTTCGCAGATCGGCACCTCCAATTGCGACGAGGTGGACCCGAAGGTGGCGAAGCTTCTTTACAATCCTGCCATCCGGGGCCTCATCGTAGGCCCAGCCATTGGCGAACACACGATCGATCCATCCTTTGAGCATCCCGGGCATCGACCACCAGTACACGGGATAGACCAGCACGAGCGCGTCGGCCCGATCAATCCTCGCCTGCTCGGCGGCAACATCAGCAGGGGGTGGCGCCTCCCTATGATAGAGAGCCAGGTCGGCTGCGATGAACCTCGGATCGAATCCTTCCGCTGCAAGATCCGCGATCTCGAACGTATGGCCGGAGGAGGACACGCCCTCGGCAAGATGGTCGGCAACACTGTGGGTGAGTGCCTTGGGATCGGGATGTGCAACGACGATGAGGGCGTGCATGGCAACACTCCTGGTAGGTGATTGCAGCTCAGATCTGAACCTAATATACTTTTAGTAAGTTACTAACGGTATATAAGCATGTCAACTGCCCGCACAAGAGAACACGCCTCCAAGCTCAGGCCACGCCGCCGCTTGTCCCGGGGGGAGCGGCATCGCCAACTTCTGGACGTGGCTTGGCAATTGGTGCGCGAGGAAGGCACGGATGCCTTGACCCTCCCGAGGCTGTCGGATAAGGCCGATGTCACCAAGCCGGTCGTCTATGATCATTTCAGCACGCGCGACGGCTTGCTGATCGCGCTCTATAGGGACTTCGACGCGCGACAGACGGCGATCTTCGACGCAGTGCTTGAGGCCAACAAGCTGACATTGGAGGCGACAGCGAGAGCCATTGCTACCTCCTATGTTGAATGTGTCCTCACGCAAGGGCGCGAAATGCCAGGCGTGCTGGCCGCCTTAGCGGGTTCGCCGGAGATGGAAGCGGTGAAACGGGAGTACCAGGTGGCCTTCATAGAAAGGTGCCGCAGGGCGCTGGCCGCTTTCACCCCGGCACGAGGCGCTGCGCTAGCCAGCTTCTGGGCCCTGCTCGGGGCCGCCGATGCCCTGTCCCATGCCGCCGTAGCCGGCGAGATTACAGCTCGACAGGCACAGGACGAGCTATTCGAAACGATTATGTCGATCGTCAGCCGAAGCTTCGAGCATTGACGCAAGCGGCCGCCTCATAGTCCGTCGCCCTTCCATCCATGACCATTTCAGGTTGATGATTCGATTGAAGCCCCGCGCTCCCTGGCGGAACGCGGGGCTTCTTGCGTCCTGCCGCGATGGCCGCCTTTCGACTCCCTGGAGTGCGTGGACGCTGTCCAGTGCCCGGTCGTGCGATGAATACTACGGAGCTGCATTGAAGGTCCGCTTGTCACCGCATCGCCGACCTTTGGTGTACTTCCGCCTCGTGCCCAAAGGTATCATTCCCTGGAATTCGGCCCGGGAGCTGCTGGTCTTGCTTCGAAAAACTGGAGAGTCTCTCATGAAGCAGGAGGATCTCCATGCCCCACACACGCTTTACGAAAGAGTTTCGGGATGAGGCGGTGCGGCTCGCCCTGACCAGCGGCCGCAGCCGGCGTGAGGTTGCGGCGGATCTCGGGGTCGGCCTGTCGACCCTGCGCCACTGGCTTGATCGCCGCCGCGAGCGTGAGATCGACCACCCGCCCGAAGAGCGGCAGGAAGACATGGCCACCGAGCTGAAGCGGCTGCGGCGGGAGAATGAGATCCTGCGTCAGGAGCGGGAGATCCTGAAGAAGGCCACGGCTTTTTCGCCAAGGAGGGAAGTCGATGAAGTTTCGGTTCATCGATGTGGCGAAAGAGAGCTTCCCCGTCACACGCCTATGCCAGGTCCTCAATGTCAGTCCCAGCGGCTATTTCGCCTGGCGCTCTCGTCCGGCCAGTCCGCGCCAGAGGGAGGATCTGGTTCTGTTAGCCCACATCCGCTCGGCCTTCACCCTCTCAAACGAGACCTACGGCAGCCCGCGCATGACCCGCGAGTTGCAGGACGAGGGCCTGATGGTGGGCCGACGCCGCACCGCCCGGCTGATGCGGGAGAATGGGCTCAAAGCCCGGCAGAAGCGCCGGTTCAAACGCACCACCGATAGCCACATGGCTTTCCGATTGCGCCCAACCTGCTCGAGCAGGACTTCTCGGCCGAGCGCCCGAACCAGAAGTGGAACGCGGATATCTCGTACGTGTGGACGGGTGAGGGATGGCTGTATCTGGCCGTGATCCTCGATCTCTTCGCTCGGCGGGTGGTCGGTTGGGCGGTGAGTGACCGGCTGCACAAGGAACTGGCGCTTGAGGCGCTGCGCAAGGCTCTGGCGATCCGAAGACCCGGTGAGGGGCTGACCCATCATGCGGACCGCGGCAGTCAATATTGTTCGATCGAGTATCAGGCCGAGCTGAGGAAGCACGGCATCCGGATCTCGATGTCCGGGAAAGGGAACTGCTATGATAATTCGGTGGTCGAGACCTTCTTCAAGACCTTGAAGTCCGAATTGGTCTGGCGCACGGTGTTCCAGACCAGAGCTGAGGCCAAGGCGGCCATTGGTCGTTACATCGACGGCTTCTACAACCCTGTCCGGCGTCATTCGACACTGGACTATGTCAGTCCGGTTCAGTTCGAAAAGCTGGCCGGATAGCTACCAAACCGCTCTCCACTAAACCGAAGCAAGACCAAGCGGCATCTTACCTGTATCACAGGATAGCTGAGCTGCTGTAATCGGATTGGGACCGCATACCCGGGCAGCGCCAACCGGTGCCGGCGATGGCACGTGAATCAGCGGGCATTGGCAGTTCCCAACTGTTCGGTCCCGGCGAATTCCCGAAGAATGAGTTCAACCACCTCGGTGACCGACATATCCGAGCTGTCGATCCAGAGGCCGATCCGCGGTGTGTCGTGTTCCAGTACGGAGGCAAGAACGTCAGGAGGGAAGTGCTCACCATAGCCTGTTTTCGCCCGATCCCGGTCGCGTTGGGCAAGGACCTCGACCTTCGGAACCAGAACCACGATTGTGGGCGAGAGATGGTGCAGGCGTTCGGCCACTTCCTCGAGGGCCCGGCCGACAAGGATGTCCTGGTAGACAACTGAGAACCCTGCCTCCAGGTACCGCTCAGCGACCTGGCAGCCGAGACGATGGCGCAGGGCGAGCTGTCGGGATGCTTCCAAGGTCAAGTCCGGCCCCATGCTCGCGGCCCCGTTCACGATCATCTTCCGGAAAATGTCGCCCCGGAGATGCACGGACCTGTCCAGCCGGCGCGCTAAGTTCTCCGCAACGGTGGATTTCCCAGCGGCCATTGCACCTGTGATGATAAATAGTCGAGGATAAGACATGGGCGAATGCTGGCCCAGAAGACGGGATATGCCAAGTCGTCATGTGTCCGATGGCGTAAGGACACGATTGAGAGCCAGCACCGCGCGGGCAGTTGTGGTCGCGGGTGTTTCCATTGCTCGGCAGTCAGCCGTACAACCCCATAGACGGACGAAGACCAACTTGCGATGGTTTGCGGATGACAGCGTCAGTCTTCCACACGCGCGCCTCACTCAGCAACGATTTGAAGCATCTCGGGGTGCATGCCGGTGACATGATCATGGTGCACGCTGCCATGAGCCGGGTGGGACGGCTGCTCAACGGGCCGGACGCGCTCATCAGAGCCCTACTAGACGCGGTTGGGCCTTCCGGCACCATTCTCGCCTATACCGACTGGGACGGGGCTTACGATGAGCTGCTGGGCGAGGACGGGTGTGTTCCGCCCGAATGGCGCCCGCACATTCCGCCTTTCGATCCTTCCGCCTCCCGTGCCATCCGCGGCAACGGAGTGCTCGCCGAGTTCATCCGCACGACCCCTGGTACGCGGCGCAGCGGCAATCCGGGCGCCTCTGTCGCGGCCATCGGCGCCCGGGCCGATTGGATTACTGCGGACCACCCCCTCGACTACGGCTATGGAGCGGGATCGCCCTTTGCCAAGCTAGTGGAGGCGGGCGGGAAGGTGCTGCTGGTCGGTGCCCCGCTCGACACGATGACGCTGCTCCATCATGCCGAACATTTAGCAGCCATCCCAAACAAGCGCCTGCGCCGCTACGAGGTGCCCTTGGCCACACCCGGGGGCGTGACATGGCGCATGATCGAGGAATTCGACACTTCGGTGCCAGTTGTCGCCGATCTCGATGACGACTACTTCGCGCTAATCGTCCGGGAGTTCCTCGCCAGCGGGCGCGGTACGCAGGGTTTGGTTGGCGAGGCGCCATCAGTACTTGTTGATGCAGCAGCCGTATGCGCGTTCGCCGTTACTTGGTTGGCGCATCACGTTGACAGCTCGGGAGAGCCGACTGGCGGAGAAGGTACACCATTTTGATTTAAGCGCCTTCCAGAGGTTGTTAGTTCGGCCATTTTCAGAGAAACAGCGTATTTCCACGAGGGGGCGATGGATAGACAAAACTCTGCGGCTTTGCCAGCAGGCGTGACCCGAAGAGTTCGCGAGTACCTCGCACTCCTTAAGACAGAGGACGCTACCTTCGTTCAGGGTGTCTATCTTGTTGGCTCTGTCGCCCTCGGCGATTTCCAGGGGGGACTAAGCGACATCGACTTCGTTGCACTGGTTGCCGACCCCCCATCCAAGTCCCAGCTTCAAAGTCTAGCTCGGATCCACGCCGCTATGGCAGCATCAGAGGGTCCGCACTTCGACGGCTTCTACATCGAACGGGCAAAGCTTGGGCGAGTGCCGGCCCTCAACGAACAGGCTCCCTTTAGCGTCAATGGGGTGTTTCGCGCCGGGGACCTCTGCTTCGAGATCAACCCGGCGACTTGGCTCTGCTTGGCCGAACATGGAATTGCAGTGCGGGGCAGCCCACCACAGACCTTTGCCGTTGCGACGGATCCCGCCGCGCTCGTGGCTTTTCAGATCAACAATCTGAGAACCTATTGGGAGCCTTGGATTGAACAGGGCAGCACGGCTCTTGCTCGCAAGACAGCTGATGAAGCCGTGGACGCCGCGGTCTTGGCCTGGGGCGTCCTTGGAAGCCTGCGGGTCGCCTGCACCCTTGGTACGCGCCGCATTGTCTCTAAGTCCGAGGCGGGACAATGGGGGCTAAACCAATATCCAGCACAGTGGCATTCCGTTATCCAGGACGCATTGTTGGTGAGGAGCGGCAAAGTCACAGAGCTATCGGTGTCACGCTGTCTCGATGGCCTCAAGTTGATGCGGTATGTCGTAGCCGACGCGCTTACGGCAGCGAAAGTATGGCCGGAGCGAAGGACTGCGCCATGCGCGGCACACGGGGGAAAACTGCCGGATGGGCTGTAGCCAACCGAGGCTCTTGATCTCTAAGATGTTTGAGAAGTCGGGCGAGGCGCCCGACTTCTCGTTGGATTACGCCCGCACGCGTCCTTGGTAGCGCAACCGCCCCAGGGCGATCAGTACGATAATGGCCATGATCGACGAGAAGGTCGCGAGCGGCCATGCGGTGTCACCTTGCGAGCGGATCACGGCCAGCGTTCCGCCAAAGCTCGCAATGAGGCTCTGCACGCAGAAATGCAGCGCCACTGCCGACCCGGGGCCAATTTGAGTCAGACATTTAGCTTTCTAAACAAATATCAGGCATTTGGTAGCAAAGACCTCTAGAAACCTTTCAACCTGCTGAATTTGCATACTTTTTGGTCGGGGGAAATTCCGATCAACTCCGACCCAGCCACCGGAGATGATCCTGGAAGGTAATCCGACAGCGGCCACTCGTCAGGACGTGAGCCAGACTCAGTCCACAGGAACGAAGGCAGAGTTCCACACGATCTCCCAGACGTGCCCGTCGGGATCCTGGAAGTATCCTGCGTAACCGCCCCAGAACGTGTCGTGGGCTGGCTTCAGAATCTTAGCTCCAGCCTTGCGGGCCTGCTCCATGACTGGGTCCACCTCGTCCTTGCGGGTCACGTTGTGCCCAATCGTGAATCCTGTCGGGCATGGAGGTGTCTTTGGCAGTCCCGTGTCGTGGGCAACATCATCACGAGCCCACACGGCCAGCTTCACCTGGGACTGAAGGTCGAAGAAGGCTACCGCTCCGTGCTCGAACTCCTTGCCGACGATGCCTTCGGTCGGCAGCCCAAGACCATCGCGGTAGAACGCAACAGCCCGTTCCAGATCATCGACCCCAAGCGTCAACACCGAAATGCGTGGTTTCATTCGTCCTCCGTTCTATGTTCTGGCAGTCACAACGGGCCACAGCATGGCTGTGCCAGATGGAGCCGTCTTGAACAAAACGGCCACCCAGGCCTTCAACTGGCGCACGAACTCGCCTGCCGTCATCCCACAGAGGGACTGGACCTCACGCGTGAGGTGGGCCTGATCGGCATACCCGGCGCGGAGCGCGAGGAGGGCCAGTCGCTCATCGGCATCCGTTCGGGCGAGAGCCTGAAACCTCTGGAAGCGCAAGATCCGGGCGAGGGTCTTCGGGCCGTAGCCGAAAAGCTCATCGCATCGGCGGCGCAAGGTTCTCTCGCTGGCTCCAAGGCGTTCGCGCAGTGCCTTGATCTTGCGCCCGTCGGCACTCGCGTCCGACCTGAGAAACCTGAAGATCATCGTTGCCTCTTGGCGCGGGTGCTCCACCCTCAGTGCCTCGGCGGCCAGAAGCTCCTGCAAGACGCGGAGCCTGTCTCTTGTCGAGGATGCCGCTCTGATCCTATCCGCGATGCGGTCGGCCGTGCTTCCCCAGAACTCTGCTATCGGAACCTCCCGCCCGACGATATCCGTCAGGGGTCGTCTCAATCACTTGGCTGCGGCTCCCGGCCTGAAGCGAATGCCGAGAACGATGGAACCCGGTCCCAGTTCCGGGGTCGCGGCGGTGATGTCGGGACCCACGACCGTGAACCGATCGTCCCGCCACAGGAGGTCGACACAGCCGTCGGGAACGACGGCAACAGGTCCTGAATGGTCCGAGGAGATTGAGCTCATCCACACGCACTGGAAGTGTGGGAGCAGCCGGGGCATGGGACGGGCCTCGACATAGCCCCCGGCCCGGCTGGCCAGAATCGGCGCGTGTTCATGCGGCATGACAGATAACCTTCCTGAACGGTCCCGGGCCATCGGCAACATGCCACTCGGAAGGATCCTCCTCAATAGGCCGAAACATGGCCCACCAAAGAAGCGGCCGCTCGATGGTTGATCCGTAAGCAATGCATCGCACTGTTGCGACCTCAAAGAGGGGCCTGTGGGTCGCCGTTACATCAAGCAAGGAAAGACTATTTTGCCCCTGGGCCATCCTTGTTTAGGTCGTTGAAATGCATGATCGGGTGGTTGTGCAAGGAGCCGTGCAGGCAAGACAAATTCATTGATGTGAAATCCTCACCAGCGATCTGATCAAGCGTCCGTTTGGATTACGAAGGATCCAGGAGACGTGGGCCTGCACCTTGTTCAGAGAGTTCGTCGAAGGGGTTGCGCAGCGGACATGCCGCTGTCGACAGGCAGCCACAGCCGATGCAGTCCGTGAGCTGATCGCGCAAGCGCGTAAGCCGGGCGATCCGTTCATCCAGCTGCGCCTTCCACTGCGCCGATAACCGGCTCCAGTCGCCCGCCGTCGGTGTGCGGCCCTCCGGCAAAGTCGAGAGCACCCCGCGGATCTCCGCCAGTGGAATGCCGGTCCGCTGCGCCACCTTGATAATCGCCACCCGGCGCAGCACCTCGCGTGCGTAGCGGCGTTGGTTGCCTTGGCTGCGAAAACTGCGGATCAGCCCCTTTTGCTCATAAAAGTGAAGCGTAGAGACGGGCACGCCGCTGCGGGCTGCCACTTCGCCCACCGTGAGTTCCCGGTGGAATGACTCGGGGGTCACCCTGGCCATGCAAAATCCTTCTTGACCTCGACCTTACTTGAGGTTTTATCAACCTGTCTCCCCATAGGCAATCATGGAGAGACGACGCGATGAATACCCCCCTCAAGCTTGTGCTGATCTACGGCAGCACACGGGAAGGCCGCTTCTGCGACACCGTCGCGAACTGGGCGACCGAGGAGATCTGGAGCCGGAACGATTTCCACCTCGATGTGATCGATCCAGCCGAGTTGGGTCTAACGTCTAGCCAGGGGCAGGACGATACTGCCGCCCTGGCGGAACTGAGGCGGCGTTTGGGTGCGGCGGATGCCTTTGTCGTCGTCACGCCAGAGTACAACCATGGCTACCCCGCCCCGCTCAAGTTCGTGATCGACTCAGCTCATCGTGAGTGGCAGGCCAAGCCCGTGGCGTTCGTGTCCTACGGCGGCATCTCGGGAGGCCTACGGGCGGTCGAACAACTGCGCCTCGTCTTTGCCGAGTTGCATGCCGTGACGCTGCGGGACGGTGTGAGCTTCGCCAATCCCTGGGTGAGGTTCGATGCCAACGGGCGCCTGCTTGAGCCTGATGAGCCTCGCAAAGCCATGGCAACTATGCTGGCGCGTCTGCGCTGGTGGGCGCAGGTTCTGCGCGAGGCGCGCCAGGTGGTCCCCTACGGTGAGGTGGCGGCATGAATCCGGTAAGCCCTACGAAGCTGGCGGGGTCCGCTGTCCCGGCTCGTGACCAGAGCCTTTCACATGCTGGGGCTCAGCGGCATCCACGCGGCCCCACCCTCTCCCTGCTCTTTGTCAGCGCCCTGACGATCATGGCAGCGACGGCAATCTCCCCTGCCCTGCCCGCGATTGAAGCGACGTTCGCTGCCACTGAGAGTGCGGCTCTGCTGACGCGGCTCCTTGTCACCATGCCAGCCCTCGTTATCGCCATCGTGGCACCTGTGGCTGGAAGCCTGACTGATCGGTTTGGCCGCCGGCGGGTGCTTGTGAGTTCTATCCTCCTTTACGGCTTTGCCGGATTGTCGGGTCTTGTGCTCGACAGCCTGCACGGTCTTTTAGTCGGTCGTGCCCTGCTTGGTGCGGCGGTAGCCGGGATCATGACGGCCTCAACTGCCCTCGTCGGTGACTTGTTCTCCGGGGCCGAGCGGGACCGCTTTATGGGCTGGCAGGCCGCCTTTACCGGCATAGGAGGCCTGCTGTTCATGACCGTTGGAGGCCTTTTGGCAGAAGCCAACTGGCGCATGCCGTTTGCTATCTATGGCTTCGCCTTCCTAGTCCTGCCTGCCGTCCTGGTTTATCTGGCGGAACCGAAGCGCGGGGAACTCTTATCCGGTTCTGAAGGTTTATCGAGGTTTCCCTTGATGGCTGTGACAGCGCTGTATCTGGCAGGTGCCTTCAACAGTGTCATCTTCTACCTCATTCCGACTCAGCTCCCCTTCTACCTGCACTCACTCGGCGTCAATGCGCCGAGTCTCATTGGCGTGACGATCGGGGTGTTCACTCTCTCGAGTGCGATCACCTCATTGGTCTACGGCAAGGTCAGGCAGCATATCCCGCTTCTGGGGATGTTTGTCCTCGGATTCAGCCTCATGGCCGCCGGCTATTACGTCATGGCTTCCGCTGCCTCACACAGTCTGGTTCTCGCTGGGCTTGTGATCACAGGAGTTGGCATGAGCGGAATCATGCCCAGCCTCATGGCAGGTGCGATGTTGATTGCTCCTCCATCATCCCGCGGGCGTATTGCCGGCGGGCTAACAGCCAGCATCTTCTTGGGTCAGTTTCTGTCCCCGCTGGTGAGCCAGTCTTGGATTGAATGGTTCGGCTATCAGGCTACGTTCCGGGATATGGGGACAGCCCTGATAGCGGCAGCATCGATAGCAATCGTGGGGGTGATACTGAGCAAGCGCGAGCCTGCAAAACTGAACCTTGATTGAGCGACACTAGCCTTGATCGCATAACACTCAAGAAAACGCCTTGGCGGAGGTGCTGTCCGAAAACCTCAACCAAGGCGCCTGCGGCCGATTTAGGGAGAGACCACGGCTCGGAAGATAGAACGCTTAGAAAGCGCGTCAACGCACATCAACCGAAAACGCCCTGACAGAGGTCGACATACGGAGTTCCCTGTCAGGGCGAACGTTATGATGCCGGTTGCAACACCACGTCAGGACAACGACTAACGTGTCCCGCCGGTTCAAACTCAGGCTGAGCACAAGACCTCCCGCCAGGGCGCTTGCGATGTGTTCCGGCATCGCAAGATCTATGTAGACACGACAGCCACGTGCCGATGTGTGGCGACGCACACAATCGGTCGCTAGCGCGATTATCGCAGAAGACAATTCAGTCGGACTGTTAATCGGTCCGTCTTCTGTCAACCCCTATGTCACGAAGAATATGGGGGCTGACCTCGCGCTTCAGCGATTCGACCAACTCGAAGGTCGGTACAGGCTGCTTGTGATCGTTCGCGGGCTTGCGCGGAACGCGAATGAACTCAAAGCGGAAGGCGAGCCCTACCAAGGGCAGAGGGAATAAGGTCGGTTTCATCGGAGTCACCAGCAGCAAAAGGTGTGACGAGGAGAGCGGCGCGTCGATACGTGCAAAGTCGCATAGACATGTAACGCCTCCTCTGGCTGGGGCTGTGAACCGTGCGGAAGATCCGCGGGGCAGGTTCAATATCAGAGTTCAGTAGTTTCGACTACCCCTTAGACGCACAATAGTTGATCTCGCCTGCGTGATTACTGCAGGGCGATGGACTCAAGCGGTAATAGGTGCATACCGATGTGCTGTTTGCGGGGACACTCACACCACGAGCATTGGCTTCGTCGCAAGTCCGGAGCAGGGGCGAGTGAGGAGCAGGTGTTCATGACGTACTCAGGCAGCGAGCAGATCGAACTGGTCCGCCAATGACGGCTGTGGATTGTAGGCGCACTTCGCCTGCTGCTTACGCATCATGTGTATCATCTCAATGACGCCACGAGCGGTGCTAACGGATTGGAAGCCCAGCATCGGCCGCACCCGCCTCTTAATGACGCGATGATCCTGCTTAATTCGATTGTTCAAGTAGGCACTTTGCCGGATGCGAATGGGTTCAGGCGGCGCCTTGATCGATTCTGGAGCCGGTCTGTAGTATCGCAGGACAGGATGGCTTCCCGGTTCGTCTGGCTGCCGTCGATCACGATCCGTTCAGGCCGGCCATGCCGTTTCAGGGCTTTGCGTAGGAAACGCTTGGCGGCATCCAGATTGCAGCGTTTGCTGAACCAGAATTCGACCGTGTCGCCGTTTCTGTCGATCGCTCGATACAGGTACAGCCATCGTCCGGGGACCTTAATGTTGGTTTCATCGATGAGCCATCTGCCAGTGGCGGGGCACTTACGTGAGTTAAAGCGCTTCAGATGTTCGGGCGCGTAGCGGACAACCCATCGGTGAATGGTCGCATGGTCGACGGAGATGCCGCGCTCAGCGATCATCCCCTCCAAGTTCCGAAAGCTCAGATTCGAGGCCAAGTACCACCGCACGCAGAGCAGGATCGCGGATCAATCAAAATGCCTGCCCTTGAACACCCGTTCCTCCGCTACTGAGACCACTATCTCAGTAGCTAAAACTTTGAAACAAAACGTTTGCGACAAAGCCGACTATAGATATGAGTCGATCTTTTGCTGTCTAATGCTTTTGTTCGTCACTGGAACGACAGCCGAACTGCATCAGGACTGGAGGCTAATTCACTCATGCGGCTGTGCTCGCAAACTACCATTGGCTCGCCGCCTCTGACCTGGATAACCGGAGAGTTGGACAAGATATGAGGTGACGCTGGAAGAAGCTGTTGTAAGCGGCGGAATGCACTCACTTACTCCGGATCAAGCAACCGCGGCCCTGGTCCCTGTTCGGAGAGTTCGTCCCGAGGATTGCGTAACGGGCATGCTTCCGTGGACAGGCAGCCGCAACCGATACAATCATTGAGCTGATCACGCAGCCGCATGAGACGAGCGATGCGATCATCCAAATCCGCCTTCCACTGTGCCGAGAGCCGACGCCAGTCCGCCGCCGTCGGAGTGTGCCCTTCGGGAAGGGTCGACAACGCTTTGCGGATCTCCGCCAGCGGAATCCCGGTCCCTGCGCCACTTTGATGATTGCTACTCGCCGCAGCACCTCGCGCGAATAGCGCCGCTGGTTCCCTTGAGTGCGGAAGCTGCGGATCAGCCCCTTGGTTTCATAGAAATGGAGTGTCGAGACAGCCACGCCGCTGCGGGCCGCGACTTCGCCCACGGTGAGTTCCCGACGGAAGGCTCCGGGGGCGCCTTTACCCATCCCAAAAATCCCTCTTGACCTCAACTTTAGTTGAGGTTTTATCACCCAGTCTCCCAGTCGGCAACGATAGAGAGACAAACGCATGACTTATCCTCTCAAGCTCGCTTTGATTTATGGCAGTACGCGCGAAGGGCGTTTCTGCGACATAGTTGCAAATTGGGCTGCGAACGAGATCTGGGGCCGAGGCGACTTCAGTCTTGACCTGATTGACCCGGCAGAGCTGGACCTGCCGTTCCGTCCTGAACAGCACGACGGTGCGGGCCCTCTGCAGCTCAAAAGCCGCCTTGAGCATGCCGATGCATTCATCATCGTCACCCCTGAGTACAACCACAGCTACCCGGCGCCCTTTAAGTTCCTGATCGACTCTGCCTATCGCGAGTGGCAGGCCAAGGCCCATGCATCCGACCAAACCCCAATCGTCCTCAGAGCCTTGAAGGATAGGATCTGGGGCTACTCACAGGGCTTACCGCGCGATTTCGATCAAGGCTCCCGAGGCGCGGGATCCAAGCAACGCGATGTGGCCATGTCTCAACCTGACTGACTTGAAAGCACTTGTTCTGCGGAGGTCGCCAGACCTTCGTTTTCATTCCCGATCGTCCTCTCGTGCTGGTGGTCGCGACCTCGCACTGTTTCTCCACATTTGTCGTGCCTTGACCGGCCGCACAGACATCCTCTCCAAGGAAACGACGATGCCTCTGAGTGCTCTTCGATACCGAATCCTTCTCGGGCCTATGCTTCTGTTCAAATCATTGGCCATCCGACTGCCCTATAGGAATAGGCATCATACACCCCGGAACAGCTTCGCCCGAACTGAGACGCTGAATGATCATCTACTTCGTGATATCGGCCTTGAGCGCGTTCTTCTACCGTACTCTGCACCCTTCTCAGGTGGAGAGACGCTCCGAAGGATAACCTCAGTCCCGGAGGTTGTTGTCGTGACCCAGCAAGATGATCGACGTGGCGAGGAGTAAGCAAGTTCCGCATGCTCACCGTCATCGACGAGTTCACACGCGAATGTATGGCCATCCAGGTGAACCGGAAGCTCAAGGCCGTGGATGCATTCGACGTGCCCTCGGATCTGTTCATCCGCGTGGCATCCAAGCCATAGTCGGTCCGATAACGGATCCGAGTTCGTGGCTAAAGCCATGCATCAGTGGATCATGGCTCTGGGAACCAGGACGGCTTACATTGAGCCGGGCCAGTCCATGGGCGAATGGTTACTGTAAAAACGCGATATCAGACCCGGAGAGACATTGAGCTGGAGGGCAGCAGCCAGAAAGGTCATCCAGTGGGCGACGTCATAAGCGAGCAGGTGTCCCTCCCGCGTGGTAAGGCTTGGCGGGGCTGGTCTCGACCAATCCTATGGGTGATGCTTCACAGGGACCAGAGATCGATCAAATTGCGAAGGCTTAAGAAGAGCTTTATCCAGGGACTCGCATTGGTGGCTCGATTGACTGAGTTGCCGCATCCAACATCCATTCCCGGAAAGCCAGCACCGTTGGATCCTGTCTGCTGCTGTCCGGGTAGACGAGATGATAGGCATAATCCTTCGCAACGTTCAGGCCGATGTCGAATAATCTCACCAATCGCCCTTGGGACAGATCCGTAGCGATCATGTCCAGATCAGCGAGCCCAACAGCCTCCCCCTCGGATACTGCCTGCACAACGTAGCTTGAGTCGGGGAACCCGACGCATCGGCTGTCGTCGAAGTCCTCGATGCCGGCTGCCGCCATCCACATACGCCAGTTCGGCCAGACCATACCGTCGGTTCTCCAGTCCACATAACAGAGTGTGTGCTCGAGCAGATCCCGCGGCTCTTCCAGGCGAGCGCCGCTCTCGATCAGCCTCGGGCTGCAGACAGGGACGATGATCGTGTCGAACAGTCGGTCCGAACACAAGCCCTCATACCGGCCGGTGCCGAACCGGATCGCAATATCGATGTCGTCGGCTTCAAAGTCCCGCATCTCATCGGAGATGTCGAAGGTCAATTCCAGGCCCGGGTTCGAGGCCCTGAGTTGCGGGAGCCTGGGCAAGAGCCAGTTCGTAGCGAATCTGGCGCTTAGCGATACACGCAAGTGCGAGGTGCCTCGGGCGAGCCGCCGGGCGCGGCCCGTGGCGCGCTGCAGCCTATTCAGTGCGTCGGCGGCAGCCTCGAACAACACAGCCCCCGCTGGTGTGAGCTGAGTCCTGCGGCTGGTCCGCTTGAAAAGTACGATACCCAGCTGCTCCTCAATCTCCTTGATCTGGTAGCTGACTGCAGCAGGTGTCAACCCTACCTCTTCGCCCGCACGGGTGAAACTTAAATGCCTTCCAGCCGCCTCAAATGTCCTGAGCGCCCGCGTTCCTGGCAGCATGCGGTTCATCATCTTCAAGCCAGATTGAATGATTCATCAAGAACTACTCGTTTCCTCGATCGCATTCAATGGACGATGATCGCAAGTACTGACGCATTCACATAGCGAAACACGGCAACGTCCATGTTTCGACGCAAGGCACTGGAGTGAACCCAATGGCGAATCGCTTACCAGAATTTCTTGTTGTGCAACGCAACGGCCAGACAGCGACCAGCGAGGATCTGGCGCCGCTATCCTTCGCTGGGTATGCCCATTTCACAGCCATGCAGGTGCGAGGGAGACAGATCCGGGGCCTCGACCTTCATTTGGAGCGGCTGCGTTCCGCCTCGCTAGAACTGTTTGGTCGGGCACTGCCTGACGATCAGGTGCGATCGTATCTGCGAATGGCCATAGAGGCGGGGCCGGCTGACGTTTCCTTGATGGCGACGATCTACTCACCAGCGGGCGAGTTTACGGTTGCCGGGCCCGATGTGGAACCTGAGGTCCTGATCCGTACAGGACCAGCGGCGGCCGGCCCGCAGGGTCCATTATCTCTGATGACGGTCAAACACGAGCGGGTCCTGCCAGCCGTGAAGCATGTTGGCGAGGTCGCGAAGACGTACTTCCTCCGCCAGGCTGCCGCACAAGGATTTGATGACGCTGCCTTTGTTGATCATCTAGATCGGCTGAGTGAAGGAACGATCTGGAACCTCGCATTCTGGGATGGAAACGCGGTGGTGTGGCCTGAGGCAGACGTGCTGAGCGGCATCACGATGAGTATTCTCCGTCGGCAGTTGGAGCGCCTCGGCGTTCCCCAGCGTGTGCAGGAGGTGAGACTCGCAGATCTTTCGATATTGTCCGGAGCGGTCGTCATGAACTCCTGGACGCCGGGGGTTCCCGTTCGACAGATCGGTTCGACCCGTTTACCAGACGCGCCTGCCTTGTTGGAACTGCTTAATCGGGCCTATCAAGCGGAACCACTGACGTCACCGTGAGGGCGTGCACGCGCTCTCCCAGACTCAACACACAGGAAGGGCTCCCTGAGGTCCGGGCGGGATTCTCCTACACATGGTTATCGCGTATCTTGGTCAAAGGTCGTCGCCCTAGCTCACGTTAGCATGACGTCTATAAAAGTGCTCCCGAACCATAGCGGAGGCCACCTGCCATAGAAGAGTAGAGCCTCCCTCAATCACGGGGCCGTAGCGATCCATGACTTGTTGCTCAGTGACGCCGTTCTCGGCCCATGTACCTCCATTCGTGAGCGTGTTCAGGAGCAAGGGCTGAAGGCGATCCAGCGCCCTGGCGAAGCGTGCGTTGCGTGTCACCCCAGGTTCGAATTCCAGCCAGAGGGAGAGAAATTCCTGCGCCTGATGGAGAGGCAGCATTCCGAAGATGCGTTCGGCGGCCGCACGTTCGTCTTGCATCAACACAGCCGTATCCCTGCCTGCGACGTGGATGGGCGCGTCTCCGGTATCAATTTCAACAATGTCATGGAGCAGCAGGAGCTTAACAACGTGCAGGGCATCCACCCCCTCGGCATGTTCCGAAAGAACCAAAGCAAACATTGCAAGGTGCCATGAATGCTCGGCCGAATTTTCCCGTCGGGCGCGATTGATCAGTGGCGACTGCCGCAGAACCGACTTAAGCCGGTCGAGCTCTGGTAGGAAGTCGAGCTGCTTGCGGATGGTTTCTACTGGGTTGATCGTCACAGGAGGCCTCTCACTCAGTCGGTCGGGGAAGCTGGGATTTAAGCCAAGCGACCGAGGAGTGGCATGGCTGTCGTCCCGTTTGCCCCGAAGTTCCGGAGGTTATAGGATTGGAAACGCGGGTTGAACAGAAGCGATGGCATGGTACCGCTCAGCCGAGCCCACTGCCAATGGTATGTCGCGCACTCCGTTGTGAAAGTCGGAATGCCAAACCAAGCTCAACAGCATAGATTCCCTGGACTATAAAGTATGCGTCGCGATCAAGCCCGTGCTTACGAGCATCTCGAATTGGTGTGCGGCGCTCGGCACTAGGACCAGCGCTGTCAGACCAAGTGTCAGAAGTTTCAAGACCATGCGAGGATCTCCGGTTCGCAGGTGCGCTTGCTCCTTCGTCGCCGGACGCTCAAAGAGCAGTCATGTTCCGGAGTCTTCTAACTGAGAAGTTAAATACTGCGAACAGGATAGCACCGCCAAGCGCCCCGGCAATTAGCTCACGGGCTACATGCGCGAGTGTATCTTCCGGAATGGCATCTATGATGACGTGGTGGATGATGTGAAGAGCAACAATGATTATGCCAATCTGAGATCCGTAGAATGCACTGTCGGAACAGTATCTGCCCTTCTCTAGCCGCGAATCTTCCTTCATGCTGATTGTCCTAAGTGGGGTATTTGTAGTTAGAACTGAGCCGCCGGAGGAACCTCCGCTCGACCCCACTGTAAGACGATGCTGCAACTGAATTCGTGACAAGACGGGTTCGCAGAACAGGTTAGTTCGCGCTTCACACGACCTGTACGCGTCCACCGAACCCGGAGCGAAAGAGAGCCTCGTGGGCCTCCTGATCAGGGTCGTAGCAGCAGTCCTTGACCAGACGCAGGTCGTAGTCCGCATCACTGGCCCAGGCGACGCTTGAGAGAACAACGCCGGTGGTGCTGATCCCCGCCATCACAAGCGTGTTGACGCCGCGTGCTCGAAGGTCGGCATCGAGCGAGGTGCCGTGAAAGACGCTGGCACGCGGACAGGCATAGAACAGGTCGCCCCGTTCGGTCGCCAGCCCTTCGACGGGCAGGCCGGTACGAAATCGTCCACTCGGCAAATACGGTGTGATCTGGCGGTTGGTCGCCGGCGGGGCATGTTGATACTCCTCGCCCAGCGAGAAGTTGGGGAACGCCACCGGCCGACCGGTCTCACGCCAGCGGCGGATCAGAGCGTTACACCGGTCCAGTAGCGGCGACGGCTGTTCCCCGAAGAGAATAGAGAACACATCGGCTTGGTAGTGCATGATGACGAGAGCCGCGCGATCAATGTCGCTCCTCTGGAAATCAATCGACATTCCTGTCCTCCGAGACTTCATATCAAAGTCAACCACAATAGCCGTGGCACCATCGGTGTGATCGGGACATACGACACGGTCATTATGGTTATGCTTTGCGAGCGTTCTCACTTCCGTAAGAAACGACGAATCGTGGTGTTGTCCTGACGGGAACCCAAGGACTCCTAGTAGCGTATGTAAGACATCTGTGGCAGGTGGCGGAGCTTCTCCGGGTTTCGGACGATATAGATGGCTGTGATCCTCCCATCCTCGACCTGCAGGGCCGTGGTTTCCACCACGTCTCCCCGTTCAAGCGTCACGAAACCCGGCAGGCCATTGATCGAACCGCGATAGAGCACGGGAGGTTGAGCGCCATTCACCTTGTGAGCCAAACCAGCGAAGAACCGGGCCACCCGACGAAAACCGTGGAGCGGGTTCAAGGCTGCGATCTTGACGCCACCACCCTCGGTGTAGGCGACCACGGTCTCCGCCAGGAGTGTCTTGAGGGCATCAACATCGCCGCTCCGGGAGGCGGCAAAGAAGGCCTCCGCAATGCGTTGGCCCTCGTCCTTCGAGACGCTGTAGCGGGGTCGCGCCGCCTGCACATGCTTGCGGGCGCGGGACGCAAGCTGGCGGCAGGCAGCGGGTTCGCGGCTCAGCGTTGTGGCAATCTCGTCAAAACCCATGCCGAACACGTCGTGCAGGAGAAAAGCTGCCCGCTCCAGCGGGGAGAGACGTTCCAGCGCCATCATAAGGGTCAGAGACAGATCCTCATCCGGATCATCCGCTCCGGCATCGAAGACCGGCTCAGGCAGCCACGGACCGATGTAGGTCTCGCGCCTCACCCGCGCCGACTTGAGATGATCGAGGCACAGACGGGTGACTGTCTGAGACAGATAGGCGGGTGGGTCCCAAACGGCCGAGCGGTCGGCCTTGTGCCAACGCAGCCACGCCTCCTGGACAATGTCCTCCGCCTCTGCGATGGAGCCGAGCATGCGGTAGGCAAGGCGGATCAGCCTCGGCCGAAGCGAGCGGAACAGATCCGCCGCCTCTGTCTCAAGTGGCGGCACGGCCGGCCTTCGCGGGATGGGTGGAGCGGAAGCCAATGGCGAACCGGTTCCAGGCGTTGTAAGCGCTGACCACCAGGGTGAGTTCGACCTGCTCCTTGTCACTGATGCTCCTTGAAGGCCGCATAATCCTCGTCCGGAGCATGGGTCTGGGAGATCAGCGTCAAGGACTCGGTCCAGGCGAGTGCCGCCCGCTCCCGATCGCTGTACAGCGGGGACTCACGCCAGGCATTGAGAAGGTAGAGGCGCTCCTCGGCTTCGCCAATCTCCCGCGCGGCCTTGGTGTGCATGTAGATGCAGTAGGCACAGCCGTTGATCTGGGAGGCCCGGATCTTCACAAGCTCGACGAGACTCGGCTCCAAGCTAACGTTCTTCACAGCCTTCTCGAGTTCGAGCATGCCCTTCATGGCGTCGGGTGCGGCGGCGAAGTAGTCCAATCTGGCTTTGGTCATTTTGTCCTCAGTGAAGGGTCGTGACGCCCCCAAGACGAGGACGAGCCCCCCGGATGTGACATGCCCGTAATGGTAATTTTAGTTCACGCAATTGGCGGCCCCACCCAGCAGGGATGTGACGCGGCTCAAGTTCGGTCAAGGCGCACCTCCCGTGGCCCGGCCCTTCCCGGCGGCTTCATCCTGGCGTGCGATCTTGTGAGAGCGTGCGTCACCGTTAACGGCGCCGCTGGGCGCCACACTGTGGTCTATAGACATGGCCGTGCGTTTCCAATCAAATGGTTTCATAATGCAACCATCAAGGCCAGATCCGTTGGCTTGGCCATGAGGTTGATGATGGTGAAGCGAAAGAGTCTCCGGGGCGATTAATTCCGAAACTCGAGTGAAACGGGCGCTCGGAGTGCCCATCCCATTAGGGATATCGCCCCACCTACTGACCCTTGAATAATTCAGGAAGAAGGTCCCGCGCGATGGATCTCAGACGGTTGGCCTCTGCTTCTGCGATCCAGCGATAGGGGCGGCGCAAGCGGGTTCCGATCGGGGCCCAGTTGCCGATGGAGGCTAGCAGCTTATCGAGTGCCGCATTGGAGTGACCGCCATTGAGGCGGTAAGGCAGAATATATGTATCCAGGAACGTGCGGATCCTGCATTCAAGGTCGAGGGCAGCGGGAAGATCGAACGACATCCGATCGGTCCAAGCCTGAGCACCGCGAGGGCTGAGACAGGCAATGTTGGAGAAGGCGCCTGCTGCGACGCCTTCGCTGATGCCTGTCGCAAGATGGTGGCCGGGAACGAAAACGGCCCATTCGGTGAGATGCTGCCGTGCCGCGGCGTACCAGAGGGCGTCGCCATCGGCGAGCTTGATGCCATGGACAGCGGAACCTGCCCGCCGCAGCACCGATTCAAGCTCCGCCGGCGTCAATACGCGTTTTGCGTGAGGCGGATTGTACAAGACGAGGGGTATCCCCGCTGCAGCATCGGCCGCCATAGAGAGAAAATCGACAGCCTCGGAATCGGTCACCGGCACCCAATCCGGCAGGATTACCTGGATGGCAGCGGGAGCAAGACGCGTAGCCCGGCGGATTCGATCGCATGAGACCGACGGGTCAGGATGGCACGCACCGATGATGAAGGGGGCGCCGGCGGCGGTGCACCGATCCGCAAGAAGTTCCTGAATCCTGTCGTATTCAATCTCCATCTGGTTGTGGAATTCACCGGCCGTTCCGTTGGAATAGACACCATCGACTCTCGCATCGATTAACGCCTCGATCTCGGTGGCGAGCCGCCCGAAGTCAACCGAGTCGTCGTCTGCAATCGGAAGAAGAAGTGTCGCCCAATTGCCGCGCAGCCGCGACGGCGCGCTATCACCGGCGGTGCGATGCATCATCAGAGTTCTCGTCTGGTGAACCGTTGGCTGCATGCCTCAATCCCTCCGGCTGTCAAATCTGGGGTTGTAGGTGGCGGCGCAACGCGGAGGAACTGAGGGAGCGTTGATGCCGTCTTCCGCTTACCGGCGTCATCCGCTCACCTCGTGCCGGATACAGGCCTTGAAATGTCCCGGCGAAACCTCTTCGAGAGGCGGCACTACCCCAGCGCATCGCTCGACCGCATAGGGGCATCGCGTCCGGAAAACACATCCTGAAGGTGGGTTTGCCGGACTTGGGATATCACCCTTCAGGATCTGCCGGGTGCGGCACTTGGTAGGATCTGGGTTTGGAATCGCTGAGAGCAACGCTCGCGTATAGGGGTGGCGCGGATCCGCATAAAGCTGTTCGCTCGGCGCAAGCTCCATGATACGCCCGAGGTAAAGCACGATGACCGTATCGCAAATATACTCGACGACCGCCAGATCATGGGAGATGAAGAGCATCGTCAGACCGAGGCGGATCTGCAGATCGCGCAACAGGTTGACAATCTGAGCCTGGATTGAAACATCTAGCGCCGAGGCAGGCTCGTCCGCGACGATTAACTGCGGCTCAAGCGCCAAGGAGCGTGCGATCCCGATCCGCTGGCGCTGCCCACCCGAGAACTCATGCGCATAGCGTTCAAAGGCGTCAGCTGGCAGATCGACGGCCTCGAGTGCCGCCTTAGCACGCTGGGTCCGCTCCTGGCGCGTCCCCACACGTTGAATCTCAAGACCTTCCGTCAGAATCTGGCCGATCGTCATTCGCGGCGACAGGCTCGCGAAGGGATCCTGGAAAATGTACTGCATGCTCTTGCGTTGCCGGCGCATCTCGGCAGCAGACAGCTTGGTAAGATCGATCCCGTTAAAGCGTACCTCGCCGGATGTTGGTTCGACTAGGCGCAGCACAGATCGCCCGATCGTGGTCTTGCCGCTGCCTGACTCCCCGACAAGGCCAACAACCTTGCCGCGTGGGACATCGAAGGAAACATCCTCGAGAGCGCGCACGACTGCCCCGCGGGAAAATCCAGCCGGCTTAAAATGCTTGGTCAATCCTCTGACCGAGAGCAGCGGTTCTTCCATCCCTAAACCTCCTGCCATCTAATGCAGCGGCTCTTCTGGCCACTGCCGGTTTCATACAAGGGCGGAACATCGGCCCTGCATGCGTCAATTGCATAGGGGCAACGGGGAGCGAAGGAACAGCCCTTCGGGAGCAGCATGAGGCTCGGCACGGAGCCCGCGATCGTCGGCAGCGGGATCCCCTTCCGTCTCAGCTCGGTCGCCTCCCCCAGCCTGGGGACGGAGCGCATCAGCCCGATCGTGTAAGGGTGCCGTGGATGCCTGAACACATCGGCAACGGTGCCGGTCTCGACAATCCGGCCTGCATACATCACGGCCACCCGGTCGGCGATCTCGGCCACGACCCCTAGGTTATGCGTGACGAACAAGATGCCCATACCCCGTTCCGCCTGCAGCTTCTGAAAGAGATCGAGGATCTGGGCCTGGATCGTCACATCGAGTGCGGTGGTCGGTTCGTCGGCAATCAGCAGGACCGGGTCACAGGAAAGCGCCATCGCAATGGTGGCACGCTGGCGCATGCCGCCCGAGAGCTCGTGCGGATATTGCCTGGCGCGCCGCTCGGGATCGGGGATGCCGACATCGGCCAGAAGCTTGACCGCCGCGGCAGCCGCGTCCTTGTGGCTTAGCCTAAGATGGATGCGCATGGGCTCGGCGATCTGCTCGCCAATAGTATAGACCGGGTTGAGGCTCGTCATGGGCTCCTGGAAGACCATAGCGATGTCATTGCCCCGGATGTGCCGCATGCCCTCGGCATCGAGTTTGGTCAGGTCCCGTGCCTGGCCCGCCTTTCCTCGAAACAGAATGCTGCCCTCGGCTACCTTCCCCACTGCCCTGGGTAGCAGCCCCATGATCGAGAGGCTGGTGACGGATTTGCCCGATCCGGATTCGCCGACCAGCGCCAGGGTCTCGCCTGACGCAATGGTCAGTTCCAAGTCTTGTACGGCGGCCACTTGCCGTCCCCCGATCCGGAACACCGTCTTGAGGCCTGAGATATCCAGGATCGGGGCGGTACGCATGGCTTCAGCTCCTGAGCCCCGCGGCGCGGACGATCTCTTCGACTTTTGCAGCCTCCTCAGCGTTGAGCGACCGCTGGGGCCGCGCCATCGTATTGGTGGCGATGATGCCGAGGGAGCGCATAGCGGTCTTGAAGGCGCCCACCCCCGCCGAACCCGCGCTGGTGCGAGGAAGCGAAACCCAGACCATTTCGAACAGCCGGCACAGACGCTCCTGTTCCTTGCGCGCAGCCTCCCAATTGCCCACTTGAGCATGATCCCACAGCCGGACATAACCATGCGGGTCCACGTTGGCGAGACCCGGGACCACACCATGCGCTCCCATCTGGAGGACGTTATCGACGACGATCTCGGAGCCGGTCATCAGGAAGACGTCGGGCTTGTCGGCGAGATCGAGCAGGCAGAAGCGGAAGTTGCCGTCGTCACCGCTTGAGTCCTTGAGCCCAGCGATGGTACCCTCGCGGGCCAGCGTCACCGTTGTCTTGCGCTCGAGCTTGGTGTGCACGCAGACGGGAATGTCATAGGCAATCACGGGGATCTCAAGCGCCTCGCGCACGTAGCGGAAATGGTCGACGACTTCCGGCTGGCTCGTCCGGGTATAGAAGGGAGCCGTCACGACAACGGCATCGACACCGATCGATTGCGCTGCTCTTGCATGGCCAATGACCCGGTCAGTGGTCGGATCGATGACACCGGCCAAAACTGGCAGGCGTCCGTTCACCACCTTCACCGTATGCTCAAGGATCTGGCGCCGGGTGGCTTCGTCGTGGAAGATCACCTCACTTGTCGAGCCGAGAACGAAGAGGCCGTGCACACCGCCCGCGATAAGATGTTCGAGGACTTTGGTGTAGGAGGGATAATCGACCTCGAAGTTCTCGGTCAGGGGAGTGACGACGGGAGGCACAACGCCGCGGAAGTTGGTCATAGTGAGCCTTTGTTGCTTGGTTATTGAAGATCGGAGCGGGGATCGAAGGCGTCACGCAGGCCGTCACCGACGAAGTTGATCGCCAGCACTGTGGTGACCAGTGCCCCGCCTGGGAACATCCATTGCCAGACATACTGCTCAAGCACGCTGGTGGAGCGGGCCGCATTCAGCATATTACCCCAGCTGGCCTCTGGAGGAGCGATGCCAAGTCCAAGGAAGGACAGGCCTGCCTCGAGCAGGATGGCATTAGCGATCTGCAGGGTTGCATAGACCACGAGAATATCAATGCAGTTCGGGAGACCGTGTCGGAACAGCAGGTGACCCATCCCGGCTCCCATTCCGCGCGCAGCGACCACGAAGTCGCGCTCGCGCAGCTCAAGAAGACGGGCTCGGACCATGCGTGACAGAACGGGCCATGACAGCAGCGAGATCACGGCAATTGTGGGCACAATGCCGGTCCCGACAATCGAGGCGAGGACAAGCAGCAGGATAACCGGGGGCAGCGTCATGGCAAGATCAACGAGGCGCATGATGGCGCCGTCGACCACACGCCCGCTGAAGGATGATACCGCACCCACAAGGAAGCCAATGACCAGTGAGACCGCTACGGATGTAACCGCCACGAGAAGCGAGATACGGCCGCCCTGCATCAGACGCGCGAAGACGTCGCGCCCGACGCCGTCGGTTCCAAACCAATGGCTGGCGCTAGGCCCCTTGTTGAGGGCGCGCAGGTCGATTTGGTTGGGCGTATACGCCCACCAGAGCGGATAGGACAGGATTGCCATGAGAATGACGATAAAAACTGTGAGCCCCAAAAGAGCCATGCGGTTGGTGACGAATCGGCCGAGGGCCCGGGCGATCGGCCCTCGGCGAGAAGCAGGTATGGCGGCAGGAGCACTCATGGTCAGGCGACCTGAATACGGGGGTCGACGGCGGCATACGCGATGTCGGTTAGGAGATTGACCACGATCACGCACGCTCCGATGATCAGCGTCGCGCCCATGATGACCGGATAGTCACGGGTATCGACGGCATTGATCAGGAGCAGTCCCATGCCGGGCCAGTTGAAGACGCTCTCGATGAAGATCGCTCCACCCACCGCAATGCCGATGGTTGACCCGATCAGGGTGACGACCGGCAGCAGTGCATTGCGCACCGCGTGCTTCATGATAACCCAGAACTCCTTGACGCCTTTGGCACGAGCGGTACGGACATAATCCTGGTTCAGCACTTCGAGGAGCGACGCGCGCATGTAGCGCATGATCAGGGCCGCATGGCCGATGGACAGAAGGCAGGCGGGCAGCACGAGATGGGCGAGGAGGTCGCCAATCGAGAACGGGGCGCCAGGTGTCAGCATGCCGCCGGATGGCGCCCAGCGGAGGACTACTGAGAACAGGTACAAGCCTAGGAGCGCCGTCAAAAAGGCGGGGCTCGAGATGCCAAAGAAGGCGATGACGGAAAAGCCGATGTCAGTTGGGGAATTGCGCCTGACGGCGCTGAGAATCCCCGCCCCGATGCCGATGACAATTGCGATGACCAGTCCAGCTGCCATCAGCAGGATGGTTGGCCCAATGCGTTCGAGCACAAGGGGCAGAACCCTCACACCGTTACGCTGGATCGAGTATCCGAGATCGCCGGTAGCGGCAGCCCGCAGCCACGCGAGATACTGAATGGGCAGAGGCTGGTCGAGCCCAAGACGCGCCCGTATTGCATCCATCTCCGCCTGGGACATGGCAACGTTGGGGTTGACGTAAGCGTCGATCGGATCGCCCGGTGCCAAGCGCAGAAGGACGAAGACGAGCATGCTTAGGGCAACGAGCATCAGCAGACCGGTGGCGAGGCGCCTCAGGATGTACGGCAGCATGAGTATGCCTTGTGGGTATGGGAAGGCAGCCCAATTGGGACTGTGCCGCCTTCCCCGATGCTCCGACGGGTGCGCTTACCTCTCGATTGACCATTTATCCGGGTGCGCGTTGTAAGGTCCGCCGGCCGGAGCGGGCACCCAGACGAAATCCTTCAGCTTGGTCGAGGCAACGCCATAGCGGTTGGCGACCCACATGGTGGCCCAGGGGAGATTGGCGTTCATCGCCTTGCAAACGTCTTGGTAGCGCGTGTTGAGTTGTTGCGGATTGGTCTCCGCAAGCGCGGTGTCGAGCGCCTTGGTCAGTTCCGGCATCTCAATGCGCAGGAAGTTCGCCCCGGCGGGGGGCTTCTGTGCCGCATTCAGGCCAATGTTGAGACCCGACGGATCTGGCCCGTTCTGAAGCCCGGCGTAAACGAGCGGGAACTGGTTGAAGTCAGGGTTGCCGGCGTAGATGATGCCGTTATAGGTCGGCGTGTCGACGACCCGCGGCACCACGTTGATGCCGACCTGCGCGAGCATGGCCTGCACAGCCGCCATGACATTAGCGGCTTGGGGTGTGTTGTAATAGGTCAGCCAAGTGATCGGCTTGCTGCCATTGATCTTATCCCAACCGGCTTCCGCCAAGAGAGCCTTGGCCTTGGCCAGATCGTAGGCATAGGGGTTCAAGCCTTCAGGGACAAGCTGTTTGGCAACGTAGCCACAATTGGCGACAGTCGCGGCTCCGCCATAGAGGCTGTCGATGATGGCCTGGCGGTCGATGGCGTGCATCACGGCTTGGCGCACACGCACGTCCTTCCAGAGCGGAACCTGTTGGTTGAAGCCCACGTAGTTGACCACGAAGGATTGTCCTTCGATGACCTTGAACCCTTTGTTGTCCTTGAAAGCCGCGACATCGTCGGGCTCAACGTAGGTGAACTGGATTTCTCCCGCGCGCAGCGCTGCTACGGCGGCCGCTGTGTTCTTGAAGTAGCGGTTGATCACCCGGTCCACCTTTGGCCGGCCAAGGCGATAATCGTCGTCGGCCACCAGCTCGACGTATTGGTCGGTCACATATTGTTTGAACTTGAAGGGGCCTGTTCCAATGGGCTTGGTCGCCCACCACGTGCTGGTTGCCAGCTCCTTCGGCGTCGTGCCGGCAAGCGCATGCTCGGGCAGGATCATGAGCTTCGTCAGCGTCGCGAGGAGACCCGCGTCGGGGCGCGAGAGTTTGATGACTGCCGTCCGTTCGTCAGGCGTCTCAACGGATGCGATCGCGTTGAGGCGTGCGGCGAAGACCGTTCCGGTTTCACCATTCTTGGCAAGTTCCACCGTGAATTTCACGTCCCTGGAGGTGAAAGGCTTGCCGTCGTGCCACGTCTCGTTGGCGAGCTTGAAGGTATACTCGGTCTTGTCAGTATTGACTGAATATTCGGTGGAGAGAGCCCCTTCGATCGCCGTCAGATCAGCATTGTAGTTGATCAGCGGCTCAAAGTAGACGTTGAGCCAGGTGAACCCACCTGTCGCCGCAAGTGGATTGAAGTTGCCTTGGAAGCCGCCGGGCCCGACGTCAAAGCCGCCCGTGATCGTCTTCTGTTCCTGGGCTGTCACTGAAGTCGTCAGGACTGTTGCCCCAAGAAGCGCTGCGACGGAGATGGCTCGTGTCAAAGTTTTCAGCTGCATCATTTCCTCCCGTTATGTGGTAGCTATTCTTCTGTTATTGGCGATCACTTCGAGAATGCCCTCGTAGTGCTTGTCGAGCCTCTCCCGGGCCCGTTCGACATCGTGCGCCGCCACCGCCTCGACAATCTCGTGATGATCGCGCCACGTAGAGAGCGGGTCGGAATTGGCGAGGTTGGCAAAGTTGGAAGCCTTGTAAAAGGCCCGCCAGAAGATCTCGATCAGGCCGGTGAGCATCCGGTTGTTCTGGCAGCGGAACAGCAGTCGATGGAACTGTTCGTCCTCCTCGGCGAAGCTCTCGTTGCGCTCGGCCCGCTGGCGCATGCGCTCCGTCACCTGGCGTAAAGCGGCGAGATCCTCCTCGCTGATCATCTCAACTGTCTTATGGATGAGCCCGGTTTCGAGAACACGGCGTAAGTCACGAAGCTCCTCAACATCCCGCAGGGCGTCGCCGAGGCCGTAAGCGAGATTGTCCAGCAGGGGCTGGAACGAGAATTGCTTCACAAAGACGCCGATGCCGCGGCGGGTTTCCAGGATACCCACGGATTCGAGAGCCTTGATCGCCTCCCGGACAGAGTTGCGGCTGACCCCCAGCTGCTGAGCAAGAATAGACTCGGGCGGCAGCGCGTCCCCAGCCTTGAGCTGGTTGTCCTCAATGTAGCTGCGCAGGCTCTCCTGTACGGTTACATGCAGGGATGGCGGTTTGGTCAAGGGCTTTATGTCTCTCAAACCGGACATTCCTCACTCCTGCTCGCCGTCTCCAGGTTGGCGCAGTGGTACTCATAATCTTCTTGCTACATATCAGCTTGTAGGATATCCAGCAAGTGGGTAAGAGGACAGGTCTATCATATGAGGGTTTGTCTGCTGGGCGTGAGCCACTGGCACGCCGCGATGCATCTGGATGCGGTGAGGTCCTCAGGCGGCGAGGTCATGGCCGTTTGGGATCCTGATACGGGAGCGGCAGCCAAGTTTGCCGCCACCTACAATGTCGCGGTTCGCAAGAGCGTTCAGCAGGTATTCGATGAGCGGCCTGACCTGATTGTTGTCATGGGCTTCCCCAAGAATGTTCGGGACGTCGCACTGAAGGTCGTATCCGCCGGCATCCCGATGATCCTAGAGAAGCCGGCGGCCCCCACCACCAGCGAGTTGATGCATATCGTCGAGGCTACCCGGAGCCGGGGGAGCTTTGTCGGCGTACCTTTCCCAAACCGTTTCGGCCCGGTCTTCCGTACAATGGCGGAGCTCGACACGAGGGCGCGCCTCGGCAAGCTCGCCCATTGTCATTTCCGGATCGTCAACGGCCCTCCTCAACGCTACCGCGACGACGCAGTCGGTTGGATGCTCGATCCGGCAATCAGCGGCGGCGGGGCACTGCGCAACCTCGGAATTCATGGCATCGATGCCGCCCTTTCGCTTACCCAGGGAACCTTGCGCGTCGTCTCAGCCTCCATCGGAAATCGCAACCATGACGAGCGGGTCGAGGACCACGCCCACGTGACCCTGCGCGACGAGGCCGGAACGCTCTTCACGGTCGAAGCGGGCTACACCTATGCCTCGATGGCTCCGGGCGGGGACTTCGAGTGGCGGATCGCAACCCGCAACGCTTACCTGATTGACCGAGGTGAGACGGCACAGTGCGCGACCTTGGATGACGGGAGCATCCGCACGCTCGTCCCTGAGCATCCTAGCACGCGCTACCGGCTGTTCATGGCTGACACATTCGCCAGGCTCCGCTCCGGTGAGGCCCCCACGGTCAGCATTGAGCACTATCAGGCAGCGATGCAGGTCATCGACGCCGCATACGAGAAGGCAACAGCATGATCGGAGTAGGGATTATCGGGGCTGGCCACTTCGGAGCGGTTCACGCCCGCGCGATGGCGGAGGTTGAGGAGGTCAGGCTCGTCGCGTCCTGCCGCGAGGATGCGGACGCCGCCGCAGCGTTTGCGGCCGAACATGGTGGCAAGGGCTATAGCGACTGGCCTGCGCTTCTCGAGGATCCAAAGGTCGATGCTGTTCTGATTGCCACGCCGCACCATCTGCATGAAGCAATCACCATCGGGGCGGCGCAGGCAGGCAAGCATATCCTGCTTGAGAAGCCGATGGCGCCATGCGTCGCTGCCTGCGACACCATGCTTGCGGCTGCGGATGCGTACGGTGTCAAACTCATGATCGGGCACGTGATGCACTTTGCCCTGCCCTGCCTCAAAGCCAAGGAGATCATCGACTCGGGCGTGTTCGGTGCGCCGGTTCTGGGCTCGAGCTGGATGATCAAGCTGTGGATGGAGAGCAACCGGCGTCCCTGGCACATCAACCATGCGTCAGGGGGCGGGATGCTGATGACGGCCGGCATCCATGCGCTCGACCGGTTGATATGGCTCATGGGGCAGCCGGTAGTCGGGGTGACAGCCATGACCGGCACCTACTTCCACGAACAAGAGGCTGATGATGCAGCCCTGATCAGCTTGCGCTTTGCAAATGGCCGAGTCGGCCAAGTGGCCAGCGTCGGCTACCGCGATGGTGCCGTGACCTTCGCTATGGACCTTGTATGCGAGAACGGCACGATCCGGATCGATTTCGATCATGGAGTTTCCACTGGACAAGACGGGGTCTGGACGCCAGTTCCCGGATCCATCGAGCCGAACTGGATGGGGGCGGCCGTGGCACGCGAGTGGCGGGCCCTCGCCGCCAGCATCATGAACGATACGCCCTCCCCGGTCACCGGAGCCTATGGACGCCACGTCGTTGCCTGCATCGAAGCGGCCCACCGGGCTAGCGCCAGCCGGTGCGAGGTCCCGATCCCCGGCACCTTCCTAGTGTAAAGCTCTGCTCGACAACACCACACAAGTCCGGAACAGTCATGACCTCACAGTCTGCGGCCACAGCACTCACCGAGCGATTGAAGGGCGGCTTGGTCGTCTCCTGCCAGCCCGTTCCTGAGGGCCCGTTCGATGATCCCGCATCGGTCGTGCGCTTCGCACTGGCTGCCCGGAATGCCGGCGCCAGAGCACTCAGGATCGAAGGCATCGCCAATGTCGCTGCTGTCGCCGCTGCCTGTTCGCTGCCGATCATCGGTCTTGTGAAACGCGACCTGCCGGACACACCGGTCCGGATCACACCATGGCTCGAAGACATCAACGCGCTGTCCGAGGCCGGTGCGACGATCATCGCCTTCGACGCTACCGACCGAGTCAGGCCCGTACCAGTGCTGACCCTGATCGAGGCGGTACACGCACAGGGCCGCATTGCGATGTCAGACATTGCGACAGTGGCCGAGGCAAGGAACGCAAGCGCACTCGGTGCAGACATTATCGGCACCACGATGTCCGGCTACACGGATGCAGGGCCTCCTCCGCGTGCACCGGATATCAGTTTGGTTGAAGAGGCCTCCAAGTTGGGTAAGCCAGTCTTCGCTGAGGGCCGCTACAACGAGCCTCGCTTAGCGGCCGCGGCCATACGCGCGGGGGCTGCGGCGGTAGTTGTCGGCTCTGCCATCACCCGCCCAGAGCACATCACGCAATGGTTCGTTGACGCTATTGCAGGCGAAGCATCCCCAGCGAGGCCGATGCTTGCGATCGACATCGGCGGCAGCAAGACGGCTGTGGCGTTGGTCCTGGAAAACCGCGTCCTCGAGCGGCGGCAGATTCCGACTCAGCCCGCTGACGGAGCAGAGGTGTGGCTGAGAGCTGCCGCCGATGCCACAAGGGACTGGCACGGGCGGTATAGTGGTGTAGCGGCCGCCGTGACCGGTCTGATACGGACCGGACTCTGGACAGCCGTCAATCCGGCGACTTTGCCCGTCCCAGCAGACTTCCCGCTGGCATCACGCTTGGCCGCTCACTTCGGCAGTCCCGTTCTGGCCCTGAATGATGCTCAGGCCGCAGCCTGGGGCGAGTATCGCTTCGGTGCTGGCCGAGGCCGCGATCTTCTCTTCCTGACAGTATCCAGCGGAATTGGTGGAGGGGCCGTCGTCGGCGGCCAGCTCCTGAGTGGATCGGGCGGTCTTGCCGGGCATGTCGGCCAAATTCCGGTGCCGGCTCCGGGAAAACGCTATCACCGCTTGGAAGATCTGGCGTCTGGCTTCGCCATCTCGGCAGCAGCCCGCACCGCCGGCCATGATGCGGATGCCAGACAGGTTTTCGCCGCGTTGGCGGCGGGCGAGAGCTGGGCGGAAGGCATTGTCGCGGAGGCTGTGGATCATCTCGCCATGGCTCTTCCGGGATTCCAGGCGATCCTTGATCCGGAGGTCATGGTGATCGGCGGCGGCGTAGGCCTGGCAGCAGGTTTCCTGCCCCGTCTTGAGGCCGCTCTGTCCCGTTTCCCCTCTGCTCTCAGGCCGTCCTTGGCACCGGCCCTCCTCGGTGCCGATGCCGGCCTTTTAGGCGCAGCTGATCTTCTGAAGAGGAAGGTGCCCATCAAACACCTCGAAATGGATACGGCTCCAGCCGCCGGTGCTACCGCACTCAATGCGTAGCCACCGCATGTCCGCGACATCCCCGGTATCTGAGGATGATATGTCAGAGCGCCTGAATATGGAAACAAGGATGGTGCGCGAAGCGCAGGAGGCCCCGCAGGTGGTCTCGCGCCTGCTCGAGAGCAATGCGCCCCTCTGCCGGGAGCTGGGCGAGCGTCTGCGCGCCTCGCCTCCGCCCTTTGCCGTGACCTGCGCGCGCGGTAGCTCGGACAATGCGGCGACCTTCGTCAAATACCTGCTCGAGATCCATTCCGGTCTCGTGACCGCCTCCGTCGGCCCGTCGGTGACCTCCGTCTACGAGGCGCGTCCGCGCATGCGCGATGCGCTGTTCCTCGCCGTGTCGCAATCGGGCCGCAGCCCAGATATTCTCAACCTCGCCAAGGCTGGGCGCGATGATGGCGCGCTGACGGTTGCGCTGGTGAACGACACCACCTCGCCGCTCGCCTCCACCTGCGAGGTGGTGCTGCCGCTCCATGCGGGACCTGAGAAGAGCGTGGCGGCCACGAAGTCTTTCATCGCCGCGCTGGCGGCAGGCCTGCAGCTCGTCGCCCACTGGTCGCAGGATCAAGACCTGCTGAACGCGCTCGACACCCTGCCGGACGTTCTCGCCAAAGCGTCTGCCGTCGATTGGTTCCCCGCGCTGCCGCTCCTTTCTGATGCCGACAACCTCTTCGTCGTCGGGCGCGGTGTCGGTTTCGCCGTGGCGCAGGAAGCGGCGCTCAAGCTCAAGGAGACATCGGGCGTTCATGCGGAGGCCATGAGTGCCGCCGAGCTGATGCACGGCCCCTGGACGCTGGCCGGCGACCACTTCCCGATCCTGGTCCTCAGCCAGCAGGACGAGACGCTCAGCGGCGTCAACGATCTTGTGACGAAGCTGAACGAACAGGGCGTTCCCGTCGTGGTGGCCGGCGCGGCGGAAGGTCCTGCCTCCGTGATGCTGCCGCCGGTCGAGGATGTGCATCCCTATCTTGCCCCGATCGCTCTCATTCAGAGCTTTTATCCTCTCGTGAACGCCATTGCGCTGGCACGCGGGCGCAATCCCGACAGCCCGCCGCGGCTGCGCAAGGTGACGGAGACCGTCTGATGGCCGTTGCTCTGACCGGCGCCCGCATCTTCGACGGGTCGCACATGCTCGACGGCCGCGCCGTGTTAATCGAGAACGGCCGCATCGCGGGCGTGCCGCATGTTCAGGACCTCGGCACCGGAATCGAACGCCGCGCAGTGAGCGGCCTGCTGGCTCCCGGCTTCATCGACGTTCAGGTCAATGGCGGCGGCGGCGTTCTCTACAACGATGTGCGGACCGTCGAAGGGCTGAGAACCATTGCGCAGGCGCACCGCGCCTATGGCACCACGGGGCTCCTGCCGACCTTCATCACCGACACCCGCGAGATGATGGCGGAAGCGATGGAGGCGATGCGCGAGGCACTGGCGGCCCGCATCCCAGGCGTTCTCGGAATCCATGTCGAGGGTCCCTTCATCAGCCCCGAGCGCAAGGGCGTGCACAATCCTGCCTTCATGCGCCCGATGGAGGACGAGGACATCGCGATCCTGACCTCCCTGAAGGAGGGCCGCACCCTCGTGACGCTGGCGCCCGAGCGCAACAGCATGGATTCCATTGCGCGGCTTGCCTCCGCCGGCGTGTTGATCTGCGCCGGGCATACGGCGAGCGACTATGACACGGTCATGGAAGCCACCCGCCACGGCCTGCGCGGCTTCACGCATCTCTTCAACGCCATGCCGCCGCTCGCCGGTCGCGACCCCGGTCCCGTGGGTGCGGCGCTCGACAGCCGTGACACCTGGTGCGGCCTCATCGTCGACGGCCATCATGTGAGCGACGCTGCCTTGCGCGTGGCCATTGCCGCCAAGGGCACGGAGCGGATGATGCTCGTGACCGATGCTATGTCGGTGACCGGCACGGACCTGACGAGCTTCGAGCTCCACGGCCGCCCGATCTACCGCAAGGATGGCAGGCTCACGACGGAGGACGGAACGCTGGCCGGCTCCGATCTCGACATGGCGAGCGCCGTGCGCAACAGCGTCGAGCGCTTAGGCCTCGCCCTGCCGGACGTGCTGCGGATGGCTTCGCTCGTGCCGGCGAGCTTCCTGCGGCTCGATCATGAACTTGGCCGCATCGCACCTGGATATCGGGCCGATCTCGTCCTCCTCGACGACAGCCTGCAGGTGAGGCAGACTTGGATTGGCGGAATGGCACTATCAACGTAACTGGGCGCTGACGTGATGCTGCCATAGATAAACGATCAACACGACTCACCATCCCCGGTATGCCCATCATCGCTTTCCGGCTGAAGGCATCAGCTATGCCGTGTTGAGGAGATGCTCACCGCCCGAGAAAGCTGTCCTCGGAATAGGAGAGCATAAGCGTTTGTGGGGCAATTAGTCCAAGATCGTTCTCAAGAGCAGCCTCTCCAAGACGTTGAAGTTGTCGTCGAATGGGCCCGCTCTCAAGCGCTTCATACCTGCTCCACAAAACCTCATGGTCTCGACAATCTACCGTAGAAGTAGGTATTTGAGTCAAGCGCGTGATCAAATCTCATGGAGGTTCAGGCGGCCGCTGAAACCCGCGCGATCACTTTGATCTCGAAGTCGAAGCCTGCAAGCCTGTGGAACAGTGGGAGAGACTGCACCCGCATTATCCCTCAGCATGAATGGCTTACCGTGCCGATTGGCGTCGTGACCTCATGCCGAATAAACCTGAGTCCGTGGTAGCGACTACCCTCCTGCCCGATCATCCTCCGGCGTTGCTCATCTGGCGACATGTCCGCCACAAAGTGATCCGAGCCGATAGTCCGGAACGGACCACTTCGGAGTAGTGGTTAAGTGAGGAGCAGAAGACGGTACGCAATTACTACCGTCTTGAGACGGACCCGGGCGGGCGCTATCACGTCTTCCGCAACGCTCCTGCTATCGATGGCTGACGCTGATGGATGCCCGGATGCTAGGGTGACCGAAACTCAGTAGCCGCTTCCGACCAGCACAGTATGATCGTGTGAGGCTAGCTGATCGTAGGATCTCCCCAGTCAGACACAGACTTAACGGTCAGAAATTCCTCTAAGCCCCAGACGCCCCCCTCGCGGGCACCTCCAGAGTGGCGGACACCCCCAAAAGGAGATCCTGCGCCACGTGGCTGTCCGTTCATTTCCACCATGCCCGAGTGCAAGCGCCGCGCGACTCGATTGCGCTTCTCAGGATTTTGGCTTTGCACATAGTTCGTCAAGCCGTAGAGGGTGGAGTTGGCGATCTGCACAGCTTCATCCTCACTGTCAAACGGGATGATTGACAGGACAGGTCCGAAAATCTCCTCCTGGGCGATGGTCATGCTATTCGCGACATCCGCGAATACAGTTGGTTTAATAAAGTAACCTTTGTTGAACTCCGCAGGCCGACCTAATCCCCCCGTCACGAGCCGGGCACCCTCGCGAATGCCGGTCTCGATCAGGGTCTGGACTCGCTCGAATTGCCGAGCCGAAACCACAGGCCCGATATGGGGCCCAGGTAAATTAGATGCTCCAACGGGTGTGGCTTCAGCCGCTTGCCGCGCTTTTTCAACGGCATCGTCGTAGATCGAACGTTCGACAAGCATTCGCGTTGGTGCATTACAGCTCTGACCGCTGTTGGAGAAGCACTGCTTGACCCCACGCTCGATTGCTTGATCGTCTGCATCAGCAAACACTACGTTTGCACCTTTGCCACCCAGTTCCAGAGCAACCCGCTTAAAGGTATCTGCAGCACCCCTAAGCACCTTTCGCCCTGCTCCAGTAGACCCTGTAAAGCTGATCATCGCGACATCTGGATGCGAGACCAAGGCATTGCCAGCTTCTTCACCATCACCGTGAACGAGGTTGAACACTCCCGCTGGGACCCCGGCCTCTTGGATGATCTCGGCCAGCAGCGAAGATGATATGGGTGCGAACTCGGAAGGTTTCAGAACCATCGTGCACCCGGTCAGCAACGCTGGAATGACTTTCAGTGCGACTTGATGCATCGGCCAGTTCCAGGGTGTAATCAGCGCAACGACCCCGATCGGCTCCATGAGGATCCGGTCATTTGGTGCATGATCGCCGAGGGGGCGAATGAACTGGAACCTCTTCACCGCCTCAAGAAAATTCGTCATGTGCCTTTGGGCGGCCGGCGCTTGCCGGGTTCGGGCGAGATCAATCGGCGCACCCATCTCCGTGGAGATTGCTTGAGCGACTTCCTCGATCCGCGAGGAGTAGATCGAATGAATCCGTTCGATGAGCCCTATCCGCTCCGTCAGGTCGGCGGATGACCAAGCCGGGAACGCAGCCTTGGCTGCGGCGACAGCAGCATTGACATCACCTGAGTTGCCCAAGGAGACGATACCGACAGGCTCTTCGGTAGTTGGGCTGACCAACACGTGTTCCGCGGTTGACTGTGTCGACACCCAGCGGCCGCCAACGTAAAACCGTCTTAGTTCAAGCATGCTGTTTGATTCCTCGGGTACTGACGTGAATACGGGGCGTCCCGCTGTCATCGAAGATGTGGATGAGATCAGGCGGCACCGTGAGATGGATAACCTCGCCGGGCTGCACGAATGTTCGGCCCCGTATGAGAATCCGGACGACCTGGCCGCTCATACGCGCCGTGATTTGGGTTTCGGATCCCGTCGGCTCGACAACTGAAACTGTCGCCGGCCAACCTGCGTCCGAAAGCTCAAAATGCTCGGGCCGAACGCCGATGGTCGCTCGCCCCTTGTCCCCGAGATTGTTCGCTGGCACGTGAAGGGTTGTCCCGTCCTCAAGACGGACATGCGATCCATTCACGACACTACCTTCGATGAAGTTCATCGGTGGCGAGCCGATAAACGCGGCGACAAATCGACTGGCCGGGCTATCGTAGAGTTCAAGCGGTGACCCTTGCTGTTCAATCACACCCCCGTTCATGACGACCACTCGGTCTGCAAGGGTCATTGCCTCGATCTGATCGTGAGTTACGTAGACCGTCGTCGTCTTCAATCGCTGGTGAAGCTCTTTGATCTCAGAGCGCATCTGAACGCGCAGCTTTGCGTCCAGATTCGAGAGAGGCTCATCGAAAAGGAACACATTCGGCTCGCGTACGATGGCTCGTCCCATTGCAACTCTTTGGCGCTGGCCGCCAGAAAGCGCCCGTGGCTTGCGATCCAGCAGGTGCTCAAGGCCGAGAATCCGGGCAGCATTATTCACCCGGCTTTCGATCTCCGGCTTCGACATGCGACGCTGGCGCAACGCAAATCCCATATTGTCGCGCACATTCATATGCGGATAGAGAGCATAGTTCTGAAACACCATTGCGATGTTGCGATCCTTCGGTGCGACATGGTTCACGAGCCTGTCACTGATCACGATGTCGCCTGCAGTGATGTCTTCTAGACCTGCAATCATTCGCAACAAAGTTGACTTGCCGCAGCCGGATGGCCCGACCAAGGCAACAAACTCGCCGTCGTTTATGTGAAGAGACACGCCATGTAAGACTTCGACATTGCCATACGACTTTCGAACATTTCGAATATCGACTGTCCCCATCGCAGATTCCTCCTGTTATAGATTCCCGACTGACCGGCCTAGTTCGACGCCCTTGTCAGGCGCTTTTCGCAATTCAATCATCAAACTTCGGGATCGGGCGTTCCCGGTGCCGACAGTTCCTTCATTGCTCGGATGAGGAAATCACCAGTAATCCTCTCATGCTCGCGTGCCATCTCCGCTGCGGCCTGAAACTCGCCGGCGCGGATGAGATCCCGGATCCGTCGGTGCTCTTTCTGAGCCTCCTCTAACCGCGCGCGTTGCGGAGGAAGACCATGGCGCTGACTCGACATCAGCCCGAGCATGTTATTCAGGAGTCTGTAGCAAAGGGGCGATTGTGGATTGTCACAAAGAAGTTCGTGGAACTCATAGTTCTTGGACGCGAACTGCTGAAAGTCGCCTAGGTTCAGCGCTTCTTCCAGTTCATCGACGACCTTGTCGATCTTGTTCAAGCGCGCTTCGTTGAAGTTCGGCGCTCCTAATTCAATTGCGAGTTCGCAGATCCGACCACGCAATGCGCTGATCTCACGGATCTGATCCGGGTGGAGACCCTTCACAACAGCCCCGACATGACTTTGGACTTCCAGCCAGCCTTCTGATTCCAGGCTTCGGATCGCCTCGCGGATTGGCGTCTCGCTGATCCCCAGCGCGGTGGAAACCTCACGAGTTGTAATCCGATCGCCAGGACGCACAGCGCCGGACAACACCATCTCTTTTATGTGGCGCCGGGCAATTTCAGTTTTCGTGACGTGAATATTCGGGTGTTCCATGAAGTATTCCAAAGGCTGCTAGAGGGATGGAGACTTAGCCTTTCGTAGCTCCGTCAGCTAAGCCTTGAATCAGCCACTTTTGCACCAGCAGAGCGAAGATGACGACGGGGACCACCGTAATGGTTCCAACAGCAGTCAAGGCTCCCCAGTTTGCACCGTTGATGGTGTCTCCAGCAATTCCGGCGATGGCAACCGGGATCGTGGAAGCCACCCGGTTCGTGAGAACCAGTGCAAAGAGGAGCTCTTCCCAGGCCAGGATCATGCTGAAGATCAGCGTTGAGATCAGGCCAGGCAGGGAGATCGGCAATATGATCTTGAAAAATGCCCCATACCGCGAACAACCATCGATCATTGCGGATTCCTCCAATTCCCGGGGCAGAGAAAGAAAGAAGCTACGCATCAGCCACATGACGTACGGGATAAGGAAGGTGCTATAGGCCAGGATGAGCGTGATGTGCTTATCCGTCAGGCCAAGCTGCCGGGCCACCAGAAACATGGGTACAGCGAGCGCTATGGGCGGCACGCCCCGGGATAGGAGGATAAGGACCCCGAAAGTTGCCGCACCGCGAAGCCGGATGCGAGCGAGCGCGTAGCCCGCCATCGTCCCGACCACAATCGACAGTAGGCCTGACCCTGCGGCCACGATAACCGTATTAATCAGGCGGCGCTCAATATCAGCTCGCCTGAAATACTCCACATAGGTGGAAATGGTTGGCGTGAAGAAGAACTTTGGCGGACTGGTAAAGATGTCAACCTGGTGCTTGAAGGAGGTCAGAACCATCCAGAAGACCGGGAAAAGGAAGAGTAGGGTTATGGCGACTCCAGTGACGATCCGGATCCGGTGACCGAGTTGTCCAGAAGAGCGACGTGGAGCGGCCGTGGCGACTATGGTCAAAATCGTTCCTCCAGCTTCCGGCTGCCATAAAGAAAGATCCCTGTTAGAACCATCGTGAGTACAAGCACGATTACGGCCATGGCAGAGGATTCCGCGAACCGTAGAGATCGGAAGGCTTCTTCGTAGATAAACAAGTTGAGGACGTTTGTGGCTTTGCCCGGGCCGCCATAGGTTGCGGCCAGGACAATGTCGAACATTTTGACAGCTCCAAGCCAGCGAATCACGAAGGTAGCCGTGATGATCGGGATGAGCAGAGGCAGCGCAATCGACCAAAGCGTCGACCACCAGTTGGCCCCATCGATCTTTGCTGCTTCAAAGACGTCCTTTGGTAGCGCCAGAAGAGCAGCCGTGGCAATGAGAACGATAAACGGCGTCCACCGCCAGGTGTCGATGATGATCACCGCAGCCATTGCTAGGTTCGCGTCGCCAAACCAATCCAGCGGCCCAATCCCAATACCCTGCAGCGCATAGTTCATCAGTCCCCAAAGTGGATCGAGGATCATGCGCCAGATCCCACCGGCAACTACGGGGGCGACAACCATCGGGATAATGAACAGAGCCCGGACCATGCCACGCCCGCCCCACTCCGCATTGATCAGAAAGGCAATGGCAAAGCCTAGAGCGACCTGGAGCGGCAGCGCGAAAACGAGGTATACCAAGGTTACTTTCAGAGCGTCCCAGAAGCGATAGTCGTTCAGGACGTCTTCGTAGTTAGCCCAACCGACCCATTCGTCCGCACCGAAAGTCGATAGATCGAATGTCGAAAAGCTGATGTCGATTGTATAGAAGATCGGGTACGCGAGAGTGACCAGCAAGAGAACGATTGAGGGCATCATGAATGACCATCGAGTCATCAGATCGCCTGCTCGTCCCCGCATTTCCGTGTGTATGCTGTGAGATCTTTGGTTCGCAGTCACGTGGTACCTTCCGATCTAGTTCACGTCACGGTAGATCTTGCCCCGTCGGCGAACTGGCTCCAGCAATGACCAATCGCCCTGAGGAACGTCAAATCCAATCGGGAATGGTGGCCGTCGTTCCATTCCCAAGAATGCCATCACCCTGTCGTCGCGGTAGTAACATCGCACCGTCACAGCCTCTAGGACCCCGGTCAGATCGGGGTAGGCTGACCGGAAGCTGGTTAGAAGCGCCGCCTGCTGAGCAGGCGGCAGTGCGTCTATCCGTTGCCCAGCCATCTCGTTGAGAACGTGAAGTGCGTGCCGTAGCGCGGGCAGGTCACGACCGATAGACCGAAGAATGTCGGTGAAAATCTTAGGATCGGCGGCTCCAGGTAGCTCCAGTTCATCGCTGGATGGAATCATATGGCTGACGACGCAGAAGAGCGCCTCCTGTTCGGGACCGGAGAGTTTGCCAGTGCCGACTGATTGAGAGAGCACATTCACCTCCATTTAGTCGAACAGATCGTAGATGCGGGTCTTGATCTGGTCGGCGATGTACAAGGCAACGGCCTGGATCGTCGAGGTTGGGTTGACTCCACCCGACGTGACAAAAATGCTGCCATCCACGATGAAGAGATTCTTCACGTCGTGGGCACGCCCCCACTCGTTAACGACTGACCTTCCTGGGTCCTTCCCCATGCGGGCCGTCCCCATCAGGTGCCAACCTGCATAGGGCAAGGGCGACCTATGGGTGATGTCCTGTGCTCCAGCAGTCTTCAGGATCTCGATGCCGCGGGCGACTGAATGGTCCAGCATCCGTTGTGTGTTTTGGCCGATCCGGTACGTGATCTTTGGCGCTGGAACCCCGTTGCTGTCTTTTAGATGAGGGTCAAGGGTTACCTTGTTGATCTCTTCGGGCAGGTCTTCACAGACAGAGACCATCCCGGCGCTGCGGCAGAATAGTCGCCGGAAGGCCGCGTGATGGCCTTCCCCCCACGGCAGGAGACCATCGGCCATCCCGGTGACCGCCGTTCGGACAGGGCCTAGCCCGCGCGAGAACTGGTAAGAGTAGCCCCGCTTGAAGCCTCGTCTCTCATCAGTCTCGTAGAATTCCATGCTCCAGATGCAGATCGGAGGGCCACGGTAGCCATCGAGAGGCTCATCGAAATGGCCACGGATCTGGGCGTAGGGATGAAACATTAAGTTCTTCCCGACCAGGCCGCTCGAATTTGCAAGGCCGTTTGGAAAACGCTCGGAGGCTGAGTTCAGGAGGATCCTGGGCGTCCCGATGCCGTTGCAGGCCATGATCACGATTTCAGCCGGCTGAAATCGCTCCTGGCCGTCTGGATCGAAGTAATAGGCGCCGGTTGCCATGCCATCGTCATTCGTCTCGATCCGGCTTACGCGGCATCGTGTACGCAATTCGACCCGCGCCCGCACAGCCTCCGGCCAGTAGGTCACATCTGTGCTCGCCTTTGCGCCCTGCGCACAGCCAGCGCCGCATAGCCCGAGGTTGATGCACGGTGCACGCCCTTGGTACTCCTGGGTCGCGATCGCACTATCAGATGGCCACCAGTGCCAGCCGAGATCGTTCATCGCCTTGCCGAGCTTCTCACCGGTGCGACCGAGGGGGATAGGAGGCATCACCGCCTCCTTGGGCGGATAGGCTGGGTCACCTTCCAGGCTTGCGATACCCATCATTCGGTCATTTATGGCATAGAATGGCTCGAGTGTCTGGTAGTCAATCGGCCAATCGTCGGCGATGCCATCGAGGGAGCGGACCCGAAAGTCGGAGGGGTGTAGGCGGGGGAAGTGGCCAGCGTAGAACACTGTCCCACCGCCGACGCCATTGTAATTGGCGATCTTAATCGGCGAATCGTCTTCGTTGATCGGATAGTCCGCAGCCAGTCCCCTTCGGTTCGGGCTAATGGAATAGTCCTCTGACTGCTGGGCCTCCCAATCCCGGCTTGCGCTGGGAAAGTCCGAGGACCGCGGCCAATCTCCCTGTTCCAAGCACAGGATCCGCATCTTGGTATCGGCCAGGCTCCAGGCGACAGCTGCCCCTGAAGCACCGGCTCCGATAATCAGGACGTCGACGGGTTCGTTTCTCATGGCGTTCAGCATCGGTAACTTTGGGGCAGCGTGAGAGTTGAATTAGACAGAGAGTCTCGGGACAGGTGTCTTTTTGGCCGGCCCAACGGATTCCAATGGCGGGTACGCAACCAGCGCCGCTTCGTTGGGCTCTGTGCCCCATCCCGGGCGGTCCGGGATGATCAGGTAACCATCCTTGTAGACTGGAACATGGGTGAAGAGCTCGGCGTCCCATGCGATGCGGTCAATATCAGTTTCCATGATCCGCAAGTTGGGAACGACGGCACAGAAGTGCGCATTCATCATTGTACAAAGGTGGCCGTAAAAGTTATGGGGCGCGACGTTCGTCTCGTACGCGTCGGCGGCTGCGGCGATTTTGAGTGATTGCCAGACACCATTCCAAGGGGTGTCGATGATCGCGACATCGACTGATTGCTCCTGGAAGAAGGGCAGAAACTGCTGCAATCCGATGAGTGTCTCGCACGATGAGATCGGATGCTTAGTCTGTGACCGAATATATGCAAGCGCCTTTGGGTCCAGAGTATCCAGTTCGACCCAAAATAGATCTAGATCGTTGATTTCCCGCAGCAACTTCAGATAGCCTTCTGTTTTTGCGTTGAAGTTGAGGTCGAGCAGAATATCGACGTCAGGCCCGGCCGCCTCTCGCATGATCTCGATGTGCTTGCGCAAGTCCTTCACGGTCTTCCGCTCGACATTCCGGGCAGGATCGTGAGGCCGGCCAAAGCCCGGCGACCAGCCACTGATCCGGTTTTGATCATCATAGTGAAAGATGTTCGTCTTCAGCGCGGTAAAGCCCTTCTCGCCAACCTCTCGACCAATCTGCTGAACACCCTCGATGTCTTTGATTCCGGGTTTGAAATGCTCCGTCCGCGCGCGGTAGGACACACAGTGGGACCAATATACCCGGACCTTATCGCGAACCTTTCCGCCGAGAAGGGCGTAACAGGGGACACCGAGGGTTTTAGCCTTAAGATCGAGGAGAGCATTCTCGATCGCTCCAAGCGCTTGCCCGACCACGCCACCCGATCCGGGCCGGGTGCAATCACGTAAGTCTTCCCGAATGTGCTCATGATTCATAGCACTTTGACCGATCAGGCGGTGGCCAATTTGGCTTATGACATTGGCAACGCCCGGGGAGCCGAAGTTCTCGTCGAATTCACTCCAGCCGACGGTTCCATCCTCGGCCGTGATCTTAAGGAAATTGTAGTTTCGCCACGAGTTGCTGCAGGACAGCGTCTTGACCTCGCTTATGATTGCATTCTTCGGCATTGTCTTCCTCGATTGGTCACGGCGCGATGAATCTGGTTGAATCGTGCACTTCACATGACGTCAAACAACTTCACCAGACGACGCGGCGTAGGCGTGTCAGTTGGAACCTGAGTGAACGAGCGGTCGGTTTCTGAGCTTCGGATCTCCAGGGGGACCCTGGGATTTGATCAGCCGTTGTCATAGATGGAGCCGCTGGCATGGAGGATGCCGGCGGCTCCGGGACCCAATTACCTGAGTGTGGATTTGATCTTCGTCGCAGCCGCCTGCAAGGCCTCTTTTGAGCTGACCTGACCGGCGATGGCGCGGGCGACCTCGTCAGCCAGCACCTGCTGTGCGGCGTTCGACTTCGGGCTGCGGATTCTCCACATTTCGCCTTCAGCGGCAAGTTCGTAGGATTGTTGAAGCGTGCGATAGACTGGCTCGAGCCACTTCTCCTCAGGCTTGCTTCCGAGCGTGGATTTCCGCGCAGGGAAGGAGCCTAGCAGTGAGGCGCTGACCTTCTCGCCTTCTTTGGACGACAGCCACTGGAGGAAAGTCCACGACGCTTGCAGGTTTTTAGTTTTGCTGCTGACGCCAGCGTTCCAAATTCCGCGGTGTGTCCCCGCCCTTGCCGATCCGGCCGGCATCACCTGAATACCGACTTCATCCTCCTTCAACGTCGTTGAATTGGCGTCGATGGCAGTCGCTTTGTAGACGCTTCCCCAGTTGAACATCACAGCGACCTTCGCCTGCCGGAAGGCCTGAAGTGCCTCTGAGTACCCGTGTCCCAGAGCGCCGGGCGGACCGTACTTTGCGAGATCCTTGTGCATATCGAGAGACTTCGCCCCGACCTCAGTGTTGAATGCCGGAGCTCCTGACTCGTCGAGCAGCTTGCCGCCATTCGCGTTGAGGATGGCCTGCCAGATGGTGGGGGTGAGGGAGTCGCGTACGAAGTAGGTGTCGACGGCCCAGGCGTCTTCCTTGCCATCAGCATTGGTGTCCTGCACCAAGGTCTTGGCCTGGGTGAAGAACTCGTCCCAGGTTAGTTTCGGCGTTGGTTCCGGAACGCCGGCTTTCTTGTACAGCGTTCGGTTATAGAACATGAGCAGCATGTTAGAGCGGACAGGAACTGCATACTGCTTTCCCTTCCACTCGCCTGCCGCAAGCGGTGCCGCGTTGAAGTCATCCCAGTCATAGTCAGGGCTGGTTAGTGCAGCGACGTCCTTGCTCTTGAGATCAGCGAGAGCTCCGACTGTGGCAAGCTGCGGAACCCATGGGTCGTCGATCACGAGAACGTCGTACTCTGGATCGGCATTCACGGCATCCAGCATCATCTTCGGTAGCAGTTCTGCATAAGGAACGCCGTCGACCACGACCTTCACATTCGGAAACCGCTTGTTGAACTCAGGCACGAGCTGAGTTTGCCAGCTGTTGGCGAATGCCTCGTTCGCCATGACCTTGATCTCGACCGGTGAGTTCGGACCGCCGGCTCCTTGGGCGTACGCAGTACCTACTGAAGCAGCCGTCAAGACGACGGCGGTCGTGAGACGGGCTAGCACAGATTGCTGGGCTTGCAGCTTACCAGTTGACGCTATCACACGGTCCTCCCTCAGGTACGCTCAGAACTATTCCGAGTCGCGTTCTATATTCTATAGAATATGGAATCCCGAGCGAGGGCCTGTCAAGCGGCGCTTAATTGAGCGCATATGTTTATGTATTATAACGTGGCGGTCGATCGCGGGCGGATGCTTGGACACCTCGTGCTGCTCAGCACATTGCCCTGCCCTAAGATCCAGGGTCGCAGACGGCGGAGACTGTTGGTGGCCCATGTCACCCAGTGGGTTCCGTTACAACCCTTAATGTAGGTCAAGCGAAGGCTGGACGAGAGTTCGGGTTAGGCAGCAACGCGGAAGAGGGCCGCGATGAAATCGCTCTGAGCCTTCATGTCGTTTGCTGGTGCATTCGCCACCTAGCCCTCGCCGATCATCACCATGACCTCGTAGCCCGCAATCGTCCGTGAGGCCGTCGTGAAGCTCTTTAAGCCCAGCCCTGGCCGGACCAGGCGCTTGATGCGCCGGTGATCCTGCTCAACGATGTTATTTAAGAACTTCACCTGCCGGAGTTTGGCGAAGCGCCAGAGTTCTCCATCCAGTTTCATGGCTCTCGTTGCGATCGGATAGGCTGCATTCTTGTCGACCGTGATGGTCCGCGGATTAACTGTGTGAGGCTGCTTCAAAGCCTTACGGAAGAACCGCTTGGCGGCAGCTGCATCCCGTTTGGCCGAGAGTCGAAGGGCTTGTCACGTTAACCGCCGTTGGACGCAACGAGACCTGCAGGCGGCATAAGTGTTCAAGCGGCAATGCCCGCCACGGTTTTCCATTCCGCCATAGCATTGAGGCGATGCAGGTGGGTGGCAAGGGCAGAGCGGCGAGAGCGGGGTGGAACGAAGAGGTTGCGGACGGCCGAGAACACTACGGTGAACCGCTGCAAGCCTCCCGCAGACCGGAAGCCCTGCACCGCCCGCTCTCGTCGGCGCAAGGGCAGATGCGAATTTTCCGCGCGGTTGTTAAGACCTTTATGGGAGCGGTGTTCGACGGCTGGCATGATCTGACACCGGGCAGCCGAATAGGAGCCGAGCTTATCGGTGATCAGCCGTCGGGGCGGACAGCCTTGTTTCTTCAGGAGGCGCCTCAGCAAGCGCTTGGCCGCCTTGGTGTCGCGGCGCGTCTGGACGATCTCATCAAGTACATAGCCATCCTGATCGCCGGCACGCCAGAGCCAATGCTTCTTACCAGCAATGCTGAGGACCACCTCGTCAAGATGCCAGACATCGTGGCGGCTCGGTCGCTTGCGCCTGAGGCGGCGGGCGTAATCCGGCCCAAACTTCTTAGCCCAGCGCCGGATGGTCTCGTACGAGATGAGAATGCCACGCTCCAGCAGCATCACCTCGACCAGACGTAGGCTCAAAGGAAACCTGAAATAGAGCCACACGGCATGGGCGATGATCTGAGGCGGGAAGCGGTGACGCTTGTAGCTGATGGATTTCGGCATGCCGGCTCAACTACACCGCTCGATCTCACGCCTGAGTTAACGTGACACCGCCCGTTGCACCACCTGTAGTCAGGCCAAAAACTCGGACTTCGTGCGCTCGATGACAATCTGGCGAAGCGCCACATTGGGCGGTGCAGCCAATGCATAGAGGATCGCATCGACCACATCTTTGTTGCTGAGGCCGTCTCCAATCTCTCGCGCAGTTTCCCACGCTGAATCTAATGGCGAGACGTCATCGATCAGCCCAGGGTAGATCGATGTGATGCGAATGTTGCTGCCCTTCAGCTCCTCGACCAGGCCCTGCGAAAAGCCATCCTGAGCCGCCTTCGCAGCTCGGAATGGAAGCGACGACCCGACGAAGCGTGCGTATTGTAGTCCGGACATTGATACCACGATATGGATATCCGCTCGCGGCCGCGCCCTAAGCAGGGGCAACAGATGTCTTGTGAGGGCTATCATCCCAGTCACTGTAGAATCGATCACTGCTGCGATACTGTCATCGCTCTGATCATCAAGGGCTCCACTGGACCATTGCGAGGCGTTATGGACGAGTACATCCAAATCTGGATGCTGGCGCGCGATCCTCTGGGCAGCGTCAGCAATTGAAGCGAAGTCGGCCAGATCGCACCGGAACGCGTCTGGAAACAGATTGACCCTCTCACCAATTGCCTCTCTCGCGGCTGTCAGGTGGTCTGGCGAACGGCCCAACAGAATGGGTATGGCCCCTCGATCCGCTGCAACGATCGCTAGCGCTTTTCCCAGCCCACGTCCGGCACCGGTAATTGCGATCTTCCTGCCAAGAAGTGTCACAGTTGCCCCCCTACACAGCGCATTCAGTCATCCTCCCGGAGAATAGGATTGATCGCTTCGAGTTGAGTGTGGATCTGCTGGAGAAACCAGATGATCGCGGCGAACCCGGCCGTAACAATGATCACATCTGCAGACATTACATTCCTTTGTGTTAAGGACTTGGCTAAACGTAGAGCCCGAATTCGGAGTCGATATCAGATATCTCGGCTAATTATTCCTGCCGCCTCCGATTTTTAGCCCTGAACTCCGATGGGCCAGCGCAGTAGACCCTGCGAAACCGCTCGTTGAAGGTGGAGAGGTCGCCAAACCCCATCTCGTACGCAACGTCTGCTATGTTCGCGGGAGAGACTGTCAATGCAATGGCGGCTTGGCGCATCCTGACCGACAACAGGTACTGATACGGCGTACTTCCGGTCACGCAGCGGAACGTTCGCAGGAAATGGTACTTGCTCATATGCGCAACGTCCGCCAACTCGCTTAATTCAAGAGGATCCCTATAGCGCTCCTCAATGTACCGTATTGAGGCCGCAATGCGGCGCTCATCCCGGGCCGCAACCTCTCTATGGGCTAGAGGCTTATCGGAAACCGTGGAGAGGACTGCCTCTGCTAAGGTGATGGCGATCTCCTCCGGTGACTGGAGTGACATTCCATGGGTGATCGTCTCGAGCCCTGCCAGATGTAGAGCAAGCATCTGCTTTTGTGGCAGCATTCCTGTGGGAAACCTGAAGCGACTACTTCCGGCTACGCTGGTGGCGATTTCCGCGAAAAAGTCCGGCCTGTAGTTAATCGAAATGCACCTGTCGCCGTTGCTGTGGTCGTGGCCGCATTCGAAGCAACGGCCGTGATTGCCGAGTAGCAGCGCTCCTGGGTGGAGGAGTTCTCGTCCAGTCCCTGATCTGTAAGTAAAGACCCCTTCGAGGACAGCCGCAATCGTAAAGCCGTCGTGCTGCTCTTCGAAAGGTCGATCATTAATGCCCGCACTGCACGTGAACTCGCAGATCTGCCAGTCGGCAGTCCTGGCGAGTTGCCTAACGACGAGCTTTTCTGTCAAATGAGCAACAGGATCAGCCATTAGAGTAGGCTCCCTACCTGAAGAAGAAACTAGAGCAATTTTCCCCAAGCTGCAGGCCTGCCGCATTGCTAGGACCATGAGACCGGCCGGAGCCGCTCAGACGATCGTCGCGCAGGCGAAAGCCGATAAAGGGGAAAAGAGAATGATCGATCATCTGTCTATTGGCGTTCATGACGTGGCAAGATCAAAGGCCTTCTATGATGCCGTCCTGGCACCTCTCGGGTACACTTGCCTGAGCGAGAGCGACGGCTCCCTCGGCTACGGCAAGGACGCCGTGGTCTTGTGGGTGAATCACAGCACCAGCCCGGTTCCGGCAGATCCACACTCCGGCTTGCACATCTGCTTTGTGGCGCCAACCCGCGAGAGCGTCTCGCAATTCCATAAGGCCGCCCTCGCCGCACACGGGAGAGACAACGGTGCTCCGGGCCTGCGTGATGACTATGGCCCCAACTACTATGCTGCATTCGTCGTTGATCCTGACGGATACCGGATTGAAGCGCATTGCGGCAAAGAGGCCTGATAAACATGGCCTCTGAAACCGTAGAAATCATGACCAAAGCGACGCCTGAGACGGTCTGGGATGCGATCCGGGATGTCGGCGCGCTCCATACCAGACTAGTCCCGGGCTTTGTTGTTGACACGAGGCTCGAACCGGGTGCGCGAATTGTGACGTTTGGGAACGGCATGATAGTCCGCGAGCCGATCATTGCTCTGGATGAAGATCGTTGCCGACTGGTCTGGTCTGCGGAAGGAGCCGGGCTGAGCCACTACAATGCCTCGGTCCAGGTCTTCGCGACGCAAGGCGGCAGTCGGGCTGTCTGGATTGCGGATTTTCTGCCAGACAGCGCGAGTGCCCAAGTCCAAAGCATGATGCAAGACGGCATCTCGGTTCTTAAAGCAACAATGGACAAGACCGCGGAGACTTCTTGAAGTCACTGCCTGTGAGGGATAGGGGATCTGTCGGTGCTGCAAGTCTGTTATCAGCTGTTCGATACAGAGATTGGAGTTTGTGGCGTCGCTTGGACTAAAAGCGGCTTGCACTGTGTGCAACTGCCGGAGGCTAGCCCCAGTTTTACGGAGAAGCGCCTGCGCAAACGCGGGGCGATTCCCAATCCTTGTGATCCACCGGCCCCGGTGATTGCTTGTATTCATAAGCTTCGAGAATACTTCAACGGCCATGCCACGGACTTTGAAGAGGTGAGGCTGGATTTCAGTGCCGTCAGCCGGTTTGAAGCCCATGTTTATCAACTCCTTCGGCAGACGAAGTTCGGGCAGACGATTACCTACGGTACCTTGGCAAAGCAGGCCGGACATGCCCATGCGGCGCGAGCCGTGGGGGTCGCGATGTCCCGCAATCCATGGCCCATAGTGGTGCCCTGCCATCGGGTTCTTGCCGCCTCCGGTAAGCTGGGAGGGTTCTCGGCACATGGAGGTGTGGCTCTCAAGCAGGCGCTCCTTCGCATGGAGGGTGCGATGCCGTTTGACCCGGAGCCGTCTCTTCCGGGTTTATTCGACGACACTACCTCGCATCAAAGGTGACAGGTGATCTTTGGCCTGTCCCACCAGGCGTTGTCACGCCCGTTGGCGTAGGTCACCGGCGCAGCAGCCAGTTCCTCGTCTGAGACATTATCGAGACAATTCACGCGCACCGAGACAAACTCGCCGCCAATATCTGCGACATAGCCTGTACTGAAGGAATGCACGCCACAGCGCTTGCAGAACCTGTACTGGCCCGCACCGGTGCCGAAGGAATACTCTATCAGCTCCTCGGGCCGGCTCAGCAATCGGAATGCACCAGGCTTGATGATGGCGCTCCAGTTGCGGGTCTTCATGCAGATGGAGCAATTGCAGCGTCCCGTACCCGCTGCGAGGTCGATGTCGGCCTCGAACCTAACGGCGCCACAATGGCAGCCGCCCGTGTACGTCTTTAACATTGTGAGCTCCCCGGGATCATTGCGGCTGCCTTATGAAGCGCCGCTTGCCTTGCGTTCATCTAAATGACAGCATGCTGTCATGAAACGAAAGCTAGACAAGCGACAGCATGCTGTCAACCACACGAAGCCGCGCCGGACCCCCGAGGGAGAAGCTTTTGCCAAGATGGCCTTCGCGGTGCTGCGGCTGTCGGGCTATTTGACCGCGGCTGGTGATGCCCTGACCAAGCCTCTCGGTCAGAGCAGCGCGCGCTGGCAGGTTTTGGCTGCCGCCGCTGCGGACGGGATGTCAGTTGCCCAGATTGCGCGGGTGCTCGGCATGAGCCGGCAGGGTGTGCAGCGCGTGGCTGATCTCTTGGTCGAGGACGGGCTGGCCGAGTATCTCGCCAATCCCCAGCACAAACGGGCGAAGCTCCTGCAACTGCTTCCGACCGGGGCGGAAATTCTGGCCGAGATCCGGGTGCGCCAGGCCGCGTGGGTCAATGAGATTGGAACACGGTTCACGGCTGCAGACCTCGAGGCAGCGGCAAAGGTCCTGGCGGAAGCCACCGAAATGCTCGCGGAACGGGAGGCTCTTCGGGAGGCTTATGCTTTGTGAATGGATCTCAATTCATGAACCATCGGCCCAGAGGCCTCGCTCGGCAGCTGGCCGAAATGGTTAAACGACTATTTGATGCCCATAACAGCCATTGCCTTGTGACGACGGGAATTGCGCTGGAGAGTGGAAACTGAGCGGCGTGGTTCGACAGGACTCGCCAATACCGCATCAATCAGCACCGCATCAATCAGCGGCCTCTTTGAGAATCCATGATCTGAACGCAGCGATTTTCGCCCGGCTGTGGCTCGCCTCGGGATAGACAAGATAGTACGCGAATGCATCGACTAGGACAGTATCTGCAAGGCGCGTGAGGCGGCCCTCTTTGAGTTCATCTTCAATCATGGCAGCAGGCAGAAGGCCCGCGCCTTGACCGCTCAATATGGCTTTGAGGAGGAGATTCGAGTCGTCGAACGATGGGCCGCGAGGCGCTGCGATGTCCTCAATGCCTTGGGTTTGAAACCAAAGGTGCCACCCCTTTCGCTCGGCGTCGTGAATTTGAGGCCAGCGGGCCAAGTCTCCAGCGGACTCTGGCATGCCTCTTTCAGCAACGAGCGAGGGAGCCGCCACTGGCACGATTTCGGCCACGAGGACCTTATAGCTGCGAAGTCCCAGGTATTGGCCGTGGCCGTGGCGGACAGCCACATCCACGCCATCGCGGGAGAAATCCGCAAGGGCGCTGCTGGCGAGAACCCTCAGGTCGATATCCGGGTGAGCATCTTGAAAGCGCTTTAGGCGAGGCACGAGCCACGTTGCGGCAAAGAAAGGCGTGACACTCACAGTCAGTGTTGTGTCCGCAGCGATTGCAATGCGCTGGGTGGCCTCCGCCATCTGACGAAAGGCGTTGCGGATCGGCGGAAGGTAGTTCTGCCCTGCTTCAGTCAGGAGGATGCCTCGATTGACGCGGTGAAACAGCTTCGTTCCCAGTTCGGTCTCCAGGGTCTTGAGCATCTGGCTGACCGCGCCTGGGGTGACACACAACTCGGCGGCTGCGTGCTTTACCGACAGATGTCGTGCAGTGGCCTCAAAGGCACGAAGTGCTTTGAGTGGAGGCAGCCTACTTTCGATCATTTAGATTTTCTAACTCGAATGATGCAGAACATCTGGTTTGCAGCCGAAGAGAATATGGGGTCAGTTATGTCCGACGGCCCCACTTACTCTGCTAATGAGTTTAGCCATCCTGATCCGAGATTGAAAGATGGCGTTAGAGGCCGCACCCACCTGCATTCGGATCAATCAAGCCAAGTCCGAACGAGAGAGATTGCCATGAACGCTCTATCCGCTGCCCCCCATTACCTTGAACTCTCCGAACTTGCCGAGCGCCTCAAAACGCGTGCCGTGTCGCCGGTGGGCATCACCCATGCACTGCTCGATCGTATCTCTCGGCTGGATCGCTCCCTGAATGCCTTCGCTCTCGTCACCGCTGATGATGCGATTGAGCAGGCTCAGATTGCGGAAGCGGAGATCATGGGCGGCCACTATCGCGGACCATTGCACGGTGTGCCGCTCGCGGTGAAGGACCTCTGCTGGAGTGGAGGTCACCCAACGGCAGCCGGAATGTCCATCCACCAGCATTTTTGCCCTTCCGAAGACTCGACGGTCGTGCATCGCCTCAAGAAGGCCGGTGCTATTCTCCTGGGCAAACTTCAGCTGACTGAAGGCGCCTATTCGGACCACCATCCGTCGATCACCCCGCCAAAAAACCCTTGGAACCCGGATTATTGGCCCGGCATTTCGTCGAGCGGTCCGGGCGCCGCCACAGCAGCGGGTTTGTGCTACGGCGCGATCGCCTCCGACACTGGCGGGTCGATCCGCTGGCCATCCGCCGCAAATGGCGTCACGGGGCTGAAGCCGACGTGGGGACGTGTCAGCCGATACGGCGTCTTTGAGCTCGCCGCGAGCTTGGATCACATCGGCCCAATGGCGCGCAGCGCGAGGGATTGCGCCCTGATTTTAGCTGCGATCGCGGGCTCCGACCCGAAAGACCCGACGGCAATGCTCGATCCCGTGCCCGACTTTCCTGAGCAAGCCGGTCAGGGTGTTCGCGGACTGCGTATCGGAGTCGACCCCGCCTGGAACGGGCATGATGTGGATCCGGCTGTCCAGGCCGTGCTCGCACAGGCGGCGGAGGTCTTCCACTCCCTTGGCGCCTTGATCATGGAGGTGACGTTCCCCGACGTGGGGCAGACAATTGCTGACTGGGCGCCCAATTGTGCGGTCGAGGCAGCCGTCGCGCACGAGGCGACCTACCCAGTGCGCAAGGCGGAGTATGGGCAGGTCCTCGCGTCGGTCCTGGACAACGGCCGCGCTCTATCCGGCATGGAGTACCAGAAGATCCTGCTACGGCGACTTGAGCTGCGCGGCCGGGTGGCCGCCTTGTTTGGCACGATCGATCTTCTGCTCACACCGGTGCATCCCTTCGGTCCACTCAGCCTCGAGATGATCCAGACGCTCGGCGAGCAGCCGGATCTGATCTTTAAGCTCCAGAGGTACACCTGCCCTTTCAACATGACCGGCAGTCCCACGATCACGCTGCCCGGCGGTGTCACCGACGCCGGATTGCCGATCGCATTCCAGCTGGTAGCAGCGCATATGGGTGAGCCGGCATTGCTTCGCGCCGGCACGGCTTTTCAGAGCGCCACCGGCTGGCATCGCCGGCATCCACTCGCCTGAGGAGGTAGACACCATGCGCAGCACATCAATCGGCTCCGGCTCTGGCATTTTCTATGGCTGGTTCGTCGTTGCGGCCGCCTTCACCGTAACCTTACTTGGTTTCGGCAGCGCCTACACGTTCAGCGCCTTCTTTGAGGCGCTTCAAGCGGAATTCTCCGCGTCACGGGCATCGACCTCTCTCGTGTTCTCGCTGGCCGGGTTCCTCTATTTCGGTATTGGCGCGGCAAGCGGGCCACTTGCCGACCGGGTCGGCTCGCGCACTCTGGCTGCCATTGGCATGGTTCTTCTGGGGGTAGGACTGGCCTTGGCAGGTGCTGCCCGCAGCTTGATGGAGATTTATCTCGCATACGGCCTTGGTGTTGGACTCGGTGTTGGCCTTTCGTATGTGCCAGTACTCGGCGCCGTGCAGCGGTGGTTCGTGCGCCGACGTGGCTTCGCATCGGGAATCGCCGTGAGCGGGATAGGTGTCGGAACGCTCGTCATGCCGCCGTTGGCTTCTTGGCTGATTGACCTTTTTGGCTGGCGGGCAGGCTACGTTTTGCTTGGGGGCCTCGCCGCAGCAATCGGCGCAGGTGTGTCAATTCTGATCGTCAATGATCCTCGTGACCGCGGACTTGCTCCTGATGGCGGCCTCATCGCACCTCGATCGAACCCAACTCCGCCGCAGGGGGCTTCGATCGGCGAGGCGATCAGGTCGGCGCGTTTCATTGCGCTCTATGCCGCCTGCCTGCTCTGTTCGTTCGGGGTGTTCGTACCGTTTGCCCACCTTGTACCCTTTGCGCTAGACCACGGCATTCCACAATCTTCCGCGGTTTTGATCCTCGGCGCCATCGGAGTCGGCAGCACTGCAGGGCGTTTCTTGCTAGGAGGCTTGGCGGATCGGCTCGGGCGGCAAACGTCACTTATAATAATGTTCGCCGGCATGGCGATCGCCATGGGTGTTTGGGCCCTGTCCACTCAGGCGTGGCAACTTTGTATGTTCGCCCTCATTTACGGCCTGTTCTATGGCGGCTGGGTAGCACTTCTCCCAGCCGTGGTGATGGACGATTATGGCGGGCGGAATGTCAGCGGGATCATTGGCGTCCTATACACCAGCGTCGCGGTCGGAACTCTGGCGGGTCCGAGCACCGCCGGCCTGGTGTTCGATCTCACTCAAAGCTATACACTGCCGATCCTGGCAAGCGTGTGTGCCAATATTGTCAGCGCCTGCATCGTTGCCGTTGCATACGGCTCCAGCATATTCAAAAGGAAGAAACCTTCGCGCGGCCCGGATTTGTAAGGCTCTGCCACTGGCTGGTTCCCCGCACTGTGGAGGGGCCTGCAAGATATGCTATGGTCGGGTTCAGCCGAGTCTCAACGCACTTTCGATCATGGCCATCAAGCTTTACGAACTTGCCGCCGCCGAGGACGATCGGCGCTTCAGCCCTTACTGCTGGAGGATCCGCTTTGCCCTAGAGCACAAGCAGCTCAGTTTTGAGGCGGTTGCATGCCGTTTCACAGAAAAGGAAGTGATCGCCTTTTCCGGGCAAGACAAGGTGCCGGTACTTGCCGACGGAGATGATGTCATCGTCGACTCCTGGAACATCGCCTGCCATCTTGAGCGAACCTATCCCGACCGGCCGTCACTCTTCGGAGGATCTGCCGGGCAGGCGCTGTCACGCTTCTACGTCGATTGGACCGCCACACAGCTCCACGGCACGCTAATCCGGCTTCTGGCGAGTGACATCCACGCCCACCTGCACGAGAAAGATAGAATTTACTTTCGAAAAAGCCGGGAGAAGCAGTTCGGGACAACCCTGGAGGAGTTCTGCTCCAACCAGGCGGAGGCACTCCTAGAACTGAGGCACATCCTCACACCACTTAGACGTACATTGAAGATTCAACCCTATCTCGGCGGCGACTCTCCCCTGTATCCGGATTATGCTGTCATGGGTGCTTTCATGTGGGCACGCAGCGTGAGCCAGGTGCCTCTGCTCGAGCCTAACGATCCAGTGGCGCTATGGAGAAGCCGGATGCTCTCTCGGCTCAGTGACGACTCAGGACGTCTCAAGCACTACGATTGATCTTAGATGCGTCTGCTCAAATCCAACCCTCCTTGGTCCGGAGCGCGACTAGTCACGCCCGTCGGTGAACTCAATCAAGTCACATCGGGTGCCAAGCTACATTGAGGAATGGGATGGGTCGCCTCGGCTGACGAACTTGCCGCAAATCGAGAGTGGCGGGTCGCATCCGGGGTTTCAAGGTGGCCATCGACGTACTCCCGATCACGTACAGCAACGGGCGGTTGTTCATCTCGCCGAGCCCTCGAAGGAACGTCTCCCAACCGACATCAGGCGATAGACCTGCGGCGGGCCTGGAATTCCTGGGTCAGGAACCAACCTGTGGCCGTCTCGCGCTGATTGCGCCAGGTAAAGCTCATGTCGGTGATGTTAGAAAAGATCCACCTCATCCGACTTGTGTCCTCCAACTCGGTTTCCAGAATGACCTCGTCGCCCCTCCGGCGGGCAATGAAAACATGCACAGCTCGTTGAGAAGGGCCAACCCAGGTCGAGCGCCAAGCGCCGAGAGCAGGATCGAAGAACCGCAAGCTGGTGCCGTACTCATATGGATCCTGGTGATTATGGCGTTCACTGCGAGATGGCACGATCCAGATGTCCTGGACAGCGCGTCCTTCGAGCACCCATGAGAAGTGCCACTCGCCGTTCTCCCGTCGCCTGATGCTGCCATCTTCCGCGTACCAGGTCACAACGAGATCCCAGTTCCCGATGAAGGGGGCGAAGATCCGCTGCTCTAGTGGCATATCGGGATGCGGTTCTTGACTGACCAAAGCAGAGAGGAAGACATTGCTCATAGGATTTCCTTTCTTAGCACGATGGATCTAGAGACGGTCGTCCCGCAATCGCAGCAGACTGATGAAGAAGGAGCAGAAGATCAGATTTCCAGAATGAGCGGACAGTGGTCCGAGACTTCAGGTTGAGCTACCACCGTGAACTCCAAAACGTCGTCGGTGCGATTGACGAGCATGTAGTCAGCGAATCGCCCCGGCTTCTTGTATTGAGACGTGCGGGTGCCTTCAAAGTCACGTGTGGTCACAAGATCCGTCAACCCGATACCGGCAAGGACTCTGAATGTCTCACTGTCGGGCTCGACATTGAAGTCACCACACACCACCAGAGGATCCCCCGGCACAGCGACCTTGGTTGTCAGGTCTGCGAGACGACGTGCCTGTGCCAGCCGCTCGGGTGTATCACTCTTTCCGTTCAAGTCTCGCAATCCGTGCATGTGAGCAATGCTAACGGGCCGATCGCGAGCGTAGTCATAGACCCGGATGGCATGGGCGTTGCGCGATCTGGGATGTTCTCCGTAACCGTGTGGCGAGAAGTCCTTGTGCACGAAGCCCTGCGCTTGTGCGATGATCGGAAAGGATCCCCGGACGAAGGTCGCGAGTCCCCACTGGGATGGCACCGTATCGGTGGCATCCCACAGAACACCCTGGGCGGCGGGACAGAAGATGGCGACATGCCCGGGGAGTGCTTCCGCGATTTCACGGAACAGATTGGCTCGCTGAGGTAAGACGTGGTCGCCATCCCGATACGTCAGCCAACCTTTTCCTGTGGTCGGACTATGAACCACCTCCTGAAGGCAAAGCACATCGGGCGAGGTTGTGCGAACGTAATAAATCAACTCGTCGTGCAGCTTGCCACCCCAGGCATTGAGACTCATGACCTTCACAGCGGGCTCCGAAACCTTGGGGTCAACGCTTTTCCCAAAAGACATGGCAGCGTACCGGCCGACATGAGATTGCCTCGTTGAGTAATGGACTGCGCATCTGTCCAGCCTCCGCTCCGTGTTTCATTGAGTTAGGATCTTTCGTGTGATGGACAGGGTTCGGAATCCAGATCTGTCACTGCGCGGTGAATGCTCTAGTCTCCTGAAAAACTGCCCTTGCCGCATTCTCCAGAGCCCGCATCGCCAGAAGGTACGGCCCTGGCCCGTGGCTGATCCTTGCCACGCCCAGTTCGGAAAGCCTCGAGGTAGGTGGAGTCTTCTCCCCCACCATGATGTTTACCGGGAGCGGCGAGCCTTCAACAAGGCGTCCGATGAGCCTCTCATCGACTAATCCAGGGACGAACAGGCCGTTCGCACCCGCGTCAGCATAAGTCCGGCCACGTTCGAGAGCCACTTCAACCATGCTCTGGTCGTGTTGCGCCGGTCCGACCTGAAAGAAGACATCCGTACGGGCGTTCAGAAATGCTGGGATTCCGAGTGCGTCGGCCGCGGCTCTTGCAGCCTTTAGCCGGGCCGTTTGGTCGGCAGCCTCGCGGAGCGTTCCATTTTCCGGAAAGCTGTCTTCGAGATTGCACCCGACGGCTCCTGCCTCCAAGGCGCGCGCAACGGTCACTCTGACGGCTGAGGGATCTGCGCCGTATCCACTCTCGAGATCAACCGTCACCGGAAGGTCAACTGCTCCGGCGAGCGTTTGTAGGTTCGCAAGACAAAGGTCGAGGGATATCTGCTCGCCATCCCTGAAGCCGTTTGCGGCTGCAACTGACCAGCTCCCGGTGGCGATCGCCTGGGCACCACCGGCGGCCACCGCTTTGGCGGAGCCGGCATCCCAGACATTGAACAGAACGAGCGGACGCCCGGGGACGTGAAGCGACCGGAAAGACTCGGCGAGGTTAGACTTGTTCAATGTATTTTCCTCACTGACTCGGAGATGCAGGTGCGGTTACGTAACTGCTTGAGGTGATTGTTTTTGCGTTTCCTAAATGTTGAGTGAGCAGTCGCTCTTAATTTGGCCGGTGGAGTGGATCAGGGCAATCGGCACCAAAGAGGCTCTTGAAATAGCGACTTCACCCAGTGTCCTATCGTTTTGAGGGCACCTCGGCTTGGGGAAAATTGCTCTTCTTGAAGCTCCCGTTCGGCTTGACCGCCTGGTTGGCTGCTCAGTCCCAGAGCTTGATGCTGACGCGAGGTCTATTCGCGCTCAACCTGGGAGGGCGGGCGCATGCCCTCACGGCTACACTGGCGGGTCCACACGATAGGCCTGATGAGGCCTCGGCCTTTAAGCCTGATCTGAATGCCTTCTTACTGATCGTAGCCGACGGGCGAGACCCGCGGGTCGCGACGGACCCAAAAGAATCCGGGTGCAGAGCCCGCCCGCCAGTGATGACCAAGTGACGCCATGTCCGCATCGAGCCGCCGTCGACGCGATTGTTCTGCCCGGTAATGTACCTCCCTTCCTTCGAGGCCGCGAACGCAATAGTTGTGGCATCTTCCTCGTTGGTGACGTAGCGCTTGATTGGATCGCTGTCGCGGTGCTTCTCGGTGGCGGGCAGGCCGTCAATCCAGCCAGGGAGGACATTGTCCATCCGGATGTTGTCGGGCGCATACGGATGCGTCGCAAATTTGAAGTCAGGGCGAGAAGCTGGCCGAGGAATTGTCATAGGCTCAGGCGGCGAGCATCTCGAACTGCTCGGCAAGTGATGGGGCGGGATTCCGGGCGTACTTTGCCTGCTGCTTGCGCATCATGTGGATCATCTCAATGCCGCCCAGGATCACACGGGCACAGACAACAGACTGAAACCCGAGCATCGGCCGCACTCGCCTCTTGATAGCACGGTGATCCTGCTCGATGCGATTGTTGAGGTAGGCACTTTGCCGGATGCGGATCGGCTTCAGCTCGCGTCTCGACCGATCCTGAAGCCGGTCTGCGGTGTCACAGGTCAGGATCGCTTCACGATTGGTCTGACTGCCGTCAATCACGATCCTCTCGGGTCGGCCATGCCGCTTAAGGGCCTTGCGCAGGAACCGCTTGGCAGCCGCCACATTGCGCCGCTCGCTGAACCAGAACTCGACGGTGTCCCCGTGGTGATGTCACGGTAACTTTTGGTCAGCGGCTTATGAGCTAAGAGCCGCGGCATGACCCATCCCGTCAGCTACAAGCGCCACCGTTTCCCGCCCGAGATCATCGCCCATGCCGTTTGGCTCTACTTTCGGTTTCCGTTGAGTCTACGCTTGGTTGAGGAGATGCTGCTCGAGCGCGGTATCGTCGTTTCCTATGAGACGGTACGCCGATGGGCTCTAAAGTTCGGACCTGAA
>NZ_JAFBID010000032.1 GCF_016811235.1 Microvirga arabica
AATCGCTGCTCACGATCCTCTGAAATCCGTGCTCACGATGCGGTGAAATCCGTGCTCACCATCCCGCGAAATCCGCAGGCAGAAGGAGCTTGAGGCAAAGCGCGAGGCTTTTGTCCTCTACTCTGCCCCAGTTCCGCCAAAGGTCACGATTAGGGAGATGACCTTGCCGCTCGGGCAAAAGATGCGGGTGGTCTACAATCAGGACCGCGCTATCGGAGTTGAGGTCACCGCTGTTGGACGCGGAGCGCAGACCTGACCTCGGAGCTGAGGCGCCTCTCTTCTTGTTCTTCAGAACTTCGGTACGATTGTGCTCCGCAGCCTGACGCGCAGAATCGTCACCCACGATAGATGCACGGCACTGGCCACCAGCCGACAAAGTGCCAGTCAAAGTAGGTGTGGAGACCGTAGCAGGCGCCAAAGACGCGCCAGTGACTGCAGGCCGCATTGTCGTCATTTTCACAGACGTCGACCGTGATCGGGCAAGTGGTCGCTGCGACACGCCCCCCATGACGGGCCTGAGGAGTGAACAACCCGTACCAGAGGGCCCTCACGACCTGCTTGGGTTGAGGGGGAAATGATCCGCTGCGTCATCGAAGACGGCCAGCCCGCTTAAGAGGTAGCCAGAGGTATTGGCATCAGCGAGAGTATGGCTCGCAGGTGGCTGGCCTGCTTCAAGGCGGGAGGCTCAAGGAAACTGGAGAATCGCTCGTTCTAGCCGAAGGTCAGTGCAAACCGGCCGGCCGAGTACTGGATCGGCGTGATTGACGGTGAGGCGGGAGTATCGACCGAAGTCGGATGCTGTGATCGTCTTGGCAGCCGTCACGCTGGCTCTGCTGCTAGCAATAATCTCGAGCGTTGAGAGGCCGTCCTGCCGCCGTTGAGCCTCATTACTTAAACGGGATCGCGCGCAATTTGACGAGCGCTCGTCTGACTATTTTCCTACACATTCAAGAAGCTGATAAAGCACCTATACAGAGAAACGTCATCTTTGGGGCATGGATGAACGTCTACGACTCTACCAAAACGGCAAAGCACGATCAGGCGAATCAACGAGGCCTGGAAGCCATCGACGTCCGGCTGGCGCGTCACGAGAAGGTAAGTTAGATCATTCTAATTAGTCGTGGTTGTTGTCCTAAGCGGGCTGATGCTCGCCCTCCTGGCTACTCATTGTAAGCCGAGATGAAGTCGGCCAGGTGCTGGCGGAGCTGGTTGTGATCGTCGTAATGGAAGCGCTTGACGGTCGCCTCCTTGATCGTCCGGTTCATCCGCTCGACCTGACCGTTCGTCCAGGGGTGCTTCACCTTGGTGAGCCGGCGCTCAGTGCCGTGTTCGCGGCAGACGCGGTCGAAGATGTGTTCGAAGGCGTAGCGGTCGCATGCTCGGTTGGTGAATTGGATGCTATAATACATGGGGAAGCAGCGCGGCGGAGCTGGTCCGGGTTGCGCAGCCGCGCTGCGTGGGGTGGTCATGGCCAGCCAGCAGGTCTCAAAGTGATGTCGCTGAACACACGCTGGAGGCCAGCCGACCATTGTCGGCCAGAACGGTATGGATGGTGTAGGGAACCGCGGCCATCAGGTTGCGCAGGAACTGGGCCGCCGCCATCTTACCCGCCTTCTCGTGCAACTCCGCGTAGGCGAACTTGGAGGTGCGGTCGATGGCGACAAAGAGGTAGAGCTTGCCCTCGGCGGTCTGGACGTCGGCGATGTCGATGTGGAAGTACCCGATCGGATAGGACTTGAACTTCTTGCGAACGGGCTTGTCGCCTTTGACCTCCGGCAGACGACTGATGCCATGGCGCTGCAGGCAGCGATGCAACGAGGAGCGCGTCAGGTGCGGAATGGTCGGCTGTAGCGCGTAGAGGCAGTCATCCAGCGGCAGCAGCGTGTGCTGGCGGAAGGCGACGATGACCGCCTCCTCTTCCAGCGCCAGCACCGTCGAGCGGGGCTCTTTCGGCCCAGTCGGCCGATCGGCCACTGAGTTGCGCTTCTTCCACTTGGCGGCGGTCTTCTGGTTGATGTTGTAACGCCTGGCGAGCGCCCTCAAACTCTCTTGACTATTTTGGATTGCTCGACGGATCGCCTCTGTCGTCGTGGCGCTGCCGTGTAGAACCTGCCCCATAGTGCTTCCTTCCACCCATGCGAAAAGATTGCACCATCAAAGTCCGGGATTAAACACTTAGTGCATGGATCGTCTGGAGGCATACGTCATTAGATTGTCAGCAAGGTTCGATGGTGCCGCCCCGAGACCCTTGCAACGAAGCTGTCCGTTGAGACTGGCGCTGTTCAATCGGCCAGAGCGCTTTCACCGGCAGGAGGCCCCTGGGTACGCAAGCCGTGCTTTTGGCCACTTAAACCCTTATATTCAAAGAGTTTCTTCTTAGATCACAGAGGATGGCTGGGGCGCCAGGATTCTAAGCTAAGCCGCAACCGTCCGCTAAGTCATTGAAGCCACGCAACTTCCTGCTGCACGAGATGGTCGTGTGTAGCACCTTTGTGTGACACCTTGCAAGGACAGCGCCACATGGCAGGCAAAACCTTGCCCCTCGCTCAAATTAAATGAAGTAACATATAATTTACGGGCGGATCATAGTGCGCCTGGAGAGTACAGGTTTACCGTTGTTCTGCGCATCGCTGCGGCGGCCAGAACAAAGCCAGTTGGAAGACGCTTCTTGGTACCTCCACAGGACGAGCCGCTTCCTTCCGGTCGTATAACGCGCCTGCCTGTGCGTCCATGCCCGAGTTCTCCTGGAGAAGGATCACCTAAGGCAAGGCCCCTTGCCATCACAACAGCCAACCGTCTCGACTCCAGCGGTCCTGGCCTTTAGGGCGTACGAGAGACGGCTGTCACTTGGGTCGAGCCTGAAGAAAAACCCTGTTGTCGTACGCGTGATCCTGTCAGAACTTGAAAAGCACGGGCTGGGAAGGAGGCCCGTGCGATGAACGACATTCAACGCAGAGCCGCAGCGTCCCAGCTTTGCTCATCGGCCGTAATGCGGGCCAGCGATGCCGAAAAGTCCGGTACAGGCATGTGGCTTCTCGGGCACCGGCAGCCAGAGCGCGCGAGTGCCCTCGAGATCAGGGGTGACCATGCCCCGCTCGCTATTCTCCCCCGCCCTAACCTCTCGCTATCGCGCTCCTGCCACCCTGTGTCCGGCGCGAAGACCTCGAGGCCCGTTTGTGAGCCGCTCCCCCACGGAGCCACACTCGCCGCCACGACAGGTCTGGGCCCGCAGCTCTCGACGGCGCCGTACAGCAGATCCCACCACCAGGCCGTTACGGGTTGTGAGGTGAGAGGCCCGAACGGCACCTGTTCCTCCGCCTCAGATCACGCCAGCAACACCCTAACAATATGGGGAGTAACACAGGTGGCGGGCATGAAGGGGCGCGCTGCGCACGGCGACCCCATCGCTCCGACGACAGCACAGGAATACAAGAGCAATACACGCCGACTGTTGAACGCTTGGCTTAACGCCTGTACCGCTGAGGGGGCTCCTCGCAAGGTCTATGAGTCGTCTTGTGGGTGATTGCCCAAAAGCCTGTTCTGGCGAAGAAAACTTGGAATAAGTACAAGGTAGGCGTCAACTACTATCTGAGGATTGGACGAGCAGGCCAACCCCAGCACGCCGCCATCTACGATGCCGCGATTGCCCGCTTAGAGGCCGAAGGTCAAGGTGGGTGTGCCAAAGCCACAACCCAAACCTCGGCTCTCAAAGCCAAACGATTTCCGAGCAGTGATCTTGCCAAGATTCAAGCTACGTTAGAGCATACGTGGTCGATCTATGCTTCACAGCTCTCGGACCTCCTTCACGCCGGCTGCATGACCGGACTGCGGCTAGACGAATGGCGTCGCGCTGTCTTGGTACAGGATGCCGGCGGAACGGGTCCAATCATCCTCAAGGTCGTGAATGCAAAAGCCACACAGGGGCGCGCGCATGGCGAAACCCGAACCCTGACCTGGCCGACTTTGTCCAATGATCGCGTCGCTTGCCTGCGCCGTTGCCTAGCCTGGGCAGCCAAGGCGGAAGCACAGGACCGCTTTGATCAGGAGGTGAAAGCGATGCAACGTCTCCTGAGGAATACCTGCAAACGGATCTGGCCGAGGCGAAAAGAGCGATATGCTCTATACCTTGCCGACACGAATTCGCCGCCCAAGCCCGACGCGTGTACACTCTCCAAGAAGTCGCGGCCCTGATGGGGCACGGCAGCGACACTACTGCCACCCAGCACTATGGCCGCCCCACACGGGCGCATCGGAGGCTTGTAGCCGCAGCGCCATTTCCGCTGCCGGAGCCCAATCCGGAGGAGGTTGCACGGGTTCGCCAGCTGGCCCAAAGGCAGCGGGAACGTCTTATTGCGTTAACTGCTGACCGCGCGGCGGGGCTGAAGGCCAACCCATGAATGGCTTTGGCGAGGTCGCACTGGCGTCCACTTGGATACGTCAAGATAGCCGATCAAAATCATGAGCGCTGAACCACGCCGGGATCTCCGGAAGCCGATTGGCTTGGATTCTACCCAGCCATCGGCGTTGCATCAGGCTGGGCGTCGTAGGCAGCTTCCGCCTTGGCGGGCGGGATGTTGCCGATGTGCTTGAGGAGGCGCCGGCTGCTGAACCTGTCCACCCATTCGAGCATGGCAAACTCGGCGACCGCCATTTAATTGAGATCTGCGAAACATTCCCGGCTGGGGTGATTCGGTTCTCACAATCTGTTTCTAAGACCATCGATTGTCGAGTGCTCTCGCCTTTGTTCACGGCATCGAGTTGGTGCCGACCCACGCTTGCCCAATTCTGAGATGGCCAGGTTCCAGCAGAGCTCTATATCGGGCAGGTCAAACTCTTGCGCGGGCCGTGATGAGTCGACGCTCCCTTGCTTAGAAGCCCGTTTAGGCTCCGCATAAAGGCGTGCCTGCCCCTGCGTCAGCGGCATCAATCTCTTTTGTCTAAACGGCGACTCTGAGCTCCGACAAGTCGTGCCATCTTGCGGAGGTCTTGCTCTCCCAAGTCCATCGCGGCATCAAGCCAAATGTCAACAATGTCCCGCAACTCTTCATAGGTCAGTGGGTTGACACGCCGCTTAGAACGATAAATTGCCTTATGGGCGTTATGCTTGCGTCGGTTACAAGCGATATAGTCTCGTACAGCATTCTCCCCCTGTCCATCTTCGGCGAGGATGTCGACGACACCGAGTCGATGCAGCTCTTCAGCCGTATAGACCGTACCACTCATAATCAGTTTTTCAGCCGCCGCAGTACCGATTTTACGAGCCAATAAACTGTATGCCCCCATTCCTGGAAAGAGATTGAACAATACCTCTGGAAGGCCCATCTTCGCGCTTTTCTCCGCAACTAGGACATCGAAGGAGAGCGCAGTCTCAAATCCGCCGCCTAACGCATCGCCCTCGACCAGCGCAATCGTGATTACGGGGGTGTGAAACGCCATCGCGTTCCCGTAAATGACGTCGATGCAGCCGTAGGCGTACTGCTGCAAACCCGCGCGATCTTTCCGGCGGATGCAATCCGCAAAATAAGCCAGGTTTCCGCCGAAGTTGTAAACGCCTGGCGTTTGAGATGCCGCAACGAAGTACTCTAGGTGCTGATGCTGCTCGCGGTTTCCTTCCTCCATGATTGCACGGACAGATTCCTGCACGCACAACATATCCTGTATCAGCTCCATAGTGATCATCGGATGCTGACTTCGACGCATCGCTGCCCAGTAGATCTTCTGCTCAAAGTCAATCCGCACGTCGATAGTCGACAGAAGAAGGTTTGTTGCGATCTGTCGCGGCAGTTTTGAGTGAGGCCTGGGCGTGGGAACCTCAATTATGGACGCATCGTCATTGCCGACAGATGCAACGTCGCTAAGGATACGGTCATGTAGCTGAACCGACGGTGCCGGCATAAACATTCTCCATCATAGAGATACTATTGACGCAACGAGCTTCATCTCGCCGCTCAGCCCGCCTAACTTGCAGCAGGCGTTCTTTCCTAAAGATAATGATCTATTAACTGAAATATGTGTAGCCGTTGTTTGGCCCGGTCACGATACTTGGTTAATGAGCCGAGTGTGCATAACATCAATCGGCCTGCCCTGCCGGCGCGCTTCAGCACCTCCTCGCGCAAATTCTATGTTAACCAATCTCTGAAGAAAGCCGCGTAAGTAGGACACGGTCCCTGCCCTCTTGTGGTATAAACCACTTGCGCAGTGCAAATGCGGCTTGATGTGACCTGCTTCATTTAGGTCAACGACGAGCTGGCATTCAGCTGACGAGCCCGACAACCTTCGATGAGCAACAAAGCAAATCTAATCCAAGAACACACTGCGCGACCAGCCGATCGACAACGACAAATTAGGTCAGCTTCCGAGCTGATAGCTAATCGCGCTTGGCAAAACGAGAGGATTGACGAAACCGATAGACTGGGAGCGCTGGGGGCGATGGATGACAACTATTCTGATTGTTGACGATAGAAGCACAAACCGCAACATATACTCTCGGTTGGCCCAGGAGATCGAAGAAGGTGCGGTCGTACACGCCTCAGCATCGCCGCATGAGGCTCTTGCTTGGCTGAATAACTCCTGCCCCGACCTCATAGTGACCGACTTTCGGATGCCCGGCATGGACGGAGCAGAATTTACCCGGCATGTCAGGAACAGCAAGAATGGCGCCGATGTTCCTGTGATAGTGATCACTGCTTACGACGATCGAGCATTCCGACTGCAGGCCTTGGAAGCCGGAGCAACCGATTTCCTTCGGTCACCTGTAGATCATTATGAGTTCACGACCCGCGCCCGTAATCTACTCAAGCTCCAGCGGCAACAGCAGATCATCAAAGGGCGCGCACTTGCCCTTGAGCATCAGCTTCGAATCAGCGAGCGCTCCCAAGAAGAACTGGTTCGCAACAGCCGGAAGGCACTAACCCAGGTCATTGATACCGTTCCAGCAATGATCAGCGCAAGCGACGAGGATGGTCGCATTGTGTTCGTCAACGCTCACTTCGCTGAGTTTGTCAACGCGACACCTGGATCGCTACTCGGAAGACAAATCAGCGATGTTATTCGGAGCGATCAGAGCCAGTTGGCTAAGACCATTCATAAGTTGGTTTCAACGAACAAAGGTGAATCTGCCAGTTTCGAGGAACAGATTGCAGACAGGAGCGGATCGCAGCGTGCATTCCTTACGACCAAAACGTCATTGCGCGAGTTCATCGGCGGGTTAACAGGAATCCTTACGACATCGATTGATATCACCGAGCGTAAGCAAGCGGAGAACACGCTGCGACACATCGGCCTTCATGACACCCTCACTGGCCTTCCTAATCGAAGAATGCTCTATGAGAGGGTTCAGCAAGAGATCGATGCCGAGCAAGGGCTGTTTGCACTGCTCCTGATTGATCTTGATCGATTCAAATCCATCAATGACGCGCTCGGCCACGCCGGAGGTGACCGGATCCTCCAGCAGGTAACAAGTCGTCTCATCGCGTGCGTTCCGGGTGAAAATCTGATCGCAAGAATGTCTGGTGACGAATTTGTGGTCGTGCAAACAAAGATCAACGTTGCACGTGATGCGGAAGAGCTTGCGCGCCAGATCATCGACAGCTTGTCGTTCCCATTCTTGTTGGATGGCAGCGAGCTGAAAATCGGATGTACGATCGGAGTAGCCCTGTCTCCGAGTGATGGCCGCGATGTTGAGAAGCTCCTCCGATACGCCGATCTGGCAATGTATCAGGCCAAGGCTGAAGGAAGGAACACGCTGCGCTTCTACTCCCCTGAAATGGAAAGCAGCTCTGTAAACAGCATGAGCTTAGAGGCTGATCTTCTTAAAGCCATTTCTCACGATCAGTTTATCCTTCATTATCAGCCGAAAATCGACCTGAAGACAGGTTCGGTCGTGGGTGCCGAGGCGTTGCTACGTTGGATGCGACCCGATTTTGGCATCACATCTCCACACATCTTCATCGATCTCGCTGAAGAGACAGGCCTCATCAATGAGATCGGCACTTGGGTTCTCAACGAGGCCTGCACTCAAGCTGCCGCTTGGCAGAACCTCGGTTATGATCACCTGCAGATTGCGGTGAACTTATCGCCAGTGCAGTTTTTCCGTCAAGATATCGTGCAACTCGTTGCGGAGGCCCTAGAGAGAACAGGTCTCAGGCCGGAATACCTCGAGCTGGAACTTACCGAAGGCAGTCTTCTGAAGGATGTCGAGAGAACCAAGCTGACCCTCCAGAAGCTGAAGCAACTAGGCGTTCGGATTGCGATAGACGATTTTGGGGTCGGATACTCCTCGCTCAGCTATCTCAAGAACTTTGCTGTCGACACGCTAAAAATCGACCGATCATTTGTCTTCAACCTCGCGGACGGCACTCGCGACGAGGCAATTGTCAGAGCGATCGTTTCGTTGGCTGAGAGCCTCGGACTGAAAGTGGTCGCCGAGGGTGTTGAAAACAACCTCCAGCTTGGATGCCTTCTCAGTCACCCTTGTGACGAGGCTCAAGGGTATCTCTTCAGCCGGCCCATAACCGCAGAAGCGTTCAGTACCTTAATGCAGGAACGTCCGCGGTATCTGCTTCCTAAGCAGGGCATGCAACTTAGGAAAGTGCGGATCTAGTGATCGCTAAAGCTCTATCCCGCTTCAGAAATAGCCCTGATCGCGAGCATGAGATGAGCCTTAACAGGCTTATCCTACTAATTGTGATTGTGTCTTACACGTTTTGGGCCAACTCCTCGGTACCGAGGGAAGCCTTGATCAGCGGCACCATATTCGCGCTTATCTCTACCGGGATCGCAGTTCATATCTTCCTCTGGCCACAGCGGTCAAAGGTTCGGCGTGTGGTCGCAATTGTAAGTGACCTCGCCACCGTGTCTTGTCAGATGCGTTTCGTGGGGGACCCCTCATCTATCCTTTTTCTGCTGTATCTATGGATCACATTCGGCAACGGGTTCCGCTTTGGAATCCGCTTTCTCTATATCGCAATGACAGTTTCAGTCATCTGCTTCGTAGCGGTAGCCTACACGACACCGCGATGGCATGATGACATGTACCTATCTGCAACCATGTTGCTTAGTCTGATCGCACTTCCTCTTTATACAGGTACGCTGATCCGTAAGCTGTCCAACGCCAAGGCTCAGGCCGAAGCGGCCAACCGAGCCAAGACGCTTTTTCTGGCCAGCGTCAGTCATGAACTACGCACCCCGCTGAACGCGATTATAGGTCTATCCAGTCTCATGGCCAAGACAAACCTCGACGTTGAACAGCGTGGCTTCGTCGCTACCATTGGTGCTGCTGGTGACGCTCTGCTTCGGCAAATCAACAGCATCCTAAACCTGTCTCGCGTTGAGGCAGGTCAGATGCCCGTTGAAAACGTCGATTTCGATTTACTGGAAGTCTTATCCACCGCGCGAGCGATGGTGCTCAGTCAAGCTCAGCAGAAAGCACTTCGGCTCACCATCCACGTCGCATCGTGGACACCATTGCAGCTTCGCGGTCCAAAACATCACCTCGAAGAGATTTTACTGAACCTCCTAGGCAATGCGGTCAAGTTTACGGAAAGTGGATATATCACGCTCTTCGCCCACCCGGTGATCAGGGATGAAAAGCTGTTCATTCATTTCGGCGTATCCGACACAGGCATCGGTATTGCCGCTCACGCTACTGACAGAATTTTCGAGAGCTTCACTCAGGCAGACGATACCATCATCAACCGCTTCGGTGGCACTGGCTTGGGCCTGTCAATCTGCAGGCAACTGATCACGGCCATGGGTGGTGAGATCGGCGTCAATAGTCAGGAGGGCCATGGCAGTTCCTTCTGGTTCACTCTCCCGTTCAGCAGCTTGGATCAAAAAGACCTAAGCCGACAGCTGTCACGGCTCCCTCCACCACTTCTGGTTTGCTCAAACGCGGATCTAGTGAGCAACCTTGCTTCGCGTCTCAGCGACAAGGGCGACACCCAGGTTGTTAGCACGCTCGTGGACGTAAAGGAGCATGCGCACGTAAGCCGCACAGGAGAGCAGTTGGTATTCTACTACAGCGATTTACCAGAAGAAGTTCTGGTGGCCGAGATTGCAAGCGCGAACCTTTCGGTTAACCCGATCATAATACGTCCGGAATCCTCTCGGATCCCCTCAAACGAGGGAGTGATGCGGTGGTCGAGCAGCGTACTACCGGTCGATTTCAGCTTGGAAGAAGCACAGGTCGGAACCGTTGCGGCGGCTGCCCAAACATCTTTGGCGCAGCAGCTGTGGCATGAGCCCAACAAAATCGAGCTTCCTGAGGCATCTAGGCCCCTCTCGATTCTGGTCGCAGACGACAACTCAACGAACCGGATGGTAGTCTCGAAAATCTTGGAGCGTGGAGGACACTCCGCACATTGCGTCGCGAACGGAGAGGATGCGCTCAACGCGCTTGAGACGGGAAGGTTTGATCTCGTCATCATGGATATCAACATGCCCGTTATGACGGGCATTGAGGCAACGAAACTCTTCAGGTTTACGGAGCCACAGGGCACCCGCATACCCATCATTGCTCTGACGGCAGATGCAACGCCCGACGTTGTGGCGCGAACCGTCGAGGCAGGAATGGATGCTTGCCTGACAAAGCCAGTGCAGCCGGTGACGCTTCTCAGGACCGTCGAAGAGAAGGTTGGCTTCCAGCCAAAGAACCTAACCGCCATCGACAGCGCAAAGCGGAACATACCCCCTGTTGATCACACGTCCTTGATAGACGAGTCTCTTCTGGGAGAACTCGAGCGACTGGGAGGCAGAGACTTCGTTTCAGATTTGGTAGAGGAGTTCGTTTCGGATGCCGATGGTCTCATCACCGAATTGCGAACGGCCGCCGAGTGCGGAGACTCCCACAGGTTTCGCCTTGAGGCCCACGGGTTGCAAAGTGCATCAGCGAACGTTGGAGCAAAGATCGTGCATGAGATCTGCGTAGGTTGGCGAAAGATTACGAGCGTGGAACTGACGTTCAATGGACCTGAACAAGTCGAGCAACTAGCGGCGGAACTCGAACGAACCCATCACGCACTAAAGAGGTATCTTGCTACCAAGAGCCTAGATACGAGCCCTGCGAGACGTGTTCAAGAACAGCGCAACGCAAGAAGCAGTTTCCGAGATGCCGTTCCCTGATATGGAGGCGGAGGAAAAGCTCACGTAATGGAGACATGTCTTCACGCAAGTTGATGAAGACGAACATCGGTCTTTCGTGAGGATCAGAAAGGGCCATGGTCGTACGTGTGCAAAGCGGCGCTCGTAGCGGCGCGCCTCATTCTACCGCAGCACTCATGTTGTTCAAGAATACGATAGGGCTCGGGTCCAAAGGCTACCGAACGGGCTACCCTTTTCGCCCGCACAGCTGCTGATTGTCACTGTCGTGCCGTCACTGACCACTCTGGCATAGTTGGCCTATATCTTCTCCAACATCGTCTATGGCTTGAGTCAGATGGTCTGCCTCCTGAAAATTGATCCTCCCTGAAGTATGGCTTTTGAGCCGAAGGAGGATTGAAGATGGGCAAGAAGAGGCACACGGCCGAGGAGATTGTTTCCAAGCTGCGACAGGTGGATGTGCTGACGGCACAGGGCCGGACGGTGGCGGAAGCCATCCGGCATATCGGCGTGACGGAGGTCACGTACTACAGGTGGCGATCCGAGTTCGGCGGGCTGACGTCCGACCAGGTCAAGCGGCTCAAGGAGCTCGAGATGGAGAATGCCCGATTGCGCCGGGCCGTCTCGGATCTCACCCTGGAGAAGCTGATCCTGAAAGAGGCCGCCTCGGGAAACTTCTGAGCCCCGCCCGCCGTCGCGCCTGTGTGGAGCACGTAATCGCCAAGTACGGCGTCTCGGAGCGGCTGGCCTGCCGGGTTCTGGGTCAGCACCGCTCCACCCAGCGCAAGGTTCCCAAACAGCCCGAGGATGAGGCGGCTTGACGGCCGACATCATCGCCCTGGCCACCCAGTATGGCCGCTATGGCTACCGGCGCATCACGGCCCTGCTGCGGGACGCCGGCTGGGGCGTGAACAAGAAGCGGGTCGAGCGAATCTGGCGGCGGGAGGGGCTGAAAGTGCCACAGAAGCAACCCAAGAAAGGTCGGCTCTGGCTCAATGATGGGTCGTGCATCCGACTGCGGCCGGAGTATCCCAACCATGTTTGGAGTTACGACTTTGTCGAGGACCGCACGCATGATGGCCGCAAGTTCCGCATGCTCAACATCATCGACGAGTTCACGCGCGAATGCTTGGCGATCAGAGTGAACCGGAAGCTGAAGGCCGTCGATGTGATCGACGTGCTCTCGGACCTGTTCATCCTGCGGGGTGTTCCGGGCCATATTCGGTCCGATAACGGCAGCGAATTCGTGGCCAAAGCTGTCCGTGAATGGATCAAGGCTGTGGGAGCCAAGACGGCTTACATCGAACCGGGCAGTCCCTGGGAGAATGGCTATTGCGAGAGCTTCAACTCGAAGCTGCGGGACGAGCTGCTGAAAGGAGAGATTTTCTACACGCTCGAGGAGGCAAAGGTGATCATCGAGAGCTGGCGTCGGCACTACAACACGGTGCGCCCGCACTCATCCTTGGGCTACCGGCCACCTGCACCAGAGGTCGCGGTCCATGCGTCACCGCTGGCGCCACGGCCAACCCCGAATTAACATCACACACGGATCACCCACATGGGGCAGGCCATATTGCGGACGGCACGAACCAGGCCGTCGAGCGCAATGGCCTCTGCCGGTGGGTTGAAGCGTGGGCTGAGGAAGGTCTCGATGCAATGGGTGATCGCATCCATTCCGGTCGCCGCCGTCAAGGCCGGGGGCAGCCCGAGCGTGAGATCCGGGTCGCAGATGGCGCGCTTTGGGATGAGGTGGGGAGAGATAAATCCGAGCTTTCGGCCATCCTCCAAGGTGATCAGGGCCGCCCGGCCGACCTCGCTGCCTGTCCCGGCCGTGGTTGGAATGGCGATGAGCGGGGCCACGGCCGCTGAGATCTTAGGAATTCCGCCAAGAATCGCCGCATACTGCTCCAAAGGTCCATCGTGCGTCGACAGAAGAGCCACACCCTTGGCCAGATCGATCGGGGAGCCGCCCCCGATGGCAATCAGGCCATCGCAGCCGTGGGAACAGTAGAGATCCAGCGCGGCCATCACTGCGCTCTCCGTGGGGTTCGTGGGCGTACCGGCGAAGACCGGAATGTGCTGCCCTGCAGAGAGAACACTTATCAGGCGATCGACCAAGCCGACGTGCGAGATTCCCGCATCGGTAACGATGAGGGGCATCCTGATTCCAAGCTCCCGCAAATCGTTGCCGACGTCCGACAGGGCGCCGGCTTGGAACCGAATGGTGGTCAAATAGGAGATCAAAGACATCCCTGCTCCTCCGTTCCGGTTGCGTTGGGAGCGTCCGCAGGCAACATTCTGCCGCAGCGCGCCCCTGCTTCAGGTCCAGCATCACGCGAAAGCGCCCATGAGATCAATCCACTTTGGTTCGAGGTAACATCTGATGTGGAGCGACTTGAACTCCTCCCTCGCGATGTCCGAGCATCGACGTTACGTTGCACCTGTATCTGCGGGCCGAACACCACGACCACTCCGGCAATTCTCCATGTGAGTTGCCTGACGCCCTCGGCAGTGGCCAATGCCCCCTGGTAGAGTTTACTTGGCTACACCTATTCAAGCACTATGTTTCGAACCTAGCCGAGCATCTGACCAATATCCTGGAGAGAACAGCGGCATGCCGATCACTGATGCTTTTGCCCCTCGTCTATTCAACGGCCAAACCGTTCTGATCACGGGCGGCACAAGCGGAATCGGCCTTGCCTGCGCTAGGGCCTTCCGAGACTTGGGCGCCGATGTCACAGCGACAGGAGCGAGGGAACCCGAGCGGATGCGAGCGGCGGACGACGAGACCAATGCAGGGATCTCGTTTACGGTTCTCGACGTCCGTGATGGTCGGTCAATCGACCACCTGCTCACGCAGTTCAACCGCTTGGATGTCCTAGTCAATGCCGCAGGCGTAATCCGCCGTGACATGGAGCACGACCCGGAGGTCTTTGCAGACGTCATCTCGGTCAACCTGACTGGTGCCATGCGGGTCTGCTCCGCGGCGAAAGCAAAGCTGCTCGAAACCAAGGGCTCGGTGGTCAACGTCGCGTCCATGCTCACCTTCTTCGGCGGTCCTCGGGTTCCTGCCTACAGCGCCTCGAAGGGCGGCGTCGGCCAGCTGACCAAGAGCCTCGCCGCCGCATGGGCGGCCGACGGCATCCGCGTCAATGCCGTCGCACCGGGCTGGATCGCGACACCTCTCACGCAGGCACTCCAGGACGATCCAGAGCGCAGCCGCCCTATCCTCTCCCGCACGCCTATGGGCCGCTGGGGCACCCCAGAGGAAGTGGCTGGCGGCGCCATCTTCCTGGCCTCGCCCGCGGCTCGGTTCGTGACGGGTGCCATCCTGGCCATCGATGGCGGTTATCTGACCATGTAAATACAGCAGAGCCCACAGGAGCAGATCGCATGTCCAGCTCAGAGACCACCTCCCCCATTACACCGGTGAACGACAGGTGGGTGCCCTACCGGCATCCGCAGCCTAAGGACTCCCCGCCGGAGCTCGTAGTCCCGAACGCCATTCCGACGGACGAACGGATCTGGGTTCCTGTAGAGGAGAACGTGTGGTTCCGCCCGCTGCTCCTTGCAACTTCGCGCGGATACTGGATGAACCTTCTGCGCGTGCGAAAGTCAGGCGTGCTCTCGCGCCACCGCCATCCGCAACCAGTGCATGCGTTCGTGTTGAAGGGAGAATGGCGGTATCTCGAGCATGACTGGATTGCGACCGAGGGCTCCTATGCCTACGAGGCTCCCGGTGAGACGCATACGCTCGTCGTCGATCCGCACGTCGAGGAGATGATCACCCTGTTCCAGGTGAACGGTGCCATGATCTATGTCGATCCGGATGGCAATGCGACCGGCTTCGACGACGTCTTCACCCGCATCGAGAAGTGCCGGGCACATTATGCGAAAAACGGCCTCGGCGCCGACTACATTGATCAGTTCATTCGCTGAGATCGAGCCTATTCCCATTCATCGGAGGCGTCAGCCCTCCCGCGGAATGGCGGCCTGCCGGGAGCGCAGCGCCGCCAGCAGCACCGGCACGAACCAGACGAGCAGCGTGGCCACTCCGAGCCCGGCCGCGATGGGCCGCTCGAAGAACGCCAGGAAGCTCCCATCCGACTTGATCATGGAAGTCACGAAGTTTTCCTCAAGCATCGGGCCGAGCACAATGCCAAGGATGCAGGGAGCGACCGGAATGTCGTTCTCCTCCATCAGGAAGCCGAGCACGCCGAAAACCAGCATCACGGCCACGCCGAAGGCGGAGTTGTTGATGGCGAAGGCGCCCACGATGCAGAACATGAGGATGCACGGCATCAGGATCTCGCGCGGGATGCGCAGGATGGTCCGGGCCCCTTTGATGGCGGCCCAGCCCAGAGGCAGCATCACGAGATTGGCGAGAATGAAGATGATGAACACCGCGTAGATGTACTGCGGGTTCTCCAGGAAGATCGTCGGCCCCGGGTTCATGTTCTTCAGATAGAGCACGCCGATGACGATGGCGGTGATGCTGTCGCCCGGAATGCCGAAGACAAGCGCCGGTACCCAAGCGCCCGCGAGGGCCGCATTGTTCGCCGACGTGCTCTCGACAATGCCTTCCACGTGTCCTTTCCCGAACTTTTCGGGTGTTCGGGACAGCCTCTTGCTGACGGCATAGCTCACCCAGGCCGCGATATCAGCGCCTGCGCCCGGCAAGGCGCCGATGATCGTGCCCAGGACGTTTCCGCGCACCTGCTGGCGCCAGTACTGCACGATCATCCGGCCCCAGCCGCGGAAGAGATTGCCTACGACGGCCTGCGGCGTGGCTTGCACGCTGCGCGAGATCACGAACCGGAAGACCTCGGACACGGCGAAAAGGCCGATCATCGCGGCGATAAAGTTCACACCTCCGGTGAGCTCGGTGTTTCCGAAGGTGAAACGGGGCACGCCGGCAGGATTGTTCAGCCCGATGGTCGAGACGAAGAGGCCAATGAACAGGCTGACGAGGCCTTTGACCGGCGACGCCGTGCCGATGAACACGGCGCAGGTGAGCCCGAGCAGGGCCAGCCAGAAATACTCGAAGGAGCTGAACTGCAGGGCGACCTCGGCGAGAACCGGAGCGGACAGGATCAGCACCACTGTCCCGAACAATCCGCCGATAACGGAGAAGAGCAGGTTTGCGCCAAGCGCAATCTCTCCTTCGCCGTTGCGGGTCATCGTGTAGGCCTCGTCGGTGTAGGCCGCCGAGGCGGGGGTTCCCGGAATGCGCAGCAGCGTACCCGGAATGTCTCCGGCGAAAATCGCCATGGCGGAACAGGTCACCATGGCCCCAACCGCCGGGACGGGATCCATGAAGAAGGTCACCGGAACGAGCAGCGCAATCGCCATCGTCGCGGTCAGGCCCGGAATCGCACCGACGACGAGCCCGAATATGGCCGCGAGCAGGATGGTCACCAGCACGGACGGCTGGAACACGAGGCCGAAAGCGGTCGTGATCGCACTCATGGCATCACCGGGTCAGGGCCCAAGGAGCCCGAGTGGCAGGGGAACCCGCAGCAGGCCGCCGAAGGTCTGCTGGATCAGCATCGTTGTAGCGATCGCAGCCGCTGCGGCGATCCACCAGCGCACTCTCATCATCATCAGAAAGATGAGGAGGACAAGGATCGAAACCGGGACGAAACCGATCGTCGACGCGGTCAGGATGTAGGTCATGACCAGACCGACGACGACTGCCAGCTTCGTCCAGGAATGGTGCGTGCGCGCCCAGTCGCTCCAGACCACCGCGCCCTGCCAGTGCCGCAGTCCCGAAGCGACCAGCACGACGCCGCACCCGCCAAGGCCGACGGCGATGAGCATGGGGAAGACGGCTGCGCCGTATTCCTGCCCCGGAATGGCCGGAAGCGTCCTCGCATAAGCAAATGTCGCAATCGCAAAGGCGAGGAGCAGGATGCCGATTACCGCATCATTGACGCGCATCGGGACAGCCTCTACTTGGCGAGTCCGACCTTCTTCATCACGGTTCCGAGATCCTCGTCGCTCTTCCTCCAGAATTGCAGGAACTCGTCGCCGGCCGCGAACTTCACACCAAAGCCCCGCTGGCTCATGAAGTCATTGTACTCTTTGCCCTTGTAGATCTTGTCCAGCGCTTCGGTGAGCCGTTTCGTAACGTCCTCGGGCATGCCCTTCGGCCCGACGATGCCGCGCCAGGCGCCGATAGCCCACTTGCTGCCGGTCTCCTCCTCCAGCGTCGGAACGTTCGGGAAGGCCGGGTTACGCTCGGGGTTCATGATGGCAAGGCTCTTGACGCGACCGGCATCGATGAGTGAGCGCGCCTCCGGCAGGGAGCTGGGGACGATCTCGACGCCGCCCGCAACCAGATCCTGCAGCCCTGGCGCAGCTCCCTGGCTCGGCACCCACCGTACCGTGCTGGGATCAATGTTGAGACTATCGAGCATACCGGCAATACCGAGATGCCAGATGCCGCCCTGCCCCGTGCCCGAGGCTTTGAACTTGCCCGGGTTCTTCTTGATGTCCTCGACCAGATCCTTCACGGTCTTGTAGGGCGCATCAGCGCGTACCTGCACGCCGGCGGGATCGAGGTTCATCAGCGCAATCGGCGTATAGTCCTTGTAGCCGCGCTCGGTGAGCCCCTGCCAATGCAGCATCCCGATTTCCACCGTAGCCAGCCCCAAGGTATAGCCGTCCGGAGCCGCTGCCGCGATCGCCTCGTGCCCGACGACGCCGCTGCCGCCGGTCCGGTTGACGACATTGACTGGTTGACCGAGCTCCTTCTCGAGCAGCGAGCCGATGATACGGGCTGTCGCATCCGTCCCGCCTCCAGCGGCCCAGGGCACAATGATGGTGATCGGCCGTTCAGGATAAGCTGCCCAGGCGGACCCGGCAGCGGCAGCGAGCGAAAGGGCAGCAGCAGCGAATGTCTTCAGGAAATTACGGCGTAGCATTCTTTCCTCCCGATATGCCGGCTCCTTGTTCTGGTGGAGTCGGTCTTTGACTGACGTTGAGTCACAGAATGATTATTGGCCAATCTGACTTGTTTTCCACCTCCTGTCGCCTGGTGTTGAACCAGATTCTGAACGTGCCGTCCCAACGGATGAGCAGGGCGCTCCCGTAGAGCCCAAGTCCGAAAACGACATGACCTGCGATGTTGATGGCCCTGACCTGTCGGGCGTTGGGACGCTTGGATGCTGCGATGCCGGCGCCCATGCCGGGCTGCAGCAGAAACCAGCCGACTCCCACGGTGACGAGGCCTAAAGCCAACGCGGGTGCCGGGCTCGGTGCCGCAGGCCAGTCGGGGCGGGCGAGGGCCAGGAGCAAACCCGCATAGGCGATGCCAACCGCATAATGGCCCAGCCAGCCAACCGCGTGCTCTTGAGGAAAGGGGCGCGCGAGCGCGATATCGTCGTGAGAGACCTTGCCTTCCGCAATGTGACAGAACCAGCGCCCCACCAGTTTCCAGTTCGGTGCGGGAATCCTGAAGAACCGCTGCAGGAAGAGCGCCCACAGGTCGAGTAAGGCAGTTGCGCCAATTCCGATGAGAACTGTGCGATAGAAAAATTCGATCATCTGTCAGCCCCTGCTCCTATTCCCCCGTGGGGCGCATCTACGGCATGTACTGCCCGCCATTCACCTCCATGATCTGGCCGGTGACATACCCACTGAGGCGGTCCGAGGCGAGGTAAAGGAAGGCGCCGACGCAATCCTCCGCAGTGCCGAGTCGGTCCATGGGAATGGTGGCCTGCATGGTGGTCAACTGCTCTGGAGTCGAATAGCGTTCGTGGAAGGGGGTCATGATGACGCCCGGAGAAACCGCGTTCACGCGGACGCCATTCTTGACGAGTTCCTTCGCCCAGCCCCGCGTTGCTACCGAGATGAAGCCTTTGGCCGCCGCGTAGATGACCGAGCCTGGTCCGCCGCCATGACGGGCCGCAATCGACGAGACATTGATGATGGAGCCGCTGCGCTGCGCTCGCATATGGGATGCCCCCTCTCGCACGAAGCGCACGACCTGATCGACATTCAGCGCGAGCACCGCATCGACATATTCGTCCGTATAATCCTGGACCGGCGTTCGTTTAACCAGGCCGCCGGCGTTGTTGATGAGGACATCCAGGCGGCCAAAGTGCTCAACGGTATCGGCCACAACCCGCGTGGCCGCCTCGGGCTCGGTCACATCGGCTTGGATCAGAAATGCCTCCCCGCCGGCGGCCTGAACCTCTTCGGCGACTTGCCGTGCCGGGGTCTCGCTCGCGTTGTAGTGAATCGCCACGTGTGCCTTGCTGCGCCCGAACGCAATGGCTGCCGCCGCTCCGATGCCGGTGCTCGCGCCGGTGATGAGGACGACCTTTCCAGCAAGGTCTGGAATGCTGGGATAAACCTCGGATGATGTCATTGCAGGAACTCTGGTGAGATGAGGCTTGGAAGGAAAAGAACAAGGTCAGGCCACAGGATGATCAACACGAGCACCAGGAGCATTGGCACCAACATGATGAGAACATCCTTCAGGACGTCGTAGAGACGCATCTCAGCGATCGAGCACGCGATGAGCAGGCAGAGGCCATAGGGTGGCGTGATGAGGCCGAAAGCCAGCGAGACAATCCCGATCATCGCAAACTGCACCGGATCCATACCGACCGATTGGGTGAGCGGCTGAAGGATCGTCCCCACGATGATGATTGCTGGAATCGCATCAAGAAAGCACCCGACGACGAGGAAGGTCGCCGCAACCAGGAAGCCCATGCCGATCTGGCTCAGATCCCAGGACGAGACGTTCGCAAGGATCGCCTGCGGGATTTTGTAATAAGCGAGGAGCCATCCGAAGGCGCTGGCAGTTCCAACGCAGAAGAGTGCAATCGAGGCGAAGCGGCCAGTGTCGAGAAGAGCTTCGTAGAAGGCGCGAAATGTCATCTGCCGGTAGTAGAGAACACTCAGGAATGTCGCATAAAGGACAGCGATGCATGCGGATTCCGTGGCTGTGAACCAGCCGAAGACCTTGCCGCCGATGATAATGAGCGGCGTCATCAGCGCGGGGATGGAGACCACTAGGCCGCGCCCAAACTCCAGCCAGGTGGCGCGCGGATAGGTCGGATAACCGCGCATCTTCGCATAGGCATGCACGGTTGCCATCTGTGCAAAGGCGATCAGCGCGCCAGGAATGACGCCCGCAAGGAAGAGCGCGCCGATGGAGGTGGTGAGAACACCGCCCCAGATGATCATGAGAATCGACGGCGGGATAATGACGGCCAGCACTGAGGATACGGCTGTGATCGCGACGGAGAAGCTATCGTCGTATCCCTCCTGGCGCTGTGCATCAATGAAGATTTTTGACTGACTGGCTGCATCCGCAGTGGAGGAGCCGGAGATGCCGGCGAAGAAGAAGGATAGAACGACATTGATCTGGGCAAGCCCACCCGGAAAGTGGCCGACCATCGCCCGCGAGAGCCGCAGCAGCTGCTTCGTGATGCCGCCGCCATTCATCAGGTTCGCCGTCAGGAGGAAGAACGGCACTGCGAGCAGAATAAACGAGTTATAGGCGTTGAAGGTCTCCTGGAGGAGCGTCATCGCCGACAGGCGTGGCTCTATCAGAAGGATAGGCAAGCATGCGAGCGCAAGGGAGAACGCGACCGGCACGCGCAGGAACAAGCAGAGGAAGAAGAGGCCGAACAGGATCGTAGCAGCCTGCCCCGAGGAAAGGATGGAGCCGGTCATGCGGATTTCCCAGAGAGGATGCGGATGTCATCGTAGGCCTGCTCCCCTAGGAACAGGAGCCAGCTTAACCCGGCGATGGGCCAAGCGATATGAATGATCCAAAGCGGCAACTCGGCCAGCTCGGATAGCCTGTACCAGGCGAACTCGGTGAACTCGACACCCATCCAGAGAAACACGAAGGCGATGATGCCGATCCCTGCTCGGGCGACCAGGCGCAGCGCCGCATTCGGTTTTGCCGATAGCAATGGCCACATGTCGACCTCGAAGTGCTTGCTTTCGCGCACTCCGACGATGGCGCCGATCATGATGGTCCAGACGAAGAGCAGGCGAGCCATCTCCTCGGTCCAGATCCAATGCGGCAGAAAGGGGAGAAAGCGTGCGAAAACCTGCAGAGTGACAGGGACGATCAGGATCAGGATTGAAATTGCAAGAATGATGCAAAGGAACCTATGATAAAGCGCAGATACTTTGCGCCATACGCCGGGCTGATCGTAACTCGCGTCAGTCATGGCTGCCTCTCCGGTTCAATCTCCGTCGATACGGGAGGGCTGCTGGACAAATCCGGCCAGCAGCCCAGCGACGTCCTGCAGCCTCACTTGATGGCGTTGATCTTGGCCAGTATCTCCTCCGCACCGATCTCCTTAGCGTAGGCAGCAAGCACCGGATCGACTGCGGCCTTCATTGCCTCACGGTCAGCAAACGGCACACGTTTCAGCTTGCCCGCGCTTTCCAGCGCCTCGAGCTTTGCGGTGTCCTCGCTTGACTCGATCTCACGCCCGTGAGCGCCAGCCTCCTTACCCGCCTTCGCGACGCAATCCTGCAGCTCGGTCGGCAGTTTGCGGAAGGTCTTGCCTGAGAACACGATGGGACGGATCGTGATCGCGTGCTGCGTCATCACGAGCTGCGGTGCGACCTCGAAGAAGCGCATCTGCTCGACCCCCGCGGCCTCGTTCTCGCCTGCTTCGATGACGCCATTCTGAATGCCATTATAGACCTCGTTATAGGCGATGACGGTTGGCGCCATGCCCACGGCCTGAAATGTACGGCTCCAGATCGGAGCGCCCTGAACGCGGACTTTCAGGTTCTTGAGCCCCTCCATGTTCCCGAGCGGCTTCGTCGCAAAGATATTTCGGATACCTCCGCCGGCATACCCCACCAGCATCACGTCGGCTCGTTTTCCGATCTCGTCCGCGATGGGTTTCAGAAGGTCTTGGTCCAGCACTGCGTTCCAGTGATCCAGATCGCGGAACAGGAATGGAGCGTCGATGAAAGGAGCCGCCTTTGAAAAGGTCGACATATGCGCTGGCGACACAACGGCGAAATCCACCGCCCGTCCTTGAGACATGTATTCGAAATACTGCTTCTCCAATCCCAGTTCGCTGTTCTTATGGAGCACGATGTTGAGCGGTTTGCCGTAGCAGGACTTGAGGAGCTCTCCGAATTTGGCCAGCGATTTCGTGAAGGCATGATCGTCGTTGAACTGGGATGCGCCGTGCAGCTCGATGGCTTGTTGTGCGTAGACGCCCGAAATGCTGAGAGCCAATCCTACGCCGAGAAATCCTGCGGTAAGTATCCTTCTCATATTCCTTCCCTCCCTCATGGCCCTCTGGCGGAGCTCATGTCAATATACTGCAAGGCAACGGAATACTTTTCAATACTGACGCGGCATGAACTTTCACATTTAGCAAAATTAGCCTCATTGAGTACTTCGCATTTACATTGTGACGAGTTATTCTGCACAATAGATCATCATTTCCCTCTGACGATGCTCGCAGAAGGTTTTTTGAAGGATCTGGAGAGGCCAGATCAGCTGCCGTTGCGTGTAGTGCGCACCTCCAATTCAGGCGGACTACTCAGCCCTGCGTGCGGCCATCCAACTGCGTGAGTACGTCTGTCAGATGCGGCACCAGCTTATGGCCGTGCCCCAGTCCATAGGCCAGAGTCAGAGTCTGCAGGACGGCGGGACCCACAAGCCCCACCGTCTTGGCAGCATTCGCCATGGCGATGAAGTAGCTGAGATCCTTTCGAGCATTGGCGATGGCAAACTGCAGCCGACTTGCATCGCCTTCAAGCACGTAGGGCATGATCATCTGGAACATCGCGCTATTCGCGCCGCCGGCCGACACCAAGTCGTACAGGGCCTTCGGATCCACTCCGGTGGCGCGGGCGGTCGCCACTGCCTCTGCGACAACGCTTGCATGGCTCATCGCCATGAAGTTGTTAATGAGCTTGATCTTATGCCCCGCACCCAGGTCCCCGACCCGAAATACGTTCTCGGCGAAGCACTTGAGGATGGGCAGGATCTCATCGAACAGTTCCTGGCTGGCGCCGACCATAACGTTGAGCCGCCCCTCTTGCGCCTCCTTCGGCGTTCGCGCCAGCGGCGCATCGGCAAAACGCAGGCCTCTGGCATGATAATCCGCGGCGATCTTGAGCGTCGACACGGGGTTGGCCGTAGAAGTATCGATGTGAATGAACCCCTCGCGCGCACCGGCAAGCATACCGTTGTCGCCATAGACGATACCTTCGACATCCTCCGAAGTGGGAACGCAGGTGAGCACGATTTCGGTAGCGGCCGCCAGCTCACGTGGGGTTTTCGCCTCCGTGGCTCCGCGAGCGATGAGGTCGTCCACTCGCTCACGGCTACGATTGGCCAGGATAGTAAGCGCGTGCCCCTTCTCAATGAGGTTCCTCGCCATGCCGTGGCCCATGAGTCCTATGCCGATGATGCCTATACCTGTCATAATCGTACTCCCTAAGGGCTCCTGTCAGAAAAGAGCTTGAAGATCACCGTCGACTGCAATGGCCTGACCCGAGATCGTGCGCCCGAGCGGCGAGCACAGGAATACGATCTGATCGGCGAGCTGCTGCGCCGTCACGTATTCCTTCAAGGATGTGTTCGCGAGCGCTCGCCGCTGCATCTCATCGAACGATAAACCAAGCTGCTGGGCCTTGGCTTCAAGCACCCGGCGCTGGCGGTCGCCGGCGACGACCCCGGGCAGGATCGCGTTCACGCGGATGCCGTCCTCGCCCAATTCGCGAGAGAGCGACTTCGTAAAGCCGATCACGGCCCACTTGGCAGCGGCGTACGGGGAGCGCAGGGGGAAACCAAACCGACCCGCGGCGGAGGACAGATTTACGATTGAGGCATTCTGACTTTGCCTCAGGTAAGGCACTGCAAGACGCGTGCAGTTGAATTGCCCGGTGATGCAGACCTCGAGACAGCGATCCCAGTCCTCCGGGTTGATCTCCTCAACCCGGGCGGTCGGTCCTGCGATCCCGGCATTGTTGACGAGTACATCCAGCCCGCCGAGAACTCCCAGAGCCTCCTCGAAAATTCGGGCGACGTCGGCTCGTTTCGCCACATCGCCATAGGAGGAGGTCAGGTCAGAATCGGTCGTGGTGGCCTCCTGGAGAGCGGCGCGGTCCATGTCGCAGACATGCACGCGCGCGCCCTCACGGTGGAAGGTACGGGCAATCTCAAGCCCGATGCCAGCAGCGCCAGCCGTCACCAACACACGCAACCCGGCGATGTTGAGGTCCATCTTCGTCGTCTCCATCCCTGAAGCGGCCCCTCGTTGCACCCGGCGCCCGCTCGTCTTGTGATGCCCAAGAGCTTGGGCGCTGGCCTAGTCCAGCAGACGTCCGGTGCTCTCGATGAAACTTGCCGCGCCTTCAATGTCGTCGATGAGTGCCTTGCGTGCGGCGGCTCCGTCACCGTCCTTCACTGCAGCGACGAGACGACGGTGATGTCCGGCTGCGCCACCCGTTCGCAACCGCTCGGGCGAGGCCTTAAGATCGAAATTCAGAACTGGTCCGATTTTCAGCCAAAGACCCTCGATGATCCCCACCAGCGTGGGCAGGCCAGTCGCCCGGTAGACGGCAAAGTGGAGATCCTTGTTGGCCCGCACGGCCCGATCCGCATGAGGATCGGAGCTTCGGGCCTCGGTAAGAAACGCCTTTTCGAACTGCCGCATGGCGGCGAGGTCGGATTCCGCGCGGCTCCTGGCCGCCTGCTCCGCCGCAAAGCCCTCGACCGCGAGCCTCACGGTCGTCAATTCCCGGAAGCGTGCGAGGTTCATCAGCGGGACGCGCACGGCACGGTTCGGCAGCACCTCCAGGGACTGGTCAGCGACAAGCCGCGAGACTGCCTCCCGCACCGGCATCATCGAGACGCCGAGGGTTTCGGCCACGCTGCGCAGGGACATCTTCTGCCCGGGGGCGAGCTCACCGCTCATCAGCAGCTCACGTAGTTCGGTATGGACGCGTTCGCCCAGGGTAACGCGCTCCAGCCGGCCGATCTGGGCGATGGCCGACGGCGTCTTGGTGGGGCGGGGGCTCGACAAGTTGCTCATTTTCCGACAGTCTAACTGTGATCACAGATCGCGGCAAGTAATGCGACAGCATCATGGGAGAAAGGAAACGGCCATGGCACACTATGATGACTTGACTCGTCGTATGCTCCTGAAGGGAGCGGCCGGCGCCACCGCGCTCGCAGGCCTCGGGATGCCCGCGATCGTCAAGGCGCAATCCGACGTAATCCGGATCGGACACCTCACGCCGATCACGGGCTTCCTGGGACCGCTCGGAGAGTTCGCCCAGATGGGCGTGCAGCTTGCCGCTGAGGAAATCAACGCCGCCGGCGGTGTGCTGGGTCGCAAGATCGAGCTCGTGATGGAGGATTCGGTCAACCCGCAGACGGCATCGGCCAAGGCCGAGCGCTTGATTGAGCGCGACAAGGTCGCCATGATCATCGGCGAAATCTCGTCCGCCTCAGCCCTGGCCATCGGTCAAGTGGCCAACCGGACCAAGACGGTTTTCATCAACACCGGCGCTAATTCCGATGCGCTTCGCGGCGAAAGCTGCAATCCGTTCATGTTCCACATCGAGGCCGCGAACTCGATGATGGTCAGGTCCGTCGGCACGTACCTGAAGAACGAGAACATGATTAAGGGAAAGAAGTGGTACTCCCTAACCGCCGACTACGCCTTCGGGCATGACCTGTTCAAGGTGGCCAAGAAGTTCGTGTCGGAGAACGGCGGAGAGTTCATCGGCGAGGAGCTCGTCCCCACGGACGCCACCGATTTCAGCCCCTACCTGCTCAAGATCCGGCAGGCCCGGCCCGATGTCGTCGCTTCCAACCTCGCAGGCAACCAGATCACGAACTTCATCAAGCAATATGCGGAATACGGCCTCCAGTTTCCGATCACCGGCTTCGGATTCGATACGGCCGTTGCCTGGGGCGCCGGTCAGGGCAATTTCTCCGGCATCTGGCCGCTGATCTGGCACCATATGGTCGACACACCCTCGTCCCGGAAATACGTCGAGGCCTTCACCAAAAAATACGGCAAGCCACCCGAGAACCAGAGCTGGGGCGACTACAACTCCCTTAAGATCGTGGCTCAGTCGTTTGACGAGCTGAAATCCCCCGACCCGCAGAAGCTGGCCGAGCATCTGCGCAAGGGCGCGAAGTTCGACATCCTGAAGAACCGGGAAGGCTACTTCCGGCCCTACGACAACCAGATGGTACAGCAGATGTACGCCGTGCGGGCGAAGGAGCCCGGAAAGATGGCCAACCAGTGGGACATCTATGAGCCGCTAGGCTCCGTCCCCGGCCCGAACGAAGACCTCGAGGTCTTGGCCCCGCCTAAGGACGGCACGTGCAAGATCCAGGCCTGAGACGATTCACGCCTGGTCAGGCCGGGCGGTGGCAAACCGCCCTGTCTGGCGAGCACGGCATTGCGCTTGCTTGAGTCTCCCTCGCGGCAGGGGTCTTTCGGGACGGGAAAGGGGTTTTCGCTTGGCGTTCGTCTTCATCCTCGAGCAGGTGCTGAACGGCCTTCTGGTGGGTGCCTATTACCTCCTGATCGCCCTGGGGCTCTCCCTGATCTTCTCCTTAGGCGGGATCGTAAATCTCGCCCACGGCGCTTTCTATGCCGTCGGCGCCTACCTCGCCGTGACGCTAGCTCCCAGGATCGGCTTCGCGGGAGCCTTCGTGGCTTCGCCGGTCCTCGTGGCGCTGCTGGGTGTAACCGTCGAGCGCCTGTTATTCCGGCGCTTTTATCGCTCCGACCCTATCCTTAGCCTTCTGCTCACATTTGGCCTCGCTATGATCATTGAGCAGAGCCTTCGGATGATCTTCGGGGCAGCTCCCCTGCCCTTCTCGATCCCCCCGGCCCTCAGAGGGCAAGTTTTCGTCGGCGACTTCATCTATCCCCGCTACCGGCTCATCATTTTCGGCGTGGCTCTCGCGGCCGTTACCGCAACCTGGTTCCTAGTCTACCGCACAGCGTTCGGCCGCGTGGTCCGGGCGGGAGTGCAAAACCCGGATATGGTAGGAGCCCTGGGCATCTCGCTTCAGCCCTACATGACAGCCATTGCCGCCATCGGCATCGGACTCGCGGGCCTTGCTGGTGTCCTGCTGGCGCCGATTTCGGGCGTGCATCCGGCCATGGGTGCGGAGATCCTCACGGCAGCCTTCGTTGTCGTCGTGATTGGCGGGCTGGGGTCCTTCTGGGGCGTGATTGCGGCAGCGGCCCTCGTCGGCGTTGTCCGAGGCCTCACCATCTACTTCTTTCCCCCAGCGGGAGAAGCCTCGATGTACCTGCTGATGGCTCTCGTGCTGCTCGTGCGGCCCCGCGGATTGCTGGGCGAACGCATCCAAAAATTCGAGTAGATCGATGCGCAAGGACTATTGGCCCCTCCTCATTGCAGCTGCTGCCCTTGCTCTACTGCCAGTCGTTCTAGACCCTGTCGGATTGCCGCTCCGCTCGGCGATCGACGTGGTGGTGTTCGCCATCGCTTGCCTCGGCCTCAACGTTCTGGTTGGCTACACCGGGTTGGTGTCCTTCGGCCACGGCGTCTGGTTCGGTCTCGGCGCTTATGCGGCGGCACTGAGCCAGATCCACTGGTTTCCGGACAGCGTGCTTCTTCCAGCCCTCTTTACCATCGCTTTCATCGTAGCGGTGTCGGCACCTGTCGGAGCGCTCATCCTGCGACGGCGGGGCGTCTATTTCTCGCTGCTGACGCTGGCGCTAGCTGCAATGATCTTTGCGATTGCCTATCGCTGGACGGCATTGACCGGTGGTGAGAGCGGCCTGGGCGGCGTGGTGAGAGCAAACCTGTTCGGCTTCGATCTGAGGGACGATTGGACCTATTACTGGTTTGTTGCCGCAGCTGCATTCGCTGTATGCTTCTTTCTGCTGCGCTTTCACAGCTCGCCTGCCGGGAGCGTCCTGGTGGCGATCCGAGAGAATGAACAGCGCGCACGTTTTCTCGGTTATCCAACGAACCGCTACAAGCTTCTCGGGTTTGTGGTCTCCGCCACGGTCGTTGGGCTTGCCGGCATGCTGTCGGTCTTCAATCACCGGTTCGCCTCGGCAGAACCCCTGTCGGTGGCGTTCTCGGGAGAGTTGATCGCCATGGTCGCGATCGGGGGCATGCGCAGCTTTCTCGGGCCCGCCCTCGGCGCTCTTTTCTACATTCTGTTCCGGGAGTTCCTGTCGATCTGGACCCCGCACTGGCTGCTCTATTTCGGCATCCTCTTCGTGGGGTTCATCATCCTTTCGCCAACAGGACTGGTCGGCATCGCGCAGCGGATCATGGCACCGTTCCGCCGCCAAGTAGCGGAAGAGGCCGCCATGGCTGGGCGCAAGCTCACGGACGAGCCCCTCCCCTCGTTCCTTAAGCCCGCCGATCACGTTGACGGCATCGTGTTGGAGGCCCGAGCCATTTCCAAAAATTTCGGCGCGCTCAAGGCCGTCGAGGGCGTGAACATCGCAGTGCGCGACGGCAGTCTTCACGCCCTGATTGGCCCCAACGGCGCCGGCAAGACAACGGCCTTCAACGTGATTTCCGGCTTCTACAAGCCTGATGAAGGCGACGTACGGCTCCAGGGGCGCTCCATCGCAGGCCTGTCTCCGGAAGCGATCACACGGGCTGGCATCGGGCGCTCGTTCCAGATCACCAATCTGTTTCCGGCGCTGAGCGTCCAAGAAAATGTGCGCCTCGCCGTGCAGGCACGTCATCCACAGCGCTTCAACCCGTGGACCTCCGCGCGCTCGATCAAGGGAATCGAATCCGAGACATCAGCGCTCATTCGGTATCTTGGCGTCGCAGGAATCGAGAAGGCCGAGGCCGGTGCGCTCTCGTATGGCGGGCAACGTCTTCTCGACATGGGACTGGCCCTTGCCACGAAACCCAGGGTCCTGCTGCTCGATGAGCCACTCGCTGGCTTGGCTGCCGCGGAGCGCCAGCGCATCGGCGACATCATCAAGCGGATCTCATCTGACGTCCCAATGCTGCTCGTCGAGCACGACATCGACCGCGTGTTCCAGATCGCCGACGCCGTAACCGTGATGAACGCCGGTCAGGTGCTGGTCGACGGCACCGTCGAAGAGGCCCGCACGAGTCAGAAGGTGCAGGAAATCTATATTGGTTCGGGCACGGCCAATGTGGCTGCGAAAAGTCGGGAGAGCGCCGCCGAGGTCAGAACCGTACTTGCGGTCGAGAAGGTAAATACGTTCTATGGCAAGAGCCACGCCCTGACGGACATCTCCTTCAACGTCCATCAGCATGAGATCGTTGCGCTTCTCGGCCGAAACGGCGCCGGCAAGTCCACACTACTTAAAACACTCATCGGCATCGCTCCACCTTCTTCGGGTTCGATCAGCCTGGACGGACGGGAAATTGCCGGCCAACCAGCCGCGACCATTGCCCGGCTCGGCATCGGCTACGTGCCGCAGGGACGCGGACTCTTTGCCGGTATGACTGTGGCCCAGAACCTGGAACTCGGGCGGCTCAAGCGCGAGACCGGCCACGGGATCCGCTGGGACCTGGACCGGATTTTCGAGTACTTTCCCCGAATCCGCGAGAGACTCGACACGCCGGCGGATTTCCTTTCTGGCGGCGAGCAGCAGATGGTAGCCGTGGCACGGGCGCTCTCGGGGGACGTGAAGGTGCTCCTCCTCGATGAGCCGTTCGAAGGCCTTGCCCCCGCCATCGTCGAACAGCTCTTCGAAAGCTTCGACAAGCTCCGGCGCGAGGTATCCATCATCATCGTCGATCATCACCTCGACCTTGCTCTTGCCCTGTCCGACCGAACGGTGGCGCTGGAGCGGGGGCGGATCATCCATTCCGGCCCATCGAAGGCTCTGCGGGATGATCTCGACCTCCGACGCAAGGTTCTATGGCTGTAACTGCCAATGGAGAGACTGGAATGCCAAGTGTAGCTATCGTTGGCGCAGGGCTGATCGGCCGATCTTGGGCGATGGTCTTTGCGCGGGCCGGTTGGGATGTGCGCATCACGGACCCTCACGCCGAGGCGTTGGAGAATGTACCCCGCCTGATCCGTGAAGGTCTCGATGAACTCGCCACTCATGGCCTTGTCGAAGATCCCATGGGTGCAGCCGGGCGCATCGTTGCAATGCCGTCGCTCGAGGATACCGTTCAGGGCGTGTCCCTTGTGCAGGAGAATGGCCCCGAAAACATTGAGATCAAGCAAGCCATTTTCGCCGGCCTAGATCGACTTGCGCCAACGGACGCGATCCTGGCATCATCGACGTCCGCCATCGTCGCATCCCAATTCACTGAAGGACTTCCGGGCCGGGGCCGCTGCCTTGTGGCGCATCCGGTCAATCCCCCTCACCTCGTCCCCATTGTCGAACTCTGTGGCGCTCCATGGACATCTCAAGAGACGATCACCCGCGCCCGTGAAATCTATCAGAGCCTGGAACAGGTCCCGATCATCGTGAATCGCGAGGTCGAAGGTTTCGTTCTCAATCGCTTGCAGGGTGCATTGCTGGCAGAGGCATTCAGACTTGTTGGGGAAGGAGTGGTGAGCCCGCACGACCTCGACAAGACCTTGAAGGACGGCCTCGGCTTGCGGTGGTCCTTCCTCGGTCCTTTCGAGACCATCGAACTCAATGCGCCGGGCGGCATCGCTGATTACTGCAATCGCTATACGGGTTTCTACCGTCGCCTCTCCGAGGACCCCGCCGAACCCCAGGTCTGGGACAGCGAGAACGTGGCGCGCATCCTTGAAGCCTGGGGTGAAGCGCCAGGACCTGATGTGCTCGCGAGGCGTACCGCATGGCGGGACAAGCGTCTGGCCGCTTTGAAGGCCCACAAGCGATCCCAATCATTTATGTGATCCCCTCACAAGGAAAAACATATGGCACGCAAGGTCATCATCACATGCGCTGTAACGGGTGCGATTCATACACCCTCCATGTCCCCTCACCTGCCCATCACACCAGACGAGATCGCACAAGCCGCAATTGGCGCGGCGGAAGCAGGCGCCGCAATCGTGCATCTCCACGCGCGCGACCCGAACAATGGCAGGCCAGATCAATCACCAGAGGCTTTTGCTCCCTTCCTTCAGGTAGTGAAGCAGCGAAGCAATTGCGTCATCAACATCACGACAGGTGGCGCACCGACTATGCTCGTGGAGGAACGCGTTCGGCCTGCGGCTCACTACAAGCCGGAGGTAGCCTCCCTCAATATGGGCTCGATGAACTTCGGACTCTATCCGATGCTCGATCGATTCAAGGAATTCAAGCATGATTGGGAGCAGCCCTATCTTGAGGGCTCACGCGACCGGATCTTCCGCAATACTTTCTCCGATATCGAGTACATCCTGACGACCTGCGCCGAGAATGGCACCCGCTTCGAAATCGAATGTTACGACATCGGCCATCTCTACACTCTCGCTCACTTCGTAGACCGTGGTCTCATCAAGACGCCTCTCTTTGTCCAAAGCGTTTTTGGTCTTCTGGGCGGCATTGGCCCGCATCCCGAGGACGTAGCGCACATGAAGCGCACGGCCGACCGGCTGTTCGGGAATGATTACCAATGGTCGGTGCTCGGTGCTGGCAAGAACCAGCTTCCCATTGCAGCCCAAGCGGCGGCCATGGGAGGCAATGTACGCGTCGGTCTGGAGGATTCGCTCTGGATCGGCCCGGGCAAACTAGCGGAATCGAATGCGCAACAGGTTAAAGCGGCGCGCCAGATCATTGAGGGACTTGGATTGGAAGTCGCCACCCCTGACGACGCGCGCAATATGCTGTCGCTCAAAGGAGGCGACCGCGTCAATTTCTAACGGCCAGCCCTCGTCCGCTTTCGGCTTCATCATCATCCTTTAGGGTAAGTCCTTTCTGTCACGGTGAGTTGATCGCGGTTTGCGGCTTGCGTAAGCTCCTTATGCCAAGCTAGTCGCGGCCCGCCAGCCTTTCAGGGCCATGATGCATACCGCTTCAGATATGAGGACCTAAAAGGGAAAGGTCAGCTATGCTTAGCCGGTCCTTGGCCGTCTGCAACTGGTGCCAGTAGGGATAAAGAACGGGCAATGTGCTGACCTGATCAAGGCTTGTCCGCTCCTCAGGTGTGAGCTTCAGATCAGTGGCCCCGAGGTTGTCAGCCAGGTGCGTCTCTGTTCGCCCTCCTATGACAACAGAGGTGACGGCCGGCCGGCCGAGAAGCCAGGCGAGCGCCACCTGAGCCGCCGACACGTTCCGGTTCTCTGCTATGGACACGAGAGTCTCAACGATGGTCCACAGACGGTTTTCATCGCGAATAGGCGGCTCCATCCATCCCGCAAGCTGCCGGGTGCCTTCCGGCGCCGCTTGGTTGCGTCGATGTTTGCCGGGAAGAAGACCGCCTGCGAGCGGGCTCCAGACCAGAACGCCCAATCCCTGATCGAGCGCGATCGGGATCAACTCGTATTCGGCTTCCCGAGCCTCGAGCGTGTAGTGGATCTGTTGGCTGATGAAGCGCTGCCGGTATTCCCGCTCGCTGATGCCGAGGGCCTTCATGAGATGCCACCCGGAATAGTTCGAGCAGCCTATGTAACGAACCTTGCCTTGGCGCACCAGCGTATCAAGGGCCTCAAGCGTCTCCTCAAGCGGAGTCAGTCCGTCCCATTCGTGAACCTGGTACAGATCGATGACGTCGATCTGAAGCCGCTTCAGGCTAGCCTCGCATTCATGGATGAGATGATAGCGTGACAAACCACGATCGTTAGGTCCCTCACCCATCGCAAACCTGGCTTTCGTCGCGAGCAGGACGCCACCCTTACGACGACCTCCGAGAGCCTCACCGATGATTTCCTCTGAAGCACCGTTGGAGTAGACATTTGCCGTATCGATCAGGTTCACGCCGGCACCGAGGCACATATCGATCTGTCTGCGCGCCTCATCGAGTCCGACATTGCCGACTTTGGCGAAGTTTCCCTTGCCGCCCATCGTCATCGTCCCAAGGGTGATAGTTGAGACCTTGAGGCCGGATCGGCCGAGTTGACGGTATTCCATCGGGTCCTCCAAGCCTGGGCTATGTCAGGTTGACATGATGCGAATTCTTTCGGTCGGTCGTCCGGCCCACCGTTGCTCAAGGTCAATTTCAGAACTTGCCGGTGATTTTTCGAACGCATGGTACCAGCACGGCCGGGACTGTCACAGCGGCTGCGCTTCAGACCCATAACCCAGACGCTACAGATGCCGTGTAGGTGGCTGAGCAGGGCTTGTCGTCCCAGCGTGTTACGCCATGCGCTGGGACGCTCCCCTATTGCCAAGTCAACGATGATTGGGCTGTCAGGCTGCCTTGGGCGGATTGCAGATCTCCGTGACCGACTTCTTGACTGCCGTCGGATCGAAGATGCGCTCCAGCCATCCTTCGCGGAAGATCTGCGGTCGCGCCTGATCGATTGCATAAAGCGCTCCATCCGAGAACTTTCCTTCCGGAAAAGCCTCGAAGGCGATGGCGAGTTCGATGTTGAGGTGTCCCAGCATGAAATCCACGGCAGCCTGACGGGGTACGCCGCGGCGCACGGCTTCATCCGTGGCCTCGCGAAGGGCAAGGCACAAGGTGGCGCCGATGGTCTCCGAGAGCGCCGGCTCCATGATGGCGATGTGCTCGACGGTGCAGCGGTGCGAGCGCATCACTGGCTTGTAGATGGTTCGTGCAATGTCCTCACATAAGGCATAATGCTCCTCCGGACCCTGCATCAGGGCACAGACGATATGCTGCTTGGCCTTGACGCCTCCGAAGAAGTCGTTCTTCGCGGCAGGATCGGTCTCGTCATTGAAGATCGGTGGGTGACAGGGGTGGGTTACGAAATACGTCACATCCGTGCGGGCCGGCAACTCGCCCGCGTAGGGAGCAGCCGCATCGAGCATGATGATCGCCGTGTTTGGTTTCACAACATCGATGAAGCTGTGGGCGATCTTGCCGATCAGGCGATCGGGAACGGCCATGATGACCACGTCCGCCTCGCCGAGAGCAGCATCGCGGTCGACGCAATCCGCACCGACAACTGTCTTGAGCCGCTGCCGGCCCTCCTCGGAGATCTCGACATGGAAAACATCATAAGGCGAGCCCTTGAGGTTGGAGGCGAGACGCACTCCCATTTTCCCACCGGCGCCGAGCAACGCAATCTTGGTCATGTTCTTGTTCCTCCATTGTGATTGGGAGCGCCACCCCGTTTTACGGCGCTGAAGAAATCGGGAGCACCGACCTGGCCGCCCTTGAGCGTGATTTCGAGACCCTCATGAGCGGGATCTTCGGAATGAGCGCGGCAGAGGGGTGAACCTGGAGCGATCGGAGCAAGAGCAGTGAGAGCAAATATGCCGAGCGCAAGACTGGCATGGCCCGACGTGTCGCCTCCGGCAATGACGGCGCGCGTCGCACGGCTCTCGCGCAATGTGGCATCCAGCAGGCGGCCAAGTCCGTTGCCGATCCGGTCATTGACGGTGCTGGCTGGGACATCGCTTGCAGCAATCGCACGGGTCAGATTGGCAACAGCGGGATCGTCAGGTCCTCGTGCCGTGTAAACCAGCGGATCCTTGCCTTCGCCAAGCGAACGCAACGCCTGCTCGGTTGTCCGCCCGATCTCTCGCTGCCACTCGCCAGCATCGACGGCGAGCGTTGCATCGAGCGGAAGCGCCGCAAATCCGTTTGCTTCAGCGTGTTCGATCTGCCCGGCGGTGATGGGAGAGCAGGAGCCTGACACGGCAATGATACGCTCCACGGGCCGGGCCTGGAATGCCGGCACTTCCTTCGGAAGCAAACCGCTTCGTCGCCAGTGGGCCACGAGGGCATACTCGACGCCCTGGGATCCAACGGCCAGCAACCGTTCTCCACGATGCTCCCAGACGAGACGGCCGGCTTCGGCAAGCGTCTCCTCATCGAGAACATCCAGGGCAACGATCTCAGCCCCCTTCCCTGCTACTTCCGAAAGCCGCTCATCCGACCGTCTCTGCTTCATGGAAACGAAGTCGACGAGGCCGCTTGCCTTATCCGTCTGTCGAGCGAGATGCCGCAACACATCCGCCTCATCCATAGGTGTCACAGGGTGGCGCGCCATGACGGGATGCCGATCCAGGCGGTAGCCCTCCCCCGCTATGGCTGCAAAGAGATTGCCGAAAGCTTGATAGCGGGATAATGCCGGGGCGCCGACGATGAGAGGATGCCAAACGCCGCCCAGGATCGGTACAGCGATTTCGATGGCTTTGCCGATTGAACCAACATTGGGCGCAGAATCGAAGGTCGAGCAGATCTTGTAATGCGCGATTGGTGCTTCGAGCTTCGCAAGCTCCTGAAAGATTGGAGGCAGATGCTCCTCCATCCAGGCAGGGCTCTGCGACCGGGAGATCCCGGCTACGCCGATCGCGCGATATCCTTGAAAGGCTTCGAGCTGTGCGGGTGTCGGCACATCGAGGAACATCACCGTCGGCAAGCCTGCGAAGGTCATCACCTCCATCACCGCCGACGAGCCGGTATAGTCGTCACCATAATAGGTGAGCAGCAGGCCGTCCGGGAGGTTCTGGCCCGATCCGTTCATGCTGCATAGGCCTCCAACGCCCGGGCAAGAGCAGGGCGCTCCTTCGCATACTCTGCCAACGGCACACGCGCTGTTGCCGCCTCCCAGGCCTCGCACAAGCTTGCCACTCCGGCGGCTGGACCATCCGGATGGGCCATGATTCCGCCGCCTGCCGCGAAGATGAGATCGGTCGTGCCAAGCGCGGCAAACGTTCCGGGCGCTTGCTTGGCTGATTGCCCGGAGGAGAAGACCGGCATGGCAATGCAGGGCTTTTCCGCGAACATCGACGTCAGGCACGCCCGCGCGGAGGCGATGACGCTCTCATCATCCTCACAGAACTTGTTGCTGAGCCCATTGACGTGCATGTGGTCGGCGCCCGCCAGGCGCCAGATCTTCTGCCAAGCGACATAGGACCAGCCAAGCATGGGTTCTCGAGAAAGATAGCCCCAGCCATTGCGATGCGCATGGATCGGCAGTTCCGAAAAGCGCCCGAGCTCGATCATGCCTACAAGGCCAACCGAGTTGAGGCTCGCCATGATGCATGTGCCGCCGAGATCGCGGACGAGATCGTGACGACGGCGCATCTGATCGAGCTCGCCGGTGATGTTGAACGCGAACATCACTTTCTTGCCGGCACGGTCCGCATGATCGTTGATCACGCGCATGACGGCACGAGCACGTTCCTCGAATGGACAATGGGGACCATCCGATTGCAACTCATCATCCTTGATGAAGTCGATGCCTGCCTCGCATAAGGTCTTTGCCAAGCCCGCCGTTTCCTCGGGTCCAAACCCGACGCTCGGTTTGACAATTGTGCCGATGATCGGCCGCCCTTCGACGCCAGCGAGCTTGCGCGTGCCGGCAATGCCGAATTTCGGACCGGGATAAGCATCGGCGAAAATCGCCGGCAGACGTATGTCGAGAAGCCGCAGCCCGGAGAACTGCTTCAGTTCGAAGAGATTGCCAGCCACGGTGGCCATAAGGTTCGGAAGAGAGGCACCGAAATTATCGATGGGCCACGACAGGGTCACACGTGCGCGCCGGTAGGCTGCTTCCCCGCTCTTCGGGCGACCGGCGCCAGGCAGCGAGGGCTCGTTCACTTCCTCTACGACTTCCAGGCGCTCGATGCGCGCCGCCGAACGCTCCTTGAGCTCGGGCGTCTCACCCGGAATGGGAACGAAGGTGCCGCTCGATTGCTCGCCCGCCATAGCCTCGGCAGCTTGACGAGGATCGTAGGCGGTCTCGATGAGATAGTCGGCCTCGATGCGGGTCGGCTCTGTCACTACGTTCCTCCTGTGGCGTTCCCGAAGCGGTTACCGAACGTGCGGAGCCAGATGCCGACGGAAAAGAAGCGGCACTGCCTCGCTGGGGGAGACGGAATGGACGAGACCCCGGGATTCCGCCTTGTTGGTTCCGTAGCGGCACAGACTTTCAGGTGGCCTCCCGACAAAGTGCCTTTTCACTCGGACGTCTCCTCCGGACGACTCCTGTTCATCTTATATAGTGATTATACCAGCAAAGGAAATGCAACAACTATTTCCCGGGTTGGAGGCTTGTCGATGCAAATGGCACGGAATGCCGGTCAGGCATCAATCATGCGGCATGTTCTGTCAGTAATCTCCCAGAGACAAACCAGTTCAAATGAACGCAGGTGTCCGTGCCACAGGCCGGTTTCTCATCTTCCGGTCATTCATCGGGTTGGGTCATTGCCAGGACGGAGTACAGGGTGTTGGCGCGGGTCAGGTGATCGGACATGGCCTTGGTGGCCGCTTCGGGATCGCCGGCCGCGATGGCCTTGTAGATCCGCTCATGCTCTTCGAGGGTGAGACGCTCGGCGCCGCGGGCGGAAACGAGCTCGCGCTTGAAGCGGCTGAGCCAGTCCAGCATGCCCTGACTGATCGCCGCGATCAGGAGATTGCCGGACATGCTCGCGATCTGGCGGTGGAACGCCATGTCGGCGGCTACGAACCGTGCCGCGTCGCCCCGAGCCTCCTGGCAGGCGATGAGCGCCTTGCGCAGCTGCTCCAGGCCGTCGCGGGTGGCCCGCTGGGTGGCAACCCGGGCCAGGCCGACCTCGAAGAAGATGCGTGCCTCCTTGAGATCGTTCAGCCCGCGGGGGTTGCTCGACAGGAGCTGGAGCATCGCCCCCGTGATCTGATCGATGATGGTCTCGGGCGTGGGCAGGATCACCCGGGCCCGTTCGCCGTGGTTGATGCGGATCAGCCCCATCTGCTGGAGCGTCTGCATGGCTTCGCGGATGGCCGGGCGCCCGACCCCGAACCGCGCCATCAGCTCCCGCTCCGAGGGCAGCTGCGTCCCCGGCTCGTACTCCCCGGCCTCGATGGCGCCGATCAGGCGATCGAGCACTTCATGAGACAGCTTGCGGCGAACAATGGCTTCCATCTTGAGACCTGAATACCTTCAACTCTAAACCGGTGCCCAACCCGGCGGGGCGCCGCACGTTCAACAATCGTCTCCCGCTCTATCATCGAGACGCTGTACTGCAACACATATCATACCAGAACAGCGCCCTCGCCTTCTACTGCGCCCCCGCCGCGCGGGCGCCGGCCGGCCCGGCCCGGGCGATCCGCCTGAGAACCGGGCGGCAGGCCAGGGCCAGGACCCCGATGATGACGACCCCTTGCACGATGTCCTGGGTCCCGGGCGGCAGGCCCGCGATCTGCATGGTGGTGACGATGAGGACGAGCAGGATGCACCCGAAGAGGGTCCCGACCGCCGTCGAGCTGCCGCCGAAGATGAGCGAGCCGCCGAGCACGACGGCGCCCACGGATTGAAGCAGGTAAGGAGCGCCCATCTCCAGGAAGGCGCCGCCCACATAGGCGCTGAGCAGAGCCCCGTCGAGGGCCGCCAGCGTGGAGCTGATCACGAAGGCCGTCGCCGTCACCCGCCCGGTCCTCACGCCGGCCAGGCGCGCCGCCCTGGCGTTCTGACCGGTCGCCGAGAGGGTGCGTCCGTAGGCGAGCCTTCCCAGGACGAGGCTCGACAGGGCAACGGCCGCCAGCGCGATGAGGAACATCACCGGCACGCCGCCGACCTTGCCGCCTGCCACGAAGGCCAGGGCCGGGCTTGCCACGGCGCCCGCGATGGAGCGGTTCGCGATCAGGGTCGTGGTGGCAAGCACATAGCCGGTCGCAAGGGTCGCGATCATGGCCGGGATGCGGAAGAGCACGACCAGAACGGCATTCGTCAGCCCGACCGCAAGCCCGATGCCGAGAACCGCCAGCAATCCCAGGCCGATGCGGCCGTCGCTGCCGCCGACGACGATGAGGCCGACGAAGGCGCTGAGTGCAATGACGCTCGCGATGGACAGATCGATGTTGCCCCGCCCCGTGGTGACTACGAACATCTGCCCCAGGGCCGCAAGCACAAGAAAGGACGCGGAGGTCGCGACCCCGGACAGGGAGTGCAGGCTGACGCGGTCCGTGAGGAGGCTCAGGATGCCCCAGAGGATCAGGACCCCGATCAGCGACCAGACCCAGCGGTTTCGAGCCACCCAGGATGAGAGATTCTGCATCACGCGTCCTCCCGCCGGTCCACCGCCATGCGCAGGACGAGAATGAGAAGGAGCAGGCCTCCCTGGACGGCGGCGTTGTAGTCGGTGCTGACGCCCAGCGTGCCCAGGAGAGCCCCGATCAGGGACAGGGTGAGGGAGCCGACCACGACCCCGATGGGAGAGATGACGCCGCCGAGCAGCGCGCAGCCCCCCATGACCACGGCCGCGATGCTCAACAGGGTGAAAGGCCCGCCCGAATTGATGTCGCTCGCCGTGTTGATGGCCGTAAGCGACAGGCCGGCAACGAGGGCGAAGGCTCCTGCGATGAGGTAGCGGATCACGGAATAGCGCAGCACCGACCAGCCGCCGCGCTCGAGAGCGCCTGCATTGCTGCCGAAGCCGCGCAGCACGACACCGAGGGGCGACCTGTCAATCAGGACGGCGGCGGCGCCTGCGAGAAGGATGAGAACGATGGTCGTCGGCACGCCGGGGATCTGCCAGGTGAAGAGCGCCGCCAGCCATTCCGGGCTGCTCCCGCCCGGGGTCGGCTGCAGGCTGTAGCCGATGCCGACCCAGATGAAGGACGCCCCGAGGGTCACGACGATGGACGGGATTTTGCGCGCGTGAATGATCGCCGCGATGAGCCCGTAGGAGAGCCAGGCGAGAAGAAGCGCGGCGGCGCCCACTGCGGGATTGTCGACCAGGAGGGTCGCGCTGATCACGTTTGTCACCCCGGCGAAGGCCCCTGCCCCGAGGTCGATCTCGCTGCCGCCGACGATGAACATCTGGGCCAGGGCGATGAGGGTCAGGGCGACGGCGGAGCCGAGGAGCAGATCGAGGCCGAACGCCGACAGGACCATGGGGTTGACGGATGCCATCGCGCCCAGAACGGCCACGAGGCTGACGAAGGGCATCAGGCCGATCAGGCGGCCGAGCGGGTTCTCCCGAACGGGCTTCGGCGCGGCTCCGGCAACCTCACGGGAGGCGGCTGCCTGCAAGAAGGAGGAGTTGACGATCGCTTCCTCGGAGATCTCCTGACCGACAAGCTCGCGCACGATCCGCCCATTGCTGAAAACCAGCACCCGGTCGCATTCCAGGAACTCGATATCCTCGGTGGAATGCCAGACAACCAGGCGTCCGGCCGAGGCGACATCGGCCACCACGCCGTAGAACTCGGCCTTCGCGTTCACATCGACGCCCCGGGTCGGGTCATCGAGGAGGACCACCTCGCCGTCTCCGGCAAGCGCGCGCGCCACCAGAGCCTTCTGCTGGTTGCCCCCGCTCAGTTCGAGAATGTTCGATTGAAGGCGCGCCGGGTCGAGCCGCAAGCGCTCGATGGTCGGCGCCGCCGCGGCGAGCTCCGCCTTGGACGATATGGAGCTGATGTCCGGCCGGCCCGCGATGCGGCCGATCCCGATATTCTCGAGAACGCTCCAGAGCGGAAACACCCCCTCGCGCTGGCGGTCCCCGGACACGAAGCTGACCGGGCCGTGACAGGCCACATCCCCCGATGCACCGGCCGTGAAGAGCCTGTGCAGCATGTCCCGCTGGCCGTTGCCCTCCAGGCCGGCGAGGCCCACGATCTCCCCGGACCGGAGCTCGACCGGATGCCCCAGCGGGGCGACCGCCTCCCCGGCGATGCGGGCCAGGATACGCCCGTCGCCAGCAGGCCGGGCCGCATGACGCTGCCGCCCGGCTCTCAGGGACGCGCCCGCTTCCCCGCCCATGGCCTCGACGAGGCGCTCCACGGAGGCTCCCTCCACGGATCCGGCCCAGGCCAGGCGCCCGTTGCGGAGCGCCACGATCCGGGAGGTGACCTCGAGAATTTCCTTGAGCTTATGGCTGATGAAGATGAAGGCGACGCCCCCGGCCGCTCGGGCCTTGATGAAGGAGCGCAGCTGCCGGCTGCGCTCGGGATCGAGGGAGGATGTCGGCTCGTCGAGAACCAGCAGCTTGAGGTTGGGGTCGCTTGCGGCGCGTGCGATCTCGACCATCTGCCGCTGGCCGATGGGCAGGCGCCCGACTTCCGCATCCACGTCGATGCCATGGCCCGGGAAGATGGAATCGAGCCATTGCCGGGCAAGGGCGCGGTAGGACCCGCGCCAGCCGGGGCGGGTGCCGCCCGCATCGGGACGCTCCAGAAAGAAGTTCTCCGCCACGGTGAGATTGCCGCACAGGGACAGCTCCTGATGCACGATGCGGATGCCGGAGGCCTGCGCCTCGCCCGGACCGTAATCGTTCCAGCTCCGGGCCTTTCCGCCGATGGCGAGGCTCCCCTCGTCGGGAACCGTGACGCCGCTCAGAACCCGCATCAGGGTGCTCTTGCCCGCACCGTTGCCGCCGACGAGGCCGACGATCTCGCCGGGCCCGACCGTCAGGTCGATGGCTTGGTTGGCCAGGGTGGGACCGTAGGCCTTGGTGATGCCGAACAGCGCGACGACCGGCTCCGCCCCGGCCGGCGGCGCATTCTCCCGCGACAATGGCACCACGTTCATCGCAGCTGTCATCCGCAAACCTTCAGGCTCCAAGGCAGGGATCGGGCTCGATCGATGGGCAGGGACGCAGCAAGCCGTCCCTGCCCGGCACATCATTTCTTGATGAGGTTCTGGTCGACCCACTGCTCGCTGTAGCTCGGGCTAACGATGATGCCCGGCTTGATGTCGGCATATTCCTTCAGGTTTTCCTGGGTCACCGTTGCGACCGGCATCACAAGCTCCTTCGGGACCTCCGCGCCTTTGGCGATCTTGTAGCTGAGCCAGAAGGCCGCGCCGCCGATGCCCGGGGTGGTGTTCATCGACACGGTGGAATAGCCGTTCTTCTCGTTCTGCTTCATCCACCAGAGGATGAAGTTGGAGCTGCCGCCACCTTCGACGAGCGGCATCTTGTTGGCATAGTCGCCGCCGTACTGCTCGAAGGCCTGGGCGATGCCGATATCGTCGCTGCCGCCCTGGGCCAGCACCGCATCCACCTTCGGCAGGCTCGGGAGCACGTTGGCGATGGCCGCTTGCGCGACCGAGGCCGTAGCCTGGCCGTAGACCGTGGCGACCACCTTCACGTCGGGATATTTCTTGAGAACCTCTTCCTGCGCCGAATGCATCAGGTTGTCCGGCGCGGAGCCCTTCACGCCGCGGACCACGATCACGTTGCCCTTCCCGCCTATGCGCTTCAGCACCTGCTCGGCCTGCTCCTTCTTGTAGCCGGTGAAGTCGAAGGTCAGCCGGTAGGCGCAGGGAGCCGAGGCCACGGAATCGAAGGAAATGACCTTGATTCCCGCCTTGCAGGCTTTGTCGATGACGCTGTTGAGGGCCGTCTCCGAGGCCGCGTTGATGGCGATGGCATCCACCTTTTTGAGGATGAGATCGGCGAGCTGGCTCGTCTGCTGGTTCACGCTGTTGTCGCCGTTCAGGACGATGTAGTCGGCGATCTTGCCCTCCGCCTTGGCCTGCTTGGCGGCCGCCTCGAAGGATTCCACCATCTGCTGACGCCAGGTGTTGCCGTAGTAGGAGTTGGACAGGGCGATCACGGGCTTCTCGGGCGACGCGGAGGCCGGGGCTGCCGCCAGAATGGCGGCGAGCGCCGAGCCGAGAATCCAAGGGGTCTTTGCAAGCTGCATCATTGGGTTCCTCCTTGTGAAATGATCGGCCGATTTGCTCGGACTCTTGTCGCTGCAGCATCGGGTGCTGCGAGCTGCCTTTTCGGTAAGGAGATTAGATCATCATACCAGTTTGGCAAGCTGGAAAGATGGTAGTTCACTGACAAATCCTTGGGAGATCACTGGAAGATCCTTGTGGAACTCCAGGGAACCCAGGGAAAGCTTTGGTGGATACATGGAGGGACCTACCGCTTCGCAGCTTCCAGGTCCCTCATGCCTTCCACTTGATCCGTCGCCTCATCTGTCACTTGCGGCGCTCGGCATCCGCATAGGCGGCGTGAACGAGCTCGACCACCTTGAGGTTGTCCTCACCCGAGGTCTCGGCCGGGCGACGGGCCAGGTAGGACTCGACCCAGTGCCGCTGCAGGGCAACGACGCTGTCCTGAATGATGTCGAGGGGAAGCTTCGACCAGGGCCAGGCCGGGGGCGGCACGTGGCGGGTGGCGATCCTGTCGCCCTGGATCAGATGAAGGCGGTAGTCGGCCTCCAGGGCAATCGTCCCTTCCGTTCCCTCGATGGTCACGAGGGTCTGCGGCCAGGGATCGGGCACCTGATGGGTCGCATAGCTGCAATCCACGACGCTCGTGCGCCCTCCTCCATGGTCGAGAACCATGGTGGCCACATCCTCGCCGCGGATCTTCGGGTTCACGCGCCTGGTCCAGCAGGAGACGTCGCGGGCGTCGCCCATGAAGCAGCGGGCGAGGTCCAGGAGATGGATGCCGAGATCGAGGATGATGAAGCGGCCTTCGGTGGCGAGATAGGGCTGGTTCGCGAACACGTCGTAAGGCGTGCGGAACGAGATGCGGGCGAAGAACGGCTCTCCGATGGCGCCCTCGCGCAGGAGGCCGGCCACCTCGCGCATGGGGCGCTGGAAGCGGAAGTTCTCGTGCACGGTGAAGGAGACGCCGGCCCTGCGGCAAGCATCGACCATGGCGCGGGCATCCTCGAGAGTCTCCGCCATGGGCTTCTGGCAGATCACGGCCAATCCGGCTCGCGCCACCTGCTCCACGATAGCGCGGTGGCTCGGCGGCGTGGTTGCAACATCGACGGCATCGATGCCGCCGTCGGCCAGCATCTCGGCCACGTCCGTGTAGCCGCGCTCGACGCCGTAGCGCTGCCGGGCGGCCTCCACCTTGGCGGGATCCCGGTCGCAGACGGCGGCGATCTCGACGCCGTCGATCACGCGCCAGGCCTCGAGCTGGTTCTGGGCAAAGAACCCCAGGCCGACGACACCGATGCGAACCTTGCTCATGCGATCTCCCATGGCCTGATGAAGCGACGCTCCAACCGTTCCAGCATGTGGGAGCGAAGGCCGTCGACGGCGACCGCGATGAAGATGATGCCCGCCGTGACGAGGGGGTAGATGTACGGATTGGCGTTGATGATAACGAGGCCGTTGGCGGCGGTCTGGATGAGGAGCGCTCCGAAGAGCGCGCCCTTCACGCCGCCGCGCCCGCCGAAGAGGCTCGTGCCGCCGAGCACCGCGGCCGCGATGGCCGAGAACTCGGCCTGCAGGCCATAGCTCGCGGTGATCGCGCCGATCTGCGTGGACGAGACGAAGCCTGCCATGCCGGCAAGCGCGCCCGAGATGACGAAGCAGAAGAACACGATGCGCCTGGCAGGAAGGCCGGCTTTCGTGGCCGCATCCCTGTCCTGGCCCACCGCATAGACCTGCCGGCCGAAGGGGGTCTGCTGCAGGAGCACCCAGGCAATCACGAACACCACCGCCACGGCCACGATGGCAGACGGGATGCCGAAGACGGTGGCGCGGTTGAGCGACGTGATCGCCTCGGGGAAATAGACGCTCGCGGTGTTCGACACCGACATTGCGATGCCGCGCCCGATGAACAGGGTTCCCAATGTGGCAATGAACGACGTAATCCCGAGATAGGCCACAAGTGCGCCGTTGACCGCGCCCAACAGGGCGGACGCGACGAGCACGACCATGAGACCAATGGGCCACGGCACGCCGCCGAGATAGAGCCCGAGGATGCACCCGGTCAGGTACATCACCGCGCCCACCGAAAGGTCGATCTCGGCGGTGAGCAGCACGAAGGTCATGCCGATGGCGAGAATGGCCACAGGCGCCGCCTGGATGACGATGTTGGTGAAGTTCGCCAGGCTCAAGAAACGGTCCGACAGGGAGCCGAACACCAGCAGGATGGCAAGGAACAGCAGGTAGGGCGCGGCCTGCAGGAGCAGGATGGTGATGCGGTTGCGGCTGTTCATGCGGTGGCCTCGCGCTTGGGTCCGACAGGCGCCATGGCGGCGGCCAGAATCGCCTCGCGGTCGAACCCGCTGCGCTCGAAGCTGCCCGTGATCTCGCCCTTGTTGATGGTCAGGATCCGGTCGGACAGACCCATCACCTCTTCGATCTCGGAGGAGATCAGGAACACCGCCCCACCCTCCTCCACGAGCCGGTTGATGATCCGGTAGACCTCCTGCTTGGCGCCCACGTCGATGCCGCGGGTCGGCTCGTCGAGGATAAACACCTTGGGCCGGCGCAGGAGCCATTTGGCGATCACCACCTTCTGCTGGTTGCCGCCCGACAGGTGCTTGGCGAGTGTGTCCTGCACCCGGTCCGTGGACAGGTGGACCATGCGGGCGAGCTCGCCCGCCGTCGTGTTCAGCGCCTTGCCGCCGACGAACCCGGGACCGACCCTGAAGCGCTTGAGGAAGGTCAGCCCGATATTGTCGACGATGGAGGCATCCATCAGCAGGCCCTCGTTGCGCCGGTCCTCGGTCAGGAAGGCAAGGCCCGCCGCCATGGAGGCCTTAGGCGTTGGCCGCATGAGCCGCGTGCCGGCCACCTCGATGGTGCCGGACTCTATCGGGTCGAGGCCGAAGATGAGGCGCGCGAGCTCGGACCGGCCCGAACCCATCAGCCCCGACAGACCGACGACCTCGCCGGCGCGGATGTCGAAGGAGACGTCGTTGGCGACGCCGCGCTGGGTGAGGCCGCGGACCCGCAGGGCCACCTCTTCCCGTGGCTTGGTGCTCCGCTCAGGGAAGATCGCATCGATGGAGCGCCCGACCATCATGGAAATGATGGCAGGAACGTTTAGCCGTTCCCGTAGATCCGTGCCGACCACGGCGCCGTCGCGCAGCACCGTCACCCGTTCGCAGACATGCATCACGTCCTCGAGCGCATGGCTGATGAAGATGATACCCACCCCCCGGCTCTTGAGCCGGTTGACGATGGCGAACAGCCGCTCGACCTCACGGCGCGTGAGGGAGGTGGTGGGCTCGTCGAGGATCAGCACCTTGGCGTCCGCATGGAGCGCCTTGGCGATCTCTACCAACTGCCGCTCGCCCTGGGCGAGATTGCCGACGAGCCGGGTTGGCGGAAGATCGAGATCGACCTCGGCCAGAAGCTCGCGGGCGCGCTTGCGCACCCATCCGCGGTCGATGAAAGGCACGCCGCCCCGCTTCGGGAAATCCGTGATGAAGAGGTTCTCCTCAATCGACAGATTCGGAAACAGGTTCAGTTCCTGATGGATGAAGGCGATGCCCGCCCGGCCTGCCTCGCGCGGGCTCTGCGGCGCGTAGAGCTGACCGGCGAGAGACATCCGGCCGCCGTCCGGCTGATGCACACCCCCTAAGATGTTCATGCTCGTGGATTTGCCGGATCCGTTCTCGCCTACAAGGCCGAGGGCCTCGCCGGGCCAGAGCTCGAAGCTGACGCCATGAAGAACGCGCACCCCGAAGAAGCTCTTGGTGATGCCTTCCACGGACAGCAGCGGCTGGTCGGCTCGTTGATTGGTCTTCACGGGGTCACCTCACGCCGAGATAGCGGGTGCGCAGCGTATCGAGCAGGGCGGCTGCGAGAATGACGCTGCCCTTGATGACGTAGATCACGAAAAGCGATGCGCCGAGAAGCTTCAAGGTGGTGTCGATCAGCACGAGGAACAGGACGCCGAAGACCGTCCAGATCACCTTGCCCTTGCCGCCGAAGAGGCTGGTTCCGCCGATCACCACCGCGCCGATCACGTCGAGCAGGATGCGCTCGCCGAGGATGGGCGTGCCGGTCTGGAGGCGCGCGGTGTAGACGATGGAGGCGAGCGCCGCGAGCATGCCGGACAGGATAAACGCCGACAGGATGGTGGTGCGCACAGGCACGCCCGAGACATAGGCCGTGCGCGGGTTCTTGCCGACCGCATAAAGCCAGCGCCCGAGGATCGTATAGGCCAGGACGCCATGGACGATCAGGGCCGCGGCGACCGCGATGACGACCGCGATGGGAATGCCCGCGATGTCCCGATCTCCGATGGAGATGAACATGTCCGGCAGGTCATAGATGGATGTGGTGGTGGAATGAAACGTGGTGTACCAGATTGCGCTGCCGCCGAAGAAGTTGGTGGTCGCGAGCGTCACCATGAACGCCGGCATGTTGAGCCGGGTAATGGAGAGGCCGTTCAACAATCCGATTCCCGCGCCGACCAGCAGCATCGCGGCCATGGCGGCGGGTGCCGCAAGCGGGCCCGAGAGATAGCCGTCGCTCTGCGTCATGATCGATGCACCGACAACGCTCGCCAGGCTGATGATGGCCGTCACCGACAGGTCGATGCCTGCGATGATGAGAACGATGGTCTGGCCGAGGCACACAATCAGAAGCGGCATCATGTCGGACAGGATGTTCTGCCAAACCTCCACGGTCGCGATCTCCGGCACGAAGGGGATCATGACCAGGGTGTAGAGAACGCACAGGGCGAGAACGAGGTATTCCGACAGAATGAAGCGCGCCGCAGCCTTCCACCTGCTGCGGCCCGCCTCGCGCTCCGCCCTGCGAGACACGGCTTCCGAGACCAACATTTAACCTCCTAAAAGCAGGGGTGGGGCGCGTTGCCTTGCGCGCCCCAAGACCGTTCGACCCGGAGCGATCAACCGGACTTCTTCTGCTTGAGGAGGGTATAGCCCCACATCTCCTCGCGCTTTTCCATCATGTTGGCTTGGGTGATGGCAAAGCCCGGATCGAGAAGAACCTTCTCCGGCTTCTTGCCCTCCTGCATCTGAATGATCGCATCGATGGCAAGCTTGGTCTCGAAGAAGAGGTTCTGCACGCCGCAGGCGTCCATGTACTTCTGCTCCATGAGCTCATAGGCGGTCGGGAAGCCGTCGAAGCCGGTGAAGATCACATGCTTGGGATCGCCGATGGGTGCCCACTTGTTGGCGGATTTCAGCGCCTGGGTGATCTGCGGGATCAGGAAGTCCGACGAGGTGAAGAGGAAGTTGATGTCGGGGTTCGCCTGAAGCGCATTGGTGAGGCCAGCAAAAGCCTTGTCGGAGTTCCACTCCGTAGGGATGCGGGCCACGACCTCGATGGTGTCGGAGAACTGGGACACTGCCTCCTGGAAGCCGTCGCGACGCTGGATTGCGTTCGGATCGCCCAGGTTGCCGATGAGGATGGCGGCCTTGAACTTGCCGCCGGCCTGCTTGGCGGTGCGGCAGGAATGGAGCACCGCCTCGCGGGCGATGGTCTGGTTGTCGGCGACCACGGCCACCGAATAGGCGTCCGACTCGGCGGGTGGACGGTTGAAGTGGACCATGGGGATATTGGCGCGGTTGGCCGCGCGGATTGCCGGAATCACGGCCTTCGAGTCGGTCTGCACGATGATGATGCCATCGACCTTACGGGCGATCATGGCGCGAACCTGCTCGAACTGCTTGCTGTCGTCCTTGTCCGAGATGCCTTCGAGCACGGCGTAGCCGCGCTTCTTCATCTCGTCCTTAATGATCTGCATGCCGGCGACCCAGAACTCGGAGTAGAGCCCATCGAACAGCACGGCGATGGTCTTGCCGCTCTGGGCTTGCACCAACATCGGCGTGGTGCCCGCGGCTGCGGCCATGAGAGCACCGATGGTAAACTGCCGTCTCGTCGTGTTCATTCTGTCCTCCCAGGTGTGGAACGATGGGGCTTTCGCCCTTAGCTGTCAGCTGGCTTCGGCAAGCCACACCACGCCGAACCCATCGACATCGATCATGCCGCCCGCATGCTGCGGACCGGCTGTGAAACCTGTAAGATGCAAGCGCTCCGATGCCGCCCACCGCCCCTCCGGCAAGGCAAGAGCGGCCGGCGCGGCGCGGGCTTGGGTGAGAGCAAGAACCCTGCCCTCGGGTGCATGAACCAGAAGCCCCCGTGCCCTCGGCTCGTGCGCCCAGATGACGATCTCAGTCCGGCATCCGGCTAGGGGCGCCAGCCGGGAGACGAGGTGGCCCGACGGGGACAGGGAGCCATCCGGCTGAACCAGACCTTTCGGCCCTGCCACCTCGAAGACGATCAGATCCTTCACGGACGCATCGACGAAGCCCGCGATGGTGCCCAGCAGCCAGGATGCGGCCAGCACCGTATGCTGCCTTCGATCCGGCGGGGTTTCCGCCCGGCGCGCCTCGGGGCTCGTCGCATTCGGGTTGAACCGCATTCCAAGCGTCAGCGGCCCGATCACGAGGTCGAGACCCGGAGCCTTGGCGTGGGCCGTGGCCAGGATGTCCGCCAGAGGCTCGATGCTCTCGCCCAAGGTATCGTCATCGGACGCATGAACTGTCGGGTTCGTGGTCCAGATGGCGTAGTCGATCCGGGACGGCAGGGTTCCGCGATTGAACTCGGTGAAGAAGGCTCCGGTACCGCCCCCGATGTGCGTGCCGGGCCAGAGCCTGCGCGCGAGATCGACCGCCTCCTGCGATGCATCCCAGAGGGAGATGCCGAGAGGCTTGCGGCCGGACAGAGCCCTGTCGATGGTGTCCAGCACCCTTGCGTGATCGGCGTAGTCCTTCAGGCGGCAGTTCAGGCGGACGTTGCCGGGAATGGCGGCGAGATGCCCTTCGAGCCTGTCGGCCCATCCGGGTTCCTCCGGGTCGATTTCGAGGGCGATCGCGTGGAGGGACAACGCCTTGAGAGCCGCCGACACAACCGCATCGGGAACGGAGCGAACGACCGGGAGACCGGTCCCCAGACAGGGCAGCGATGCAATCCTCTCGATCCGAGGATTTGTCTCGACACTGTCGGACGCGGCGCCGCCTGCCTCGAAGGCAATCCGTACGCTCTGCTCGACGGTCTCGCCCGCATCGATCCGGTACGGAAACGGCAGGGCGAGCGGGCGGCTGTAGGTCTTGTAGGAGGCGTCGGTCCAGTTGCGCTGATCCTCCGTTTCGAACACCTCGCCCTCGAACGCAATCATGACCGCAGTGCCGCGCTGGGTCCGATGCGCGAGGGCGGCCATGTCCATGAAGGGCTGGTGCGGAGAGATCGGGACCGGAAAGGCCGAGCGGGTGCTGCGGCCATCCGCGTGGGTGATCACCACCTCCTGGCCGCGACAGGCCGAGAGGCCGTGCAGAACCACGAGACCTGTGCGGTTGGTGAGAAATCCCCGCGAGGAGCGCACCGATGAGCGGGCCTCGATGCCTTTGGGCGAGATGTGGAACAGAACACGCCAGGAGAGATCGCCGTTGGGATGATTGCCGTCCCCGGAGGCTTCGATTTCGATGCTGTCGCCGGACCGGTGGATCTGCGGCGAAGCGGCGAGCGGCAGGGTTCCCCAGTTCTCGTCCCGGGCCACGAAGGCGAGGCCGCGGAGCACCACTTCCCCATCGAAGGCAACGTCGCGAAGAGCGGTGCCGGACGGATTCAGCTCAACGGTCACAGGGCCGGCCGACAGCTTTGACGGCTGACCGGACTCCGCCGACTCATGGCGTTGCGTCGCGAACGGCATCCCGCTCCTCCTCCCTGCCCGTTATGTGTTTTCACGAAGATGATGTCATCATACCAGTTTAGTCAATGGTCTTTTTGCGATCCGTGCGGAAGCGGCCGGCCTCTCGTGCCCGTCTCGCGATCAACCCTTGGCGCTGTAAGGGAGCCAGGTTGCGACACCGGGGAAGAAGATGATCAGGAGCGTCACCAGGATCAGGGCCACAATGAAGGGCAGCACGGCCTTGCTCCCATCCAGGAGATTCGTTTTCGCGATTCCGCACGTGACGAAGAGGCTGGCCCCGACCGGTGGGGTGATCAGCCCAATGGAGAGCCCCAGGACGGTGACGATGCCGAACTGCACCGGATCGATCTGCAGGCTCCGCACCAAGGGCCAGAGCACCGGCACCAGGATGATGATGTTGGCGCCGAGATCCAGCAGCATGCCGGCGATTAGGTAGACCCCGAGGATCAGGATCAGGACGAGATACGGGTTTTGGGTGATGTCCATAATCATCTGGGCGGCGGCCTGCGGGATCTGCTCGCGGGTGACGATGAGGCCGTAGAGGGAGGCTGCTGCGATCATCAGCATGACGATGCCGGTGGTGACTGCCGTGTCCCTAATGATTCCGGGAATGTCGCGCCATGTGATGGTGCGATAGACATAGAGGCCGACAAAGAGCGCATAGAGCACCGCCACCACCGAAGCCTCAGTGGGAGTCGCGATGCCGTAGCGGATCGAGCCGATGATCACCACGGGCATGAACAGGCCCCAGACGCTCGCCCGCGTGGCACGGCCGATGCTTCCGAGCGACGGCCGCTTGCCGCGCGGGTAGCCGCGCCCGACAGCGAGGAGCCAGGATGTGACCATCAGGGCAAGCGCCATGATGATGCCCGGAATGACCCCCCCGATGAACAGGTCGCCCACGGACACGCCGGTCACCACGGCGAAGATGATCATCGGGATCGAGGGCGGCACCATCACGGCGATGGTGGATGCGCTCGCCGTTACGGCGGCGGTGAATGGCGGATCGTAGCCCTTCGCGATCATGGGCGGGATCAGGGCGCCGCCGGTCGAGGAGGCTTCCGCCACGGCGGATCCCGTCATGCCGCCCATGAGGGTGCCGGACGCGATGTTCGCGTGGGCAAGCCCGCCCCGCAGCCAGCCCACGAGAGCGTCGGCGAAATCCACAATGTCCCTCGCAATGCCGCTGCGCGCCATCAGGTGACCGGACAGCAGGAAGAAGGGCACCGCCAGCAGCACGAAGCTGTCCATGGAGGCGGTCATCTTCTGAACCACCAGGGTCACGGGCAGCCCGCCATACAGGAGCGCCGCCAGCGACGCGATCGCCAGGGCGAAGGAGACGGGAACGTTGACCAGAAGCAGAAGGGCAAAGCCGATGAGCAGCACGGTCGCCATGGTCAGAGCTCCGAAGCAAGCGCTTTAGGAGCAGCGTCCCCGCGGGCGCCGCTCAGCCAGCCGATGAGGATGTCGCCGGCGATGAGAAGGGCCATGGCCGAGTAGCCCGCATAGACGATGCTCATGGGCAGCTCGAGTACGGCAGATGGCTGCGAGTGGGTGATCCCGACGATCTGGAAGCTCGCGAGAAGGGTGTAGAGGCAATAGCCGAGGACCAGCACCTCGACGGCGCGGCCCGTCCAGGCGTTCATGGCCGGGCTGTTGAGATAGGTCACCGCATCCAGCGCGATGTGCGAGCGGTTCTTCCAGGCCACCCAGGCGGAGATGTAGGAAATCCAGATGAACAGGTAGCGCGCCAGCTCCTCCGACCACACGAGAGGATCATTGAAGAGGTAGCGCCAGATCACCTGCGCCGTGCAGGCGACCACCATCGCGGCGAAGAGGCCGACGAGGGCCGCCAGCACCAAACGCTCGATGAAGGCCCAGATGCGGGCGACACTCATTTGACATCCCCCGGGAGAATGGAAGGACGCGGCATCGAGTGCCGCGTCCGGTCGAGAGGAGACTTAAACGCGATCGGTCGCCGAGCGATCAGTTGCCGGCGGCCCGGATCTTCTCCAGCATGGCCTGATCCACGTTCTTCTGGCTCGACGCGATCTCGGCGGTGGCCGCTCGGAACGGGGCCGTGTCGATGGTCTCCACCACCATGCCCTTCTTCTTCAGTTCCTCCAGCTGCTCCTTCTCGAGCCGCTGGGAGGTCTCGCGCTGATAGGCCGTGGCCTCGGTGATGGCCTCGCGAACCGCCTTCTGCTGATCGGCGGGCAGCCGGTCCCAAGCGACCTTGCTGAACATCACCGCATGCGGCCCGTAAACGTGCCCGGTCAGGGTCAGGTACTTCTGCACCTCCCAGAGGGAGTTGGTGTAGATGACCGTCACGGGGTTTTCCTGGGCGTCGATGACGCCCTGCCCTAGGCTCGTGAACACCTCGCCCCAGGCCATGGGAATGGGTGCTGCGCCGATCTGCTTGAAGGCCGCGATGTGAACCGGGTTCTGCATGGTCCGCAGCTTCACGCCCTTGAGGTCGTCCGGAGCCTTGATGGACTTCTTGGTGGTCAGATGCCGCCAGCCGTTCTCCCACCAGGCGAGACCGAGGATACCCTTCTGCTCCATGCGCTTGAGCAGGTCCTGACCCACCTCCCCGTCCAGCACCTTGTAGGCATGCTGCGAGTCCTTGAACAGGAACGGCAGGTCGATCACGCCGACCTGGGGCACGAAGGCGTTGAGAGGACCCGTCGACACCACGGCCATGTCCACCGTGCCGAGCTGCAGGCCCTCCACCATCTCGCGCTCCTCGCCGAGCTGGCGGTCCGGATACACCTCCACCTTCACCTTGCCGCCAGTCTTGGCCGCAACGAGTTCGCCGAATTTCACCAGACCGAACTGGGTCGGATGTCCGGCCTGGGCACCATGGCCTGCCTTGATCACGGTCTGGGCGTGGGCCGAGGCGGAGAGACCCACCATGGCGATAGTCGACAGCAGAAGCGCTAGACGTTTCACGGTTTCCTCCAATATTTATTGTCGATTTTCAGCTCAGCCCGAGGCTCAAGGATTGGGCGAGACAGGAACAGTGTGGACGCTGCCATCTGGTATGACAAGTCCGAAAGTGGTCTAATGACTATACTAGAGATGACCAGCAGTTCCGGAGCATTCCCGCGGCCATGAGCATGACAGCCCCCATCCGTTCCGTTCTCGTCACCGGCGCCGGAGGCAACCTTGGCCGGAAGCTGATCGCTGACCTCCTCAGGCGGGAGTGGTGCGAGCGGGTTGTGGCGCTCGACCGGACGCTTCCTGCAACGGGCAGCGAAGGCCCGGCCAAGGTACAATGGGTTGAGGGTGACCTCGCAACACCCACGGGCCCAAGTCTTCGCGGCGCTTTGGCCGGGATTGATGCCGTGGTTCATTTCGCAGCCCAGAATCCTTACCCTGATGCGCCCTGGAGTGATGCCAGTGCGTCCTTCGACATGACGCTCAATATGTTGGCAGCCGCCGCTCAGGCGGGCACGCGCCGCGTCGTGTTCGCCTCGTCGAACCATGTGATGGGCCAGTACAAGGACCCGCCCTTGTGCGATGGTCTGACCGCAGGTGCTCTGACAACGGTCTTGCCGCCAGGTCCGGGAACGCGCTGGTTCAACGGCCGTGAAATGGTGCAGGGCTTCGCCTACGCAGCGTCGAAACTGATGGGTGAGAGAGCCTGTCTCGCCGAGGCGCATCGCTCGGGAGGCGCCCTGACCAGTGTGTGCGTTCGGATTGGCTGGTGCCAGCCGGGGGAGAACAGGCCGGAGACGATCAACACATCTGGCCTGCCCGGCGCGGAGGAAAGCACAGGTCCTGACACCGAACGCGACCTGCGGTGGTTTCGCAACATGTGGCTCTCAAACCGGGACTTCGTGGCCGTGATCGAGCGGGCGCTTCTCTCGGAGGAGGAAACCTGGCCGCAGCCCGGCATCGTGGTCAACGGCATGTCGGCTAACCGGAACATGCCGTGGGACATCGAAACTACCCGGCAGCTCATCGGCTACGAGCCGCAGGACGATGTCTGGGAGCACATCGCCTAAGGCCGTGATCGCCTTTCGAGGACAACACATTGACGTAGGAAAGCTTGGAAATGGAACAGGTGCTGTCTTCCGAAGTCTTTGCTGCCCTTACGGCTGTTGATACGCCGACAGTGTGCAACGCCATCGAGCTGGTCTTGGGTCGCCGGACGGCGGAAGGCTTCACGACCCAGCCGGTTCTCGCCGCCCATCCCAATCTGCCCGCCATCGTGGGCTACGCCCGCACGGGGCTGATCCGTAGCTCGCAGCCAAGTGAAGACTCACCTGAGACCCTGAGGGCTCGCCGTATCGCCTACTATAGGTATGTCGCAGCTCATCCCGGTCCTGCCGTCGTCGTTCTGCAGGATATTGATCCCCATCCTGGACTTGGCTCATTCTGGGGTGAGGTCAACGTGGCGATCCATAAGGGACTGGGAGCTCGGGGCGTTCTGACCAACGGCTCGATGCGCGACCTCGGCGCCGTCGACCCCGGGTTTCAGATCCTGGCCGGCTCGCTCAGCCCGAGCCATGCCTTTGTCCGAATCGAGGAGTTTGAGTGTCCGGTGGAGGTCTTCGGGTTGAGGGTTAAACCCAACGATCTCGTTCACGCCGACCGCCATGGCGCTGTCACCATCGACCCTGAGATCGCCCATGAACTTCCTCGTGCCATCGATCTCGTGATGCGAAAGGAAGCTCCGATCTTGAGAGCTGCCCGCAGTCCAGGTTTTACTGTGGAGAAGCTGATCGAGGCCTGGGGTGAGGCGGAGGACACCCATTAACGCGCTTGGTGGTTCAACCTGTGCGGCCAGGATTCTAAGCTAAGCCGCGCCTGCCAGCTAAGTCATTGAAACCGCGTGCCTTCCTGCTGCACGGGATGATCATGTGTAGCACCTTTGTGTGACACCCCGCAAGTCAAGCCGTGGCAGGCCGCCAATCGAGCCTGATGCTAGGATCGAAACTCTGGCGCGGTCAGCCGGTCTGACCCGTTACCCGCTCCAGCCATGCCACCCAACCCCTTTCGCGCGGGTCAGACCTGATGGTGATCCAGAGCCTCTCGATGGGCGATTTGGATGGGAGCGTCATTTCATATTCAAATACCAGAAAAGTTGCCTGCATCCTCAGTTGAGACTTGGGGCCATTGCGCCCTGGCCAGCCCTTCGTTTCATTTTGAATGGGAACCAGACAGCCTCCTTCCCTACATAAAGGGCATCGTCGAGCAAGGAAACCGATCAGGAGCTCCATCACACGCCTGAACGAATACTCTTCTCCCCGGAATTCACATCTACTCCTGCGTGCATTTGACTCATCCTCGAATGAGAACATAATAGGAACATCGTCAACAACAGATTTGGTTTCGGCACGGATTCCATGAACCCCGGGCAACAGGATAGGCTTGCCGATTTGAGGCTCCAGATTGCTCGGTACGAGGGCGGGTCACAGAAGACCAAGCCTCTGCCTTTCGGTCTTCGCGCCCTCGATGATCACCTGCCAGGCGGCGGCCTCGCCCGGGGTGCCCTGCACGAGATGATCGAGGCGGGCCTCGCCTCTGAGTTCGCCGGCAGTACCACGCTCTTCACCGCGGGAATCGCGGCCCGCCTCAAGGGGCCTGTGCTCTGGTGCCTGACACGCCGGGACCTGTTCGCTCCAGGCCTCCTACGCGCCGGCTTGCATCCCGATCGCGTCATCTATGCCGAGGCCAATCGCGAACGCGAGATCCTGCCGCTGATCGAGGAGGGCCTGCGCGAGAAGGGACTGGCCGCCGTCGTCGGCGAGGTCACGCGCATGAGCCTCATCGCCTCGCGCCGTCTGCAACTAGCGGCTGAAGCCACGGGCGTGACCGCTCTCGTCATCCGGCGCTGGTGGACCTTGGCCGAGAAGGACCTGGTCCATCTGCCGACGGCCGCGGTGACCCGCTGGCGCATCGCCCCCACCCCCTCCGAACTCATGCCGGCTCCCGGTCTCGGGCGGGAGCGCTGGCACGTCGAACTCCTGCGCTGCCGAGGCGCCGAACCCCGTACCTGGATCCTGGAGGCCTGCGATGCGAAGGGTTGTCTCGCTCTACCTGCCGACCTGGCCGACCGATCGGATCAGGCGGCGGACCGGCGAGCCGCCGCGTCATGAGCCGCTCTTGACCGTGCACACGGTCGGATCGCGCCGTGTCATCCGCGCGGCCTGTGCCGCCGCGCAGGAGGCAGGCCTGCATGTGGGCATGGCGCTGGCCCAGGCACAGGCCCTGGTGCCGAACCTGCACGTGGCCGAAGCAGCCGCGGACGAGGACGAGGCCTCGCTACGGGAACTCGCGCGGTGGGCCATCGGCTACTCGCCCGTGGTGGCGCTCGATCCGCCGGACGGGCTGTGGATCGACATCGCCGGCGTGGCGCATCTCTTCGGCAGCGAGGAGGAACTGCTCAGCGACCTGACCAGCCGCCTGACGCGCCAGGGCCTTGCCGCCAAAGCGGCTGTCGCCGATGCCCCGGGAGCCGCCTGGGCTGTGGCCCGCTACGGCGCGGGCGGCGTCGTGCCGACAGGTCGGATGGTCGATGCCGTGGCGACCCTGTCGATCCGTGCCCTGAGGATCGCTCCCGACAAGCTCAATGCCTTGCACCGGCTCGGCATCGAGCGGATCGGACAGCTCGCCGCCATGCCGCGCGCGCCGTTGGTCCGGCGGTTCGGCTGCGACGTCGCCCTGCGGCTCGATCAGGCCCTGGGCCATGCCTTTGAGCCGATCATGCCGCTGATCCCCAAGGAAGCCCCGGTGGCATCCCGTGCCTTCGCGGAGCCGGTCGCCCGGCTCGAGGATCTCAAGGGCGTGCTGCTGCGGCTTGCCAAGGATCTGTGCCGGCAACTGGACCGCCGTGGCGAAGGCGTACGCCGTCTCGACCTCATTTTCCAGCGTGTCGATCAGAAGAGCGCCTGCCTGCGGGTCGGCACCGCCAGGGCCAACAGGGACGCGGCCCATCTGGCCAGGCTCTTCGACGAGCGGCTGCAAACCATCGACCCCGGCTTCGGCATCGAGGAGATGGTGCTGGTCGCGAGCAAGGTCGAGCCTCTGAGCGAGACGCAGATCCATGCTCGCAGCCTTGGGGAAGAGGATATCGGAGAAGCGGACATGGGTCCGCTCGTCGACCGGCTCGGCGCCCGCATCGGCATGCGGCGCGTCTATCGCCTTGCGCCCGTCCAGAGCCTCGTGCCTGAACGCATGGCGCGCCGGATCCCTGCCCTTGCACCGCCGACCGGCTCCGTCTGGCCGGAGAACCTGCCACGCCCCACGCGCCTGCTCGATCCGCCGGAGCCCGTGGTGGCGACCGCCCTGCTGCCCGATCATCCGCCAGCCTTCTTCGTCTGGCGCAAGGTCCGCCACAAGGTCGCCAAGGCCGACGGGCCGGAACGCATCACGCCGGAATGGTGGAACGGCGACAAGAGCTCGTTCGCCCGCGACTATTACCGCGTCGAGACCGAACAGGGCGGACGCTTCTGGATCTTCCGCGATGCCCCTACCGCCGAGGGCGGACGCTGGTGGATGCATGGGTTCTTCTCGTGACAGACGATCGTCGCTCCCATGTATGCTGAGCTCCAGGTCACGACCCACTTCTCGTTCCTGCGCGGCGCTTCGAGCCCGCAGGAACTGTTCGAGCAGGCGAAGCTCCTCGGCATCACGGCATTAGGCATCACCGACCGCAACTCTCTGGCCGGGATCGTGCGCGCCTACGAGGCGTCGCGTGAGACGGGCGTCCGCCTTGTCGTCGGTTGCCGGCTCGATCTCACCGATGGCACGTCCCTTCTCGTCTACCCGATCGACCGCGCGGCCTATTCGCGCCTGTGCAGGCTGCTCAGCCTCGGCAAGAGCCGCGGCGGCAAGGGCAAGTGCCATCTCGTGTGGGATGATGTGGTGGCCTGGAACGAGGGGATGCTGGCGATCCTCCTGGGCGATGAAGCGAACGAAGACCTCGGCCGGAACCTCACGCGGCTCAGGCAGACCTTCGGCAACCGCGCCTATATGGCCCTGATCCGGCGCTTCGCGCCCAACGAGCACCTGCGGCTTCATGCCATCGAGCAGGCGGCGCAGATGGCCCGGGTGCCGACCATCGCCATGGGCGACGTGCTCTATCACCACCCGAACCGCCGCCGCCTGCAGGATGTGGTCTCCTGCATCCGCGAAGGCTGCACCATCGATGAACCGGGCTATCGACTGGAGCGTCATGCCGACCGCTATCTTAAGGATCCACTTGAGATGGAGCGCCTCTTCGAGCGGCACCTGGAAGCGTTCCGGCGCGTGCGGGAAGTCCTCGACCGCTGCACCTTCTCGCTCGACGAGCTGCGCTACCAGTACCCGAGCGAGACGGGACCTGGCGAGACGGCGCAGGAGAAGCTGGAACGGCTGACCTGGGAGGGAGCCCGCCATCGTTACCCCGAGGGCATCCCCGACGTCGTCGCTGCCACCTGCCGGCATGAGTTGCGGCTGATTGAGGAACTGGGCTACGCCCCCTACTTCCTCACCGTGCATGCCATCGTGTCGTTCGCTAAATCGCGTGGCATCCTGTGCCAGGGGCGTGGCTCGGCCGCGAACTCTGCCGTCTGCTTCGTCCTCGGCATCACCTCGATCAACCCGACCGAGCACGATCTGCTCTTCGAGCGATTCGTCTCCCAGGAGCGGCGCGAGCCGCCAGACATCGACGTCGACTTCGAGCACGAGCGCCGCGAGGAGGTGATCCAATGGATCTATGAAACCTACGGCCACCATCGCGCCGCCCTCACCGCGGTCGTCTCCTGCTACCGGGCCCGCGGCGCCGTGCGCGAGGTCGGCAAGGCGCTCGGCGTGCCCGAAGACGTCACTGCGGGACTGGCCGGTCTCGTCTGGGGCTGGGGCAATGACGGTGTGTCGGACAAGGAAGCCAAGGAGCTCAATCTCAACCTCGACGATCCGCGCCTTCGCATGACGCTGGAGCTCGCCTCCGAGCTTATCGGGGCGCCGCGCCACCTTTCCCAGCACCCGGGTGGCTTCGTGCTCACCCAGGACCGGCTCGACGAACTCGTGCCGATCGAGCCGGCCGCGATGGAGAACCGACAGGTGATCGAGTGGGACAAGAACGACATCGACACGCTGAAGTTCATGAAGGTCGATGTGCTGGGACTTGGCATGTTGGGCTGCATGCGCCGTGCTTTCGACCTCCTGCGTGAGCACAAGGGAGAGGATTACGACATCGCCGCGATCCCGGGCGAGGACGAGGCGACCTACGCCATGATCCGCAAGGCCGATACGGTGGGCACATTCCAGATCGAGAGCCGGGCCCAGATGGCGATGCTGCCACGGCTGAAGCCGAGGACCTTCTACGACATCGTCATCCAGGTGGCGATCGTGCGGCCCGGCCCGATCCAGGGCGACATGGTGCATCCCTATCTGCGCCGCCGGGAAAAGCGTGAGGAGGTCGAATATCCACGGCCGGAGCTCAGGCGCGTGCTGGAGAAGACGCTCGGCGTGCCGCTCTTTCAGGAGCAGGCCATGCGGGTGGCGATCGAATGCGCCGGTTTCACGCCGTCCGAAGCCGACCAACTCCGGCGCGCCATGGCGACCTTCAAGTTCACGGCTGGAGTGTCCAGATTCCGTGAGAAGCTGATCACGGGCATGGTGGCCCGCGGCTACGACGCAGGCTTCGCCGAGCGCACCTTCAAGCAGCTTGAGGGCTTCGGCTCCTATGGCTTTCCGGAAAGCCATGCGGCGAGCTTCGCCAAGATCGCCTATGCGTCCTCGTGGATGAAGTGCCATCATCCGGACGTGTTCTGCTGCGCGATCCTCAACGCGCAGCCCATGGGCTTCTATGCACCCGCCCAACTGGTACAGGATGCGCAGGCTCACGGGATCGAGGTGCGGCCCGTCGACATCAATCATTCCCGTTGGGACTGCACCCTGGAGCCGACCCGAAGCCCTCGGCACTTCGCCGTCCGCCTCGGACTCAAGATGGTGCATGGTCTTGCCAATGCGGATGGCGGCCTGATCCCGATCGTCCGTGCCGAGCAGCCGTTCGCCTCCATCGAGGATCTCTGGCGGCGCGCTGGAGTCTCGGTGAAAGCGCTCAAGAACCTGGCTGAGGCTGACGCCTTCGGCTCTCTTGGCGTCAATCGACGCGATGCGCTCTGGACCATCGAGGGCCTCTCGGATGAGGTGATGCCGCTGTTTGCCGCCGCCGACGAGCGGGATCGGATGATCAGGCCCGAACTGGTTGAGCCGGAAGTCAAACTCGTCCCGATGACCGAAGGCCGGGAGGTCGTCGAGGACTATCGCTCGAAGGGCCTGACCTTGCGCCGGCATCCCGTCACGTTCCTGAGACAGGAGTTGACCGAGCGCCGGATCAGTTCCTGCGGGGATCTGCACCGCGCCCGGGACGGGCAGCGGGTGACGGTGGCAGGTCTTGTTCTGGTGCGGCAGAAGCCGGGCTCGGCCAAGGGAGTTACCTTCATGACCATCGAGGACGAGACTGATGTCGCCAATCTAGTGATCTGGTCGGCTGTGTTCGAGAAGCACCGGCGCCTGATCCTGTCCTCGGGGATGATCGGCTGCCGGGGTCGGCTTCAGCGCGAAGGCGGTGTTACCCATCTCATTGCCGAACATTTCCTTGATTTGTCAGATCTACTGCGCTCAGTCGGCGATCGAGACGAGCCCTTACTCCTGAGACATGGTCGTGGAGATGAAGCCAAAGCTGGAACGCACGAATCGTTGCGCATAGCGTCCCGAGAGACTCCCGAAGAGGCCGCGCCTAACCTATCGGAGAACTGTGAGGCTCCGGTAATTAGGGTTGCAACGCGGGATTTTCGCTAAGGGTCATCCACGGAAATTCCTGCCATGTCAGCAATGTCTGTTATCCCCTCAATCAGCAGACATTCGGTCTATTTCGCAAATGTGCCAGGAGCGGTCGTTCCACATGGTGCCCGATCAGAGCTGTCCGGTCCCGAGCAAGCTTCGTCTCT
>NZ_JAFBID010000033.1 GCF_016811235.1 Microvirga arabica
GTCTCGAAGGATCATCCAGTGCTCTCTGAAAGCTCCTTCGAGACGGCGCTTTGCGCCTCCTCAGGATGAGGTCAGAGTTCGTTTTAACGGCAGTTGCGATCCGAATCGTGTAGGACGAGCCGAACTCAATGAGCTGAAGATCCATGCCGACCATCCACGTCTGCCCTCTCTCCCGCCTGCACGACACCGTGGCCGCGACCCGCGCCAGCCATGTGGTGAGCCTCTTGGGAGCCGGCGCCGAGGTGCCTCGCCTCACGGGCATCAAGGCCGGGCGCCATCTCTTCATCGGCGTCAGCGACATCGTGGAGCCGCTCGACGGCTATGTGCTCGCGGGAGCCGAGCACATGGAGCAGTTGCTCGCCTTCACCCGCACATGGGGCCGGGAGAGCCCCCTCGTGCTCCATTGCTGGGCCGGGATCAGCCGCTCGACCGCCGCCGCGTACATCGCGGCCTGCGCGCTGGCGCCGGAGCGGGACGAGGCAGACATTGCGGCTGCCCTGCGCAAGGCTTCCCCCAGCGCCACCCCGAACGCCCGCTTCGTCGCGCTCGCTGACGACCTTCTCGGCCGACGGGGGCGAATGGTGGATGCGATCCGGTCGATCGGGCGCGGGGCCGAGGCTATGGAGGGTACGCCCTTCCTGTTGCGGCTCGGCGACAGCTAGCCGGGCCTCCCCGGGGCGGCCATGCGCGTCCCCTCATTTCTTGGCTGGCCTTGTTCTCATCGCCGCCGGTCTCGTCTATCACAGAGCGATTGCCCATCGACCCGGCAATGCCGCAATCCAGCGTGACATTGCCTCAAGCAGACATTTTACGGACAGCCGCATGACCGACACCGCCTCCATCAAGACACTCCCCTTCGAGAAGGCTCTGGCCGAATTGGAGGAGATCGTGCGGCGCCTCGAGCGCGGCGACGTGCCTCTCGAGGATTCGATTGCGATCTATGAGCGCGGCGAGGCCCTGAAGAAGCATTGCGAGCAATTGCTGAAAAAGGCCGAAGCCCGGATCGAGAAGATCACCATCGGGCCCGACGGCGCCGCCTCGGGCACGGCCCCGCTGGACGTGGATAACTAGCGCATCCTGCAGAGTCTCAGGGGGCGCGGCTCCGCTCGATGGCCGCGTCGACATCCCGGAGCACGGCGTCGGGATCGATGGCGAAGGCCTGCTTCTGTCCCTCGGCTCCGCCGATCACCGGCTCGTAATCGGCACCCGCTTCGGCAGCCCAATGCAGGCCCGTGCTCTTGCGCCCGTTCTGCGCCATCAGCTCGATGAGCAGAGGCTGGCGCTGCGCCCAGAGAATGTTGGCAAGGCCTGCCCCGTGGACCCCCATGACGATCTGGGCTTTGCCGAACCACTGCATCTGCTCGTAGTGGTTCGACCAGGATGCCTGAACGATCTGAAACCCGCGCTGGCGCAGCCCCTCCATCAGGGCGACCTCTCCGTCCACCCGGCGCAGGCGCGTGTCGCCCCGGGTCAGGTAGATTCGTGGCGCAGGCTCGGGGAGCTGTCGATCCTGGTATGCAGCCTCGAAGAGCGAGCGGGCGAACTCAATCGCCTCGGGCGTCGCAAAAAGCCTCTCGACATTGCAGCAATGGGTGCGCGCGTAGAGGTAGGAATCCGTCTGGATCCGTTCCCAGGGCGCGAGCCTCACATGATCGATGGAAAGGCCTTTGCGGCGCAGGCCGTCGATGAAGCTCAGGACCAGCGGATTGACGGATCGTGCCGTGGCTATGGTGAGGGTCTCCCCCGGGGCCACGGCACCCCGATTGAGAGCATGGCACAGCGGCATCAGAACATCGGTGAGCAGATGGCCGTAATGGGAATAAGGCGGAATCGCAGCAACAATTCCGCCCACGCGGCGCGTGTGAAAGGCCGCAGGCGCCGGATGGGCGAAGTTCCAGTTGCTGTCCGATGTCGTGTCGAAGGACAGCTGCCGTCCCGTGGCCGCATCCACGGGTGTCAGAGTATGGCCGGGGACCAGGATGCCCGACAGCAGGGCGACCACCCGGTGGGCGGAATCCGGTTCCGTGAACCGGCAGGACGGCTTCATCACATCGACATTGTGCTCGCTGACGAAGGCGCGCTGCCGGTCGTACCGGCTCTGCATCAGACGGAAGGGGTGAACGCTGTCCTCGATAAGCCTCACCTTCCCGTCATCCGGCCAGCCGAAATCCGGAAAGAACGAGACGGCCTTCCGCAACGCCGGACTAGAGCCCGTGAGCCCCTTCATCACGCGGAACGCGATGGGCTTGAGATCGAAGGTCCGGTGAAGGGCGGAATGGTGTCGAGCCATCGCGATCCGTTAAATGCGCTGGGCGGTGCCGGGCACAGGAGCCGCAGACATCGCTTTGACGTTGAATGAGGACCTATCGCGCGCCAGAACGAGCAGGATAGGGAACCACATGAACAGGTAATGCGTGTTGAAGAACGCGAACGGATTCGGCAGGTCGGCCCCCATATAGCCGAACGAGAAGATGAGCGACGCGAGGCCGAAGAACCGCAAGGTGTCGTCCGTCCCGCGGGCGAGGCACCGGGCGTAGCCTGCAATCATGAGACCGGATGCAACAAGTCCTCCGAGACCGAAATAAAGGGCAATCCCGAAAAGACCGTTATGGGCATGGCTCAACCATTCATAGGGAAACCGGAACTCCGGCCCGCTGCCCAGAATGGGATGGAGTGCGATCTGATCGCGAACGAGTTCCCATACCTGGTTGCGGTTCGAGGGCCGGCACCAGTCACTGTTGTCGCCGCAGATGATGGCCTTGATGGTCGGCTCGAAAATCACGAGGCCTGTCACGATGAGCCAGCTCGCCAGGCACGCCATGAGCACGACAAGCTGGCCGCGCCGTTCAAACAGCAAAGCAAGCGGCAGGGCCAAGCAGAGGGCGACGAGCGGGCCCCGGCTCTGGGTCAGGACGAGACCGGTCACCAGCGGCACCGCCAGCATCAGGAGGGTGACTATTGTCCTCCCGTCCCGGCTCTTCTCTTCCAGCCAAAGCGCCACCGTAGCGATGAGTGCGCTGGCGAGTGCTCCGGCACCGGGAATGGGATTGCCGCCCCGCCCGAGGGGGATCATGCGGTCCATGAGATCCGGAGCTTTCAGAACATGGACGATGATCGACAGGAAGGCGCTTGCCGCGCCTATGCCGGCAATGATCCAGAGGATCTGCCGGGTGCTTAGGACCCGAGACGTCTGTACGGCAAACAGAAAGAACGCGGCCAGCAATCCGATTTTGGACAAATCGTCGACCGACCGTGGCATATCCCCGAACAGGGCGCCTGCCGCCTGCCATGCGACCAGAAAACTGAGGGAGAGCCAGAGCCACAGGTTTTTCCGCAGCGTCTGCGCGGCCGCCCCGCTGGCGAAAGCCAGAAGTGCCCCGGCAAAAATGGGCGAGACAGACAGGCCGGGGGCCTTTCCGCCCCTGGCGAAGAAGATGGCAACGACAAAGAGAACGAAGGCTGCTGCGCTCAGCACGTGAAGCCGACCACGATCGGCAAGGTGCTTGCGAACCAGGGAGGTGGAGACAGTCAGTCGGGAGGTGTCGAACGTCATCAGAACCGGCAGACTTTGTCCCCATGGGGGTCTGGAACAGTATTTCGGGAATGCTCGCCCTCTAGCACTTCGATTCCGTGTTTTCAACCAATCGTGATCTAACGGCAGCCTGCCAAACGCCAGGAGCAAGGGAGTCTTGACGGCCACTGCGTGAAGGCCACGCTGCGGCTCCCTTGGGCTGGTGCGACAGGTTGCCTCCGCCCTACCTGAGGCACAACCCAGCCGCCCGGATAGATGGAGCGAGGTTTCCGATTTGACCCTCCCCGGTTAAGCCCCTATCTCCTTCATCTGGCCTTCGGTCGAAGCTTGGCGAGTAAAACGTTGTCCACACCCCTCCTCGACACCCTCAACACCCCAGACGATCTGCGTCAGTTGCCCGAGAGCCAGCTCCGCCAGGTGGCGGATGAGCTGCGGACGGAGACAATCAGCGCGGTTTCCGTCACGGGCGGACACCTGGGAGCAGGCTTGGGCGTGGTCGAGCTGACCGTGGCGCTGCACTACGTCTTTGACACCCCCCGCGACCGGCTGATCTGGGACGTGGGTCACCAGGCCTACCCTCACAAGATCCTCACGGGCCGCCGCGACCGTATCCGCACCCTGCGCCAAGCGGACGGCCTGTCGGGCTTCACCAAGCGCCAGGAGAGCGAATACGATCCCTTCGGGGCTGCCCATTCCTCCACGTCGATCTCGGCCGGCCTCGGCATGGCCGTGGCGCGGGATCTGGAGGGCGGAAAGAACAACGTCATCGCCGTGATCGGCGACGGCGCCATGTCGGCCGGCATGGCTTATGAGGCTATGAACAATGCAGGCGCCATGCATTCGCGCCTCATCGTGATCCTCAACGACAACGACATGTCGATCGCGCCGCCCACCGGCGCCATGTCGTCCTATCTCGCCCGCCTCGTCTCCGGCGGCGCCTATCGGGGCCTGCGCGAGACCGCCAAGCAGTTGGCCAAGAAGCTGCCGAAATTCATCTACGAGAAGGCACAGCGCGCCGAGGAATTCGCCCGCGGCTTCTGGACCGGCGGCACCATGTTCGAGGAGCTGGGCTTCTACTACGTCGGCCCCATCGACGGCCACAACCTCGACCACCTGCTTCCGATCCTGAAGAACGTCCGCGATTCCGAGACCGGCCCGATCCTCGTCCATGTGGTGACGAAGAAGGGCAAGGGCTACGCGCCGGCGGAAGAAGCGGCCGACAAGTACCACGGCGTCGTCACCTTCGACGTGGTGACGGGCGCCCAGACCAAGGCCAAAGCCAACGCTCCCGCCTACACCAAGGTCTTCGGCGAGAGCCTGACGAAGGAAGCGCGGAAGGACGACAAGATCGTAGCCGTCACGGCCGCCATGCCGTCGGGCACGGGGATCGACCTCTTCGGCAAGGAATTCCCCACCCGAACCTTCGATGTGGGCATTGCCGAGCAGCATGCGGTCACGTTCGCCGCCGGGATGGCCACGGAAGGTTACAAGCCGTTCTGCGCCATCTATTCCACCTTCCTGCAGCGCGCCTACGACCAGGTGGTGCACGACGTGGCGATCCAGAACCTGCCCGTGCGCTTCGCCCTGGATCGGGCAGGCCTCGTGGGCGCGGACGGCCCCACCCATGCGGGCTCCTTCGACATCGCCTATCTCGGCTGCCTGCCGAACATGGTGGTGATGGCAGCGGCCGACGAGGCCGAGCTCGTCCACATGGTGGCCACCGCCGCGGCCTACGATTCCGGACCCATCGCCTTCCGCTACCCGCGCGGCGAGGGTGTGGGCGTCGACATGCCCGAGCAGGGCGTGCCGCTCGCCATCGGCCGCGGCCGGGTGGTGAAGGAGGGCAGCCGCATCGCCATCCTGTCGCTCGGCACACGGCTCGCAGAGGCTCTCAAGGCCGCCGAGGAGCTTGAAGCGCGTGGCCTCTCCACCACCGTGGCCGATGCCCGCTTCGCGAAGCCTCTCGACGAGGAGTTGATCCTGCGCCTTGCCCACGACCATGAGGTGCTGATCACCGTGGAGGAAGGCTCCGTCGGCGGCTTCGGCTCCTATGTGCTGCAGCTCCTCGCGGACAAAGGCGCCCTCGACCGCGGCACCCTGAAGGTGCGCTCCATGGTGCTGCCTGACCTCTACATCGATCAGGACAAGCCGGAGCGCATGTATGCCAAGGCAGGGCTCGATGCGGCTGGCATCGTGACCAAGGTGTTCGAGGCGCTTGGGCAGGAAGAGACCCGCAAGGTTCGGGCTTAAGAAGACCCATCCCCTCACCGTCATGGCCGGGCTCGTCCCGGCCATCCACGTCTTTGCGTCCTAAGAAAGTAACACGTGGATACCCGGCACAAGGCCGGGCATGACGTCGAGCGAATGGATGGCGGCGTGCAAGGCTAAATCGTCAGCGTCCCGGCCTTCGCAGCCGCATAGCGTTCGCCGATCCGGTTCCAGTCGAGCACGTTCCACCATGCTTTCAGGTAGTCCGCCCGGCGGTTCTGGTACTTCAGGTAATAGGCGTGCTCCCACACGTCATTGCCCATGAGAACCCGCTGCCCGTCCATGAGGGGCGTGTCCTGGTTGGGCTTGTTCACGAGGCCGAGCTTGCCGTCGCGGGTGACGGTCACGAAGACCCAACCGGACCCGAACTGCCGGGTGCCTGCGGCATTGAAGTCCTCCTGGAACTTCGCAAAACCGCCGAGATCGCGGTCGATGGCACTCTTGAGCTCGCCCGAAGGCTCACCGCCCTGGCCGCCCATGATCTGCCAGAACATGGTGTGATTGGCGTGGCCGCCGCCGTTGTTGCGCACCGCCGTGCGGATGGATTCCGGCAATTCGCCGATCTTTGCCAGCATCTCGTGCAGCGGCATCTTGGCCGCCTCGGCATTCTGGGCCAGCGCCGTGTTGAGGTTGGTCACGTAGGCCGCATGGTGCTTGCCATGGTGCAGTTCCATGGTCTGAGCGTCGATGTGCGGCTCGTTCTTGGACGGGGCATAGGGCAACGGATCGAGCTTGAAGGGACCCGATGGGGCTTGCGCCCAGGCGCGGGGAATGGCAGCGCTGGCGGCCAGCAGGGTGGCGCCTGTCAGGAGGTGGCGACGGCTGATCATGGGATCTCCGTTGGCTGTGGGAAGCTTGTGAACGAGAGATGATTTAGGGCCGGGCCCGGTTCCTGCCCATGAAGAGATCGTGAACGCACATGGATGTGAGACTTCAATGACCCGCAAGCGTGCCGATGTGGCCCTGGTCGAGCGCGGCTTCTTCACAAGCCGCGCCCGAGCGCAGGAGGCGATTGCCGCCGGCCTCGTCACTGTGAACGGCGCCGTCATCCGCAAGGCCTCCGACACCGTACCGGAGGAGGCGGTGATCACGGCCGAGCAGCCGCACCCTTACGTGTCCCGCGGCGGCGTGAAGCTGGCAGCGGCCCTCGACGTGTTCCAGATCGACCCGAAGGACAAGATCTGCCTCGACATCGGGGCCTCCACGGGCGGCTTCACGGAGGTGCTGCTCAACCGGGGCGCGGCGCATGTCTATGCGGTGGATGTGGGACACGGCCAGCTTCACCCCACCATCGCCGGCCATGCGCGCGTCACCAATCTGGAAGGAACGGATGCCCGCGCGCTGAATGCGGACCTCATCCCTCAAGCGGCGGATCTTCTTGTCTCAGATGTGAGCTTCATCTCGCTCAAGCTGGTTCTGCCGGCAGCCGTCGCCCTGCTGAAACCTCAAGCCGAACTGGCCGTTCTCGTGAAACCGCAATTCGAAGCCGGGCGCGATCTCGTGAAGAAAGGGATCGTGCGCGATGAGACCGTGCACCGCGCCGTGTGCGAGTATATGAGAGCTTTCGTGGCCTCGCTCGGCTTCGAGGTTATGGGGCTCATCCCCTCGCCCATCGAGGGTGGGGATGGAAACCGCGAGTTTTTATTGGGAGCCCGACGTGGCTGAACAGGTCAACATCAGGCGCCTCGGCGCAAAAGCCGACGGCATCGCCGAGAGCGCTTCCGATTCCATCTTCGTGCCGAAGGTGCTGCCGGGCGAGACCGTGACGGTGGAGCGCGACGGATCGCACGCGCGTCTTGTGAGCGTCGATGTTTCCTCGCCCGAGCGCGAGACGCCATTCTGCCCCTATTTCGACGCCTGCGGCGGCTGCGCCACGCAGCACATGAAGCACGGCTTCTATCAGACCTGGAAGCAGGAGATCCTTGCGCACACCTTGAGCCAGGCGCGGATCGAAGCGCCCATCGCGCCGCTCGTCGATGCTCACGGCGAGGGCCGGCGTCGCGTGACGCTGCACGTGCGCTTTCCTGACCGCGCCATGCATGTGGGCTACATGGCGCCGCGCAGCCACCAGATCGTCGAGATCGCCTTTTGTCCGATTGCGGAGCCCGGCCTGAAGGAGCAGGCGCCAGGCATCGCCCGCGCCATCGGCGAGCACTTGAAAGGCCCGCGCAAGCCGCTCGACATCCAGATCACGCAGACGCAGACCGGCTTCGACGTGGATGTGCGCGGTTATGGTGCCATGAAGGATGCGGAGCGCCTGAAGCTCATCGATCTCGCGAGTTCGCTCGACCTCTCGCGCCTGTCGATTCATGGCGACGTGATCGTGGAGCGTCGTCCGCCTGCGATCGTCATGGGCCGCGCCTCCGTGGTGCCGCCTGCGGGCTCGTTCCTGCAGGCAACGAAGCTCGGCGAGGAGGTGCTCGCAGGGCTCGTGACGGAAGCCTGCGCGAAGGCCAAGCGCGTGGTCGATCTCTTTGCCGGATCGGGGCCCTTCTCCCTGCGCCTCGCGGAAAAGGCGGAGGTTCATGCGGTCGAGTTCGACAAGGGTTCGATGGCGGCGCTTGACAAGGCGTCCCGCGCCACGCCGGGTCTTCGCCGGATCTCGACGGAAGCGCGCGATCTCTTCCGCCGGCCGCTGCTCACGCCGGAGCTCAATGCCTACGACGCAGTGGTGCTCGATCCGCCCCGTGCGGGCGCGGAAGCGCAGGTGAAGCAGATCGCCGTGTCGAAAGTGCCGCTCGTGGTGAGCGTCTCCTGTGATCCTGCCACCTTCGCCCGCGATGCGTCCATCCTGATGGCCGGTGGCTACCGCCTGGAGCGCGTGATCCCCGTCGACCAGTTCAAGCACTCACCGCACCTGGAAGTCGTGGGCATCCTGCGCCGCGACGTGGCGAAGAAGCGGCGGTAGGCCCCCTCAATCTCACGCTCTGCGTCATCCCCGGGCATGTCCCGGGGATCCACGTCTTTTGCAACGTTGTGGTCCTAAGACGTGGATGGCCGGAACAAGTCCGGCCATGACGATTGTCGGTTTGCTGAGGGATCTTAAAACAAACTCCCCTGCTCATCCTCGTCGCTGGAGAGCGGCTTCTTGGCTTTGGGCTTCTTCTCCGTCACGGGTCCAGACTCCGGCTCGGACAGGGACTCCAACAGACCCGGATCGTCGTTCTCGACCTTGTTCACGCGGCTCGAGACCGGCACCATGTCGATCCACTCATCCGGGCATGGCCGCACGAGGCGCATCACGTCGGCGCGCTCGTCCCGCACATCGAGCCAAGCGCTAATGTCGTCCGGCGACAGGATCACCGGCATGCGATGATGCACGGCGGATAGCGTTCCGTTTGCGTCCGTTGTCACGATGGCCGCGGTGTCGATTTCGCCGCCATCCGGGCTGCTGTAGGTTTCCCACAGGCCGGCGAGAGGCATGGGCCTGCGGTCACGGGGGCGGATCAGGAACGGCGTCTTCTCACGCCCTTCCCGTCGCCACTCGTAAAAGCCGTCCGTCAGGAAGATGCAGCGCCGGCGCTTCAGGGCCGCCTTGAAGGTCGGTTTCGTCTGCAGGGTCTCGCCGCGGGCGTTGATGACCAGCGGAAAATCCTTCGGGTCCTTCACCCAGGAGGGCAGGAAGCCCCAGCGTACCAGCATGAAATGCCGCTCGCCCCGATCCTCCAGCACGATGGGCACGGGCTGCGTGGGAGCCACGTTGTAGCGCGGTGGAAAGTTCGGCTGCTCCGAATAGCCGTAGAACTCCCGGTAGGTTTCGGGTGGGAGCGTGATCGCATAGCGCCCGCACATGGTTATTTCTCCCTCCGCTCGTCACCATCATTCCGGGGCCGCGGAGCGGAGCCCGGAATCGATAACCGCTAACGATGCACGACGATATGCAACGTGATGTGTCTCTCTTCGAACCGTCGTGTTTATGGATTCCGGGCTCGGCCTCTGGCCGCCCCGGAATGACAGTGAATGCATTTACAACCACCGTTTCCAGCGGAAGAAGAGATAGGGCAGCGCTGCGGCGAGGATCATGAGGGTGATGGCCCAGGCATAGCCGAAATCCCATTCGAGTTCGGGCATGACCTTGAAGTTCATGCCGTAGAGCGACGAGACCAGGGTCGGCGGCAGGAAGATCACCGACATGACCGAGAAGATCTTGATGATGTCGTTCTGCTCGATGGTGACGAGGCCGAGCGTCGCGTCGAGCAGGAACTGGATCTTGTTGGACAGGAACGTGGCGTGCTCCTCGATGGACTGCACGTCACGCAGGGCCGTGCGCCATTCGGACTGATAGCCTGAGGCCTTCTGCGGCCGCGGCATGCTGGCCGAGAGAAAAAGCAGCATGCGCTCCACCGACACCATGCTCTCGCGCACGTTGGAAATGATGTCGCCCTTGCGGCCGATGGACTTGAGCGCAGCGCGGTAGGACGCCGCGCGCTTGGCCCCCTGCCGCTCGTTCTCGAAGATGGCCTGCGACAGGCGGTCGATGCGCGAGCCGACCGTACCGAGGATTTCGGCCGCGCGATCGATGATGGTCTCAATGAGACCATCGAGCACGGCCTCCGGCTGATGGCGGCACCCGCCGGGCTTGCCAGCCCGGGCCATGAACATGCTGAAGGAGCGCGGCTCGCCATAGCGAACGGTCACGAGCGCCCGCTCGGTGAGGATGAACGACACGTCGATGAGCTTCGGCGTGTCCGTCTCGGAGCTGCACAGGACCCGCGCCGTCATGTAGCGCGCGTTGTTCTCGTGATAGAGGATCTCGGACGGCTCGATATCGGCCATCTCCTCCCGGGTCGGGATCTCGATATTGAGATGGACCTCGACGAGCTTGTCCTCCTCGCGGGTGGGCTCGATCAGGTCGATCCACAGGGCATCGTCGGGAATGGGCGTTCCCGGCGGCAGGACGTAACGGTCGAGGGACTGACCGGCCGGTCCCGTCGTCTGCGCTGGCCTGTGGATCAAAATCATACGCGTTCTCGCCCCTTCACGACCGCTCTTCTCCCCTCCCCCTTGTGGGGAGGGCCAGGGTGGGGGTGCTGGCGCCAAACGCTGATAGGCTCTCGCCCACACCCCCACCTCCAACTCCTCCCCACACGGGGAGGAGGGCTGATGGCGCTACAATAACAATGGTTAGTGAACCTAACGCAAGGATGACAGAGGCGGCGTGTCGTCGGGCACGAAGAAATCGGGTGCAAGCGGTTGCGTCGCATCAACCCGATACTTCTCGAAATCGGTGACGCCCTCCCCGTACAGGAAGGCATCGTCGATGAGGAAGTGGCCTGAGAAGCCCTTCGAGGGCTTCTGGAAGATCGTGTAGGCCGCGTCCGCCAGGATCTCCGGCGTGCGGCTGGCCTGCACGAGCGCGTCGCCGCCGAGCAGGTTCTTGACCGCCGCGGTCGCGATGGTGGTACGCGGCCAGAGCGCGTTGACGGCGATGCCCTGCCCCCGCAACTCGCCAGCAAGCCCCAGCACGCACAGGCTCATTCCGTACTTCGCCATGCTGTAGGCGAGATGGGGCGCGAACCACTTCTCGCTCATGTCCAGCGGCGGCGAGAGCATGAGGATGTGCGGGTTCTCGGCCTTTTCCAGATGCGGGATGGCGTATTTCGACACCATGTAGGTGCCGCGTGTGTTGATCTGGTGCATCAGATCGAAGCGCTTCATGTCGGTCTGCGGCGTCGGCGTGAGGCTGATGGCGCTCGCGTTGTTGACCACGATGTCGAGGCTGCCGAAAGTCTCGACCGTTTTTGCGATCGCGGCCTTCACTGCCTCCTCGTCGCGCACGTCGACCACGAGCGGCAGCGCCTTGCCGCCCGCGGCCTCGATCTCCTGCGCGGCCGTGTAGATCGTGCCCGGCAGCTTGGGATGCGGCTCCGCGGTCTTCGCGGCGATGACCACGTTCGCGCCGTCCTTCGCCGCCCGCAGGCCGATGGCAAGGCCGATGCCGCGCGAGGCGCCGGTGATGAAGAGGGTTTTTCCGTTGAGGCTCATGGGATCAGCTCGCGAGTGCCAGGGTTGCGTCCTGCAGGAAGCCTGCACCGCTCATGACCGTTTCCTCAAGCCCCTTCGCACCGACCGCGATGTTCTCGGCGAAGAAGCGGCAGAGCGCGATGCGGCCGGCATGGGCCGGGTCGGTGTCGCCCCCGGCGGCCTGCGCGTTCGCTGCCAGCGCCATCTCAGCAAGGGCCGCGCCGCCTTGCGCGAGCGCGAAGAGTCTCAGGTAAGGCGTTGCGCCGGCAAGCGCTTCGCCTTGCGCATTCGACGAGAGTGATCGCAGCAGATGGCTTGTCGCCCTGTCGAGGCTCTCAATGGTATCGCGCAGACGCGGCGCAGTCATGCCGAAGGCGGGCGTGCTTTCCTTGAGAAGGCGCGCGACGGTAGCGCGCATGGCGGCGATCTGCGTCCGCACCGCCTCGCCGCCGGAGAGCGGCAGCTTGCGGGTGACGAGGTCGATGGCCTGGATGCCGTTGGTGCCCTCGTAGATCGGCGCGATGCGCGCGTCGCGGAAATGCTGCGCCGCGCCGGTCTCCTCGATGAACCCCATGCCGCCATGGACCTGCACACCGATGGAGGCCGCCTCCATGCCGATATCCGTCGAGAAGGCCTTGGCCACGGGCGTCAGTAGGGAGGCACGCTCATGCGCCTTCTTCCGGCGTGCCGGGTCTTCTTCGAGATGCGCGCGGTCAATGGCCTCGGCCGTCATGTAGCAGATGGCACGGGCCGCAGCGGTGAGCGCCTTCATGGTGAGCAGGTTGCGCTGCACGTCCGGATGCACGGCAATCGGGCTCATGCCCTCCACCGCTCCGATGGCCCGGCCCTGCTTGCGCTCGTTGGCATAGCCGAGCGCCTGCTGGTAGGCACGCTCGGCTATGGCCACACCCTGCAGGCCAACAGCCAGACGGGCGTTGTTCATCATCGTGAACATGCAGTTGAGGCCGCGGTTCTCCTCGCCGACGAGCCAGCCGACCGCGCCGCCGTTGTCGCCGAAGATCATGGTGCAGGTGGGCGAGGCATGGATGCCGAGCTTGTGCTCGATTGAATGACACCGCACATCGTTGCGCGTGCCATCGGGCAGGAATTTCGGCACGAGGAACAGGGAGATGCCGCGCGTGCCGGCGGGCGCGTCGGGCAGGCGCGCGAGCACGAGATGGATGATGTTGTCGGTGAGATCGTGTTCGCCGTAGGTGATGAAGATCTTCTGGCCCGTGACCCTGTAGGTGCCGTCACCCGCCGGCTCGGCGCGCGAGCGCAGGGCCGCGAGATCGGAGCCCGCGTGCGGCTCCGTGAGGTTCATGGTAGCGGTCCACTCACCCGAGACGAGCTTTTCGAGATACCGGCTCTTGAGATCCTCCGAGCCGTGCTGAACCAGAGCCTCGATGGCCCCCATGGTGAGCACCGGGCCGATGCCGAACGCCATGGAGGCAGCGTTCCACATCTCGACGCAGGCCGAGTTGAGCAGGGTCGGCAGCCCCTGGCCGCCGTATTCCACCGGGCCGGGCAGCGCGTTCCAACCGGCCTCGGTCCAGCCCTTATAGGCCTCCTTCCAACCGGGAGCGGTCGTGACAACGCCGTCCTTGAGGACCACGCCGTGCTTGTCGCCTTCGCGGTTGAGAGGCGCGATCACGTCATTGGCGAAGCGGCCCGCCTCCTCCAGGATGGTCTCGGCCAGATCCGTGGAGAGGTCGCCATAGACGCCGTCCGCCACGGCACGGTCGAGCCCTGCCACGTGCCGCATGGTAAAGACGATGTCGGGGACGGGCGCGCGGTAGGTCATTGGCGGTTCCTCTCAACGGTAAGGGCTTTTCATATTGACGCGTGTTCTCGCGCCGCTAAACCCGCCCGGCAAGGGGATTTTCCCCACGGGCAAGGAATAGTTTAGACGTGAACAATCCTGGGTCAATGCGCCAAACGCAGCGTCTGACATCCGACGAGGCCGGACTTGCCCGCGCGGCGGAGATCCTGCGCCGGCGCGGCCTCGTGGCCTTCCCGACGGAGACGGTTTACGGCCTCGGGGCCGATGCCACGGACGCGCAGGCCGTGGCCGGCATCTATGCCGCCAAGGAGCGCCCGAGCTTCAACCCGCTGATCTCCCACCTCGACAGCTTCGAATCCGCCCAGAAGCAGGGCGTTTTCGACGAGACGGCCCGGCGCCTGGCAGAGGCCTTCTGGCCCGGCCCGCTCACCCTCGTGGTGCCGGTGGCGCCCACCTGCACCATCTCCGACCTCGCCCGCGCCGGTCTCGACAGCGTGGGCCTGCGCGTGCCGGCCCATCCCCTCGCCCACGCGCTCCTGCAGACAACAGGCCGCCCGGTCGCCGCACCCTCCGCCAACCGCTCTGGGCGCGTGAGCCCCACGGATGCGGACCATGTGCTCGGTGATCTCGACGGGCGCATCGATGCGGTGCTCGACGGCGGATCGTCACAGGTTGGCGTGGAGTCGACCATCGTTGCCTGCCTGAGCGACACCCCACGCCTGCTGCGCCCGGGCGGCGTGCCGCGGGAAGCCATCGAGGCCCTGATCGGGATGAAGCTTGAAGCCGGAGCGGAAGGCGGCAAGAGCCCGCTGGCTCCGGGCATGCTGGCGTCCCATTACGCCCCCCGTGCGCGGGTGCGCCTGAATGCTGCGAGCGTCGAGGCCGATGAGGCCGTCCTGCTGTTCGGCCGGGATGCTCCTAAGGGCGCGGATGCAGCGCGCACCGCCCTGAACCTCAGCAAAAACGGCGACCTCATGGAGGCCGCCGCTCATCTGTTTTCCTATCTGAGGCAGCTCGACGCGTCGGGGGCCGGGACCATCGCGGTGAGCCCGATCCCTGAGACCGGCTTGGGCGAAGCCATCAATGACCGCCTGAGGCGCGCTGCGGCGGAGCGGTGACTGCTCCGAGGAATTCATCAACCCACATCGTGTCATCACCGGCCTTGTGCCGGTGATCTCGATCCGTCGAGCCTCACAGCATCGAGATGACCGGGACAAGCCCGGCCATGACGTAAGAGGCGCTTACTTCGCCGCGAGCTTGGCGGCGATCTGAGCCACGTGCCGGCCCTGGAAGCGGGCGCCGTCGAGATCGACCTCGGTCGGCTGGCGCGATCCGTCGCCGCCGGCGGTCGTGGAGGCGCCGTAGGGCGAGCCGCCGCGGATCTGGTCGACACCCATCTGGCCCTGGAACGAGTAAGGCAGGCCCACCACCACCATGCCGTGGTGCAGGAGCACCGGCAGCGTGGTGAGGATGGTGGCTTCCTGGCCGCCGTGCTGGGTGGCCGCGGAGGTGAAGACCGAGCCAACCTTGCCGATGAGGGCGCCTTTCGCCCACAGACCGCCGGTCTGATCGAGGAAGTTCTTCATCTGAGCCGTCATGGTGCCGTAGCGGGTCGGCGTTCCGATGATGATGGCATCGTATTCCGGCAGTTCTTCGACGGTGGCAATCGCCGCCTGCTGGTCGGTCTTGTAGTGGGCGGCCTGAGCGATCTCAGCCGGAACGAGCTCCGGCACGCGCTTCACCACGACCTCGGCGCCGGCCTCGCGGGCGCCCTCGGCTGCGGCATAGGCCATCTGCTCGATGTGCCCCCAGGACGAATAATAAAGAACCAGAACCTTGGTCATGTGAACTCCAATTGGTTGGATTGAGACGCAGGCCAGCCATTGCCTAGCCGCTCTTGACGAGAGGCCTGGGCTGCACTGCCCTGCGGGTGTTGGACATCCAAGAGGATAAGCTTTCTCCTCTGCAAAACCAGTGCTAGAGATGCAGGGCCTCTCTTGCGTGAATGCAAACGATGTCCAAGCAGCAGCATCTCGAATGGGACGACTTCCGGCTCGTGAAGATCATCGCCGAAGCCAATGGGCTTGCAGGCGCGGCCGAACGCCTTGGGGTCAATCACTCGACGGTTTTCCGGCGTCTCGGCCAGATGGAGGAGACCCTCGGGGTCAAGCTCTTCGAGCGGCACCGGACCGGCTACGTGCTCACCACGGCCGGCGAGGAGATGACGTCCCTGGCCGAGCAGATGGAGGAGAACGTCACGGCGTTCACCCGCAAGCTCGCAGGCCAAGCCGTCGCGCCCGCGGGTGAACTGCGGGTCACTACCAACGACACGCTGCTCGTCCACCTGCTGACACCGATCTTCGCCCGCTTCATCAAGGCCTGCCCGGAGATGCGGCTCGACGTGGTTCTCGCCAACCAGGCCCTCAACCTCTCGAAGCGTGATGCCGACGTGGCGATCCGCGCCACGGACGACCCGCCCGAGACCCTGGTGGGGCGGCGCGTGGCCACCATCGCTTGGGCGATCTATGGCCGGAAGGCGGATTTTCCCGATGTCCGGGGACCGGAAGACGTGACCCTTACCGATCTCTTCGACCGGCACTGGGTGGCGCTGGGTGACAACCTGGCGACCCTGAAGGTCGCCCGTTTCGTGCGCGAGCACGTGGCGCCGGAAAACATCGTCTACAAGGTCAACACGGTGCTCGGCCTTTCCGAGGCGGTGGAAGCCGGAACCGGGATCGGCCCCCTGCCCTGCTTCATCGCCGATGCGAGCCCCAATCTCGTGCGGCTGTCGGACATCAACGCCGATTTCGCCGCCGGCCTCTGGCTCCTCACCCACCCGGACCTGCGCCAGTCCGCGCGTGTGCGGGCCTTCATGGACTTCATGGCCACCGAGATCGCCAAGCAGAAGAAGCGGATTGAGGGAGCCGGGACGAAAGGCGCCCTGCTCAGCGAAGTCGGCTAGCTATCAGCAGCCTTCCCCTTCGTGTCATCACCGGCCTTGTGCCGGTGATCCCGATTACGTGAAACGCTGAGGCTCAATTGACCGAGATGGCCGGGACAAGCCCGGCCATGACGAGCAAGCGTTGTCCGCGCGATGCTCTAGCCGATCTCCACCACCACCCGGCCCTTGATGCGCCCGGCCACGATCTCCCGGCCTGCTTCCAGCACCCCATCGAGCGGAATCGTCGAGGTCATGGCGGCGAGCGTGTCGTGATCGAGCTCGCGGGCGATCCGGTTCCAGGCCTCGAGCCGCAGCGTCTTGGGGGCCATCACTGAATCGACCCCGAGCAGGGACACGTTACGCAGGATGAAGGGCGCGACGGTGCTGGGCAGGTCCATGCCGCCGGCCAACCCACAAGCCGCAATGGCGCCGCCATACTTCGTCATGGACAGCACATTGGCCAGCGTCGTAGTGCCGACTGTATCGACGCCGGCGGCCCAGCGCTCCTTGGCGAGGGGCTTTCCGGGTGCGGCGAGTTCGTTGCGATCGAGGATCTCGGCAGCACCCAGGCTTTTAAGATAATCCGCTTCGTCAGGCCGCCCGGTCGAGGCGATCACGTGCCAACCGGCCTTGGCGAGCAGCGCCACCGCCACCGAGCCCACACCGCCGACGGCTCCCGTGACAATGGCGGGCCCGCGATCCGGACGCAGGCCGTGCCGCTCCAGGGCCATCAGGCAGAGCATCGCCGTGTAGCCGGCCGTGCCGACGGCCATGGCCTGCTGCGGCGAGAGGCTCTCGGGCAGCGGGATGAGCCAATCTCCCTTCACGCGCACCTTCTCGGCATAGGCGCCAAGATGCGTCTCGCCCAGTCCCCAGCCGTTGAGGACGACGGCGTCGCCGGGCTTGAACTCGGGATTGGAGGAGGCTTCCACGGTGCCGGCGAGATCGACGCCGGGGATCATCGGGAAGCGCCGTACCACCGGGGCCTTGCCGGTGAGCGCGAGCCCGTCCTTGTAGTTCAGCGTCGAGTGCGACACGCGAACGGTGACATCGCCGTCCATCAGATCCGCCTCGTTGAATTCACGGATCCCGACGCTCTGTCCGGCCTCAGACTTGTCGATGACGACGGCTTTGAATGCGCTCATGCCGATTCCTCCCCGTGCCCATTTGTGGCGCGATAGAGGGTGAGGACAAGCGCGAAGGGCTCATCCCTTCGCAGGGAGGCGAGCCTACTCCGCCGGCTGCAGCGCTGGGGCGCGATCGACCGGCTGCTCCTTGATCGGCAGGTTGATCAGGGCCGACAGAAGGCCGAGCAGGACGGAGAGCCACCAGACCATGCTGTAATTGCCGTTGATCTCGTAGAGCAGGCCGCCGAGCCACACGCCGAGGAAGCCGCCGACCTGGTGCGAGAAGAACGCAAAGCCGTAGAGCATGGCCATGTAGCGGGTGCCGAACATCAGCATCACCAGGGATGACGTGGGCGGCACGGTGGAGAGCCAGAGCAACCCGATTGAGATGCCGAACAGGATCGACGTCACGGGCGAGGCCGGAATCAGGATGAAGGCGGCAATCGCCACCGACCGCCCGAGATAGATCCAGGCCAGCAGCCAGCGCTTCGACATGCGGGTGGAAAGCCAGCCCGAGCCCAGGGAGCCGGCCGCATTGGCGAGGCCGATGACGGCGAGCGTCCAGCCGCCCACGGCCGCCGAGAGGCCGGCATCCTTCAGGTAGGCCGGCAGATGCACGGTGATGAAGGCGAGTTGGAAGCCGCAGGTGAAGAAGCCGAGCACGAGCAGCACGTAGGAGCGATGCTTGAAGGCCTCTGACAGGGCCTGGGCAATCGACTGGTTCGGAGCCGCGGCCGGCCCGGATTGAGCCGTATCGCCGGTGGGCCGGGTCGCAAGCGCCAGCGCCAGGGGCATGACGATGAGGACGCTGGCGGCGAAAACCAGAAGGGTATGCTGCCAGCCGAAGGACTCGATCAGCACGTTGCCGATGGGCGGGAAGAGAAACTGGCCGAAGGAGCCCGCCGCGGTGCCGGCGCCGAAGGCCATCGGGCGCCACTTCTCCGGCAGGATCTTGCCGAAGGCGCCGAGCACCAGGTTGAACGAGCAGCCGGAGAGGCCGAAGCCGATGAGCACGCCCGCGCCGATATGCAGGACGCCGGGCGTGGTCGCATAGGCCATGACCACGAGGCCGAGGGCATAGAGCAGAGCGCCCACGCACAGCACCCGCAGGGCCCCGAACCGGTCCGCCACCGCGCCGGCGAAGGGCTGGCCGACGCCCCAAAGGAGGTTCTGGATCGCGATGGCAAAGCCGAAGGTGTCGCGGCCCCAGCCGTATTCGGTGATCATCGGAAGCTGGAACAGCCCCGAGGAAGCCCGGGGCCCAAAGGTGATCAGGGCGATGAGGCAGCCGCAGACGACAATGATTTCCGGGGAGACGCGGGAGCGGACGGTCGATGCGGGCATGGTCACGGCCTCAGGGCGCAAAACTGGAGGGCCACCCTAGCCCAAGTTCCCCATCAGCAGAATTGAAAGTTTGTCGCGTTTGGTATGACGCATTGTGATGGATCGGGTGGGTTCGTCACGCCGATCTGCCAGTTTCAGATTACGATGAAATCGGCCGCCGTTATCTTGGCCTTGTTCGACAGAACGGCGATCTCGACGGCGCGCCCTCGTTCCGACCCGTCGGCATCGTAATACAGGATGCCCTTCGACTTGTTGTAGATGATGTAGTCATCCGCGTCGCCGGCCTTCGTGCCAACCTCAAAGTGCTTGCTTTTCAGCGTTCCGACCTTGCCGATCTTTTTAAAGATCGCGTTCTCCAGACGGATGGCATCATACCGGGCGTTGAAGTCGGAGATCCGGTCCAAATTGGCGGTCTTGCTGGATTTGGTATTGAAGACGAACGCATCGTTCCCGGAGCCTCCGCTCAGGATGTCGCTCCCGGCTCCGCCCATGAGAATGTCGTTTCCGGAGCTGCCGTACAGGCTATCCTTGCCGCCATTGCCCTTCAGCGTGTTGGCTGCGGCATTTCCGTAGAGCTTGTCGTTGGAGCGGCCGCCCGTGGCGTTCTCGATCACCACGCCATTCGCAATCGTGAAGCCGCCGGCGACTTTCGACTCCCGCGAGATGAACCCTCCCGCGTTGCGATCGCCAGCCTTCAAGGTCGCAGCCCGCAGGTCGATCTGCACGCCAGCCGCTGCATTCGCAGCCGTGATCGTGTCCGTCCCGCCCGCATCCCAGATGCAGAACCACCCCTGCTCCTCCGTGAACAGGTTCCATGTCGGCAAGGTGTAGACATTCTTGCCCGCCCCCGTTGCCATGTTCTTTCCATAAAGAGCCTGCAGGGCTGCGATGTCGAAGGCTCCTAGTCCCGCTTGATTACCATAGGTCACATCATAGCCGGCACGATCCCAGCCGGTGTTGTATGACATGACCGTCCAGACACCCTGGTTCAGGCCATAGGTTCCGGTCGGGGAAGCGTCGGACACACCGGGAAAAGTGGTGCCGCCCTCGTCCCCGCCATCATGAGGATGCGCCAGACCCAAGCCATGCCCGAGTTCATGCAGCACCGTGTTGAGGCCATCGCCCCCGAAATGCATGTTGCTCCAAGACGGCGTGAAGGGATCGAAGTATCCCCAGACCTGCCCGCCGGCGGGCAGTTCGTGGATGCCGAGCGTGTTGCCGCCGATCGCTGTCTTCCACCAGACGATGTCGGCCGCGCTCACCGTATCGACGAGCTGGAACCTGAGGCCGCAGACGCTCCCGTAGACGGCGGCCGCGTAGTCGAAGACTTCCATTTCCGCAAGAGTCCAGTCCTGCGCCTGAGCCGCACTGGTCAAAACCTCGCTTTCGCCATGGCGGGCACTGGCCGCCGCGAAGTCGCCGCTCTGGCCGAAATAGACCTTGATCGGCTCGATGGCCGCGTCCCACGCCGTGCCGCCCCAGATCAGGGAATCCACAAAGACGTTTCCATAGCCGGCGCCCGGCACAGCATTTCGGATCGTCGCCATCATTCCCTCTCTTGAGACATCGCACCTCAAGCTTTTACGACTCCATTACATTTCTCCTAGTGTCGAAACGTACAGGCCAAGCTTACCTTAAGTCTGCCCCGGCTTGAGCTTGTAGAAGATGTGGCGGCCGATCACGTCCATTTTCTTCAAACGGCGCGACCAGGAAGGACGAACGTAGTTCGCATGGTAGTGGGTGGCACCGCCCACATCGGCCAGATAGGTCCTGCCTTCGAGCACGGCGCTCGCCACGCGCGTCGCCCGTTCCCAGGATTCGGTATCGCGGATGCGCAGGGACTTGCCCTCGCAGGCGAAGGTGAACTGGCAGGCGAGATGGCGGTGGCGGTTCTGGTAGACCACGCCGCAGATGGATGAGGGATACAACCCGCTCTTCACCCGGTTCAGGATCACCTGAGCGACCGCCGCCTGCCCTTCCAAGGGTTCGCTGCGCGCTTCGAAATAAACCGCCTCGGCCAGGCAGCGCTGCTCCTTGTTCATGTTGTCCGGGTCGATCAGGTCGGCATAGCGCGGGCGGTCGGGATCGTCGCTCTTCGGCAGGATGGTCACCTCGCCCCGGTCGAGGCGCGGCGATTGCAGCGACACGGGGGCGGCGGCGATCTCCATGGGCGTTGCATCCATGGGCGCCGGCGTTGCCGACGACAGGGTGACGGCCCGCTTCACCATCGGTGTCGTCGGGCTGGACGAGGCTCCGGTCGAACCGGCCGCAGCGGCAGCCGGCGACTGCACCGAGGTGGCCTGCTGGGTCGTGGTGTATTCCGGCGCCTGCCAGGGCTCGAAGGCCTGTTCCATCTCGAATTCTTCGAGCTGCCCCTCCATGAGGACGGTGGGCGGCAGGAGGTCCTCGTCGCGGCTGTAGAGCAGTCGGGCGCTGCCGGCCTGGTTGAGAACCGGGCGCAGCTGCTTGGCGCGGCGGGACAGGGTCGCATGCGGTGCGACCAGCGGGTTGCTCTTCAGGGAACGGTCGATGACCGCGTCAGTGCCCGCATCGGCCTTCCGCTCGGACTTGAGAGGTTCGGAATCGGCCATCTCGTCCGGCAGGTCGTAACGCGGCAGGGTGCGGAGAATGTCGCGCTCGACTCCGAGCCTGCCCCCGGCCACGGAGGCGCCGGTGGGCGGCACGAGGGCGGTATCGACGAGGCGGGCGGTGGCACTGCGCGGGGCGAAGCTCACGCCGGAATGGAGATCGTTGCTGGCCGATGCCGTGAACGAGATCAGCAAGCCCGTGGCCAGCGCCCAGGGAGCCGTGGTGGCGCAGATCCATTTCACCCGAGATCGACGATACGGAAGACGCACGCGCAACACCCTGCAAAAACGAAGCACAATCCGGAGCATCCAGCAGGAGGGCTCCGACGGCTTAAAGTTATCGCGGGTTAAGGTTGATGGGTGGTTAAGGCGGGTTTGCTCTATCGGACAGCGGCTGCGGCAGCCTGACGCTTCTCGGCCAGACGCCGCAACGCATTCGCGGTGTGCGCATCGGCCGGGAAAAAGGCCTCGATGGCGAGTTCCGACAGGGTCACGTCCACCGGCGTGCCGAAAATTGTAGTGGTGCTGAAGAGGGTCAGCACGCCCTCCTCCGTGGTGAGCTGGAGCGGCACGACGATGCCGGCGTAGTCATGGCCTGTCTTGGGGGCACTGGCTGCCGCATCGGGCGTCGGATAGGAGCGCAACTCCTCGATGAGAGCCGCGAGCGCGGCGTCGCCGGTTGCATCCACCTGCCGATGCAGGCGATGGACGAGGTGGTTGCGCCACTCGGTGAAGTTCACGATGCGCCGGGCGAGCCCTGCCGGATGAACGCTCAGGCGCAGCACGTTCACGGGCGGCTTCATCAGGGCCGGATCCACATCGCCGATCAGCGACACGAGCGCATCGTTGGCGGAGACCAGCGACCAGTGCCGGTCGACGGCGAGCGCCGGATACGGATCGTGCCCCCTCAACACGAGATCGACCGCCTGGCGCATGCTCGCCAGCGCCGGATCGTCGAGGGAACGCTGCGAATAGACCGGCGCATAGCCCGCCGAGACCAGCATGATGTTGCGCTCGCGCAGGGGCATGTCGAGCTTTTCGGCCAGCAGCAGCACCATCTCGCGGCTCGGCTGCGAGCGGCCCGTCTCGAGGAAGCTCAGGTGCCGGGTGGAGATCTCGGCTTCGAGTGCCAAGTCCATCTGGCTCATGCGCCGGCGCTGGCGCCATTCACGAAGATAATCGCCCACAGGCAAGGTGCTGTTCACGGGTTGGCTCGCGGTTTTCATGAGCGGACCATAGCTTGAGGCGAGGCAGTGTTCCATGACCTCGGAGGTAATCGACGGCGCTCCGTCCTGGCGCAATCCTGCATCCACGGTTGAGGCCTTCAGCCGATGGAACACAGGAGACAGCCATGATGAACATCCACTCCTCCCCGCTTCTTCGCCAGGCTCTCGTGGCCGATGCCACCACCAGCGCCGCCTTCGGGCTCCTGATGCTGATCGGTGCCGGCCCGTTGAGCGGCGTGCTCGGGCTGCCGGAGATGCTCCTGCGCATCGCAGGCCTCGTCCTCCTGCCCTATGCGGGCTTCATCGGCTGGCTCGGAATGCGCGAGACGATCAGTAAGCCCATCGCATGGGCCGTGGTGCTGGGCAACGCGCTTTGGGTGGCCGACAGCGTTCTGCTTCTGGTGAGCGGCTGGGTTGCGCCAACAAGCGCGGGCTATGCCTTCGTGATTGCGCAGGCGCTGGTGGTGCTGATGTATGCGGAATTCCAGTATGTGGGATTGCGGCGTTCGCAGGAAGCCGTGGCGTGAAATGCCGAGCAACCACTCGTCATCCCGGACGGCGCGAGCCGATCCGAGATCGCGTGCAGGATAGAGCGCTGTTTCCCTCCCCCTTGTGGGGAGGGGGTGCCGCGTAGCGGCCGGGGTGGGGGTGTGAGCGCTGGACTGGACCAGCGAAGCGCCGGCACCCCCACCTCCAACTCCTCCCCACAAGGGGGAGGAGAGTTCTCGCGCCACATTCGTCCTACGATCCCGGATCTTCGCTGTGCTTCGTCCGGGATGACGTTACAGGTCAGCCTCTCACATCCCGCCCGTTGAACGGGACCGGCTTGATCTCCGACAGCTCCACCGTCTCCAGGCAACGCACATTGATGGCCGCCATCGCCTCACCCGTCGGCTGCTTGCCTTCGCCGAAGGTGGCCGCGCCACAGGTGGCGCAGAAGCGGTGCTGGATCGTGTGCGTGTTGAAGGTGTAGGTGGCAAGGTTCTCCTCGCCGCGGATCACATTCAAGGCTCCGCGCGGCACGAAGGTCAGAAGATAGCCCTTGCGCTGGCAGATCGAGCAGTTGCACTCGATCACCTGCGCGAGATCAGTCTCAACCTCGTACGCGACCTTGCCGCAATGGCACGAGCCCTTGTGAAGCGCCATCCTTGCCCCCTTCCGCGCTTATTGCGCCATCGCTATCATGACCGTGACGATCAGACCCGCGCCGAGCACAGCCACGAAGCGATCGCCCATGGTGAGCGGCTCCGCCCTGCCCTGCGCGGCCATCTGGCCGATGATCAGATCGAGCACCAGCGACACGGCGAAGGGCCAGGTCGCGGGCGGTACGGCCAGTTCCTGCAGGTGCGGCCGCGGCGCCACGACGAGGCCGATCACGATGCCGGCAGCCAGCACCGTGGCGATGTAGAGCAGGCGCCCGCGCGACAGGGACATCGGCATCACGCCTGGCTCGCAGCTTTGGCCCCGAGCGCCGCCTGCGCGGCGGCAAGGCGCGCGATCGGAACCCGGTAGGGCGAGCACGACACATAATCGAGACCCGTCGCCTCGCAGAAGTGGATTGACGCCGGATCGCCGCCATGCTCACCGCAGATCCCGAGCTTGATGTTGGCCCGCGTTTTCTTTCCGCGTTCCACAGCGAGCTTCACCAGTTCGCCGACACCTTCCTGATCGATGGTGACGAACGGGTCGGCCGGCAGCAGGCCTTTCTGGGTGTAAGGCCCGAGGAACGAGGCCGCATCGTCGCGCGAGATGCCGAGCGTCGTCTGCGTGAGATCGTTGGTGCCGAAGGAGAAGAACTCCGCCGATTCCGCGATCTCACCGGCGCGCAAAGCCGCGCGCGGCAGTTCGATCATCGTGCCGACCTGATACTCGATGGCGACGCCGCTTTCCGCCTTTACGGCTTCCGCCATGGCGACGATGCGCTCCTTCACCAGATCGAGCTCGGGCTTCGTCATCACGAGCGGCACCATGATCTCGGGCACGACGGGCTGACCTGTCGTCTTGCCAGCCTCGACCGCCGCCTCGAAGATGGCGCGCGCCTGCATCTCCGCGATCTCAGGATAGGCCACCGCCAGACGGCAGCCGCGGAAGCCGAGCATCGGGTTGAACTCGTGCAGCTCGCGGGCGCGGTGCCTGAGCTTGTCGACGGAGGCATTCATGGCCTTCGCCACCTCCTGCATCTCCTCTTCCGAATGCGGCAGGAACTCGTGCAGCGGCGGATCGAGCAGGCGGATCGTCACCGGCAGCCCGCTCATGATCGAGAACAGTTCGGAGAAGTCCTTGCGCTGCATCGGCAGCAGCTTGGAGAGCGCCGCGCGGCGGCCCGCCTCGTCGTCGGACAGGATCATCTCGCGCACCGCCACGATGCGGTCACCCTCGAAGAACATGTGCTCGGTGCGGCACAGACCGATGCCTTCCGCACCGAAGCTCCGCGCCGTCTTGGCGTCGAGCGGCGTCTCGGCATTGGCGCGCACCTTCATGCGGCGCACCTTGTCGGCCCAGCCCATCAGCGTCGCGAACTCGCCCGACAGCTCCGGCTCCAGCATCTTCACCTGGCCCAACAGCACCTGGCCGTTGGAGCCGTCGATGGTGATGATCTCGCCCTTCTTCAGGGACTGGCCGGCGACCGTGAGCGTCTGGGTGGCATAATCCACGCGGATCGAGCCCGCACCCGACACGCAGGGCTTGCCCATGCCGCGCGCAACCACCGCCGCGTGCGAGGTCATGCCGCCGCGGGTGGTCAGGATGCCCTCGGCCGCATGCATGCCGTGGATGTCCTCAGGTGAAGTCTCGACGCGCACGAGGATGACCTTGTGGCCGGCCTTCTTGGCCGCTTCCGCATCGTCCGAATTGAACACGATCGCGCCCGAGGCGGCGCCGGGAGAAGCCGGAAGGCCCGTGGCCAGGATCTTGCGCTCGGCCTTAGGGTCGATGGTGGGATGCAGGAGCTGGTCGAGCGCCGCCGGCTCCACGCGCGTGACGGCCTCCTCCTGCGTGATCAGTCCCTCGGATGCCAGCTCCACGGCGATGCGCAGAGCGGCTTTCGCCGTGCGCTTGCCGTTGCGGGTCTGGAGCATCCAGAGCTTGCCCGTCTCCACCGTGAATTCCATGTCCTGCATGTCACGGTAGTGCTTCTCGAGAATGCCGTAGATGCGCACCAGCTCGTTGTAGGCGTCCGGCATGGCGCGCTCCATGGAGGGCTTGTCGGAGCCCGAGGCGATGCGCGCCTTCTCGGTGATGTCCTGCGGCGTGCGGATGCCCGCCACCACGTCCTCGCCCTGGGCGTTGATGAGGAACTCGCCATAGAGCTCGCTCTCGCCGGTGGACGGGTTGCGGGTGAAGGCGACGCCCGTGGCGGAGGTCTCGCCCATGTTGCCGAACACCATTGCCTGCACGTTCACCGCCGTGCCCCAGCTCGCCGGAATGGCGTGCAGCTCGCGGTACTTGATGGCGCGGTTGTTCATCCAGGAGCCGAACACGGCCCCGATGGCGCCCCAGAGCTGCTCCTGCGGCTCCTGCGGGAAGGGCCTGCCGAGCTCCTTCTCGACCAGCGCCTTGTAGCGCGGGAGAATGGCTTTCCAGTCCTGGGCGGTCATGTCCGTGTCGAGCGAGTAGCCCTTGCGGTCCTTGTATTCGTCGAGGATCTCCTCGAAATGGTGGTGCTCGATGTCCAGCACCACGTTGGAATACATGGTGATGAAGCGGCGATAGGAATCGTAGGCGAAGCGCTCGTCGCCCGCGCCCTTGGCCAGCGCCTCGACGGTGACGTCGTTGAGACCGAGGTTGAGCACCGTGTCCATCATGCCGGGCATGGAGGCCCGGGCGCCGGAGCGGACCGAGACCAGAAGCGGGTTCTCGGCGTCGCCGAAGGTGCGGCCGGTGAGCTTGCCGACATAGTCCAAGGCCTTTTCGACCTGGGCTTTCAGCTCCTCCGGATAGGCGCGGCCGTGGTCGTAATAGTAGGTGCAGACTTCCGTCGTGATGGTGAAGCCCGGCGGCACCGGCAGGCCCAGATTGGACATCTCGGCGAGATTGGCTCCCTTGCCGCCCAGCAGGTTCTTCATCCCCGCCTGGCCCTCGGCCTTACCGTCCCCGAAGGTATAGACCCACTGCGTCATCACTCGATCCCTTGGCTTAAGAAACGCCCTGCTGCCGCGCAGGTGTTGGCTTGAAACATGTGGAGCCCAAACGCAAGCTGAACAGCCACGGTTCCGGATTTTTCTGGCGGGTAGACCTTAGGGTAGCCTGGGGCTCTTTTCCTCCCCGTCATCCCCGGACTTGTTCCGGGGACCCACGTCTTCAACCCGGCTCAAGCCGTGGATGGCCGGGACGAGCCCGGCCATGACGATAAGAGCAAACAAAAAGGCCGGGACATGCCCGGCCTTTCGTAATCTCTCATGAACTCGGGCTCAGACCCGATACCGCCCGTTGCGCTTCACATAGACCGTGGTGCCGACGGGCACGCGCTCGTAGAGGTCGGCCACGTCCTCGTTGAGCATGCGCACGCAGCCCGAGGAGACCTGCTCACCGATGCTCCAGGGTTCGTTGGTGCCGTGGATGCGGAAGAGCGTGTCGGCGCCGTTCTGGTGCAGGTAGAGAGCGCGGGCGCCGAGCGGGTTGTCCAGGCCAGCCTCTACGTAGCGGGGCAGATCCGGCTTGATGCCGACCATGGTCTTGGTGGGCGACCAGTTGGGCCACACGCCCTTGCGGCCTACGGTGGCGATGCCGCGCCAGGAGAAGCCCTGCTTGCCGACGCCGACGCCGTAGCGGATCGCCTTGCCCTCGGGCTGGACGAGGTAGAGCATGCGCTCGTCGATATCGACCACGATGGAGCCCGGCTTCTCGGGCCCCTTGTACTCCACCGTCTGGCGGGCGTACTTGGCATCCATCTTGCGGCGGTCGACCAGCGGGATGTTGTGCGGCTGATCCGGGATCGAGCCCACATACCAATTGTCGTCGTCCACCGTGGCGACGGGCTGTTGGGCGGTCTGGCAGGCAGCCAGCGGCACGCTCAGGAGAGCAGCGATCAGGAGGCGTCGAATCATCATCGGTCTTCTGAATGGAATCGGTTGCCGCCTACCTAGAGCCTGGGGGGCCGGTTGGCTGTGCCTCCCAGGCAACACCTTAACCTGAATTAACCCCCGAGGGCTGCCCCATGCGCGTGGTGCAACCCTCGCGGTTTGCCGGACGCTGGCTATCCCTCGATCCGGGAGAAATCCGCCACCGTGCGGGTCGCCTCGCGTATGCTGTTGAGGAGCCGCAGGCGGTTCGCCCGGAGTGCCGGGTCCTCGGCGTTCACCGTCACCTTGTCGAAGAAGGCGTCCACGGGCTGGCGCAGGCGCGACAGGGCGCGCATCGCCCCCTCGAAATCCTCCGCCTCGACGGCGGCAGCGGCCTCGCGCTTGGCGCCGTCGAGAACCACGGCCAAAGCCTTCTCCTCGATCTGCCCCTGGTCGTTTACGATCTGGAGATCGGGCTGCTCGTTGTAGGCCCGCCCGTCCTTCTTCTCTTCGATGCGCAGGATGTTGGCCGCGCGGCGATAGCCGGCGAGGAGGTTTTTGCCGTCTTCCGTATCGAGGAAGCGGCCGAGTGCTTCGACGCGACGGACGATCATGAGCAGGTCGTCCTGGCCTTCGAGGGCGAACACGGCGTCGATGAGATCGTGACGGGCGCCCTGGTCGCGGAGATAGACTTTCAGGCGGTCGGCGAAGAAGGAAAGGAGATCAGCTCGAGATTTCGGTCCAACATGAAGGGTCGTGTAGTCTTTAGGATTGAGATCCGCTCGCAGTTCCCCTTGTTCTAATCGCAGCGAACGCTGATCGGCGATCACTACTCTCATATCAACGTCAAGGAATTCGTCGATCTCGTGTGGATCTGCATTGGTTGGGTCGGGATCCTGCCCCAGTAGCACAAGGGCATTTGGTCTCGATCTAATTTGCTTCGCAGCATTCTCAGTTGCCATGCGTATAAGCGCGGACAGTTCGATACGGATGCTATTCTCAAGCACCAATCTGATCACACCCAATGCCGCACGACGGAGCGCGTACGGATCCTTTGATCCCGTCGGCTTCTCGTCGATGGCCCAGAAGCCCACGAGCGTGTCGATCTTGTCGGCGAGCGCTACGACTACCGATACCGGATCGGTCGGCACTCGGTCGGAGGGGCCGAGCGGCTTGTAATGCTCCTCGATGGCGGCCGCGACGGAAGTGTGCTCGCCCTGCAGCATCGCGTAATAGCGGCCCATGAGGCCCTGCAGCTCGGGGAACTCACCCACCATTTCGGTAACGAGATCCGCCTTGGCGAGGCGCGCGCCTCGCTCGGCAAGCGCAGGATCGGCACCAACCCCAATAGCAAGCACCTTGGAGAGCGCCGCGATCCGCTCCACGCGCTCGTATTGCGTGCCGAGCTTCTCGTGGAACACGATTGCTTTCAGCTTCTCCAGACGGTCTTCCAGCTTCACCTGCTGGTCCGTCTTCCAGAAGAAGTTCGCGTCGGAGAGACGCGCGCGCACCACGCGCTCGTTGCCGCCGACAATAGTCTTGCCGCCGTCGCTGGCGATGAGGTTCGAGGTCAGCAGGAACTTGTTGGCGAGCTTGCCGGTGTTCGGATCGCGCAGCACGAAGCATTTCTGGTTCGCCCGGATCGTGGTGCGGATCACCTCCGGGGGGATATCGAGGAACGCCTCATCGAAGGAGCCCATGAGCACCACGGGCCATTCCACGAGACCGGCGACCTCTTCCAGCAGGGCCTCGTCCTCGACGAGTTCGAGGCCCTGCGCGAAGGCGAGGTCCTTGGCGTCGTGCAGGATCATGTCCTTGCGGCGATCGGTGTCGATCACGACCTTCGCGCGCTCAAGGGCCGGCGCGTAATCGTCGAAGCGCTTCACGCGGATCTCGTCCGGGGCGAGGAAGCGGTGGCCCTTCGTGACGTCGCCAGAGCCGATCCCGTCGACATCGAAGCGCACCACCTCCGGATCCTCGGTCTCGGGCCCGAAGGTGCAGACGATGGAATGGAGCGGACGCACCCAGCGGAGCGAGCCGGGCTCGCGAGAGGCCGCGCCCCAGCGCATGGATTTCGGCCAGGGGAAAGTCTTGATGATGCCGGGCAGGATCTCGGCCAGCACGTCCGGCGTCGAGCGGCCGGGCTTCTCGATGATGGCAACGTAGAACTCGCCCTTCTTCGGATCGCTCTCGATCTTCGCCTGCTCGATGGACGCAAGCCCCGCCCCTTTCAGGAAGCCCTGGATCGCCGCATCGGGCGAACCGACGCGCGGGCCTTTGCGCTCCTCGCGCACGTCCTGCCCCTTCACGGGCAGGCCCGCGATGTGCAGCGCCAGACGGCGCGGCGTCGCAAAAGCCTTGGCGCCCTCATAGAGGAAGCCGCGCTCCACGAGCGCATCGGTGACGAGCTTCTTCAGATCCTCCGCCGCACGGCGCTGCATGCGGGCCGGGATTTCTTCGGAAAAGAGTTCGAGGAGGAGATCGGGCATGGGAAAGCTTTGAAATTGGAGAGAGGGATTCGGATGGGGCGCAGCGGTCAGGCCGCCACGCCTCCGCCCTCGGTCTTCAGCCATGCGGCGCCGCAGGCTTTCGCCAATTCACGGACACGCAGGATGTAGCTCTGGCGCTCGGTGACGGAGATCACGCCGCGGGCGTCGAGCAGGTTGAACATGTGGCTGGCCTTGATGCACTGGTCGTAGGCCGGAAGCGCCATCAGGTGGCGCTGGTCGTTGGTACCCGGCTTCGGCTCGCCGGCTTCCAGATACTTGCGGCAGGCGGCTTCCGCGTCGCGGAAGTGGCGGAACAGCATCTCCGTGTCGGCATGCTCGAAGTTGTGGCGGGAATATTCCTGCTCTGCCTGCAGGAACACGTCGCCGTAGGTGACCTTCTCGACGCCCTCAAGGCCGTTGAAGTTGAGATCGTAGATCGACTCCACGCCCTGCAGGTACATGGCGAGGCGCTCGAGTCCGTAGGTCAGCTCGCCCGCGACGGGTGAGCACTCGAAGCCCGCCACCTGCTGGAAATAGGTGAACTGCGAGACCTCCATGCCGTCGCACCAGCATTCCCAGCCGAGGCCCCAGGCGCCGAGCGTCGGGCTTTCCCAATCGTCCTCGACGAAGCGGATGTCATGGAGCGAGGTGTCGATGCCGATGGCCTTGAGCGAGCCGAGATAGAGCTCCTGTAGGTTCGGCGGGTTCGGCTTCAGGATGACCTGGAACTGGTAGTAGTGCTGGAGCCGGTTCGGGTTCTCGCCATAACGCCCATCCTTCGGGCGGCGGGAGGGCTGCACGTAAGCCGCACGCCAGGATTTCGGGCCAAGGGCCCGCAGGGTCGTGGCGGGATGAAAGGTGCCGGCACCCACCTCCATGTCGTAGGGCTGGAGGATCACGCAGCCCTGTTCGGCCCAATAGCGCTGGAGCGTGAGGATCAGGCCCTGGAAAGAGCGCGCAGGGTTCATATGCGCGGGTTCGCTCGTCATATCGGCGTCCGGTTTCATCCAAAATTTCAAGCGAACCCTTGGGATGACGGGCGCTTCAAGTCAAGCGTTGGGGTGCTAAAGCCCCAGCCGCGCCCAGGCAGCCCTCTCCTCCAGGGTGCCGACGATCTCGCCCGGATCGATGAGGCTGATGTCGCCGATGGGGCGGCGGCCCAGCAGGCGGCCCAGGAGCGGCCGGCGGGCGGGCTCAACCATGCGGAACCGCACTTTGTCGCCGAAGCGCTGGCGCATGACGGAGCGGATGTCGCCGAGGCCGTCGACGAGGCCGAGATCCACAGCCTCCGCCCCAACCCAGAAGGCGCCGGAGAAGAGATCGTCATAGGAGTCGTTGAGCTTTTCGCCCCGACGCTCCTTCACGAGATCGACGAAGACATCGTGGATCTTCACCTGAAGCCCCTTCAGACGGATCACGTCGTCAGGATTCTCGGGGCGGAATGGGTCGAGCATGGCCTTGCTCTTGCCGGCGGTGTGCACCCGCCGCTCGATGCCCAGGCGCTCGATCAGCTCGTGGAAGCCGAAGCTTGCGGACACCACCCCGATGGAGCCCACGATGGAGGCCGGATCGGCATAGATCTCGTCCGCCGCGCAGGCGATCATGTAGCCGCCGGAGGCCGCCGCATCCTCCACGAAGGCGATGACGGGGAGCTTCTTCTCCTCGGAGAGACTGCGGATGCGCCGGAAGATCAGGTGGGACTGCGCCGCCGAGCCACCCGGCGAGTTGATCACGAGGGCCACGGCCTTCGCGCCCGGCACCGAGAAGGCCCGCTCCAGCAGGGGCGCCACGCTCGACATGGCAAGCCCTGAGCGCAGGGGCATCACCGCGCCGATGGGCCCGGACAGGCGCACCACGGGCACGACGGGGCTGGAGGTGGCGCGGTACTTGGCTGGGAGGAGGAACTGGAGGCGCGCGGGGAGCATGGAAAGGAGAGATGATTGAGCCATAGCGTCTATGTAGGGTGCACGGCCCGGCTTCCCAAGATGAACATCCCGTTAGGGAATTCGTCGGCCTCCGTTCAGCTAAGATCGTCTAGAAACCTCACCATGGAGAACAGCCCTGCCCCAACGTCGGGCAGAGGTGAGGAGAAAACAATGCGTAAGCTGATGTTCGGCCTTCTTGGCCTCGTGACTCTTGGCTTCGGTGCCTTCTCGGCGCAACCGGTCGAGGCCCAGCCCTATTACCGGGACTACGGATACGGCTATCATCCCGTAATCGAGCGCCGCTATGTCCGCCCCCGTCCGGTGATCAGCGTTCAGATCGGCACCCCCTACCGGGCCTACCGCCCCTATCGGGCTTACCGGCCTGCGCCGATCTATCGCCCGGTCCGCACGGCCCGGCGCTGCTGGGTGGAGCGGCGGCGGGTCTGGACGAACTACGGCTGGACCCGTCGTCCGGTCGAGGTCTGCCGCACGGTGCAACGCCCCGTCGCACGGCATGTCTATCGCTACTGAACCCAAGGGCGCCGAAAGGCGCCCTTTTTCATAGAAGAGTTGCCTCGCCCCGGTGCAGCGCCTCGGCTTCCGGGGTAAAGCGCCCGTCGGGACCATTCAGGATCAGGGGCGCCAGGATGCTCAGCGGCGCCCGGCTGCCCTTGAGGCCGGAGAGCAGGACGCGGATCGCCGGCCTGTCGGCAGATGGATGGACGAAGCGGAGTTCCAACCCGCCGAGCCATTTGCCCAGGATCTCCAGGCACTCGGCTGTCCGGTCGGCCCGGTGGATCAGCACCAGCCGTCCCTTGGGCCTGAGGAGCCCGGTGCAGGCCCTGAGCCAGGCCTCCAGGCCGCCCGCCGGAAGGGCATGGGCGGCCGCCCGACCCTGGTCCGGCGAGATGCGGGCCTGCCCTTCTTCCAGGAACGGCGGATTGCTGAGAATGAGATCGGCACTCTCCGCCATCAGGCCAGCCGCCTGGCGCGAGGTTCTGTCCAGCACATCGGCGACGGCGACATCGGCCCGAAGGCCGCTCTCCCGGCAGTTCCTGCGGCACAGTTCCGCGAGGTTGGGATCCCGCTCCACGAAAACGAAGCGCCCTGCAGCCTCCCGGGCGGCCACCATCAGCCCGACCGCCCCGGTGGCGGCGCCCACGTCCACCACCACGTCACCGGCCTTCACGGGGGCGGAGGCGGCGAGCAGCACCGCATCGGTTCCGGCCCGGTGGCCTCGGGCAGGCTGGGCCAAGCGCACGCGCCCGCCGAGCAGTAAATCCTGCGTGATTTCAGCCATGCCGCAGTTCGGCCTCCAGGCCGGCATCGACAATGAGGCGGCGGGCCTGCGCCGCGTGATCTTCAGGCACCAGGATCCGGCGCGGGAAGGCGCCGATCATGCCCTCCAGGGCGCTCATGTGGTTATCCGCCACCAGAACCGGGATATTGGCGTTTTCCAAGAGAGATTGTAGGAAGCCGACCAGAACGAGATCGCTGCTTCGGACGATTTCGACCATCGGCCTGAGACCCTTTCCTCTGCGGTAAGCGTTTGCATTGCAGCATGGAAAGTGCCATGCCAGTTCATATTCCTACCGGCTTTTTCCGCCGGCAACCCGGGTCGTGACAGTGGGCGTCGTCGTTCCGTTCGAAGACAAGCATCCCGAGAAGAATGCGAGCATCGAGAAGCTTGTGTCCCTTGTGGCCTCCGACATGGAACGGGTCAATGCGATGATCCTGTCGCGCACGGGCTCCGAGGTCACCATGATCCCAGAGGTGGCGAACCACCTCATCTCCTCGGGCGGCAAGCGCCTGCGCCCCATGCTGACGCTGGCCACCGCCGGTCTCTCCGGCTACCAGGGCGACGGCCATGTGAAGCTCGCGGCTTCCGTGGAGTTCATGCACACCGCCACCCTCCTCCACGACGACGTGGTGGACGAGAGCGACATGCGCCGCGGCAAGATCGCGGCCCGAATCAAGTGGGGCAACGAGGCGAGCGTGCTGGTGGGCGACTTCCTGCTCGGCCAAGCCTTCCGCATGATGGTGGAGGTGGGCTCGCTGCGGGCGCTCGATATCCTCTCCGCCGCCGCGACCGTGATCGCCGAGGGCGAGGTGATGCAGCTCGCCGCCGCCAAGAACACCGAGACAACGGAAGACGAGTATCTGGCGGTCATCCGCGGCAAGACGGCCGAGCTCTTTGCCGCCGCCTGCGAGGTCGGTCCCGTCATTGCCGGACGCCCCAAGGCCGAGCAGGCTGCCTGCCGCTCCTACGGGATGAATCTCGGCATCGCGTTCCAGCTCGTGGACGATGCCCTCGATTACGGCGGCAAGGCCGCGACGCTGGGCAAGAACGTCGGCGACGATTTCCGCGAGGGCAAGATCACCCTTCCCGTGGTCCTCTCCTTCCGCCGCGGCACGGACGAGGAGCGCGCCTTCTGGAAGCGGGTGCTCGAGCAGGGCGAGATCGAGGACAAGGACCTCGAACAGGCCGTCGCCATCATGCGCCGCCACCGGGCGCTCGAGGATACGGTTGAGCGCGCCCGCCATTACGGCGCCATGGCCCGCGACGCGCTGGCGCTGTTCCCGTCAGGCCCCATGAAGCAGGCGCTGCTCAATGCGGTTGATTTCTGCATCGCCCGCGCCCATTGAGCGGGGGCCTGACTTAATCCGGCTATCGATGCCTCGCTTAACTCAGCCCTCATCCTGGGGAGCAGCCGTCAGGCTGCGTCTCGAAGGAGGCTCCAGAGAGCACTGGAGCCTCCTTCGAGACGGTCGCTGCGCGACCTCCTCAGGATGAGGTTAGAGGGATGAATGACGGAGATCACCAGAACAAGTCCCGGGATGACATTGAAGGGTTCGATCACCGCAAGCTCGTCGCCTTGACCCACCAGTTAGGGCGCAGGCGGCGGAACTGCCGTGCCGCCCTGGCGGCCGCATCGCAATCGTCGTAAAGCCCGAACACCGTCGCGCCAGAGCCGGACATGCGCACCAAGCGGCAGCCGTCCGTTGCGCGCAGCAGGCCGAGAGCCTCACCGATCACGGGCTGGATCTGGAGCGCCGGCGGCTCAAGGTCGTTGCGGGTGTTCTTCAGCAGGGCGAGCAGCGCATCCGGCGAGGGCGCCTCCAGGACGGGATGGGCAGCGGCAGGCAGCCCCTGCCCCGGCTGCAGGCCCAGCGCCTTGAACACGGACGGCGTCTCCACGGGCACCCGCGGATTCACCAGCACGGCAAACAGGCGCGGCAGGCTCAGCCCAGGCCCCAGGTCCTCCCCCGCGCCCCGCATCATCTGGGCTCTCGGTTCGAGGCACACGGGCACATCGGCTCCCGTGAGGCGGGCCGCCTCCCGCAGGGCTGGATGCGACAGCGGCAGGCTGTTGAGGCGGCCTAAGAGCCGAAGCGCCGCGGCGGCATCGGACGAGCCGCCGCCAATCCCGGCTGCCACCGGGAGGCGCTTCGTCAGACAGAAGGTGCCGACCTTCAGGCCGCTGACGCGCTCCGCGAGAAGGCGGGCCGCCTTCATCACGAGGTTGTCGGCATGGTTCCCGGCGAGCGGAGCCGTCGGGCCAGTCACCGCGAGAGCCAGAGTTCCGCCTGGCTCAAGCCGCAGGTCGTCGCCTGTTCCGGCGAACACCACGAGGCTTTCCAGCTCATGATAGCCGTCGGCCCGGCGCCCGAGCACGTGGAGCGTCAGGTTGATCTTGGCGGGCGCGCGGGTGGCAAGCGGCTGAGGCATGGCGTTTCCATGCCCGAGAGAGGCGCGGATGGGAAGAGCGGCTTCTGCCGTCATGCCCGGCCTTGTGCCGGGCATCCAGGTCTTCATGCATGGGGTTCAAAAACGTGGATGGCCGGGACGAGCCCGGCCATGACGTAGAAGTAGGTGTAGAGAGAAGACGACCTTACCCGCCGTTCTGCTTCGGCGCCTCCGCCTGAGGCACAGGGGTATTCTCCGCTGCGGCCGGCTTCGGATCCTCTTCGAGGCCGTTGTCGATCTTCTTGAGGATCTTCACCAGCTCCTCGTGCTCCGGGTCCGAGTTCTTGGCGTGGTCCCATTGGAACTTCGCCTCGAGCTTGCGGCCGACCTTCCAATAGGCATCGCCAAGGTGGTCGTTGATGGTGGAGTCGCCCGGCTTCAGCTCCACGGCCTTTTCGAGCTCGCGCACGGCGTCCTCGTAGCGGCCCATGCGGTAATAGGCCCAGCCCAGGGAGTCGATGATCATGCCGTCGCGGGGCGCGAGCTCGACGGCCTTGGTGAGCATCTTGAACGCCTCGTCGATATTCATGTTCTGGTCGACCCAGGAATAGGCGAGGTAGTTCATCACCTGGGCGCGGGCGGCATTCAGGGTCTCGGGAACCAGCTCCAGGGCCTTCTTCAGATCGGCCTCGCCCTTGTCCCACTGCTTCGAGCGCTCGTAGGACGAGCCGCGGTAGAAGAACAGGATCCAGTGGCCGCGCTCGGGCTGGCCGACGAGGTTGATGGCCTTGGTGTAGGTTTCGGCCGCTTCCGCGAACTTCTTGCGCGAGCGCTGCACGTTGCCGAGCGCCATGACCACGTCCACGTCCTCGGGGTGCTCCTTCATGAGCTTCTCGAGATGCGCGATGGCATCCTCGCCGCGGCCCATCAGTTCGTAATTGTGCCCAATGGAGATGTCGGCGCTCGTGCGGATCGGCGAGTCTTTGGGGATCCGCGCGAAGATCGCATTGGCGTTGTCGTACTGCTTCAGACGCTCGTAGACGTCCCCAAGGGTCACGAGGGCCAGCGGGTGATCCGGCTTGAGATCGAGGCCGAGGCGCAGATAGATGATGGCGGTCAGCTCGTCGCCCTGGGAGTTGCCCACCACGCCGAGGCCGTAGAGTAGCTCCGCCGCTCCGTCCTGCGCGTTGTTCACGAGCGGCATGAGGGGCTTGCCCTCCTCAAGCGCCTTCATGGCGGAGCGCACGATCGGATGGCGCGGCGCCGCCTCGTCGAACGCCTTGTAGACCTTCAGGGCTTCGTCCTTGCGACCGCGCTTGGCGAGGAAGCGACCATAGGCATCGACAACCTGCAGGGTGTTGCGCTCGCCCTCATAGGCCGCCTTGAAGCGCTTCTCCGCCTCGGCCGCATTGCCGGTCACGTCGGCGATGAGGGCAGCATGGTACTCGCGGAACTGGTCGAAGGCGCGCTCGTTCTTGAGCTTGTCGACGGTGGCGAGCGCCTGCTTGCCGTCCTTGGAGCCGGCGAAGGTCCAGGCGGAGAGAAGCGTCGCCGTGAGATCCGCCTGACGGCCACGGATGCTCTTGGAGAGCCGGGCCCGGGCATCGGCATATTTCTGGGTCTTGATGGCACGCACGCTGAGGGCGAACTGAGCGAGGTTGTTCGAGCCGTCCTGCGTCGAAAGGCGCTCCGCCGCCCGGATTGCGTCCGGCATGGAGCCGTTGGCCAGGAAGGCCACGAAGGCGCGCTCCAGAAGCTCCTGGTTGCGAGGATCGTCCTGGATGGCCTGGCGGAAGAAGAGCGTTGCAGCCTCCGTGTCCCGCGCCGAACCCGCCACATAGGCCGACAGGAAATTGCCCTCAAGGCTCTGAGCAGGCTGCAGAACGTCATCCCCGGCGGCATTGGCTACGGCAGCAGGAGAGGCCAGCATGGTGGCCGCCATCAGGATCAGGGCAGGCAAGCCCTTGCGGGACTTCAAAATTTTCAAGGTGGGCACGAAGCGCGGCTCCAATCATCGCAGCATCTCATCAGAGGGAGATGTGCGCCAAATCAGGCCGGAGAATGGCGCCTCCCTCGGGACGCCGCAAGGGGACAATTGCCGCTGGGGCGTAAAAGCCTCGTGAGGGGGTAGGATTAGAAGCGCCCTGTCATTCCGGGGCAACCATAGGTCGAGCCCGGAATCCATAAGCACGACGCCTCAGGAAAGAGAGCAGTAGCTCCCGTTCTATTCTGCATTGTCAGCGGTTATGGATTCCGGGCTCCGCTCCACGGCTCGGAATGACAGAGGTACGGTTAAGCCTCACATATTCACATAGTTCGGCCCGCCACCGCCCTCGGGCGTCACCCAGTTGATGTTTTGGTTGGGATCCTTGATGTCGCAGGTTTTGCAGTGGACGCAGTTCTGGGCGTTGATCTGGTAGCGCACACCCCCCTCGCCTTCGACCCACTCATAGACCCCCGCCGGGCAGTAGCGCTGCGACGGGCCACCGAACACATCGTGCTCGGAGCCTTTCTGCAGGCCCATGTCCTTGACCTTGAGATGGACCGGCTGGTCCTCCTCGTGGTTGGTGTTGGACAGGAACACCGAGGACAGCTTGTCGAAGGTGAGCACCCCGTCGGGCTTGTCGTACTTGATCGGCTTTACCTGGGAGAGCGGGAGCAGGCATTCGTGGTCGGGCTTGCCGTGGCTCATGGTGCCGAAGGGCGACCAGTTGAAGATCTCGGTCAGCCACATGTCGAGGCCACCCAAGGCCACGCCGGCCGTCGTGCCGTATTTCGACCAGAGCGGCTTCACGTTGCGCACGCGCTTGAGGTCGTAGCCGATGGGCGAGGAACGCCAGGATTCCTCATAAGAAGCGACCTCATCATGCGCCCGTCCCGCCTGAAGTGCCGCGAACACGTGATCGGCGCAGAGCATGCCCGACAGGATCGCGTTGTGGCTGCCTTTGATGCGCGGCACGTTGACGAAGCCCGCCGAGTCGCCCACGAGGCAGCCGCCCGGGAACGAAAGGCGCGGCACCGACTGCCAGCCGCCTTCCATGATGGCGCGCGCGCCGTAGCCGATGCGCTTTCCGCCCTCGAACACGTCGCGCACCATCGGGTGCGTCTTGAAGCGCTGGAACTCGTCGAAGGGCGACAGGGTCGGGTTCTTGTAGTTGAGGTGCACCACGAAGCCGACGGACACGAGATTATCGTCGAAGTGATAGAGCCAGGAGCCGCCGCCTGAATTGTTCGGCAGCGGCCAGCCCATGGAATGGCGCACGAGGCCCGGCCGGAACTGCTCGGGCTTGACCTGCCACAGCTCCTTGATGCCGATGCCGTATTTCTGGTGATCCTTGCCCGCATTCAGGCCGAACCGCTCGACCATCTGCTTGGTGAGCGAGCCGCGGGCGCCCTCGCCGAAGATCGTGTACTTGGCGCGCAGCTCCATGCCGCGGGTGAAGTTGGCGTTGGGCTCGCCGTTGCGGCTGATGCCCATGTCGCCGGTGGCCACGCCCACCACCTTGCCGTCCTCGATCAGCACCTCGGCGGCCGGGAAGCCCGGATAGATCTCGACGCCGAGTTCCTCGGCCTTGCGGCCGAGATAGCGGGCGACGTTGCCGAGCGAGCCGATGTAGTTGCCGTGGTTGTTCATGAGCTTGGGCATGAACATGTTGGGCAGGACCACGCCGCCGGCATGGCCCAGATACATGAACTGGTCGGCCGTGACCTCGGTCTTGAGTGGGCGGTCCGGATCGGAGCGCCACTCGGGCAGGAGGCCGTCGAGCCCGATCGGGTCGATCACGGCGCCGGACAGGATATGCGCGCCGACTTCGGAGCCCTTCTCCACCACCACGACGGAAATGTCTGAGCCCGCCTCGGCAGCCTGCTGCTTGAGCCGGATGGCAGTGGCCAAGCCTGCGGGACCCGCGCCCACGACGACGACGTCGAATTCCATCGATTCACGAGCGGGCAGATCGGACATCAATTTTCCTCCTGGTACGCGGCTTTAGCGATTGAAGAGACAGATCGTTTACATATGAACAATCTGCTCGAATTCTCAAGCCATTCTAATCAAGACATTGTCCTAGCTTCATTGGAACAAGGCTGGAAGTTCTCTTTCCGCATAAGGTTATGCGGAAACACAATAAACGCCTTTGCCCTGCGCAACCGACCCGATGAACCAAGCAGTTGTTCGGCAAGGATGGGAGGTTTACAAAGGAGCATGCAGGACCATCCGTCCACCCATACGGCGTTCTATACGCTGTTCGAGACAGCCATCGGCCTCTGCGGGCTGGCGTGGAACGAGCGTGGCGTGACTGGCTTTCAGCTTCCCGAGGACGATCCATCCAGCACCCGCAACCGCATCGCCAAGCGGTTTCCAGGTATTGTCGAGACCTCGCCGCCCTCGGACATCCAGCGCATCATCGCTGATGTGACGGCTCTGCTTCAGGGTGAGGCGCGCAGTCTGTCCGCCGTGCCGCTGGACATGAACGGAGTGTCGGACTTCGACCGCCGCGTTTACGAAGTGGCTCGCAGCATTCCACCGGGCCGGGTGCTGACCTATGGCGAGGTTGCATCGCGCCTCGGCATCGACAACGCCCGGGCGGTCGGCCAGTCCCTTGGGCGCAATCCGTTTGCCGTCATCGTGCCGTGCCATCGGGTCGTCGCGGCGGACGGCAAGCTCGGAGGTTTCTCGGCCAATGGCGGCGCCTCGACCAAGCTCCGCCTCCTTGCCATCGAGGGTGCCAGACGCGACGAGAGCCCGACCCTCTTCGACCTGATTTCTTAAGAGAATAAGATCCCTTGGGTTCTTTGCGGGCTTGAGTTGTCCACAGCCCCTGGAATGCTTACATACGGATCATGCAGGATCTCCCCTCTGATCGCGATGCTCTTCAGGCGCTGCTCGACTTCCATGTCGAGGCAGGCGTCGATCTCGCGCTCGACGAGACCCCGCATAATCGCTTCGCGGAACCCAAGGCGGAAGCCGCCAAGCCTCAGGCCCCCAAAGCTCCTCCCGCTCAGCCGGCGCCCTCCCCCCGAGCCCTTCCAAAGGCCGCCGCCAGTGCGCCCGAGGAGGTGGCAAGCCTCGCCCGCGAGCAGGCCCGCCACGCGCAATCCCTTGAGGAACTTGAGGCGATCCTGGCAGGCTTCGACGGCTGCGCCCTGAAATTCTCCGCCAAGAACCTCGCTTTTGCCGACGGCAACCCGGAAGGCCGGGTGATGCTGGTGGGCGAGGCGCCCGGCGCCGACGAGGACCGGATCGGCAAGCCCTTCATGGGCCGCTCCGGCCAGCTGCTCGACCGGATGCTCGCCACCATCGGCCTCGACCGATCCCAGGTCTATGTCGCCAACATCGTGCCCTGGCGTCCGCCGGGCAACCGTACGCCGACGCCCCAGGAAATTGCGATCTGCAAGCCCTTCATCGCGCGGCAGATCGAGCTGGCATCGCCTGAATTCCTGCTCTGCCTCGGCGGGCCCGCCGCCCAGAACCTGCTCGGCGTTAAGGACGGCATCCTGCGCACCCGCGGCCGCTGGTTCACCTACAAGGCCGATGACGGGCGCGAGATCAAGGCGCTGCCGACCCTGCACCCGGCCTATCTGCTGCGCCAGCCCTTGCAGAAGCGTCTCGGCTGGCGCGATTTCCAGGCTCTGCGACGGGCCTTGGACGGGCGCGACTAGGCGACCTTTCGGAACCGGTTCATATGCTTACGCCTTAAGCTCCTGCAGTGGCTCGTACTGCGGCTGGAAGGTGAACGATGCGCTGGCAAGACTTTCGAACCTCGTCCAATGTGGAAGACCGCCGCGGCATGGGCATGGCGGGCGGCGGAGGGCTCGGAATAGGCGCCATGGTAATCCTCGGCCTTGTGGGCTGGGCCCTTGGTATCGACCCTCGCATCCTCATCGGCGGCGCCGAGATGATCGCGGGCGGAGGCTCCGGCTACCAGCAGCAGCAACAGGGCCGGCAGGGCGCGCCGCAGGACGAGATGGGCCGTTTTGCCTCCGCCATTCTCGGCAACACGGAAGACGTCTGGAACACCGTGCTGCCCCAGCAGGCCAATCGCCAGTATCAGGCTCCGAAACTCGTGCTCTTCTCCGGCCAGACCCGGTCCGGCTGCGGCGGCGCGCAATCGGCCATGGGGCCGTTCTATTGCCCGCTCGACCAGACCATCTACATTGACCTCAGCTTCTTCCAAGAAATGCAGAGCCGCTTCCGTGCGGGAGGCGACTTCGCTTACGCCTATGTGCTCGCCCACGAGGTCGGCCACCATGTGGAAAACGTGCTCGGCATCCTGCCCCGCGTGCAGGAGCGTCAGCAGCAGGTCAGCCGGACGGAAGGCAACCAGCTCTCCGTACGCGTCGAGCTGATGGCCGACTGCCTTGCCGGCGTGTGGGCGCATCATTCCAACCAGCGCTGGCAGTCCCTGGAGCAGGGCGACATTGAGGAGGCCATCCGGGCCGCGGAGGCCATCGGCGACGACCGGCTGCAGAAGCAGTCACAGGGTCGCGTCGTGCCGGACAGCTTCACCCATGGCTCCTCCGAACAGCGCATGCGCTGGCTCACCACGGGATTGAAGACCGGACAGGTTCAGGCCTGCGATACGTTCCGTGCGAGCAGGCTTTAAGCTCGTTGAAAAAACCGTCATCCCGGACGGCGTAAGCCGATCCGGGATCGTATCCACGATTAGGCGCTATTCTCGTCAAGCGATCCCGGATCTTCGCTGCGCTCCGTCCGGGATGACACCGGTGGCAGGAGGCTCGCGCCTCGGCTACAAAGATGTCGATTACATCAGAGTCTTCCCATGCCCGGCATCGACGAAACGCTCCCTTTCATCCCGCTCGGCATCGCCGTGCTGACCGTATCCGACACGCGTTCGCTGGAGGAGGACAAATCCGGCGCCACACTGGCGGAGCGGCTCATCAAAGCGGGACACAAGCTGGCCGACCGCGCCATCGTGACGGACGACGTGGACGCGATCCGCGGCAAGGTGCAGGGCTGGATCGCCGATCCCACGGTTGATGTGGTCATCACCACGGGCGGCACGGGCTTCACCGGGCGCGACGTGACGCCGGAGGCCATCGAGCCCCTGTTCGACAAGCGGATGGAAGGCTTTTCCGCCGTCTTCCACCGCATCTCCTACGACAAGTTCGGCACCTCGACGATTCAGTCGCGAGCCACCGCCGGCGTGATCGGCACGACCTTCGTGTTCGTGCTGCCGGGCTCACCCGGCGCCTGCAAGGACGCCTGGGACGGCATCCTGGCCAATCAGCTCGATTACCGGCACCGGCCGTGCAATTTCGTCGAGATCATGCCGCGCCTGGACGAGCACCTGAAGCGAGGCAAGCTCAAGGCCTGAGGACGCGGGTTCTCGGCCTCACACGAGCGACACCGCCTCAGCGATCGTGGAGTCGAGGACAAGATCGTCGCATGCTCCCATGAGCCAGAGGTGATCGACGGTGATTTGCAAAATCGTGCGATCCCACCAGCGATCAATGAGGGACGCGAGCGCCGCCGTCTCTACGGCATCGAGATCGTCTATGAGATTGTAGAGACCGACCACATAGAGATCGGTTTCGCGGCAGCCCAACCTGCGCTGAATGTGCCGGAAGACGTTCTCGCCTTTCCGGTTTTCAGGATAGGCGCGAAGATAAAGCCTTCCGCGATTCACATTGCCGGAGAACAATCCGCGCAGGGCGACATGGACCGGCCCGATCTTGACGAGTTCCTGCCGCTGCATCGGGGAAAGAACAGGCGGCTCTCCGCTCGAGAGCGAGCCGCAGATCGTTGCATGCAGCTTGTCCTTGCGTCTGTCGAGCAGATCCCAGGCGATCTTGTGGGCGAACGGCGCCGCTCTCAGGGCCTCGTTCAACGCGCGATAAGCTGGCGATCCGAACAGCAGATCGCCGGAGATGGGCAGCACGAGAGAAAACACCCTCTCATGCCGGCCCATCACGTAGGACGAGCCCTCCCGCGTCCTGATCACACGCGGATGATCCGGTGCCACGAGCGGCAGATGGGCAAGCCGGTAGGTCTCATCGAGGACGAGCCCTTCGCCGGAGGTGAAGCGCGTCCGGCTGCGCTCGTAGCCGAGTTCGGCATCGTCGCAGAACACGTGTGCAGGCGGAGAATCGTTCATGGGCGGCTCAGCCGAACACCGGATCGCGCTCGATGGTGGCAGAGAGCCGCACGGGCATGCGGGCCCTTACCTCGTTCAGCAGCACCCGGCGGTGAACAAGATCGCCGGCCCGTACCTTCACATCCGCAAACAGATTGGTGAGAGCACGCGCCACGCCTGCCCGCCGACGCCGCATCCGGGCAAGCCCCTGCTCCGGCTTGGACAGGGCCACGAACCGGTCGAGCACCCGGATCCAGCCTTCCTGCGGAATGTCACCATCATCGAGGCACAGGAGCCAGTCGCACCGCGCCGCTCGCGCGCCCTCGGCCCAGGAGCCGCGCTCGGCCACCACAAGGGTTGCGCCGGCGGCATCAGCAACCTTCGCCAAGACTTCGTCCTGCCTGTCCACTAGGATCACGGCATCACCGATCAAGCCTTCGGCCACGGCGGGGACAAGGGCACTCAAGGTGGCGGCCAGGGCCTCGGGCCCGTGGGTCACGCGTACGAGAACGGTAATCATATGAACACTATAGCCCTTCTCCGGCAGTCCGTCGCCAGAACATTTCGGCCGATCCCATCTTGATTTTGTTCCTGTTTTGTTCCTAAACTTGCAGCTTCCGGTAACAGATTCGCCCGAGGCCATCATGAGTGTTCGCGCCAAAGATCATGCCCGCGATCCCCTCCGCTCCAGGCCCGTGAAGCGCACGCCTCTGGAGGCAGCCGAGGCCGCCCGGCGGCGCATGGACGACCCGGCCTACCGGGTCGAGGTGGACCGCCGCCGCGGCCGCGGCGCCTCGGCCAACCCGTCAGGCCGCTACGAGCCGGCGCAGCGCGAGGCCTTCGACGATGGCTGGAGCATCGACGAGGAACTGCCGACACTCCCCACCGAGATGATCGTCGAGAAGCCGCGCACCATCATCACCCGGAACGATTCGCCTGACACCCTGTTCGAGAAGTCGATCAACCCCTATCGCGGCTGCGAGCACGGCTGCTCCTATTGCTTTGCTCGCCCCACCCACGCCTATCAGGGACTGTCCTCGGGCCTCGACTTCGAGACCAAGATCTTCGCCAAGCCCAATGCGGCGGAGTTGCTGGAGAAGGAGCTGCAGTCGCCGAAGTACCAGCCGACTCCCATCGCGCTCGGCTCCAACACCGATCCGTACCAGCCGGTGGAGCGGCGCTTCCGCATCACGCGCTCGATCCTCGAGGTGCTGAACCGGATGCATCACCCAGTCGCCATCGTCACCAAGTCGGCCCTTGTCACCCGCGACATCGACATTTTGGGCCCGATGGCGGAGAGGCAGCTCGCCAAGGTGGCGATCTCTGTCACGACCCTCGACCCGAAGCTCGCCCGCCGCATGGAGCCCCGCGCCGCCACACCGGCCAAGCGGCTCGAGACGATCCGCCGGCTCACCGAGGCAGGCATTCCCGTGACAGTGCTGGTCGCCCCAATCATTCCGGCCATCAACGATCACGAGATCGAGGCCATCCTGAAGGCCTGCGCCGAGGCCGGCGCCCAGGAGGCCGGCTACGTGCTCCTGCGCCTGCCGCATGACCTCAAGGACCTGATGCGCGACTGGCTCGTGGACCATTACCCGGACAAGCTCAATCACGTGTTCACGCTGCTGCAGGAGGCCCGCGGCGGCAAGGATTACGATGCCAACTGGAGCACCCGTCAGTCCGGCATCGGCCCCTATGCCTGGATGCTCGGCCGGAGGTTCGAGACCACGGCCGAGCGGCTGGGGCTCAACAAGCGCAGCCTGCGCCTGAGCACGGACCTGTTCAAGGTGCCCCCGAAGGAGACGGGGCAGCTGAGCTTGTTCTAGGTCTTCTTCGTCATGGCCGGGCTCGTCCCGGCCATCCACGGCTTAAGACGGGTTAATCACGTGGATCCCCCGAACAAGTCCGGGGATGACGGCGCAGGTGTTCACACCGGCGGCATCATGTGCGGATGACAATAACATCTCTGGCAGCTTTGATCCCCGCCATGACTGCCGTGATTCGCCCCTCCAAGTCCTCCGGCCTTGGCCTCGCCCGCGAGCTCGCCGCCCACGCGGAAGGCTACACCTGCATTGCCGGCCTCGACGAGGTCGGGCGCGGGCCTCTCGCCGGGCCGGTGGTGTCGGCGGCCGTGGTGCTCGATCTCGCCAACGTGCCTCAAGGGCTGGCCGATTCGAAGGCGCTCACGGCGGTCAAGCGCGAGGCGCTGTTTGCTGAGATCCTGGCAACGTCACGTGTGGGCATCGCCTCCGTGTCGCATCAGGAGATCGACACGATCAACATCCGGCAGGCCTCGCTGCTCGCCATGTGCCGGGCGCTGGCTGCGCTCCCCTGCACGCCGGATATCGCCTTTGTCGACGGCAACGATCCCCCTGGCCTTCCCTGCGCGACAGAAGCGGTGATCAAAGGTGATTCGAGCATCGCGTCGATCGCCGCGGCCTCAATTGTCGCGAAAGTGATCCGCGACCGCATGATGGCGCGGCTCGGGAATGCTTATCCCGCCTATGGTTTTGCCAGCAATGCGGGCTACAGCACCAAGGCGCATCTCACGGCGGTGGCAAGCGAGGGCCCCTGCCCGTTTCATCGCATGAGTTTCTCGCCCCTGCGCCAAGGGTTACTGGACCTGTAACCTCCCTTAACTTTGATTAACTAAAAAGCTCAATATTTTCAAAGCGTAGGCAAGATTTGCCGATCCAAAATATTTGGATTTTATCGCGTTTGGAAACCTCCTCTTTACCCTATCCGATCATGATCCTGAGTGTCAGTTGCGTAACCGGTGATCACCCATGGGTACCTCGCGTACCGGGGCTGCCGGCGCCGCCTCCCGGATCCATGTCTCGCGTACCGGGCGGTCTGCGCCGGCACCTCGGACGGGGCGTAAAACGCCCCTCTCCGTTCTGCCGCCCTCTCTTCCTCTCAATGAGATCCTTCTCGGCGACTGCATCGCCAATCTCGAGAAGCTCCCCCCTGAGAGCGTGGACGTGGTCTTCGCGGACCCGCCCTACAATCTCCAGCTCGAACAGGCGCTGACGCGCCCGGACCAGAGCCTTGTCGACGCGGTCGACGACGACTGGGACAAGTTCGCGAGCTTTGCCGATTACGACGCGTTCACCCGCGCGTGGCTTCTCGCCGTGCGCCGCGTGATGAAGAAGAACGCGACGCTCTGGGTCATTGGCTCCTACCACAACATCTTCCGCGTGGGTTCGGCCCTGCAGGATCTGAACTTCTGGATCCTGAACGACATCGTGTGGCGCAAGGCCAACCCGATGCCGAACTTCAAGGGACGCCGCTTCACCAATGCGCACGAGACCATGATCTGGGCCTCGAAAAGTGCGGAGTCGAAGGGCTACACCTTCCATTACGATGCGCTGAAAGCCGGCAACGAAGACGTGCAGATGCGCTCGGACTGGTTCATCCCGATCTGCACGGGCGACGAGCGTCTGAAGGACGCTGAAGGACGCAAGGTGCATCCGACCCAGAAGCCGGAAGCCCTTCTTGCGCGCATCCTGCTCTCCTCGTCCAATCCCGGCGACGTGGTGCTCGACCCCTTCTTCGGCTCCGGCACCACGGGGGCGGTCGCCAAGATGCTCGGCCGCAACTTCATCGGCCTCGAGCGCGATTCGACCTATGCCAAGGCGGCGCGCAAGCGCATCGACGCAGTTGAGCCTCTCTCGGACGTGTCGATTGCAGCCGCCCCCGAGAAGCGCACGGAAGTGCGCGTGCCGTTCCTGTCGCTCATCGAAGCCGGGCTCGTCAAAGCCGGCGAGACCCTGGTGGATGAGCGCCGCCGGCACAAGGCGGTGGTGCGGGCCGACGGCACGCTCGCGCTCGGCGCCATCGTCGGGTCGATCCACAAGATTGGTGCACTGACGCAGGGGTTCCCCTCCTGCAACGGGTGGACCTTCTGGAACGTGGAGCGCGGCGGCAAGCTGGTCTCGATCGACGAGTTCCGCGCCAAGGTGCGGGCCGACATGGCGGCCTGACCGCTGCCTGCGACATCGCAAATTCGTGATAGGGCCAGCCACGTGCTGGCCCTTTTCATTTGCCGCGCTAACCTTTCGTCACAGAGGCGTCATCCAACACCGCTAGCGCGGGGAAGCCTTACCGAAAGAGAGGGACTGCCCCGTGTCCATGAAGCGGATTATTCTCCCGATGCTCGTCGCCCTCATGCCTGCCTTCGCGCAGGCGCAGGGTCTTTCCGGCAACCTCGTTCTCTATACGAGCCAGCCCAACACCGATGCGCAGCAGACCATCGACGCCTTCAAGGCGAAGCATCCGGGCGTGAACGTCACTTTCGTCCGTGACGGCACGCCGAAGATCCTCGCGAAGCTGAGCGCCGAGTTCGAGGCCGGCCAGCCTCAGGCGGACGTGCTGCTGATCGCCGACAGCGTCACCATGGAAGGGCTCAAGAAGGAAGGCCGTCTGCTGGCGCATGAAAAGGCCGATGTGTCGGCCTATCCCGCCGGCACCCATGATTCCCAAAACTTCTGGTTTGCCACCAAGCTGATCACCACAGGCATTGCCTACAACACCAAGGCGTCCTTCAAGCCGACCTCCTGGGCGGATCTCGCCAAGCCGGAGGTCAAGGGCCAACTCGTCATGCCGAGCCCTCTCACCTCGGGAGCGGCACTCATCCACGCGGCGACGCTCACGGGCAATCTCGAAGGCGGTTGGAAATACTATGAGGCGCTGAAGGACAACGACGCTGTGGCCGGCGGCGGCAACGGCGACGTGCTCAAGCAGGTGGCCGGCGGGCAGAAGCTCTACGGCGTCATCGTCGACTTCATGCCGATCCGCGAGAAGGCCAAGGGCGCGCCGGTCGAGTTCGTCTTCCCGAAGGAGGGCGTCTCGGCTGTGTCCGAGCCCATCGCCATTCTCAAGACCACGAAGAACGCCGACGCGGCGCGTGCCTTCGTGGACTTCCTGCTCTCCAAGGAGGGTCAGGAGCTGGCGCTGAAGCAGGGCTACATCGCAGCCCACCCGGCCGTGGCGCTGCCGGCCGGCTATCCGTCCCGCGGTGAGATCAAGGTCATGGGCTTCGACGCCGCCAAGGCGGTGGCCGACGAGACCAAGAACAAGGCGACCTTCGCCGACATCTTCGGTCAGTGAGACACCGTACGCACGCCAAGTCATTCCTGGAGCGGGGAGGTCTCGGCCTCCTCGCTCCGATTGCTTTGGCTATCCTGGCTTTCGATCTTCTGCCCGCCGGTCGCCTGCTGCTGACGGCGTTAGCACCCGGCGGTGTATTCGATCCCGACAAGGCACTCGCGGTGCTTGCGAGCCGCTCGGCGGTCCGCGCTACTTGGGCCACGCTGGAGACCGCCTTTTTCTCCACGCTGCTGGCCCTGCCCCTCGGCACTCTCATGGCGCTGGTGCTCGGCGTCACCGACATCCGCGGCCGCCGGTTCGCGTCGTTTCTGTTCGTCCTGTCGCTGATGATATCGCCGCAGGTGATCGCGCTCGCCTTCCTGCATCTTGCCGGTCCCGCCTCCCCGATCCTGAACACCTTGGGACTCGCACCTGAGGCCGGCAGCGCCAACCCGATGCTCGGGCGCCTGGGCATTATTCTCGTGCTAGGACTCCATCATGCGCCCCTTGTCTATGTGATCATGAGCTCGGGCCTAAAGCGCATTCCGCTCGCCGTGGTCGAGGCCGCTCGCATGGATGGCTCGCCGCCGCTCAGGGTCGTGACTGATCATCTCCTGCCGCTTCTGCGGCCGCATCTGATGAGCGCAGGCCTGCTCGCCTTCGTGGCCGGCATCGGCAATTTCGGCATTCCGGCGCTGCTCGGCGCCCCGGTGAACTACCTCACGCTGCCCGTGCTCATCTATCGCCGTCTGTCGAGTTTCGGCACGGACATCCTCGGCGACGTTGCGGCGCTCGGACTGCTCGTGGCGGTCATCGCCATCGTGTGCGTAGCGGCAAGCCAGATCCTGGCCCGCCGGGGCGATGTGCTCCTGGAAGAGGATGCACCGCTCCAGCCGTTCTGGATGCTGGGGCGCGCCGGCGCGGTCGCGGAGACCTTCGTCATTGCGGTGATTGCCGTCACGCTCGTGCTGCCGATGCTGTCGCTCCTGACTGCAGCGCTCGTTCCCTCCTACGGCATGCCGCTGACGCTCTCGACGATCACCTCCGACAACTTCGTCGAGGTTCTGGCACGGCAGGAGGTCACCGTCCGGGCGTTCCTCAATTCGCTGCTTTATGCAGGCGGAGCGGCCTGCCTGCTTGCGTGCTTCGCCATCCCTATGGCCTATGGGCTGGTCAGGCTGATGGGATCGATGAGGATCCCGGCCACGGCCCTGCTCGAGATCTCCTATGTGCTGCCCGGCATCGTGCTTGCCATCGCCTGCATCCTGCTGTTCCTGAAGCCGCTGCCGCTCGTCGGCGTATCGCTCTATGGCACGCCGTGGATCATCGTCTTCGCCTATCTCGCACGCTTTCTCCCGGTGGTGCTCAAGCCCGCGCTCGCCGGCATGACTCAGGTCGATCTTGCGCAGGAGGAGGCCGCAGCCCTTGATGGCGCACGTCTCAGGCGTCGCCTCATGGATGTTATTGTGCCCTCGCTGCTTCCCGCTGCCGTCGCAGGCGGCCTGATGGCGTTCCTGCTCGCCTTCAGCGAGCTCACCGTCTCGGCCCTGCTCTGGTCGGCCGGCACGGAGACCATCGGGGTGGTGCTCTACAATCTCGAGGAGGCAGGGCTCGCGAGCCAAGCCTCGGCGGTCGCCATCGTGATCGTGGCCGTCATCACCCTCGCCATGCTGGCGCTGAATGCCCTGGGCCGACACCTTCCTGCGGGCACCTTGCCTTGGCATATCGAGGGAGAGGGCGCAGCAGCCTCAGCCCGCAGGCCAAACCAGGCACTCATTCGCCCAGGAACGATCACTCAGGTTGAGCCGAGGCCGGCCCTGAGCGCTTAAGGTGCGAGCATCATGGCCGAGCAACCCGGCCATGATGCATTTTCAGACCATCACCGCGCTGAAAGCCACTGCAGCAGCTCTGCGTCGAAGAGATCGCTCTCCTCGAAGGGCGGCGTGTGTCCGCTCTTTTCGAAGACGCGAACGGTCAGGTCCCTGAACTGCTCCCGATACGGCGCCCACATCGCGTATGGAGCCACGAGATAGTCGTAGCGACCAAGCCCCAGGAAAACCGGCACGTCGAGATGCTCCAGCCCTCGCGCAATATCGATGTCGCGGAAGGCCTCGCCCCAGAGATGGTCGAAGACCGGCATGTTCACGTGAACTCCGTCCCACAGGGGCGCGGCGTCGAAGGTGTGATCGTACCAGCTTCGCGCGCCCATCCTCACGCAGAAGGTGACGAAGCGCCTGTCGGGCGCGGCTTCGATCTCCGCCGGCAGCCCGGCGAGGTCGGCATCGAGTCTCGCCTTGCGCTCCGGGCAGACGGATTCCTGCCAGTACTGCTCCGTCGCGGCCTGGTGCGTGACGCTGTGGCTCGGACCGGTGGCGATCATCACTACATGGGATACATGTTGTGAATAGCGCTTGGCGTATTCCAGCGCCATGTATCCATGGCCGGAATGGCCGACGATGATCACCTTCTCCAAGCCGAGGTGCCGCCGCACGAGATCGATGTCGTCGAGCACGACATTCAGCGTGTAATCGGAGGCGGTGTATGCGTCCGTCGGCTGCGCGAAGCCGCGATGATCGGCGAAGATCAGCTTCATTGACTGCCGAAGGTTCTGCGAGAAGACGCGCGGGTAATACACCGCGCTGCCGATCACGAGAGCGGGCTTCCCCTCGCCCTCGATGGAATAGGCCAGTTCGAACGGGCCCGAGTGGATGGTTCCGCGCGAGACGGCGCGATTGCTGTCAGACATGATGATCCCTTCATCCATGCGTGATGATCCGGCCGAAACGGGCGTTTCGGCGCAAACAAGTCGTGGCTCCTCGGCCACGAGGGTTTGACGGATCGCGTCGCTAACGGATGAGGCGCATGGGGGATGTCCTTCGATGTCGGGCGGCCTTTCTCGCTCAAACGGGAAGATTTGTGAAGGCCCCGGCTCTCCTTCAAAACTGAAGAGGTCTCCCATGCGCCTGACGGGCTGCGGGTTGATGTGCCTTGGGCGATGGTGTGGACACCTTCCAAGGCTGGAACATTCCCCTATGCCTAACCCGGTTCAGCGCTTTAGCATCCTCACATGGCTCCTTCGTCTCTCGACCCCTTCCGCCTCGCCCTCACCGAACCGTCCTGGGACGACCTTCGGATCTTTCTCGCCGTGGTGGCTCATGGATCGATGAACAGCGCCGCCAAGGCGCTGGGCCAGAGCCAGCCGACTATCGCCCGGCGCATCAAGGTGCTGGAGGAAACCTTCGGACTTACCCTCTTTCAGCGCGGCCCCAACAATCTCGAGCTGACGGAAGCCGGGCACGCCGTTCTCGAAGCGGCCGCTCCCATGGGCGAGGCCGCCGCCATCGTGTCCCGCACCGCCGCGGCCTACCGGCCCGACCCCGACGCTCCCGTGCGCGTCACCGCGACCGCCTCGGTCACCCTGTTCCTGTCGCTTCACGCGGCGGAATTGCACGAGGCCGCAGCACCCGTGGAGATCGCCTATATCCCAACCCGGCAACGGCTCGATCTCGCCTCAGGCGAAGCCGATATCGGGCTGCGCATGCGCACCCTGCCGGAGGGCACGGACGATCTCGTGGCCCGCAAGATCGGCCAGATCGCCTTTGCCATCTATGCCCGTGACGAAAACCCCACAGCCGTCATCGCCCCGCCGGAGGATCCGACCCTGTCGCGGCAAGCCGCCTATGTGGCCGAGTTCGCGCAAGGCCGCACCATCGCGGCCCGCATCGGCGACATGCCGATCCGCTATCAGGCTGCCAAGGCAGGACTAGGCGCGGCCTTCCTCCCCTGCTGGCTCGGCGACTCCGACCCTGACCTCGTCCAGGTGATGAAGCCCGAGGGCGACCTGATCGAGGATGTTTTCCTCGTCATGCACCGCCGCAGCCGCAACCGCCCCAACGTGACGCGGGTGGCGAATGCGCTCGCGACGCTGTTCAAACGTAATCAGAAGGCGCTAGTAGGCGGGTGAATTTGCACAATACAAACCTCATCCTGAGGAGCCGCTGAAAGCGGCGTCTCGAAGGAGGCTCCAGCAGACACTAGAGACGCCTCGCCCTTCGCAACGGTACTGACGCACCTCCTCAGGATGAGGCTGTGAGTGAGCCTTGCGGGTGGCTTAGGTGCCCTTCGCCTGCTTCTGCCCCGACGCTTTCGCCTTCGCACCCGGCAACTCGCCAAGCGCATGCGCCAGCACCTTCTTCATTGCGCCGGGCAGCGCCTCCTCGTGCAGTTGCAGGCGTGGCGTCCAGCGCATGTCGTCCGGGGCGGGCGTGCCCTTCGCCACCTTGGCGAAAAGCACCGTCAGCTCCAGGGGAAAGTGGGTGAAGACGTGACGCACCGTGCCCGGCAGGCGCTGCCAGCGCGCCTCGATGGGGGCGTCGAGCACGGCGCGGGAGGGCTCGTAATCCGGCACCCACTCGCTCGTCGGCGGCTCGACCATGCCGCCGAGAAGACCGGTCGGCGGCCGCGTGCGCAGCAGGATCGTATCGTCAGCGCGCAGAACCACGAAGGCCGCGCCTTTGCGCAATTGCCCGGCCTCCTTCTTCTGCTTTTTCGGAAAGGTCTCCTGCAGGCCCTCGGCCCGGGCCCGGCAAGGCACCATCCAGGGACAGAGCGCACAGGCTGGGCGCTTGGGCGTGCAGATGGTGGCGCCGAGATCCATCACGGCTTGGGCGAAGTCGCCCGGACGATCCTCCGGCACCAGCTCTTCGGTCAGGGAGCGAATGAGAGGCTTGGCCTTCGGCAGCGGCTCTTCGACCATGAACACGCGGGACATGACCCGCTCCACATTGCCGTCCACCGCCGCGGCCTTCTCGTTGAAGGCGATGGCCGCGACCGCTGCTGCCGTATAGGCACCTATGCCGGGAAGCTTCAGGAGTTCGGCCTCAGTCGCCGGAAATTTTCCGCCGTGCTTGTCTACAACTGCCTTGGCGCAGGCATGGAGATTGCGGGCGCGGGAATAGTAGCCGAGCCCGGCCCAGGCGTGCATCACGGCATCCGAAGGCGCTTCCGCGAGGGCTTCGACCGTGGGGAAGCGCTCCAGGAACTTCAGATAATAGGGCTTGACCGCCGCGACCGTCGTCTGCTGCAGCATGATCTCGGACAGCCAGACGCGATAAGGGTTTGCGGTCTCGCCTGGCTTGGCGCGCCACGGCAGGTCGCGCCGGTGACGATCGTACCAGACGAGAAGATCCTGCGGGTCGGGCTTGGTCGCGCTCGAAGCGGGCGTTAACATGGGCTTTGGAATAGCGTTCTATACCGAATATTCCAACGCGGCTTTTGGACATTCAACATGAGACGACCGCGGCCCCTCGCCCGCCCGCTTGCCGAGTTCCTCGACGTCTGTCTGTCCCCCAGCCTGGCGGCGCAGGGCTTTGCCACGTCGGACATCATCATGGCCTGGCCCGAGATCGTCGGCGAGCGGCTGGCCGCCTTCACCCAGCCGCTCAAGATCGAGTGGAAACGCAAAGCCCCCCATGCGGATCCGGAGACGCGGCCGGACCCTGCGACCCTGGTGATCCGGGTGGAGAGCGCCTTTGGCCTCGAGCTCCAGCACATGGCCCCCACCGTCATCGACCGGGTGAACACCTATTACGGCTGGCGCTGCATCGGGAAGGTCGTGCTGAAACAAGGGCCGGTTCGGCGGGTTGAGAAGAAGCGCCCGGCTCCTCCAGCCCTCACCCCGGCAGACCGGGAGAAGGTCGACAGGGCCGTTCAGCCCATCGAGGAGGAGGGTCTCAAGGCGGCCCTCGACCGGCTGGGCCAGGCGATCGTCAGCTCCGGTTCACGCACGAAAGCGTGACATGGCCGGAACTTGCCTCTTGAGGCAAGGCATTCTACCGCAGACAGAAATCCCTTCAGGAGTTCCATTACGATGATCACCCGGCGTCAGACGCTTCAGCTTCTCGGAACCGCAGCCGTTGCGGCCTATTTCGCCACCAGCCTGCCGGCCCTCGCCCAGAACGTGTCCGCATCCGATCTCGCGGTCCAGGGACCGCTGGGCGATGTGGCCCTGGGGCCTGAGAACGCCAAGGTGACGATCATCGAGTACGCCTCGCTCACCTGCTCCCATTGCGCCAATTTCCACAAGACCACCTGGCCGGAGCTGAAGAAGCGCTACATCGACACCGGCAAGGTGCGCTTCGTCCTGCGCGAGTTCCCTCTCGACCCGCTCGCCACCGCCGGCTTCATGCTCGCCCGCTGCGACAGCGCCGACAAGTATTACCCGATCACGGACCTGCTGTTCGAGCAGCAGCGGAACTGGGCTTTCACCGACAAGCCTCTCGACGCCCTGCGCGGCCTGATGCGCCAGGCCGGTTTTTCACAGGAAAAATTTGACGCTTGCCTCAAGGACCAGAAACTATATGACGCAGTCAACGCGGTGAAGAACCGGGGTATGGAGCAGTTCCGTGTGGACTCCACGCCCACTTTCTTCATCAATGGCCAGCGTCATCCTGGAAGCCTGTCGATCGATGAGATTGAAAAGGTCATCAAGCCGATCCTGGGAGAGTAAGCTCTCCTCCCCTGCCCCCCTGGGGCGGGACGGGAAGGCGCGTCCATGAAGCTGACGCGCCTTCGCATTGCAGGCTTTAAGACCTTCGTCGAGCCCACCGACTTCCTGATCGAGCCGGGCCTGACCGGCGTAGTCGGGCCGAACGGCTGCGGCAAGTCCAACCTCGTCGAGGCCCTGCGCTGGGTCATGGGGGAGAACTCCTTCAAGAACATGCGCGCCACGGGGATGGACGACGTCATCTTCTCCGGCTCCGGCGGCCGCCCGGCCCGCAACTGGGCCGAGGTGATGCTCACCATCGACAATGCAGAGCGCACGGCGCCCGCCGCCTTCAACGATACGGACCTGCTGGAAATCTCGCGCAAGATCGAGCGCGAGGAAGGCTCGACCTACCGGGTCAACGGCAAGGAAGTGCGCGCCCGCGACGTGCAGATCCTGTTCGCCGACGCCGCCACCGGGTCCCGCTCGCCCGCGCTGGTGCGCCAAGGTCAGATCAGCGAGATCATCTCGGCCAAGCCCCAGGCCCGCCGCCGCATCCTCGAAGACGCCGCCGGCATCGCGGGTCTCCATGCCCGTCGCCATGAAGCGGAACTGCGGCTGAAGGCCGCCGAGGACAATCTGGTTCGCGTCGAGGACGTGACCCGCGAGCTGGAAAGCCAGATCGAGAGCCTGAAGCGCCAGGGCCGCCAGGCCTCCCGCTACAAGAACCTCTCGGCCGAGATCCGCCGGCTTGAAGCCCTGATGTACGCCATCAGCTTCTCCGAGGCGCGGGAGCAGGCAGCCACGGCCGAACGCCAGGTCGCGGACGCCCTGAAGGCCGTGGCCGATGCCACTGAGGAGCAGACCCGCGCGGCCACCGCCCAGGCGGTTGCCGCCCATGCCTTGCCCGGCCTGCGCCAGGAGGAAGCCGCCGCTGCGGCTGCCCTGCAGCGCCTGACCCATGCCCGCAACGAGCTCGAATCGGAGGAGCGCCGCTCCAAGGATCGCGTCACTGAGCTCGAACGCCATATCGGCGACCTCAACCGCGACCTCGCCCGCGAGGCCGCCCAGCGCACGGATGCCGAGGCGACCATCGAACGCCTCCAGTCCGAAGCGGCCGAGATTGCGCTCACCACCGACGGGGCAGACGATGCCCGCGCCGAGGCTGAGGAGCGCCTTCAGGCCGCCGAGGCCGAGCTGCACGAGGCTGAGGCCGCTCTGGGGGCTCTTCAGGCCCAGACCTCCGACCTCAACGCCCGCCGCGCCGCTCTGGAGCGCGCCGTGCGCGAGGAGATGGAGCGCGCCGCCCGCTTCCGGTCCGAGAAGGAGCGGCTTGAGCGCGAGATTGCGGCCCTCTCCGGCGCGACCGAGGACGGTCCCTCCCTCGACGATCTCCGCGAGGAGATGGCGATTGCCGAGGAGAGCGCCCAATCGGCCGAAGAGGCCGTGATCGAGGCGCGCGAGACCCTCTCGGCCGCCCGCGAGGCCGAGAACCGCCTGCGCCAGCCCCTCAACGAGGCCGAACGCAAGGCGCAGCGGCTTGAGACCGAAGCGCTGACGCTGGCAAAGCTCGTGACCTCCGCCACCGGCGACCTGTGGCCCCCGGCCCTCGACCAGATCACGGTCGAGAAGGGCTACGAGACGGCTCTTGGCGCCGCGCTCGGCGACGATCTCGAAGCCTCGACCAATCCTTCGGCTCCGGCCCATTGGGAAATGACCGGCGCCGGCGAAGGTGACCCCTACCTGCCGAGCGGCGTCCGTTCCCTGGCCGATCTTGCCCGCGCTCCGGCCGAGCTGCAGCGCCGCCTGCGCCAGATCGGCGTGGTCAGCCGGGCCGACGGCCTTCGCCTGCGCGCGCTTCTCAAGCCCGGCCAGCGGCTGGTCTCGCAGGAAGGCGACGTATGGCGCTGGGACGGTTTTACCAATGCCGCGGAAGCGCCCTCCCCGGCGGCCCGGCGGCTTGCGGAAAAGAACCGCCTCGGCGACCTGGAGCGCGAGGCGGAGGAAGCCCGCGAGCAGGCCGAGCACCTGCGGCACGAGGCGGAAGCGGCCCTCGAGGCTGTCCGCCGAGCCGCATCCCATGAAATGCAGGCCATCGAGGCCGCGCGTCAGGCCCGTCAGGCGCTCGACGCAGCCCGGACCCGTCTGACGGCTGTCGAGCGCAAGGAAGCCGAACGCGGCCAGCGCCGCTCGGCTCTGCAGGAAGGTCTGACGCGATTCTCCGAGAGCGAGGCGGAAGCGCTGGAGCGGGTGCAGGATGCCGAAGGCGCCCTGCAGGACCTCGCCCCGGCTCCCGATCTTGAAAGCCGCCTGCTCGAGGAACGCACCCGCGTGGCCGAGCGCCGGGCGGCCGCCTCCGAGGCGCGGGCTGCCCTGCAATCGCTCATGCATGAGGCCGAGCTGCGCCGCCGGCGGCAGGGCGCCCTTGCAGCCGATATCCGCCTGTGGACCGAGCGCGCCGCCCGCGCTGCCAAGGCCTTCGAAGATCTGGGCGAGCGTTTGGAGCGGGCGCAGGACGAGCACCAGCGCCTTCTCGAGGCTCCCGACACCTATCTCCAGCGCCGCCGCGCCCTCATCGCCGAGGTCGAAGAGGCTGAGGCAAAGCGCAAGGAAGCGGCCGACCGGCTCGCGGATGCGGAGACGGGCCTCGCCGAGACGGACCGCACCGCCCGTGCCGCCCTTGAGGCGCTCTCGGCTGCCCGCGAATCCCGTGCGGGCTCACAGGCCCGGCACGAAGCCGCCGTGGCGCGCCTCGCCGAGATCACCCACAATATCGCGGAAAACCTTGAGACGACCCCGGCCGGGCTCATCGAGCTCGCAGGCCTGAAAGAGGCGACCGAACTTCCGCCGCATGCGGAGATCGAATCGAAGCTCCACTCCCTCAAGCACGACCGGGAGCGCCTCGGCGCCGTGAACCTGCGCGCCGATGAGGAACTCTCGGAGCTTGAAACCAAGTACAACAGCATCGCCGGCGAGCGGGACGATCTCGTCGAGGCCATCAAGCGCCTGCGCCAAGCCATCGGCAGCCTCAACCGCGAGGGCCGCGAGCGACTGCTCGCCGCCTTCGACGTGGTGAACGAGCATTTCAAGCGCCTCTTCACCACCCTGTTCGGCGGTGGCACGGCCGAGCTGACCCTGGTCGATTCGGACGATCCGTTGGAGGCTGGCCTCGAAATCCTCGCCCGCCCGCCCGGCAAGAAGCCCCAGAGCATGACCCTGCTCTCCGGCGGCGAGCAGGCGCTCACCGCCACGGCGCTGATCTTCGCCGTGTTCCTCACCAACCCCTCGCCGATATGCGTGCTCGACGAGGTGGACGCGCCCCTCGACGACGCCAATGTGGAGCGCTACTGCGCCCTTCTGGAGGACATGGCCCGCCAGACCGAGACGCGTTTTGTGGTCATCACCCACAACCCGATCACCATGGCCCGGATGGACCGCCTCTTCGGCGTCACCATGGCCGAGCGCGGCGTCTCGCAGCTGGTCTCCGTCGACCTTCAGAGCGCCGAGCGCATTCTTGAGGTAGCCTAAGGTTTTGGGGCCCTGCCATGCTTCGGCCCTAAAAACATGTGCGCTTTCCGCCTCAGGCTGCGCAAAACCGGGCATAATGCAAGAATATCAATAGCTTAGTTCTTTTCAGACGGTTCTTGACAGGGGTGAACCCCGCTCATATGGTGCGCCCGGCTTTCGGGGCTGGTTTTCCAGGCATTTTCCCGCAACGCTTCACAGGAGATCGCAGTGGCGGACCCTCACGAGCGGAACGGTGGAAATGAGCGGGAACCGAGCAGCGCCGATGATGCCGACCTGTCAGCGAGACTGAAATCGCTCGATGCACGGATCTCTCAAGCATCCGTACAACGAGCCGAGTCGGAACCTCGCGCCCGCCCGACGTCCAATTCCACTGCTCTTGGCCAAGCCTTCAGGCTCTCGGCCGAATTCGTTGCAGGAGTTGCGGCCGGCGGGATCCTGGGTTGGATCGTCGACTACCTGTTCGGATCTTCCCCTTGGGGTCTGATCGTTTGTCTGATACTCGGCTTCTGCGCCGGGATGCTCAATCTGATGCGAGCAGCCGGGGTGGTCAAACCCGCCCGGTATGAAGACAAGCGGTAACGGACCTCGACTTCGAACGCCGTACGGCATTGGCAACAGCGAACTTTTGAGAGCGGATCATGGCGAGCCCGATCGAACAATTCCAGATCAAGCCCATCATCCCGGTCATCAACTTCACCAATTCGTCCGCCTTCATGATCGGCGCTGCCGCCGTGATCGTGGGCGGCCTTCTCTACGCCACCCGCAAGCGCGCCGTCGTTCCGGGCCGCGCTCAGTCGGTCGCCGAGGTGCTGCATGACTTCGTGGCGAACACCCTGGTCGATGCCACCGGCAAGGAGGGGATGAAATTCTTCCCCCTCGTGTTCTCGCTCTTCATGTTCGTGCTGACCGCAAACCTGCTCGGCATGATTCCCGGCTTCTTCACGGTCACCAGCCACATCATCGTCACCTTCGCGCTCGCAATGTTGGTGATCGGCACCGTGGTGATCTACGGCTTCGTCAAGCACGGCACCCATTTCCTCGGCCTCTTCGTGCCGTCGGGCGTGCCGGCCTGGCTTCTGCCCTTCATCGTGGTGATCGAGCTGATTTCCTTCCTGTCCCGCCCGATCTCGCTGTCCCTGCGTCTTTTCGCGAACATGCTCGCGGGACACATCGCGCTGAAGGTCTTCGCAGGCTTCGTGGTCAGCCTCCTGGCGGCCGGCGGCGCTCTGACGATCCTCGCTCCGCTGCCGCTCCTCATGGCGGTTGCTCTCATGGCGCTCGAGTTCCTCGTCGCCGCCCTGCAGGCCTACGTCTTCACGGTGTTGACCTGCATCTACCTGAACGACGCGCTGCACCCGGGGCACTAGGTCTGCGCTGAGTTAACCTTCCCTCCCGATCACAGTATATCCCCAAGGAGATCACAATGGATCCGATCGCTTTCAAGTTCCTCGGCGCGGGCCTCGCCTGCATTGGCATGGGCCTCGCCGCCATGGGCGTCGGCAACATCTTCGGTAACTTCCTCTCGGGCGCCCTGCGCAACCCGTCGGCGGCCGACAGCCAGTTCGCCCGCGCCTTCATCGGCGCGGCGCTCGCGGAAGGTCTCGGCATCTTCTGCCTCGTCGTCGCTCTCGTTCTGCTCTTCA
>NZ_JAFBID010000034.1 GCF_016811235.1 Microvirga arabica
GCAGCCTGATCTTGTCCGACAGGCTCAACCCGATCACTCTCAGACGCCAGATGTCAGATCAAATACCAACTACTACAAGTGAGCTTAGGTCGGATCAGCAATGTGCGCTCCACCTCCTGGGCGCACACCCAGTCCTGATGCTTCAGCGCGGACCCTAGCCAATGTTGCGAGAATGACTCAATTGCGGAACTTCAACATCATGAAACCTGATGTATCATCTGTCAGACATGAGATAAGGTCCTGAGCTAATGCCTCTCAGCACTATCCTGATCGCAATCGTTATCCTCTTCATCGTCGCAACCGTTCCCGTTTGGCCATACAGTCGCACATGGGGACTCTGGCCCAGTGGAGCAATCGGGCTGATACTTGTGGTATTGATTGGCCTGTTCATTCTGGGGTGATCCGCGAGGCTTCAAGGCGCGCCGGCACGCAATGAGGGTTCCGTCTCGATTTCACATTCCGCTTGCGAATTCGCGCTGACCGGCTGGTGTAGAAGCAATGACTTAGCATCTCCCGACCCGGTAGATCGGAACTCCTGTCAATACGATCTGTTCTGCTAGCATTCCCTGCTGAAGCTTCGCTTCAAGGCAGAGCTGGACCGGGAGCCACCATCTGATCGTTGGGATGCAGTCGATGTCCTTCATGTGCCCAGATTCGAATCGAACACCGCACCATCCTATCCACGCGGCGGCGGGCGTGTTCCCGGGCAACCCGGCCGAGCTGGATCTTGTTATTTCGACGGGACCCGGGAGCTCCTGCCGGGCTAGGCAGGGTCGTTCGATGCGCCACCCGGCTTGGGCGCAACAGTGATTGCTATGCTCCAGCTCACAGGACGCTGGATCATCCGTCTTCTGGCCGGGATCCTGGTCATTGGATCGCTCGTCGGAGCAGCGGAGCGACGCTTCCGACGCGTGCGCAGGCAGCTCCTCAACCGGGGCGACGAGTTCCGGCCGGAACGGCCGGTGCGCCCTTCACCGCTTGCCGTAGCCGCACAGGCTGTCTCAGACGCGCGTGAGGGGCAGAGCGGTCACCGGCTCCTCGCCGATGGTCCTCTGGCGCTCGCCGCTCGTCTGGCGCTAGCGCGGGCAGCGGCCAACACCCTCGATTTGCAGTACTATGCTTGGCACGACGATCTGGCTGGCCGCCTCCTGGCCCGGGCGGTGCTTCACGCTGCCGAGCGCGGCGTCCGCGTGCGCATCCTGCTCGATGACCTGCATGCCCGCTCGACCAAACGGCTCGTGCGCCTGCTGGCAGCACACCCGCAGATTACACTGCGGGTCTACAATCCATCAGTGACGCGCCGCGCCTACTTTCTGAACTGGCTGTTCTCCTTCCGCCGCCTGAACCGGCGCATGCACAACAAGGCTCTGGTTGCCGACGGTGCGGCTGCGATCATTGGCGGGCGCAACATCGGCGATGTCTACTTCGGCTTGGCGGCCAACATGAACTTCCGCGATCTCGATGTGCTAACCGTCGGGCCAGCGGCGCGGGCGGTGGAGGCGTTGTTCGAGCGGTTCTGGGACAGTGAGTTCGCCATGCCGTCTGCGGCTTTTGGAGTGAAGGAGCAGGCCAAGGAGGCGGAGGTCAACGCCATTGTCGCCCGCCTGGACCGCAGCATCCGCGAAGATCTGCGGCGGCTCAGCGGGAAAGGAGAGCCACAACGCGACGCCGGAGAAATGCTTGCCGAACACAGAACGAGTTTAGATGCACTCCTGTCCGAGCTGATCTGGGCACCAGCCACGGTGCTGAACGATGCGCCGGGGAAAGCTGCGGACGCGGACCGGCTCCAACAGAGGCTCTGGGACGCTCTCAGCGACATCAGGAACTCGCTCGATATCGAGACTGGCTATTTTATTCCCGATGAAGAGGATCTGGCGCGCTTCCAACGGCTGACGGCACGCGGAGTGGCGGTCCGGATCGTCACGAACTCCCTTGGCACCAACGACGTCCTGCCGGCCCAGATTGGTTATGCACGCCACCGGAGAGGCCTGCTCTCCGCAGGGGTCGAGTTGCACGAGTTGCAACCGGACGCCAAGGTGCGCCGCGCCCTGTCCCTTCTTGGAAGCTCCGGCAGCGCGGGACTCCATGCCAAGGTCATGCTTGCAGACGAGCACCTCGCGGTGATTGGGTCCTACAATCTCGACGCGCGCTCGGCGGATCACAACACGGAGCTGGTCCTGCTGATCGAGAGCGAGGCCTTCGCCCGGGAGCTTGCGGCGACGATGCGTCGGGTGCGGTCGCCGTCACAGAGCTATCGTATTGAGCTGCGTCAGGGCAGACTGGTATGGATCGACGATGGTGAGGTGCTGACCCGGGAGCCGGGAGCCACGCTGCCGGCGCGCCTGCTCGCGGGTTGCATGCGCATCCTCCCGGTCGAGTGGCTGCTGTAGGCGGTAGCCGTCCGGCAGGCACAGCGATCTTGCGAGCGGCCGCAGCTGTTTAGGTCCTCTAGCTTGGCTATGCTTTGGCGCCGAACGTCTGAAGCGGGTCGATGCTGTTGAAAAACTCCGCAACTGCCGTTTTTCGCGCGGTCAGCATACAGGATGCTGGGCCTGATCTGGCACGCTGACGCTAGCAATAGATGGATGAAGCAGCCCTCAGGACTTTTTCCAACAGCATCGGTCAATCTCAGGCATTCAGCGCAATCGTAACAAGGTCCGCTCTCTGGTTGATTCCTGATGTTCGTTGATTCTGGCCGTCAGGTTCGACCTGCGGGAGAGCCGATGGAAGCGTGGAGAAAATAGCTCCCTCAGTCGAGCGTGCTTCCCATACGCTTCCCAAACCGGTTTTCTGGGAAGCAGAACCAAACCTGATCAACATCTAAGTGCTTGATAAAGCTTGGTGAGCGCGCTGGGACTCGAACCCAGGACCCTCTGATTAAAAGTCAGTGATCAACCACTATCAACGCCCCACAATTCATCACATTCATAAGGGCTGTGGATCAATCAAATCAAGGGGTTGAGACCAATTGTGAGGTGTTGTTAGCATTAGTCCATAACAACCGCTGACAGCCTGCCATCGTTACCCCTACGTTACCCGGACCTCCGATGCCTGCCTCTCTTACTGCCCGCTCCGTCGAGAATGCTAAACCGGATCCAGCTCGACGCCTTGAATTGCCTGATGGCGCCCTCCCTGGCTTCTACCTTGTGGTCCAGCCCTCTGGAGCCAAGTCTTGGGCCGTGCGCTACCGCGCGGACGGCAAGCCGAAGAAGTTCACGCTCGGCCCCTACCCCCGCCTATCGCTAGGCGATGCCCGTGACCAGGCCCGCGCCGCCCTGCGGCTTGCCTCGGAAGGCCGGGATCCCTCCGCCCTACGTATTGCTGCCGAGCGGGAGGTAGACGCAGCCAACAAGCTGCGGTTCGGAGCAGTCGTGACCGAGTTCATTGAGCGCTACGCCAAGCCGCGCAATCGCACCTGGCCTGAGACTGAGCGCCTCCTGACCAAAACCGATCTTGCGCCCTGGCAGGATCGGGATATCCGCAGCATCACCCGGCAGGAGATCCTTACCCTCCTTGACCGCATGGTGGAGCGAGGCGCACCCATTCAGGCCAACAGGCTGGTTGCCGCCCTACGACGGTTCTTCGGCTGGGCGATTGAGCGCGGTCTGCTGGAGGCCTCCCCCATGGCCTCGCTAAAGCCACCCTCGATCGAGGCTCACCGGGACCGGGTGCTCTCGGACGAGGAGTTGCGGGCCATCTGGTTGGCTGCGGACGAGATCGGATATCCGTTTGGCCGGGCCGTTCAGTTGATGATCCTGACCGGCCAGCGCCGCTCCGAAGTGCTCGAGACGCAATGGCCCGAGTTCGATCTGAACCGGGCCTGCTGGACCATTCCGCGCGAGCGCTCGAAGAATGGCGGCGCTCACATCGTGCCATTGTCCCCGGCGGCGGTGAGGCTAATTGGCTCGCTGCCCCGCCTGGGTTCTCCCCAAGGGCTACTCTTTACGACAACCGGCGAAACGCCGTTTTCAGGGGTTTCGAAAGCAGTCCATCGGCTCACGGCGCGAGCGCCCAAACACATGCCCTCAGGACAGCCCCTTGAGCCGTGGCGCCTCCATGACCTCCGAAGGACGTTTGCTACTGGATGTGCGCGGCTTGGCGTTCCCCTGCACGTGGTAGAAAAATCTCTCAATCACACTTCCGGCACTTTCAGCGGCATCGTCGCGGTATACCAACGTCACGACTTCCTCGATGAAAGACGCAAAGCGGCTGAGGCTTGGGCTACTCACGTGCTCGAACTGATTCGAAGTTCAGGCGTATAAATTCAGACAACGACTACTTCAGCTCACATCACTAAAATTGCTGCGGATTACATATCTCGGTGGAACTTATTTTCGGCATCAGCATTGCTTGGGAGAAAAAGATATCCGGCGCCGTAATTCGAGCCAGTCGAACGGCGCCGACAAACACACTGGCATTTGCGAAGTAGATAAAATTCCGATGGGACCATGCTGAGCGCAAGCGAGGCATGCATCTTAACATGTCTTATCGGAGCTATTCGCTCATGAAAACGAAGCTTCTATCTCCGGTTTTTCACGAGGTCAGCCTCGCAATTCAACGTGAGCTCTTTCTTGTCACGGAGAATGAGATTCACGCTTTGGAGTCAAGCATCTTGCAGATGGACTCCACCTACTCCCTAGGGCGAAAACTGAAGGACACTGAACGAGCTGATCGGCTTATCAGCCGAGTAATCGCGCGTCATGGACAACAGCTTTTGATCGAGATCCAGCGGCTATCCGGAAGAACCGCTATCATAGACCGAGCATTGAGCGATACACATCTGGCAAAGAAAAGTGATATCGCTACTTGCAGTGCTTGCCTTATAGGCGGCGACGTTCGTATCGCACTCTTACTGCGGTACCTGGAACTCATCGTCCATGGGGCTGAGCTGTACGCAGAGCAAGGCATCGCGTCTTTGCTCGATTCGGTTAAGGTAGTGAACAGCTCCAGAAAAAGCCTCGAGCGCGTCTTCCTCTGGGAGCCAACATTAGAAATCTTTTTACAGCATGGAAAAGACGTCGGCTTCTCTGAACATGGCCCGCTGATGCGCATCCTGGCCGCTTTTCACCGCGCGTATGGCTTAGAGCCTCCCAACCCCAGCGCGGTAAAGCAGCTCGTGCGGGACTTCAAGAAGGCGCGTGTTGCGCAATCAGATTAAATGCCACTTTCAACATCACTGGTGCTGTCGCGATCAAAATAGGCTTCAGCACTACACTAATAAAACGCGTTGAATTCAAGTAGCAAATGATCGCCTTTGAAGCGAACAAGGAGTGGTCACATGCATAGCACGGAAATTTACCTGAATGGCCGCAAAGTCAGGCAGCGATATGGTATCAGCACTATGACCCTATACCGATGGCAGGAGGACGAGAAGCTTGCCTTCCCAAAGCCAATTGTCATCAACGGACGCAAGTTGTGGGCCGAAAGTGCGTTGCAGATCTGGGAGCGGGCCCGAGCTGCAAGCTCGCGGGCGCCTGTGTCAGTAACAGTCTAAGCTGGATGGAAATATGCTGCGCTCCGCTGGTGGTAGACGACAGTCACATCCGGAGAGTGGTAAGGGATTGCCACCTCTTCCCGGACCGCAACTCTCGGCTCGGTGCCACGATATTGGAACAAGGTGCCTCGACAACCTACCAGTCGAGCAACCACGAAGCCGCCGCGTGAGGATGTAGAAGCGCACCTTTGCGCATCTACGCATCTCCTGCCCAACTGACTTATGGGCGCAATTTCTAACTGCTGAAAGCCAGCCCCCCTGCAATCTATTCGCTGTTGATCTTCGCCCTCCCGCTGAAGACGACCGCGTTCCAAAGACTCAAGACTGAGAAATCACATGCGTTTAAGAGCTCTTGCAGCCGCTCGTTTGAGCGAGCGCGCACGATTTGCTTTGTCTCAAGGAGCAACACTCCGAGAGGCTGAAGCCGAACTCACCAACCCAGACTCCCCTTCCCGCAACGCAATCGTTGCAAGAATGATCTACCCTGGGCTCACGATTTTCTACGGCGTCAGCGGTGTCGGAAAGACTTTTATCATCCTTGGGACCGCTACCCACATCGCCTTCGGCCACCCTATTGGAGAGATCCCAGTCAGACGTGGCCAGGTGATCTATATCGCCGCGGAGGATGAATGGGGTGTTCGAATGAGGGCGGTCGCAGCCGCTCGTGCTCTCGGTGTGAACTTCGATGAGGCACCATTCGTCATTATCCCGCCTCCCTGCTTAGTGCAGGATCCTGGCTTCGCGGATGCCATTATCGAGATATCCGAAGGTTTTACTGCTCAGAGCGGGGAACCAACGGTGCTCGTTGTCGTGGACACCATCGGGGGCGCTTACGGCGCCGCATCGGCCAACGACGATGCCACCCTATCGGGAGTGGCCTCATCCTTGCTGCGGATCGCCCGAATCCTGAACTGCAGTACGATCGCGGTCCATCACGTCGGCAAGGACCCGAGCAGAGGTATGCTGGGCTCTATCGTGCTGCGCAACCGTGCAGATACCGTAATCAAGCTCGAACGCGGTCCCGATCGGTTGACCGTACGAGGCACGATCGACAAGCAGCGAAACGGCCCTGAAGGAGCCAAGCTTACGTTCCGACTTCAGCCCTGTCAGATCGATGAGAACTCGAGTCTCAGCAGCCTTGTCCTGACAGACCTCGAGATTGCGGCGTCCGACATGCCGCTCCAGCAGGCGCAGCCACTCGGGCTGCGCCCCCTGCCACCCGACCCGTGGACAGTTCTCAAAGTGCTGGTCGGCCTCACTGAAACCATCACCTCGACCACTGTATCCGAATGGCGCAAACAGACCGTTGATCATTGGGACGGGCGCAGCCCTTCGGCTATACGCACGGCTTGGTCAAACGCAATCAAGATCCTCAAGCAGCGAGGACTGATCGTAACTGACGGGGACATTGTCAGCGTCAGCGATCTGTCAGTGGCGCGTCAGCTGCTTGCAAGCGTTCACAGTTCTGGGCATGCAGCAAAGAGCAGCGGGGCGCAAATTACAGCGAGTTCCAACCCTCCGGAGCAGGTCAACAATCCAGGTAATCTAACTCAGCATTTGGATACAAACGCCCCAAAGCTACGGTCTTCGAATCCAAACCGATCCGAAGGAGGAGAGTCTTGAAGAGCTCGAAAGTTGAACTGTTTCTGCTCCGCGAACGAGTGGCAGCAAACGGCGCGACCTACTTCATCGGCTGGCTGGGTTCCGCCAAAGTGGTCGTTTTGAAGGACGAGTACGCTCAACCAGACCAATGGTCAGTGGCCCACTGGAGGGTTCTCCTAGAGCCAAATGACAGAGCCACTTCCCCGAGCTCGAACCAGGCTGCGATTAAGAAAGCTGGTGCCGCGACCGCTCCGAAGCGGCCGCAACGGCGGAAGTCACGAACTCAGTCGGCCGAGGCTCGCGCGCAAAAATGGCTTGAGGAAAATGGCATCGCCGATCGCGAGCCAAATGACGAGATCCCATTCTGAACCTAGACGCATGAGTGCCCATTAGTACGCTCAACAGAATGCGTACCTGATTGAACCACAACTACGCACGATTCTAGCCCAGCAACCGCGGGATTCATTTGTGACCGGGGCAAACTACGACTCAACCCAGCCGACGATGTTAGGAGATCACATGACGACAAAAAGTGCGAGACTGCATACTAAGCAGCAGCTTTTTAAGACGTTCACTATCAAGAGAGATATGCTCACTTGGCTAATTGATAAAAGGGTCATTACGCCCGAAGCGGACGGCTGCTTCGACGTAATTAAGGCTGCGTCACAAGTTTTTGCTTTCTGTTACGAAGCAATCTCGGTACGTGCATCCGCTGACATGCAGGTAAAGAAGTCAGACGCCTTAACTAAGGAGCTTAGTGCAGAGGCGGCTGAGACGAAACGTCGACTGCTCGAGATCTTAGGCGAGATCGAAGCGGTTAAGCAGCAGACGGATCAACTTGAGCGTGATCTCGAGGGAGACAAGGCTCTCCTTAAGCAATTCCGAGAAATAGTGAGGCTCCAGCCCAAGCCTTCCCGCAAGGACTTACTTAAGCTAGTGCACTCAGCGGAAGGTCCCGAATGATCGCCACCGTGCACCGGCCCTTGTCGGCAGGAAAGTGGGTGCTGATCAAAGGGTATGGTGAGTCTTTCTCAGGAGTATCATTGAGCCAGCACAATCCACTCTGTCAGCGTCAGCGGCGTGTGAGCGTGCCGTCAGCGTCGAATAATATCTAACAGAGGGTGCGTGTCAGCAAAATGCGTTAGCGCCCCCCTCTCTATAGGGGCGCTTACGCTGCTTACACCCTGAGCCTTATGGCGTCGTAAGATGAGGTGTAAGAGGCCTCCCTCAGAATTGAGCGTGTTAGTGCGCTCAGTAGGCGCGTGACAAGGACAGCGTCCCTTGGCAGGGGCGCGTTGTCACGACGCCGGGCCCGCAACAGCTCCGCGGTTGTCCCCGAGTATATGACTGGAAATGTTTGGTCTTTCTGGCTGGGAAGGCACACGCCAGAGCACAGAAGACGTGGGTGCCCTGCACTCAGACCGCAAATGTGCGGGCGAGAGGGGACAGAGTGGGGACGGGTTGCACGTCGGAGCCGTTCTTGATCCAACACGGCAACGCGGTGCGCACATTGCTCCGGCAGCGCGGTATACGCCTGTGGCATGTTTAGATGCTTTGCCTTAGCGCCCTCTATACGCGCCGTTCACCTGGCGCGTGAGAGCGGGCATAGGAGTTCTCCTCGCGCTGAGGCGAGGAGAACTCTTTCGGCCGCGGCATCTTCGACCATCCGGTGCGGTCGGCCTCTCCTCGCTGGTGCAGTTCAGGCCCGGTGAGCCGCCAAGGCACGGTAGAGTGTTGCCCGGTTTACACTGAAGGCCTCTGCGATAGCCGTGACAGTCGCTCCAGGCTGCTCAAGCATCTGCATGGCAGCTTGCATCTGGGCGTCTGTTAAGGCCTTGGAGCGGCCGAACTTCACCCCCCGCTCCTTGGCGGCTTTGCGCCCGGTGCTCGTGCGTTCTAGGATCAACGAGCGCTCGAAGTCCGCGATACCGGCCATGACGGTCAGGATCATCCTGCCTGTCGGGCTGCTCGTGTCGGCCCAGGGCTCCGCTAGCGATCGTAACCCTGCCCCGAGCTCCCGCAGACGCTCAGCGATCTCAAGGAGATCACGGGTACTGCGTGCGAGCCGGTCAAGGCGCGTGACCAGGACAGTATCGCCAGGGCGCAGATGGTCGAGCATCCGCTCCAATTGGACGCGGTCGCGCTTTGCTCCACTCACCTTCTCTTCGAAGATTCGGGTGCATCCTTCCGCCTTCAAGACAGAACGCTGGTTCGCCAGATCCTGGCCGTCGGTACTAACCCGTGCATAGCCAATTAGGTGGCCGCCGGTGATAGAGCCCAGTTCAATGGATTGTCCGTGCATGTGCCTCGCCTCGATGTCGCAAAACATGTCGCTTAACTTTGATAAATTGCGACGACTTTTGCAACAAGCCTAACAGGCAATCCACGACAGTGTTCGGGCTGTCGCAAAACTTAGGGGTTTTGCGACAACTCCCGTCCCGCCAGACTGAACAACACGGTAGTTTGAGGTGCATCCGCGGGCAGGTCCGTACACAGCCACAAAGCAGGATTTCGATCTACTTCCGCTCCATGCCGGCACAGTCGGGGTTCCTGCGATCCGGCGCGGCAACGACTGGGGTCGCCTGGACGAATGCTTCGATGCTTTTGAGTAAACTGAGCCTATTGCCAAGCTTAGGATCAGACACATTTCGTGATTGGTGTGCTCCCGTTCATCTCAGGTACGCTACACAACACGTGATCGATTGCATTATGCGACCAACCTTCAGGGTTGGGATTAGCTTCGACGTTTCGATTGCGCTGCAACGGCCGGGTTTGCAGCTGAGCTGCCGGCACGAGAGGACAGCATGGCACGCTGGTGGCGACATACCCTCATTGCGATTGCAGGCCTTGCGGCTGCCTTTCCCCTGCGCATCCAATTCGATCTCGGCCACGGATCGTTTCTGCCGATCTCCGACGGGTCAGCCCTCGCCAAAGGCGGCGATGGGGGTGGCAATGGCGGGGGGAACGGAAACGATGGTGGAAACGGGAATGGCGGCGGCAATGGTGGCGGTAGGGGCGACGGTGGCGGGAACGGCAACGGCGGCGGAAACGGAAATGGCGGAGGCAACGCAGGAGGCGGGAACGGTGGTGGCTCAGCCGGAGGGGGCGCAGGAAACGGCAACAGCGGGAGCAGCGGCAACTCTGACGGTGGGCGTGGTGGCGGGTCTGGAGGTCCTGGCAACGGTGGCGGGAACGGAAACAGCGGTGGCAATGAGGGTGGTGGAGGTAGCAATGCCGGCGGTCAGGGGAATGCTGGCCGCAACGGGAATGGCAACAACGGTGGGAATGGCAACGGCGGCAGCCAAGGCAACTCTCACGCCGGTGGTCCTAGCGGCGGCATAGGTGGAGGGGCCACCCGCGGAAACAATGGAAGTGTTGGGAACGCAGGCGGGCTCGGTCGCGGCAATGGCACGTCGAAAGGTCCTAACGGCAGTTTCGGTGCGGGTAAGGGCAACAACCATGCTCGAGGCAACAGCGGCAAGGAAAGCCCTGGCAATAGCGGGAAGGCCAATTCCGGCAAGGGAATGAGTGCGACCGCGGGTCCAAGCAGCAGCAAGGGCCATTCAAAGGCCAGCACACCACGTGCGGCAAATGCATCGAGCGGCCAAAGCCAACAAGCCCATGACAAGGCCCGGGCGAGTTCTGGCATAGCTGCAGCGGGCCGGAGCAAGGCTGCGGCATCCGCTCGGCAGACATCCAGCCGGGCCAAGGCTGCCGCTCAGGTGCAGGCGGCGAAGACTGCTACCGCGATCCCCGCTCAGCAGACCCGTGCCGTGCCTGTCGTCGCGGAGATCGACCGCCGCCCCAAACCCCGCCGGTCGTCGCGCTCCATTGTGGCGTCAGGCTTGTCGCAAGTGGATCTGGCCCGGCTGACCGCGCAAGGCTTCCGGATCGAGACCCGGACAAAGGGTAGCATCGCGCCCCAGGCGATCAGGCTCCAAGTGCCAAGTGGCCAATCGGTGGCACAGGCCCGGCAACGGGTTCGTCTGATCGACGCTCAGGCGGCGGTCGACTTCGACCAGTTCTACTATCTTGATGAGAGCACCTCCGCCTGCGTGGGCATCGAGTGCCAGCCCCCCTCGCCCGTGGACTGGGCCTCCCTCGTGAAGTGGTCAGGATCGAACCCTTTACAATGCGCGCCCTCACCCCTCATTGGGGTGATCGACACGGGCATCAATGTCGATCACGACGCTCTGAAGGACCAAGCCATCGAGATCGTGGCTCCGCCCGCTCGCCGAACCGTCGCCTCGTTACAGGATCATGGCACGGCCGTGGCGGCTCTTCTCGTCGGCCGGAGCGGAAGCAGCGCTCCTGGCCTTCTGCCCGGAGCGCGCCTTGTGGCGGTGGATGCTTTCTACCGTGACGGCGGCACCGCCGACCGCACGGACGTGACATCTCTGGTCACGGCCATCGAAGCTTTGGCCGAGCGCGGCGTGCGGGTGATCAACATGAGTCTGTCCGGTCCTGCGAACGAGGTCCTTCAGAGGGCCATTGCTGCCGCCCAGGCCAAGGGCATCGTCATCGTTGCAGCTGCGGGCAACAACGGAGCCGGTGCCGATCCCTCCTATCCGGCCGCCTACCCGGGTGTTGTGGCTGTCACGGCTGTTGATCACGAGCTGAATGTATACCGCCGCGCCACCCAGGGTCCCTATGTTGATCTTGCAGCCCCCGGCGTGAACGTGTGGGTGGCCTCGGCCGACGGCAGAGGCTCACTGAGAACCGGAACTTCGTACGCGGTGCCGTTTGTCTCGGCCGCCGCAGGCATGCTTGCAGCCAATCCGGCGTTGGACGCCAAAGCCCTTCAGACCCGTCTCGAAGCGTACACACGTGATCTTGGCAAGCCGGGGCGGGATCCGGTGTTCGGGTTGGGCCTGATCCAGATGGCGGCATTGTGTGAGCAACCAGCGGACGCTCCGGCAATCGCAACGGTGTCTGATCAGCCTGCTGCCATACCCGGCAAGGGGCAGACCCTAGACATACCCTGATCTTTGAGAAACACCGAAGCGGGCTAAGTGGGAATCGCAGCAAACTGCCAGAGGACATCGGAGGGCTCTTGCGACGAACCGTCAGCGCAAGGCCACAACCACGCCAGCGGCATTGAACCGACATGAGATCCGCGACCGGCGAACCTGACGCGCGCCCGCGCGGGCATACTCAACCCGCACGTCAAGCGGTGCTGAGAAGCCCCCCTCTCGGGTGCGGTTCGCTCGCCCCGCGCTCGCGGCGTCCACGCGCACAGCCCCATAGGGCAGTGCGGCCTGCACGATTGACGTTCGACAGATTTGGACAACGTGGCCGGGGATGCCAGCCCGTGCCACAAGCGGCGCCTCGATGTGGGGTGAGCCTGGTCTGCCAAGGCGCGGCAGCAAAGGCGGGGGCAAAGCCACATCACCGTTGCCGCCCCTGTCGCTAAGCGCCGTTAAGGCGGACAGAGCATCACGCGCCGCTGTTGGACTGGCGGCTCCGATTGAGCTGGGTGATGGCGCGGGACCTGCGACAGAGGCTTGTCCGGCGCTTACACTGCTGCTGGCGCCAGCACCTCCACTGGGGCTGCCACCTGCGCCGAGACCGCCTCCGCCTGCCGTGCTCCCTCCCCCGAGGGTGCCTGACCCAGCGGGAGCGCCGCCACTGCTCTGACCACCACCCCCGAGACCGCCCGCACTGCCATTCCCGCCGCCAGAGGTGCTCCCTTGACCACCACTCCCTAAGCCGCCGCTGTTGCCTCCGCCCAGACCACCGCCGTTGCCGCTGGCCTGACTGCTTCCGGCTCCGTTGTTGTTTCCGTTGCCCCGCCCCCCACTGCTTTCGGCCTGACCGCTGTCGCTGTTTCCACTGCCTCGGCCTCCGCTATTGCCGTTGCCTTGACCGTTTTCTCCCCCGTTGCTGCCGCTGCCACCCGAACCACCCTCACCTCTTCCGCCCCCATTGGCGTCGCCTCGCCCCCCGCCGTCAGACTTCCCGCCGCCATTCCCGTTACCTTGGCTGCCGCCTCCGCCGTTTTCGCCGCCTCTGCCGCCATCACCTCCTCCTTTGGAGAGCACGGGTTGAGCGGAAAGCAGTGCAAGCGTGATGATGGACACAAGTGGCAGTCGCAGCATGGCTCCTCCAGACGGCAAGACCCGGTACAAGCTGCGCACCGGTTGTCGTGATCTAAGACTGGTTCGATCCGTCCAGACGGCTGCTCTTCTATAACGGCTGCAAGAGAGGCGGTTGATCAGGCTCTGCGAAGTCGAAGACCCTGATCGGGATCAGCTATAGAAATGCCCTTATCTGCGGGAGCGAACGATCGGGTGCTCAAAACGCCTACTCGACGATAACAGAGCAGGAGGGTCGGACAGCCTAATTGAACCGTCAAGGCGAAAGCTGTCATATCACCTTTAAGGGTTAGATTAGAGCTGCTCGCAGTCGCCTGGCTGAGGAACACCGGTGCATACGCGAGCCCATGCGCTTGCTGAGGTTCATGCTTGTGACTTGCAGATCACGTCGGCCGAGTTCGCGGACGCGCTTGGCCTGATGGCCCCTTTGTTGATCTGCAAGCTGGACGATGAAGCACAGGTGGCGCGGGAGCTGAATGTTGGCTGCAGCGACCCCTGACCCGAGCTTAGATCAACCGGTCGGTGTTCTGGCGATTGTCTTGCGGCTGACAAGCGTTTCAAGGCAGCGTTGTGTATGCAGAGCCCTTAAGGCCGCCGAGGTCAACACGACCGGAAGATCTACTGACCCGAGGACCTCGGCATCGCCACCATCCTTGCTCCGTACCAAGTGGGAAGTCTCCTTCGGGTCAATCCTTCACCTTCCGGCCGCCCGACGAACGTCGGCTCATGACCGCCGAAGCGGACCATACGCGTACGTCTCAGGAGTGCCATTACCGGACCTTGGCCCAAGGCCGCCTGGGAGGAGCGGCAAGCATCGTCAGTCCCGTTGCCGCTCCTCCCACGCACGGGCGATGCGCGGCAGGCTGGCCTCGATCCAATCGGCCAGAACCCGCACCTTCTCAGCCGCCTCCCGCCCCAGGGGCGTCAGGCTGTACTCCACGTGCGGCGGCACCACGTCGTAGGCGATGCGCTCGACCAAGCCGTCGCCTTCCAGCCATTGCAGTGTCTGCGCCAGCATGCGCTCGCTCACCCCGCCCACGGCCCGCCGCAGGGCGCTGAAGCGAAGCGTGTCTGCTTCCAACGCGATCAGGACCAGCACGCCCCAGCGGCTCGTGACGTGCTTGAGCACCTCCCGCGAGGGGCAGGTTGCGGCCATCAGGTTGCCGCGTCGGAGCTGCTGCGACAGCGATGCGGGGTGCTCGTCCGGGCCCATGGTGACTTTCTCCATACTAACATTTGTGTGCGTACTTACGGAAAGTAAGTGAGGTCTGTATATCACGCGAGTCATCATCCGCAAAGGACACGCACCCATGACCATTGCCATCACCGGCGCCACCGGACAGCTCGGCCGCCTCGTCATCGACAAGCTCAAGGCCAAGGTACCTGCAAGCGAGATCATCGCGCTGGTGCGCACCCCCGCAAAGGCTGCCGACCTCGGTGTCGCCGCCCGGGAGGCCGATTACACCAGGCCAGAAACACTCGACCAGGCGCTCGCCGGGGTGGACACGCTGCTGCTCGTCTCCTCGAACGCGATCGGCCAGCGGGCCGTCCAGCACCGCAACGTCATCGAGGCGGCCAAGCGAGCGGGTGTGAAGCGGATCGTCTATACAAGCCTGCTCCGGGCTGACACCACGCCCCTGACCTCCCTGGCGAACGAGCACCGCGCGGCCGAAGCCGACCTGAAAGCATCGGGCATTCCGTTCACGATCCTGCGCAACGGCTGGTACACCGAGAACTACACCCGATCCGTCGGTGGCGCGGTGGCCGGAGGTGCCTTCATCGGCAGCGCCGGAGACGGCAGGATCTCGTCGGCCGCACGTGTCGACTACGCGGAAGCCGCCGTCGCCGTGCTGACGGGCGAAGGTCACGAGGGCAGGACGTACGAGCTTGCTGGCGACGATGCCTATACGCTCGCAGATCTCGCTGCCGAGATCTCCCGGCAGACCGGCAAGGACATTCCCTACAGGAACCTGCCCGAGGTGGACTATGCGAAGGCTCTCGTGGGGTTCGGCCTTCCCGAAGGAATGGCCCATCACATTGCCAGCTATGATATCGGCACGGCCCAAGGGGCTCTCTTCGAGGATGGGCGGCAGCTCTCCCGGCTGATCGGCCGACCGACGACACCACTGTCCGCTGCCGTCGCCGAGGCGCTCCGGTAACGGCTACCAAGCGGGGGCATGGAGCCCATGCGCACGCCTGGCTGACATTCCCATTGAAATTGACGTGCGCCGATTCCGGACCAGCGGACGTCGGCCCCGAAGGAGAAACGATGCCCACCAGCCAACCCATTCGCCTGCTGTACCTGTTCGACCCGCTGTGCGGGTGGTGCTACGCCGCCGCCCCGGCGGTCGCCGCCATGGCTGAGGAATACGGCCCGGCATTCGAGTTCATGCCCAGCGGTCTGTTTGCCGGGTCCGGGGCACGCCCGCTCGACGAGGCCATGGCCACGCATGCCTGGACCAACGATCAGCGCATCGCCCAGATGACCGGGCAGGTCTTCTCGGAACTCTATCGCGTCAACGTCCTGGCCCGGCGCGACCGCCCCTTCGACTCAGGCCCGCTCACCCTGGCGATGACGGCGGTCCGCGTCGTCGATCCTGCCTTGGAGGCGCAATTCCTGCACCGGGCCCAGGCGGCCCGCTACATCGATGGCCGCGACACCACCGATCCCGCGGTGCTGGCGGAGATCGCATCTGGGCTAGAGACTGGCTTGGAGAACTTGGCGACCCGGCTGGTGTCAGACGAAGACCTCGCCACTGCGGCGGCCGCTAGGGTCGCGGAATCGCGGCGCCTGCAATCCCGGATCGGTGTCGCCGGGGTTCCGGCTCTCGTTGTCAGGACCACGGCCGGGGATCACCTGGTGCATGGAGCCGCGCTGTACGGCGGGCGCGAAGCCGTGCTCCCGGCCATCGAGGCGGCTGCGGCCGCCTGAGGAGAGATGCCGGACGGGAGGCATCTCTGACGGCCGCCATGGCCCGCCAGTTCAGTACAGCGACCTTCTCGATCCGGTCTGCATCGGAAGACGTGGGTTCGGGAGCGGCCGATCCATTGAATGGCCGCTCCCTGCCAGTCCTCGAAGGCATCGAAGGTCTTCGTCTCCGAGGCGATGAACCCCCTCTACGTCTAGGGAAGAAGGCGTGAGATGCTCACGCTCGGGTCAGTCGAGATCTGCGAAGACAAGGCCTGTGTGGATCAACATGTCCGGAGCCTTGTCGAGCAACGTGCCTCAAAGCCTCACTGTCTCGCCATCCTTCGGCAGCTTGATCTTGTCCAGGAAGCCTTCCTTGTCGGCAAAGGCTTGCAGAGCCCCACGGGTGAGGACGCAGTGGTTGACGGCCTCCATGTGGCTGCCGATCAGAAGCGCCTGCGGCGCAGCCTTGTGCACGGCGAGCACGTCCTGCGTCCCCATGATCAGGGAGCCGACGCCAAAGACATAGGCGTCGCCACAGTTGAGAACGATGACGTCTGGGCGGTGCGTCCGGATCGCATCGGCCACATCGTCATTCCAGACGGTATCGCCCGCGACATAGATCGTCTTGAGGCCTTGGCGCTTGAACGCCACACCGCACACCAGACCGATGTTCTTGCCCATCTTCTCGATGACGGCAGGGCTGCCATGAACCCCTCTGGTTCGTGCAAGTGTCACGCCCTTGAACTCCGTCGTCGGCGTCAGCACGCGCACATCCTTGAATCCGTCGCCTCGGACCGCCTTCGCATCGGCCTCGTCCTGAACGAACACCGGGAGCGACTTTGACAGCGCGGCTTTCGCGGCGGCGTCCCAATGATCGTGATGCAAGTGGGTGAGGATCACGGCATCAACGTCAACGAGCCCAGCCACATCCATAGGGAGCGGGACCATGGGATTCGTCCTGTCCTGGTTCGGCGTCCGTGGGAAGGCAGGGAATGATCCCGGGTTGCCAAGCATCGGGTCCACCAGGAACCGGACGCCGCCGTAGTCGATGCGCAGCGTTGCATTGCGCACCTGCGTGAGCTTTGCCTGGTTGCTCGCACCGGGGGCCGACCCGGTCGATGCCGCCTGAGCCGCGGCGGAGGAGGCGACGAGTGCCCCTCCAGCCAGGGCAAGTGCCTGTCGGCGCGTGAGCGCGGTATTCTTCGTGGTCTCAGCGGTCATGCATCGTTCCTTGTCAATGGGAGGTCCGGTCCTGGCGAACAGGTGGGCCTGGAAGGCGCCTGCGCCTGACGAGCCTCTTGGATAGCGCGGCATCCGATGCGATATGAGTGGCGGAACCGACAAATTTCAGGGTGAGATCGACATGAGTGCTGCATCCCCGATCGAGATCGGCCTCGTGCTGTACTCCGGCGTCCAGATGGCGGCCGTGCTCGGGATGACCGATCTCTTCACAGTCGCTGACAGGCTGGCGCGAAGGAAGCACCCTGACCCATCGACCCCCCTGCTGAGGATCAGCCACTGGCAACGGGAGCACAGTGACGAAACCCCGCGCCGCGTGTTCGACACGGCACCTGGAGCCGGGGGAGCGCCTGCCTTCCTTGTGCTTGCACCTGGGTTGGGCGATCCCGTCCAACCCGAGGAGGCTGCGCTGTTCGCAAAGTGGCTGCGGGACAGCCATGGCGCCGGCACCTCGCTCGGCTCGGTCTGCAAGGGCGCGTTCCTGCTTGGGGAGACGGGTCTTCTGGCAGGCCGGACGGTAACCACGCACTGGACCTATGCGGAGCCGTTCCGGAAGCGCTTCCCGGACGCACGGGTCGAAGCCGACCGCCTGATCATCGACGATGGCGACATCATTACGGCAGGTGGGGTGATGGCCTGGACGGACCTCGCCCTGAAGCTGATCGACCGCTTTCTGGGGCCGACGGTCATGATCGAGACGGCGCAGGTGTTCGTGGTCGATCCTCCCGGTCGGGAGCAGAGCTACTACAGCGCCTTCTCGCCGCGGCTGACGCATGGCGACGCTGCCGTGCTCAAGGTGCAGCACTGGCTGCAAGCGACGGATGCCAAGGAGATCGACCTCACGACCCTTGCCAAACAGGCCGGGCTTGAGGAGCGGACGTTCCTGCGGCGCTTTCAGAAGGCGACGGGTCACACGACCACGGAGTACTGCCAGAGGCTGCGGGTCGGGAAGGCGCGGGAACTCTTGCAGTTCGGCACGCTCTCCTTCGACCAGGTGGCGTGGGAGGTCGGCTATTCCGATCCTGGGGCCTTCCGGAAGGTGTTCACCCGGATCGTCGGCTTGACGCCCAATGACTATCGGCGGCGCTTCCGGGCAACCGCCCGCTGACTCTAAGTCGCAGATCGCTCCGTGCTGACAATTGTGTGACCGAGGAAAGACTGCATCGGGTCATCCTGAGTCCTTGGGCGAGGCTCTGCGAAGGTCCCGGAACCGCTCCATTGCGGAAATACGGCCAAGGTCAGCTCCGTGCCAATATAAGACCTTCCGAGCCTAGCGTCGGTAGCGTGCTTATCCATCAATGGCTTACGACGGGACCAACGGGTGAATTTCGCCGAAGCCCCTTCATGTAACGGCTCCCTTCAATATATCCGAGTTCGGAAGTAGAATTGGTCTTGGGTCACCCCGATCCGAGGGGATCACATGAGGCGGCGGGAGTTCATCGTGCGGATGGGCGCGGCCACAGCATGGCCGCTTGCTGCCCGCGCACAACAACCAGCGCTGCCGGTGGTCGGCTTCTTGCGTAGCACACCAGCAGCTCCGTTCGCCCATCTAGTTACAGCATTCCGTAAGGGCATGAGCGAAACCGGGTTTTTTGAAGGCCAGAACGTCGCGATCGAGTATCGCTGGGCGAACAATCAACTAGAGCAGCTGCCGAGCCTCGCGGCCGATCTGGTACGCCGGCAAGTGGCTGCAATCGTCAGCAATGGCCTTGCGGTGCAGGCTGCCGAGGCCGCCACCACGACCATCCCGATCGTGTTCGTGGCCGGTGACGATCCCGTCAGGAGCGGCCTCGTCTCTAACCTCGGCCGACCGAGCGGCAACGTCACAGGTATAACCTTCTTCGCCGGCACTAGACTCGATGAGAAGCGGCTGGAGTTGCTGCATGAGCTGGCTCCTAAGGGCGCCCCTATCGCCGTGCTCCTTGATCTGAACTACGCTCTTGGCGAAAACACGTTGCTGAACGTGGAGGCGGCGGGTCGCGTTCTCGGGCGGGAGATTATGGCCGTGAAGGTCGCAAGCGAGCGTGACTTCGATGCGGCATTCACAAAGGTCGTCCAGGCGGGGGCCGGAGCGCTTTTGGTCAGCGGTAGTCCGTTCTTCACCAGCCATCGGCGAGCACTTGTCGCTCTAGCAGCGCACCATGCCGTTCCGGCGAGTTATGACCTGCGCGATTTCGTCGAAGCTGGCGGCCTGATCAGCTATGGTGCAAGCCTTTCCGGTGCCTACCGCCACGCAGGCAACTACGTCGGTCGCATTCTCAAAGGCGAAAAGCCGGCTAACCTGCCGGTTCAGCAGTCGACCACATTTGAGCTGGCGATCAATTTGAGTGCTGCCAAGGCGCTCGGCATCACAATTCCTGCCTCGCTTCTCGTTCGCACCGACGAGGCGATCGAGTAGGGCCTCGCGCGTGCGCGAAAAGCGTGCGTAGTTCGCAGAAGGCCCTTTATGGAAGGGAAATGGGGGCACTTCTTCCTCATTCAATCACCTCGTCAGCGCGCGCTAGGAGTGCGTCTGGAATGTTGATGGCAAGTGTCGTGGCCGTCCCAAGGTTGATGGCCATTTCAAGCTTGGTTGCCCGCGAGACCGGCATTTCGGCAGGGTTGGCACCGTTGAGGATCTGGCCAACATAGGTGCCTGCCTGACGATAGGCGCCCGCAATGCTGGCCCCGCAACTGATCAGGCCGCCATCCTCGACATAGTCGCGCAGGTCATAACTTGCCGGGATGGCATGGCGAGCCGCCAGCGCGATCAGTGCCTTGCGGTGGCTTGTGAAGAACGGACTGCCGCTGACCAGGATTGCACCGGCACCTGCTTGAACAATCCTGGCGAAGGCTGCCTCGAAATCACGCTCGCTTTCGGTTCGCACCACCATGATGGACCGCCCAAACCCACGGGCGGCTGTTTCCACAGCCGGCAGTTCGCTGCCGCCTTCCGGGTAGTTCGGATCAAGCAGCACGGCGATGGCAGAATCCCTGGGGGCCAACTCGTGCAGGAGCTCAAGCCGTTTCACTCCAAGCGACTCGCCCCAAAGAACGTGACCCCCGTGAGATTGCCGCCCGGCTGGTTCAGGCTGGCGGCGAGGCCGCTCTTGACTGGATCGTCAGCAAGGACGAACACGATTGGGATTGTGTCAGTAGCGTCCTTGGCGGCCCGTACCGCAAGGCCATTGCCAACGATAGTGGCAACCTTGCGCTGAACCAGATCAGCCGCGAGACCCGGCAGCCGATCCAGGTGGTTGTCCGCCCAGCGATACTCAATTGTTACATTCTCGCCTTCAACAAACCCGGCCTCCTTCAGGCCCTCACGAAATGCTGTGACGAGGTGCGCGAATGGCTTGGAGGGTGTGCTGCGGAGGAATCCCACGACTGGCAACGGGGCTGCTGCGCACGCACGGCGAGCGGCCATCCGATAGCCGTCCCTCCGATAAGAGCCATGAACTCGCGCCGTCTCATCAAGACACCTGTTGGTCTTGTTCCAGCATACGCCCGTTAGCCTCACCTGTCGTGGGGCTGCCAAACCCAGATGAAGTCAAGACGGGAGAAGTCATCCGCGTAATTCTGGTAAAACGCTTTACGGCACCGGATGCCGTGTCATTTGAGCGTATTCGAAAGCTTCCACCGGGACTGGAGGCGGTGAGCCAGTAAAGAGCCAGTCTATACAGCCGCTCTGCTCGGATGGATGTGAGCACAAATGCTAAAAACACTTGTGAGCTTCTGGCGCCAAGCCCTCCTCAAGGATTGTGCGGCTCACAAGCTATATGACGCAGAGAGCTAAAGTCAGCTCCGGGTTAAACAGCGACGATCCCCTGCGCTTTCGGAATGTCCGACTCGATGAGGATTGCGGCCCTCAAGCTTAGGTCTCAGGCGCGCCAACAGGGAACTTTCCAGTTCTGCCTATTCCACTACGCACCTGCAAAGCTTTACGATTGATCGAGTTAATTTCGCCGGGATCCGTATATGGAACCGCTCTCTTCTAGTTTCACACGGATCAGAGTAAGCTCAAGGCTGGGCTGAAGCGATCGAGGCGATCGAATGAGGCGGCGCGCATTCATTGTGGCTTTTGGCAGTGCTGCCGCCTGGCCTTTCGGTACGCACGCCCAAACCAAAACGGCCCGGGTTGGACTGCTGCATCCTCAGCCCTCACCAGCCCTTGTGGCCCTTCGGTTCGCCGCCGTCCAGGAAGGCCTCGCCGCCGGCTCGCCTTCCAGGCGAGCAATTGAGATCGTGTCCCGGGTGGCCGACGGCACCCACGAACGGCTGCGTATCTACGCGGAGGAACTGGCGGCCGCGCGGCTTGATGTTATCGTAGCCATGAGCCCGTTGGCTATCGCCACTGCCAGGGACGCCACGCAGATCATACCGATTGTCGGAATTGACCTTGAGACTGATCCCATCGCCGCGGGCTGGGCCGTGAGCCTCGCCCGGCCCGGAGGCAACGTGACCGGGGTTTTCTTGGATGTCTCTGAATTCGCAGCCAAATGTTTGCAAATCCTCACCGAGGCCGTCACGGGGCTTACACACATCGGCGTGCTGTGGGATCCTGCAACAGGCAACTACCAGCGCGATGCTGTCCAATCCACTGCGGCTACCATGGGACTGTCCTTTGGGGTGCGGGCGACACCGTCTATTGCCGAGGTCGAGCCGGCCGTCCGGAGCCTTGCGGCGGAGGGTTGTGGTGCACTGCTCATCCTGTCGTCGCCAGTGTTCGGGGCCTTTTCTGCCCCCGTGGCCAAAGTCACCGGTGAGGCGCGCCTGCCGGCCATCATGTTATTTCCGGAGTTCGTACAAAGCGGTGGTCTGATCACCTATGGCCCTGATCTCCAGGAGTTGTGTCACCGTGCCGGCATCATGGCACGGCGGATCATAGAAGGAGCAGACGTTTCCGAACTTCCGATCGAGCGGCCCGAGCGCTTTCGCCTGCGTCTTAATCTGCGCACAGCACGGGCACTTGGAATTGAGCTCCCGGTTTCGCTTCTTGCTCAGGCCGACGAGGTGATCGAATGACAGCGGTGCAAGCCGCTGAGGGATTGGCTCCGGCAGGAGTGGCATCCAGCACCCGAGTGCCGCAGAACGTGCTGCCCTCCCCCATCCCCGGTGAGGCTGGCTGGAGCGCCAAGCCTTGAGAAGGCAACATCGCCAATTTCGTGGTCTCTTCCGCAAGTACTTTGTCGTGCTGTTCCTGGCAGTCATCGTTCCGCTAGCCGCGAATGGCATCAGCGATGCTTGGTTTGGCTACCGTGACCAGCGGGCGAGACTGGATCAACTACTCGGCGTTGAGGCGAGAGCTGCGGCAACGAGGATCCAGGGTTTTCTTGACGGCATCACGGATCAGCTTGGCTGGTTGGTCCAGCTCCCCTGGAGTGAGGAGCCGGACGAGCGCCGGCGCATTGATGCTCTGCGTTTGCTGCGGCAGGTGCCCGCCATCGTTAGCTTGACCCTCGTCGACGGCGCCGGACGGGAGCGGCTGTACGTGTCGCGGATCGGTCTGAACCGGACCGAGAGCCGTACGGACCGTTCCACTGAGCCGGCAGTGATAGGAGTCCGCTCGGCCCGGATTTGGTACGGCGAGGTCAGCTACTACCGCGGCTCCGAGCCTTATCTGAGCGTCGCCATTTCTGGCAACCGTCCGTCTGTGGGCATTGCTGTGGCCGAGATCAACCTGAAGCTGATCTGGGACGTGATTTCGGCCATCAAGGTTGGGGAGACGGGATCCGCCTTCGTGCTCGATGTGCCGGGTCGGCTCGTCGCCCATCCTGACATCAGCCTCGTCCTGCGTGGCGCAGACAATGCCACGCTGGCACCTTTTCGAGCCATCCGAGAGGCTATTGCGCGTGCGGGTACAGGTCTCGCAACTGGTCAGGACGCTCAGGGCAATGCCATTGCCGCTGCCGCCGCTCCGATTTCCGGCCCTGACTGGACTGTTGTGGTTGAGCAACCGCTGTCGGAGGCCTACGGGCCCATCTATGCCGCCCTATGGCGGACGGGGATCCTCCTGCTCGGCGGTGTCGCCTTCGCAGGCCTGCTCGCCTATGCATTGGCACGTCGGATGACCGAGCCGATCCGTCTGCTTGAGGAGGGTACCGAGCTCATCGGCGCCGGACAGTTTGACCACCGCATTCAAATCAGAACCGGCGACGAACTCCAGCGGCTGGCTGACAGCTTCAACGCCATGGCGGCTGAACTCGCGGTCTCGCAGGAGCGGCAGGAGCGCATTGCAAAGCTCAAGCGGTTCCTGGCCCCGCAAGTGGCCGAGCTCGTCGACCGCAAGGGCGACGACGGGGTGCTCGAAGGCCGCCGCACGGAGGTGGTGGCGGTATTCTGTGACCTACGCGGCTTCACCGCCTTCTCCGCTAAAGCCGCACCCGAGGAGGTGATGAGGGTGCTCTCCGCGTACTACAAGGTGCTTGGCCAGATCATTACTACGTATGGAGCGACGCTTACGAGCTTCTCAGGTGACGGCCTGATGGTACTTGTCAACGCGCCCGTACCTGTCGAGGAGCCGGCACTACAGGCGGTGGATCTGGCTGTGGAGATGCAAAGAAGCGTGCAGGAGCTCATCATCGGCTGGCGGGGGCGCGGGCACCAGATCGGGTTTGGGGTGGGGCTTGCCACGGGGGAAGCGACCGTGGGGCGGATCGGCTACGAGAGCCGCTTCGACTACACGGCCATCGGCAATGTCGTGAACCTTGCTGCAAGGCTGTGCGCAGCGGCGGCAGATCGGGAGATCCTTGTAGATGCGAAAGTTGCAGAAGCAGTCGGAGGCAAGCGCGCCCTGATCCCATTCGGGTCCCGTCCGATCAAGGGCTACGACGAGGAGTTACCCGTGTTCGGCATCTCCTTTGACGAGCAGCCTGACGCTGCTTAGGCTTCGTGGTCGCCAGATGAGAAATCCCTACTCGATCACCTCGTCCGCTTGGGCCAGCAGAGCAGGCGGAACCTCCAGGTTCAGTTGCCTTGCGGTTTGCAGGTTGAGGGTCAGGCTGAACAGGCTTGGGCTTTCGAAGGGCAACTCCGAGACCTTCGTGCCTTTCAGGATACGATCTACGAAGATTGCGGTACGCTGGTGAATATCCTGAAGATCGGCAGCATAGACCAGAAGAAATCCGGCCTCCCCGTAGAACGGCAGTTGCCCAATCGTCGGCAGACGCGACTTGATTGCGTGCTCCGCGATTGAGTTGCGCAGGTTGTCCATGGCAGGATCGGCCAGGACGACGAGCGCCTCGACGCCCGTTTCGCGAAGCCTGTCGATCTCAGGCCCCACATCCGCCTGGGTCAAGAGGAAACCTGGGCTTGCCTTAAGGCCCATCTGGGCAGTCACGGCCTCAGCCCTTCTAACCGTCGGTTCCTTCGACGCGTTGCCCCGTGTCGCCAGGATCCCAACATGGCGCATGCTTGGGGCGGCTGTCTTCAGGGCCTCAAGCTGCTTGTCGATCACCTCGTCATTGGCCAGGGTCAGACCGGTGATGTTCCTGCCAGGTCGGGAATAGCTCTGCGCCCATCCAGCCCGTACAGGATCAATTCCCGTGCCCGACACGATGATCGGAATGTCCTGCGTGACTCGCACGGCCTCTTGCGCAACAACCGCCCCGCCAACAACGAGAACGTCGACGGGCAGCCGAACCAACTCCTCGATGAGAGCCCCTAAGCGGTCGAGGCGACCTTGCGCATCCCGTACCAGAAGCTGGGCTGTGGTACCATCGACCCATCCGAGCGCCGCGAGTGCGGGCCCGATGGTTCGGGCCAGGGGCGCAGGCCGGCCGTCGGAGCGCCCGACCACCACGATCCCGATTCCCGGCAGAGGGTTCGCCTGCGCTCGGGCACGAGGGCAAAGGAGACCCAGCAAACTGGACGGAACCATGCCAAGGACGTCCCGCCGCCTCATTCGATAACCTCGTCCGCGCTGGCGAGTATAGAGGACGGCACCTCGATGCCAAGACTGCGGGCCGCCTTGAGGTTGACGGCAAGCTCGAAGATTGCCGGACGCTCGATTGGGATGCTCGCGGGTGGGACTCCTTGCAGCACCTGCGCCAGTTTCTGCCCTACTGTGCGGTAAAGGATGTCCCGGTTGGGCCCGTAACCCAGAAGGCAACCGAGCTGGGCCATGTTCGCCCATTCGCAAGCGGTGGGTAAGCCCGCCTCGCGCGCATGGTCGAGCAGCAATTCGGCATTGGCATAGAACTGGGCGTTGGCTCCGATCACAAGAGCTTGGGCCCCGCGCTCCCTGGTATGCCGAAAGGCGGCGCCATAGTCGGCAGGGCCTTCTGCCAAGGCAATGATAAGATCCAGCCCCGCATCGGCCGCTGCGGCTTGAACGTCGCGTTGCTGCTCGTCCAGCACGGGCGAACGGCTGAACAGCAGAACGGCAACCCGCCGCATGGTCGGGATCACCTCATGTAGAAGTTGGATGCGCTTGCCATTGAGGGAAGTCGCCAGGATGACCACTCCAGTCACATTGCCGCCTGGACGCGACAACGTTCCCGCCAGCCCCTCTGAGATAGCGTCCTCGCCACCATAGAGCACGGTCGGAATGGTGCTTGTGGTCTGACGAATGGTGCGGGCGGCCGAGACTGCAATGGCCAGGATTGCATCGGGTGAGAAATCTAGCAGCTCGTGGGCGAGACGCGGGAGCTCCGGTTCAGCGCCGGAGCGGTAGACAACTGATAGGTTGGCGCCCTCCACGAACCCGTGCCTGGCCAGCTCGGGAAGTGATCTCGCGCGAAAGACCTCAAATGCCCGGCCAATTGGAGACAAAACGCCAAGTCGATAGACACGCCCCGTTCCCTGCCCCACCGCACGGGAGGCAAACCCGGCACCCCCGAGCAATGCGAGGAACGCCCGTCGCTTCATGCCATCACCTTGCCGCTGGGCGTTGCAGGTACTACCGTACTTCGCCTCTGGCAGCTTACCCCTGCGGTCAGCCAAAGACCAGCCGGGAGAACGCTAGCAGGTCTACCGGGTCGAATGATGCTTCAGCGCTTGGTAATAGCATAGCGAAGCGCTTGCCGATCAGATGCATCCCAGGGTCGAGGCGACCATGGTGGACGATAGCGTTCGCGGTGTAGCCCGTGGTGAACAGAACCGGCAGCCCTGGCCTGCGCCGGGACACCTCGTCTGAGAGTGCACGCCCGTTCATCCCTCCGGCCAGAACGACATCGGTAAAGAGGAGTTGGATTTCCGGATGCTGCTCAACGATCTCCAGAGCCCCCCGACCGTCGCCAGCCTCAAGGACACGGTATCCGAGATCCCGCAGTGCCTCGGTGGTGTAGGTTCGTAGATCGGGCTCATCTTCCACGACCAGAATGGTCTCGCCCGTGCCTCTCACCATCGCGGGGCTCTTCGCGGGCATCTCGGCAGGCTCCTCGTCCGAGCCGATCAGGCGGGGCAAGTAGATCTTGATCGTGGTGCCCTCGCCCAGCTCGCTATAGATCCTCACATGGCCGTTGGATTGCCGCACGAAGCCGTAGACCTGGCTGAGGCCCAGGCCGGTGCCCTTGCCGGCTTCCTTAGTGGTAAAGAACGGCTCGAACACCCTCTCCATCGTTGCCCTGTCCATCCCGGTGCCGGTGTCGGAGGCAGCAGGGAGGGACCGTCGGAAGAGTCAACCCGGAAGAGTTTTAGGAGCACGGCACCAACGTGCGTAGGATCACCGCGGCATAGGCGAATCAGGCGTATCCATCGGCATACGTTCATCCTGGATGAAGGGCGACGTACATGGCCAAGGTCACTGCCATCACGGAACAGTTGCGATCCAATCAAGGCCGTCACTCGGCTGCTGTGGGTGCGATGCTGATCCTGACCTTCGGCCTGCTCAAGAGCGTGTCGGCTGTCCCACAACCGGCAACCGCGAACCCGCCAGCGACGCTCAAGGACACCGGGCTCTACACAGACTTCGGCACCCTCCTGGTCGATCCCGCGCATCTGACTTTTGCCCCGCAATACCCGCTGTGGAGCGACGGCGCCACCAAGCGCCGCTGGATCTCGCTGCCGCCGGGGAAGGTCATCGACGGGTCCGATCCGGAGGTCTGGATCTTCCCGGTCGGAACACGCTTCTGGAAGGAGTTCTCCTTCAACGGCCAGCGAGTCGAAACCCGTTATCTCGAGCGCCGGGCTGATGGCAGCTGGCTCTATGCTGCCTATGCCTGGAGCCCGGATGGCCGCGAGGCGCACCTCGTGCCCGTTCGCGGCAAGCGCGGCGCTTATCCACTCGCCGGCGGGCGCTCGCACACCATTCCAGGCATGACGGACTGCAAAGCGTGCCATCAGGGAGGTGCCTCCGAGATTCTGGGGTTTAGCACACTTCAGCTGTCGTCCGAGCCCGATCCCGGCTCGCTGCACGCTGAACTCCGACCCGACCCCGGTGTGGACCTCAAGTACCTCGTCGACAGAGGCCTGCTTGTGGGCCTGCCCAAGACCTTGCTGGAAACACCGCCTCGAGTCGCGGCCGCGACAGCAACGGAGCGAGCAGCGCTCGGCTACATGCATGGCAATTGCGGCCACTGCCACAACGACCAGGGCTCGTTGCGGAACATTGGGCTGTTCCTGCGACAAGGCGTAAAGGACGCAGGTCAGCCTGCGATCGATAGCACCGTCAACCATCCGGTCAAGAAACCGGCTCCCGGGCAATCACCCGATGCCGTGCTGCGCGTCGAGCCGGAGCACCCGGAGCGCAGTGGCATTATGCAGCGTGTCGGCTCCCGTTACCCAGCCTTGCAGATGCCGCCGCTCGGGACGGAGCTGGTCGACGATGAAGCGGTAGCACTTCTCTACCGCTGGATTTCCGAAACGGCTCCCCTTCGTAAAGAAGCCCACATCGAACAGAAAGGAAGATAGCCATGCGCCTTGCCCTGCCGCTCATGTTGACGATCGCCTTGCTGGTTCCCAGCATAGCTCCGGCTCAAGACACCACAAGTGCGCAGGTGAAGCGCGGCGAGTACCTGGTGACAGTCGGCGGCTGCCACGATTGTCACACGCCCTGGATCATCGGCTCAGGCGGTCCGGAGCCTGACATGAAGCGGGCCTTGTCGGGCCACCCACAGGACATCACCATCACGGCACCGGCCACCGTCTCGCCACCCTGGGGCGGCGCCATGACACCCAGCTCAACGGGCTGGTCAGGTCCTTGGGGCGTGAGCTTCTCGGCCAATCTCACGCCGGACCCGGAGACCGGCGTGCTGCGAGACTTCACTGAGCAGCAATTCATCCAGACCATGCGCACGGGCCGGCATCAGGGCCAGGGCCGGCAGATTCTTCCGCCGATGCCATGGCCGAACTACGGGCAGATGACAGATGATGATCTGAAGGCTGTCTTCGCCTATCTTCGCCAGATCCCGCCCGTGAAAAACAAGGTGCCGGATCCCATCCCGCCAAAGCGGTAGTATTTTTCGCGGACGGAAGCTGTTGCTGGCTAGGTTGCAAGGGCTTTGCTCAAAGACCGTAGAGGTTTCAGCTATGTGACTGAACTCGGAAGGTCCGCTTGGAGGAGAAATGCGAAGTCCCACAATATAGAGAACGTGGAGGCATGTTCCTTTCTCCTACGCAGCTTTCACGCCTGACAGGAAGTTCTCCACCTCCTGCCCGAGACTGGCAGAATGGCGCGCCAAATCCTGAGCCGACGAGAGCACCTGGGCCGCAGCCGTTCCCGTCTCCCCTGCTCCGCGACGTACCTCGCCGATGCTGCCGGTGACAAACTCGGTGCCGCGTGCGGCTTCCTGCACGTTGCGCGCGATCTCGGAAGTGGCAGCACCTTGCTCCTCCATAGCAGCGGCGATCGAGGTGGAGATTTGGCTCATCTCGCCAATCGTGCCGGCAATCGCCTGAATGGCCTGTACGGCCTCAGTTGTGGCGTGCTGCACGCTGGCAATCTGGGCTGAGATCTCGTCCGTGGCTTTCGAGGTCTGGCTCGCCAGTTCCTTCACCTCGGAGGCCACCACCGCAAAGCCCTTGCCCGCCTCCCCGGCACGGGCCGCCTCGATGGTGGCATTGAGCGCCAGCAGGTTGGTTTGGCTCGCAATGGTGCTGATGAGCTGCACCACATGCCCGATCTTCTCCGCTGAAGCGGCCAATGTCTGCACGGTCTGGTTCGTACGCTGGGCATCACCCACCGCCCGCTCGGCAATCTGGGAGGACTGCGTCACCTGGGAGGCGATTTCCCTAATCGAAATAGATAGCTCCTCAGTGGCCGCCGCGACGGTCTGTACGTTGGCCGAGGTCTGCTGAGCGGTTGAGGCAACGCCCACCGACTGCTGAGTAGTTCTGTCCGCCACAGCTGTCATGGACTGGGCTGTTTCCTCCAGCCCATTAGCTGCACCCGAGAGACGCTGGACCAGCGAACCCACCTTAGCCTCGAAGCTCTGGGCAAGCTCGGCCATCATGCGACGCTTCTCGGCTTCGCTCTGCTCCCGGGCGCGCTCCTGCTCCATGCGCAGGTGCTCCATCTCCTCGCCATTGGTCTTGAACACCTGAACCGCCTCAGCCATCGCGCCGATCTCGTCTCGGCGGCCAAGGCCAGGCACCGCTGCACTATAGTCGCCTTTGGCCACCTGCTGCATGGCTGTAGTCATGGCAAGGAGAGGCTTGGAGATGCCGCGGCCGATCGCAACAGCCGCCGCCAGTACGAGCAGCAGGATCACGCCGATGGAGGACCACATCACCTGCGAGGTCCAGACCTGAGCGTCCTCGGCCGCTTTTTGCGCCGCCTCAAACTGTACATCGACAACCTCCAGCGCATGGTCAACCGCAGGCTCGATCGCAGCATAGGCCTCTGAGACGGCCTTGCTCTCAGCAGCAAGCTGCAGCTTGGTGTCAATGTAAGCCGAAACATCCCGCTGGTAGGCGGCCATGGCCTCAGCCACTTCCGCTTTGGCCTTGGGCGGAAGCTCGGAGATGGCGAGAGCCTGGGCAAACTCAGTAGCACGCTTCTTGATGTCCTGGCCGTACTTGGGATCACCGCGCAGCATGAAGTCCTTCTCATGTCGGCGCATCATCAGCATCAAGATTGTGAGGCTCTGGTCCTCATAGGAAGCGAGCTTGGTCTCCACTGCATGAACGGAGGTGCGCAGAGTACCCTGCAAGCTGGACTTCTCGTCAAATCCGAGCTTGCGCTGCAGTTCGACTGCGGTGTTGAAGTGCTGGACGTACTTGGCCAAGCCTTCGCTGATCTTGGCCACATCCGCTAAGAGCTCAGAAGCATCGGCGACAGAAATCTGATTTTCCGCCTTGGTAAGCTGTTCTTTGACAGCGTTAATCTGACTGGCATGGCGGCTGGCATAGGTCTCGTCGCTGCGCAGGAAGAAGTCCTTCTCGGCGCGGCGGGCCTCCAGCAAGCCGATATCGGCTTTGTCGACGAAGTGCTCCAGCTGCGTTGCAGCATCGGCAGCAGCCCTTTGTTCCTGAACCTGGTTGCTGCCGACCATGTAGACGGATGCCAGCGCTGCAATGCCGAGCGCTCCGAGTAGGCCGATGCTGAGGATCTGGTGCCGCAACGAGATGCGCGAGAGGAGAAGTGCCATAAGTGCCCCAAGCCGAGAAAAGCGCACCCTCTGGTGGAGTGCTGCACTGCACAAACAGCACCAAAGCTTGAGCATAAGTTAACCATAGCCGTCTAAACGCATTTTTTCTGCTCTTTCAGAGGCTCACAACGTCTGCACCGGGTCAGGTAGTGAAATTTGTTCACTGACAGGAACGTCCGATGCTCCTGTCCAAAGCGGAAGTTCGCCTCCCGTCCGGAACGTTCCAAGTGCGGTCGGTCGCCAATGTTGTCCTGAAGGCCAGCCTGTCAGCGTGACTTTGACGAGAGCCCGTACATGGTAAAGCACCGGCTCAAAGATCAACGGGCCGGATACGGTCGCATCTTATTGTTTCGGGACATAGCTATGTGCCGGGCGTGCGCTGCTGGCTTGGCCATAGATCTGCTGTAATGGCAGCCGACCCTGAGGGATCAGGGAGGCGACCATGGCCAGGGCAACAGTCCTTCAGTCCGCGTGCATCGGCATCATCGGGTTGATAATTGCCTTCGATGCAGGTGCCGAGCCGAGCAGGCCCGAGAAGGTGCAAGCGGCACTCGACAGTTGGCTGGCCGAGAGAGCCTCACTGGAGAAGGTTACCGGCATTGCCGCCTATATCAGCCTTGGGGATCCTGGACCGGCCATCGAGGCGTTCGCTGGCACCATAGGCCGGTCACCCTCCGACGGGCCGGTGAGCCAGGACACCCTGTTCCAGATGGGCAGCACATCAAAGTCGTTCACGGCTGCCGTGATCCTCAAGCTTGAGGCGGCCGGCACGCTGTCGCTCGATGACACAATCGGCAGGTGGTTGTCGGAATATCCCGCCTGGCAGGATGTCAGCATCCGGCGCCTGCTCAACATGACGAGCGGGATCCCGAACTATTCCGAGACCGAGGCGATGTCGCGCCTGTGGGTGGAGGAGACCCAACGCGACCTTAGCGCGGAGGAACTCGTGAGGCTGGCGTATCCCACCAGCAGCAACAAGCTCCCCGTGACGACTGGCTATCACTACTCCAACACCAACTACATCCTGGCGAGCATGATCGCCGAAAAGGCAAGCGGAAAGACATTCCGGGATCTGGTTCATGAGCTTGTGATCGGGCCGGTCGGGCTCTACTCGACCTTCTATGAGAGTGGCACCTATCCTGCGCCTGTGATCCGGCGGCTGGCGCATGGCCATTTCGAGAACCCGGCCTGCACCGACTATCAGCCGAAGGACTGTGCAGCGTCCTGGAACCTGCCGTTGGTGGGCCGCGATGTACGTGCCATGAGCACATCCTGGGCCCAGGCCGCTGGCGGCGCAGTTGCGAACCCACGGGACGTCAACCGCTGGATGCGGGCAGTGTTTGCGGGTCGGGTGGTGCCAGCGAAGCAACAGGGTGAGTGGCTACGTATGATCTCGACCCGGACCGGACAACCCCTCACCGGGTTAGCGACCGAGGACCCTCGCGGCTTCTCCCTCGGCTTGGTCCAGGCGATTCTCGGACCGATGGGAGCGCACTGGTTCTACGAAGGCGAGACGCTTGGCTATCGCACTCTCTACGTGTGGTTTGCGCAGGACGATATCCTGATCACGGTGCAGACCAACTCGCAACCTGCCAACGGAATGGACCGGCTCCACGACGCGGTGATTGCAATCTACGAGGCAGTCAAGCCGCCCGCTTCACCATAATCTTTCCCTACTCCTGCGGAGCTTCTGGTTACGTGAGGATTGATGCCCTCGAGCTTACGTCGCAGGTGTACCGAGAGTGGTCCTTCAGTACAGGCGTGTAGGATCCGCTCTTCACCTGATTCAGACATTTCCTGCGCTCACGCCGGCGAATTTCGAGGAAGGTCGGTTGCGGGAGACCTTGAGCTCGCTCCCAAGGTCCTGATGCACGCTCTTGTAACCGGCTCACTTCATGGGAGGTGAGTCTTCATTGAGGCGATACAACCATTCACGGTCAAATAGCTCAACAATCGCCCGGTATGTGGCCGTGCTGGGCTGGTCGAGGCCTTTACCGTCACCCGAGCACAAGAACTCTGACAGGCGCTCATCCACCAGCTGCGCTGACGAAACGGGCAACCCGAGAGAGGCGAGATCCTGCGCGAAGGAGCCTGCTTTCGGGAGGTAGGCATTGGCAGAATGCAGGTGGTCGCTTGTGGCAGGAAGACGGATCATGATGATCCGAGTCACAGAGGGGCTCGAGTCTGGCCCGATGAGCGTCGCCCCGCACATGAGACCGCCGAGCACTCTGACCGGGGCTGTAGGCGGAAACAGGCAAAACAGGAACTGCGCATCGCCTGAGGCCTCCCTCAAGGTCATGTGCATGGCACGGTTGCCCAAACTCAGGGTCCCACTCACCTGAAGTTGGCCTGTTGGCAGCACCTCCGAATAGACGACCTGCGGAGTTGCGGCATCAGCAACCGTCAATGCGCCGCGGATCATGTGACCGCGAAAGTATGGTGACCAGGAATTTGAGTAACAGACGTAGGTGCCTGCCAAGTTAGAGTAGGCATCGTTCGCACCCCCGGAGCGCCCAGAATGCGTTGGCGTCCCCTGGCGGGAGAGCGCATCCCGGTCGACGTTGTAGCGTCGAGCAACCACCTCCAGGAAGGCGTCAAACTCGCAGTTAGCAATCCACTCGGCACTCTGATCGATGTCCAGGACGCGGGTCCAATCCTGGTAGAGCCGAGCATCACGCGGGCTGGAGCGACCCTGCAGCCATTTATGGGCTCGTTCGAGATCGAATGTCGTGGCAGCATTTACCCGCCTGAAGGCAGCCGCCAGATCTTTGCGGGTGATCAACCCGAGCACGGCAGCTGTTGCCCGCAGTTTCCGGTCGATATCACGCGCCATCCAATCACCTCGTGCAAGCAGCCTCTCGGCAGCATCTTGGCCAGGTGCTCATGCCTGTGGCTATGGAAATTCCAGGCAATTCCACTGAAATCCATCTCCTTCCACGTGTAAGGCATTGAGGTCCTAGACGAAGCTCGCAACCATAATGCGAAGCTTGTTGCATGATCTGACCCTTTCCAGTCGCTTCTGCCGGGATCAGGCAGATCCCGGTGGGACGATCCTGCAGACGGCTGAGCGCAATGCAGCAAACACCCGGGAGGCCGTCATGAGAGTCAAGCTTCTGATCGGAACAGCAGTGCCCCTGATATTAGTCTCTGCCCCAGCCATGGCATTCGGGGTGCTGGGCCTCATTGGCAGTGTCGCAGGTCTTGCTGTTGGCGCTGCTGGAGGCGCTGCCCTCTCCGCCAGTGGTGTCGGCCCCGCAGGCCGACCCGGAGCAACGGCCTTTTCTCCGGCACCAGGCGCCGGGTCCCCTGGCCAGACAGCATGGGCCACAACCGGCTCGGTGGACGGGTTCTCCAGCCTCATGCCATCCGGGAGCCGTGCAGTGCCTCATACAGCTATCCAGGTGAGGGATTTTGGCTGGGTGAATGGATCCCCTGATACTCTCAAGGGGCTGGGGAGGCCCTTGCGGAGACGACCTGGAGTGGATCAGCGTACCGTGCGCTTGTGCCGTGACGCCCTTACCCGCACGGTCGTTGCCCATGGCGCGGTTCAAGTTGAAGCTGCAAGTGCCGGCCGCTCATCGCGCCAGTCCTCTGCCACCTTTGCGCCACTCACAGCTCGTGTCATTTACCGTCTGCCGAATGGCTATGAAGTGAAGCAAGCAAACGTCACCTGTCAGGTGACCAGAGCTGGTGTTGCTGTTCTTGCGCGGTAGCTGCCGGCTCTCTCGTGACGCAGGGTTCGTCGGCATTGAGCTGTTGGCTGTAAATCGCCTCCCGCTGTGTCCGCTTCTGCCTGACCTCACATCGCCCGATCAGGCATGACAGATCAGAGTTCCCCAGCAACCGACTCTCAGTTCAGGAGACCAATGATGATCATCCGTGTACTGCTTGCAGCCTCCACGCTAGTGGCTGCCTCTCTTGCCAGCGCTCAGGCTGACGAATACTCGAAACTTCCAAGCGCCAGCATTCTGCCGAAGGGCACAGTGAAGATTTCCGGCATTGTGCCCGGCATGGGCGAGCATTGGGCCAATCCCAAGGACCTGCCGCTCGGCCCGATCTACTGCGTCCACAAGGGCAAGGTGATCTGCATCGAATACATGATCTCGCAAGCGGACTTCCAAGCGGGCAAGTCCTGGCCGGAACTCACCGGCCTCAAGAGCTTGCCGCCCATCGATCACATCAACATGGGCTTCGAACCCAAAGGCCATGAGGGCTACGAGGTCCCGCACTACGACATGCACGTCTACTTCCTTCCCCCTTCAGTGCTCAAGCAAATCAAGCCCGAGCAGAAGGCCGCAAAGGCACGCTAGGCTAATCAGGTGCACGACAAAGAAAAGTCGAGCTGATGCTGACCTGCACGAGCTCGAATTGAGGAAAACGATCTAACGCCGGGGCACATTCCAAGGATTTATGGCCTGTGTGCTGTCAATTTGGACAGCGGAGGAGGTTGGGCTATGCACACATCAACGCACGAGAGCTTGCGGCAGAATGAAACGGATCGCCGAAGCATCATAATTGCATCCGGGGGTGCCGCTGATGCATCGATACTCCCAGTTCAAGACGTTGATCCGACTGAGATGTCGGGAATCGTGTCGCAGGCTCTTCCACCTCACGTACAACTGATTGAGATGGGTACGGCTTATTGGATATCCAGAGTAGTCTATGCGGCAGCCAAGCTGGGGCTGGCGGACCATCTCGACAGCAAACCTATGGCAGCTGCGGAGCTAGCGCAGCTTGTGGGAGCGCATGTGCCCTCTCTGCACCGCTTCATGCGAACCCTGGCCGGCTTGGGTATTCTGACGGAGGACGGAGCGCAGCGCTTTGCTCTCACTCCTTTGGGAGCAGCGCTCAAGACAGGGGCTCCCGGGTCTGCGAAGTCCAGTCTCTTGGCTCTAGGCAGCCCCTGGTGCGCAGCCGCTTTCGACAACCTTGAGTACGCCCTGGAGACAGGCCGAACTGGCTTTGAGAAGGCTTGGGGGATGCCGATCTTCGACTACCTCGCGCAGCATCCCGAGGAAGCGTCCTTGTTCAGCGAAACCATGGTCGGCTTCCACAGTCTGGAACCACCAGCTGTGGCTGACGCTTACGATTTCTCCGGCTTCAAGACCATCGTTGATGTGGGTGGTGCCACGGGCAACCTGTTGGCTGCTGTCCTGGCCCGACATAGCGGGCCCAGCGGCATCTTGTTTGACCTGCCACATGTCGTGCGTGATGCGCCTGACCTTCTGAGAGAACGCGGCGTCGCAGAGCGCGTATCCGTTCAATCGGGTGACTTCTTCAAGGGCGTCCCTGAAGGAGGAGATGTCTACCTGTTGTCCCACATCATCCATGACTGGAGTGAGGACCAATGTGTGACGATCCTGAACAATTGCCATAAAGCTATGGCGCCCGACGGACGCCTCTTGCTTGTCGAGATGGTGCTGCCCGCAGGCGACATACCGCATCCGGGCAAGATGCTGGACATGGTGATGCTGGTGCTGCCCGGAGGCCAGGAGCGCACCGAAAGTGAGTATGCGGCCCTACTGAGCAAGGGGGGCTTCCGGCTCACACGGGTGATTCCTACGACATCGGCTGTGAGCATAGTAGAAGCCGTTCCGATATAGAGCCGTTAGACTGCAAGCGGTAAAGGTGCGCCGCTAGAGCTCCGTCGCAGTGAGCTATTGGGCAGGCTTTTGCCGTACTCGGGTAGTCAGAGCCAGAAGGGCCTCTGCCAAACGCTGTTGGGCGCGCTCTGCGGATTTCTCATCAAGGGCCTCAAGGTCGAGGAACAGGTCCAGCCCAGTGGCATGTTCGCTGATCACCTGCGGGCGTTGAGCCAATTCGCCGAGGAGGCCCTCTACAGCATAAGGCACGACCTCACGGCTGATGCCCTTCATCGCTATTGGGGGCAAGGGACGGGCGCGCACCAGGTCGCGAACGACAGCATAAGTCTCATAGCTTAAGCAGATTCCGCCTGGCTCCGCGATTGATTGCAGCCGAGCCGCCAAGTTCGCCTCGGCACCGATGATTGTGTAGTCCATGCGATCGTCGCTGCCGAAATTGCCTACATTGCAATAGCCTGTGTTGATTCCCATCCGAGCCCGGAACGGCTGCTCAATCCCCTTCTGATGCCAGTACGTATTCAATTGCTCCAGCCGGCGCTGCATATCGACAGCCATCCGCAGGCAGGCCCGAGCATCCTCCTCGACGCCTTTTGTCTCAGGGTCGCCAAAGAAAGCAAGAATTGCGTCCCCGATGAACTTGTCGACTGTTGCTCCATGCTGCAGGGCAATGGCCGACATCTCTGTGAAGTACTGGTTCAGGAGCGCTGTCAGATCCTCCGGCTGCAGCCGTTCGGAAATGGCGGTAAAATCCTTGATGTCGGAAAAGAAGATCGTGAGCTTCTTGCGCTCGGTTGCTATCGCCGCATCCTTCTGGCCACTGAAGATGCTTTTGTAGATTTGGGGCGAGAGGTACTTGGCGATCTTCATTGAGATTGTCGCCAAGAAGTCATTGGCTTCCGTCAGCTCCCGGTTCATGCCCTGGATCAGGGCCGCTTGCCGGCGCTGCAAGAGGATAATGGTAAATCCCGCTAGGCTTGCCAGAGCAAAGTACGACAGTAGGAATTTGAACGAAAAGATATTGGCCGCAATTGGTTGGGCTACCGAGATCTCCTGGATGCCGCGCACATCCCCTACCCTCCAGTCACGCTTGGGACTGTCAGGATGTGTGTTGTGGCAACTGACGCATACCTGCCCCATGAGAACGGGACTGGCTACGCGAACAGAGCGGTCGAGAAATGATCCTGAAACATCAAGAACAGGTTCCTTCGGATTAGCCCGAAGCGCCGCGATCGCCCTCTGCTCAAAGGGGTCAAGGGTATGCGGCTCCCGACCCCTGAACGGGTGATCCGAGACGAAGCGGTACTTGACGGAGCCATCATGTGCACTGATGCGCATGCCAAGCTCGATCGACAGGGTCGCCGGGATTGGGATTGCACCTGCAAGATCACGATAGTTGTGGGCCGCTGTGACCGGGCCATCGGCCTGGAGCACCCGTGCGACCACGTCACTGCCGTAGAAGGCGCGCATGTCGTCGATGATCCGGCTGATCTCCCCCGCTTGGGTTCGAAGCATGTTCTCTGAGAGTAGCCGCAGATCAAGCCATACAGCCACAGGCAGTCCGAGGAGCCCGAGTATCACCGCAGCAAGAAGGAGCGGGCCCATGGTCCGCTGCTGCCGCACAACCCGATCACCTGCATTGGTCATTGCCCGGGCCGCTCCTAGCTTGCTATCAACAAGCTTTGTCACAGCCAAGTGTGTCATAGAAGGTAGCTGCTCTCAACCCAGGTGCCGGAGCGCACCTGTATTACGCAATGCGCTGAATCAAGCCTGCGGTCACGGCAGCAATCCCGCTGAGCAGGTCTCGCAGCGGTGAATTGCCCGCTTACAAGGCCGCGCACGATTTGAGGTCAAGCCGCGCTTCGCCAGAACTCAATGTTAAAACCCGGGACGTCCGTTTCGGGTCAATCTAAGCCGTTGGGGGTAGCCTTATGAAGTTCTGCTTACCCTGTGACTACGGAAGTTCGGCTATCGTCTACCTCGTGCCACTACCGGACCTTCGTGTTTGACAGCTCTAGCTTCGCCGAAGGCCTGTGTGGACGGCCTCGTCAGGTTCCATAGCAGCGAGTATGATCGGCGCTGGTAATCCAGGGTGAGGGTGATCCGATGAAGAGACGAGACCTCCTGCTCAGTGCGCTTGCCGTGCCGCTGCTCCCCAACCCTCTGCTCGCGCAGACGCCGGAGAAGGTCCGGCAGGTTGGCCTGCTGACCCCTAACCAGTTCGGCGCACGCGTCTTCCGTCAGTTGAACCTCCCGGAACTGGCGAAGCTCGGGTTCGTGGAAGGACGTAATCTCAGCGTTCAGATCTTCTCCGCGGATGATGCCTATGAACGCCTGCCTGCTCTGGCGGTCGACCTCGTGGCAACGAAGCCCGATGTTATCGTTGCCGTTGCTCCAACCGCGATCAGAGCCGCTCGGGCGGCGACCAGCACCATTCCCATCGTGATGGCCTATGCAGGTGAGGACCCGGTCGCCGCAGGATGGGCGCAAAGTTACACCCGTCCCGGCGGCAACGTCACTGGTGTGGTCCTCCTTAACCCGGAACTGGAAGGCAAACGCCTGCACCTCCTGCTCGACACCTTCCCTACGAGGCGGCGGATTGCGGTGCTGTTCCATAGCCGCTCCCGGAACACCCCCACGGATCGGTCGGCTCAGGCAATAGCGCACAAGGCTGGGATCGCTATTCAGAGCTTCTACACGTCAGGGCCGGAGGAGTACGAGGCAACCTTCAACGCGATCCACTCATCCGGTGCAGACGCTTTGCAGATCGCAGGAGGGCCGATCTTCGCGAACGACGCTCCTCGTCTGGCGGAATTGGCGCTGAAGGCCGGGGTGCCGACGATCTGCGAGTGGCGTGACATGGCGAGGAGTGGCTGCCTGATTGGCTATGGCGTGGATCGCGCCGCTCTCCAGAAGCGTGTCGCCGACTTTGTCGCTCGTCTCCTTCGTGGCGCGCCAGCGAGTGAAATGCCCATTGAGGACCCCACCACCTTCGAACTCGCCGTCAACCTGAGGACGGCCAAGACCTTGGGCATCGACGTACCAACCACGCTCCTCGCGCAGGCCGATGAGGTCATCGAGTAGAACCGGGAAACTGCGGCGCAATCTGCAAAAGACGCTCTCATGTAACCAGCCTCGTCACCCAAGCAAATCAAGTGTAAAATTCGCTCTTCAAAGGAGGCGTGCCATGAGCCGCTCCCCCACCTATGCTACGGCTATTTGCCTCTTGCTCACCTGCGCCGCTGCAGCCCAGACGTCGACGAAAACCGCCCGGATCGCGATGCTGTGCCCCGTCCGCTGCACTGGAGCCGGCTACACGGCGTTTGAAGACGAACTACGCAGGCTCGGCTGGATCGAGGGCAGCAACCTCACGGTTGAGCGGAGAGCCTTGGAGGGCCGCTATGAGCGTGCGTCCGAGATTGCAGCCGAGATCGTTCGGTTGCGACCTGATCTGATCGTTGGCCCAGGTGCGCCGATCGCCCGTGCCCTCAAGGAGGCCACATCGGACATCCCCATTGCCTTCTCCTTCGTTGCGCATCCTGTCGAGATCGGTCTGGTGCAAAGCCTTGCCCGCCCAGGGCACAATGTCACCGGAGTGGCCGCGATCACACCCGGCGCATTCTTCGTAAAGCAACTCGAGGTCTTGCGGGAACTGCTGCCCCAAGCTCAAAGGGTGGCCGTGCTGGCGACCCCTGCCAACGATGACTACCGTCTGGCCCTGAGCCGCGAAGTGCCTATGGCCGCCCAACTTGGGGTGCAGATTGAGGTGATTGAGGTTCGCACCCGCGACGAAGTTCCTTCTGCCGTCGACAAAGCAAAGACCCTTGGTGCAGACGGGATGTTGGTTCTGGGCGACGCAATTCTGAATACGCCTCCGAACCGAATGCCTGATCTCCTCGCCCAAGCGGCACTTCCGGCGCTCTACTCGAACACCGAGTCGGTACGGGCTGGAGGGTTGATCTCCTACACGTCGGATCTTGTCGCAATAGCCCGCCGCCACGCGCACTACGTTGACGACATCCTGCGAGGTGCCTCTCCTGCCGAGATGCCTGTTGAGCAGCCGACAGGATACATTCTCATCGTCAACCTTAAGACGGCCAAGGCGCTCGGGCTTACTGTGCCGCCTTCGATCCTGTCACAAGCTGATGAGGTGATCGAATGACATGGTCCGGCTCCCGCTCACTTCAGTGCGGGGTTGGCCGAGGCCCGCGGCCATGATCGGGCGGGAACCTCGCCTCCGTGGACTCTTCCGGAAATACTTCCTTGTGCTGTTTCTGGCGGTGGTCATCCCGCTTGCCGCGAATGGCATCAGCGAAGGCTGGTTCAGCTATCGCGATCAGCGGGCAAGACTGGACCAACTGCTCGGCGTCGAAGCCAGATCAGCAGCATCGAGAATCCAGGGGTTTCTCGACGGCATAACCGGTCAGCTCGGCTGGCTCGTGCAGCTTCCCTGGACCGAGGAGCCGGACGAGCGCCGGCGCATCGATGCCCTACGTCTGCTGCGCCAGGTGCCGGCCATCGTCAGCCTCACCCTCATCGATGGGTCAGGGCGGGAGCGCCTTTACGTGTCCCGGATCGGCCTCAACCGGACCGAGAGCCGGACTGACCGTTCCGCCGATCCGGCCGTGCTCGGCGCCCGCTCGGCACGGATCTGGTACGGCGAGGTCAGCTACTACCGCGGCTCCGAGCCCTACCTGACGGTGGCGATCTCCGGCAATCGCCCGTCCGTAGGCATCGTCGTGGCCGAGGTCAACCTGAAGCTGATCTGGGACGTGATCTCGGCCATCAAGGTCGGGCAGACGGGCTATGCCTTTGTGCTGGATAAGCCGGGCCGGCTCATCGCTCATCCAGACATCAGCCTCGTCCTGCGTGGTGCGGACGAGGCTACGCTGGCTCCCTTCCAAGCAGCCCGACAAGCAGTTGGGTCCGCCAGTCCAGGTTTTGCAACGAGCCGCGACGCTGAGGGCAGCCCCATTGCCGTGGCCGCAGCCCTGATCCCCGGGCCGGATTGGACAGTGGTGGTCGAGCAGCCGCTCTCGGAGGCCTTCGGGCCGATCTACGCCGCCCTGCGGCGCACCAGTGCCCTTCTTCTTGTAGGCGCCGTCATCGCGGGTCTGCTCGCCTTCGCGCTGGCTCGTCGGATGACACAGCCGATCCGGCTGCTTGAGGAGGGCACCGAGCGCATCGGCGCCGGTCAGTTCGACCACCGCATCGAAATCAGGACAGGTGACGAGCTCCAGCGGCTGGCCGACAGCTTCAACGCCATGGCTGCAGAGTTGGCTATCTCACAGGAGCGCCAAGAGCGCATCGCCAAGCTCAAGAGATTTCTGGCTCCGCAGGTTGCCGAGCTCGTCGACCGCAAGGGCGACGACGGCGTGCTCGAGGGCCGGCGATCCGAGGTGGTAGCTGTGTTCTGCGACTTACGGGGCTTCACGTCTTTCTCGGCCAGAGCTGCGCCTGAGGAGGTGATGAGCGTGCTCTCCGAGTACTACGAGGCGCTGGGCCGGATCATCACCAAGTATGGAGCCACCCTCACCAGCTTCTCAGGGGACGGCCTGATGGTGCTTGTCAACGCTCCCGTCCCTGTCGCGGAGCCTGCCCTGACGGCCGTGGACCTCACCACAGAGATGCAGGACACCGTTCAGGAGCTGCTCGTCGGCTGGCAAGCGCGTGGCCATCGGATCGGGTTTGGGGTGGGACTGGCCATGGGCCCGGCCACGGTCGGGAGGATCGGCTACGAGAGCCGGTTTGACTACACGGCCATCGGCAGCGTCGTGAACCTCGCCGCCCGGCTGTGCGCCTCGGCAGCCGACCGGGAAATCCTGATGGACGAGAAGGTTGCCCAGGCGATTGACGGCAAGCGCGCCCTGATCCCGCTCGGATCACGACCGATCAAGGGCTTCGACGAGGAGCTGCCCGTGTTCTGCGTCTCCTTCGAGGGGCGGCCCCACACCGCCTAGTCCCTGCAATCCGCCCCGGCGAAACCTCATTCGATCAGTTCGTCCGCCCGGGTTAGAACCGTTTCCGATATTGTGATGCCGAGAGCCCGGGCCGTCTTGAGGTTGATGAGCAGCTCGAACTCGTCAGGCTGTTCGACGGGCAGCTCGGCCGGCTTCGCGCCTTTCACGATCTTGTCGATGAAGATGGCGGCTTGGTAGCTGATCCGGTCGATGTTGGCGCCATAGGACATCAGCCCGCCCGCCTCCACGAAGGCTCGATGCTCGTACATCGCAAGAAGTCGGTGCTGGGCAGCCAGTGCGGTCACCTCCTCCCGCGCTGTGTCAAAGGCAGCATCGGGCAGGATCATCAGGGCGTCCGCACCATATCGCGCGATGGACTCAAAATCGCGCGGCAGGTCATCGATGCCCGCGATCATCACCGGGAGCAGATCGATGCCCAACGCTTCGCCCGAAGGCTTGAGCCGATCCCATTGCGCCGGGCCCGTGTTGCGCCCGTTGCCGAGAATGACGACGCGCCTCGTCGACGGGAGGGTCTCCTTAAGGATTTCGAGCCGCTTCTGGTTCAGCATCCAGGCGTTGACGCTCAGCCCGGTGACGTTGCCGCCAGGACGGGCGAGGCTTTGCACCAGACCGCTCTGCACGGCCTCCCCGGCCGGCGCGAACACGACCGGGATCGTGGCTGTCTCCTGCTTGGCCGCACGGGCTGCCGCCGACCCTAGGGTCACAACTGCATCAGGGGAAAGCTGCGCCAATTCGGCCGCAAGAGGTGCAAGGCGGTCGGGGCGGCCATCGGCAGAGCGGTAGTCCAGGATCAGGTTCCGACCCTCGACGTAGCCCAGATCGGCAAGGCCTCTCCGAAAGGCATCGACAACACGCTGATGTGGGCCGGGCGTCAGGTATCCAATCCGGAGCGGTCTCCTGTTCGTCTGGACCTGGGCGGCTGCTCGTGAAACCGTCACGGCAGCGGCAATCAAGGCGAGAACCTCCCGCCGGGTTGCCTGGCATCCGGTGGAGAAAGCGGTGGATGATACCCTCACCCTCGATGTCTCGGCAGGCAGCTCCGTTCTCATTCGATCACCTCATCGGCCTGGAGAAGCAGCATCTCGGGGACTCTGATGCCCAGCGCACGCGCCGTCCTGGCGTTCATGACAAGCCGCAGATGGGAGGGGCCTTCGATTGGCGTCTCACCGGGCGAGGCCCCCTGAAAGACGCGCTCAACGTAGTAGGCCGTGCGGCGGTACAGGTCCGCGAGGATGGGTCCATACCCGATCAGGCAGCCCTCATTTGCCATCTCGCCCCACTCACACACCGTCGGCAATCCATTCTCGAGGGCAATCCGCGTGAGCAGTGCGGCGTCGCGATTGAACCGCGAGTCCGCATTGATCGCGAGGGCCTGTGCACCGTTCGCGCGGGCGGCCGCCACCGCCGGCGCATATCCCTGTGGCTCGGGCCCTTCCACGAACGACAACTCGACCCCGACCATGGCCGCAGCCGCCCGCATCTCCTGCTTGCGGGCCTCCAGTCCGGGGCTCGTCGGGTGAATGAGAACGGCAATGCGCCGGGCATCCGGCACCGTCTCGTGGAGGAGGTCCAGACGTTTGGTGTCGAGTTCCTTCGATGCGATGGTGATCCCGGTGATGTTGCCCTCGGGATGGGCCAGGCTGGTTGCGAAGCCTTGGGCAACCGGGTCACCCCCGAACATGATGATCGGAAGCGTGCGTGTCCTTGCTTGCACCGCGGCAACGGCGGTGCTGTTGATGGCGAGGATGGCGTCAGGACTTAAAGCCAGGAGATCCTGAACTAGGCCGGGAAGCTGTCCAACGTCGCCGACGCGAGACTCAACAATCAGATTTTGTCCTTCAACGAAGCCTCGCTTCGCGAGTTCGGGAACCGTCAGGGCTTGGACGCGCTCCACTGATTGAGGGTTGAGTGCGAGCACCCCCAGACGAAAGGCCCTGTCTGACATCTGGCTCTGCGCACCGCCCATGGACAGTACGATGGCAAGACAGGCATTGGCGAGACGGATCATTCGATCACCTCGTCAGCCTGCGCGAGCACGGATGTGGGGACGTCAAAACCCAAGTTTTTAGCTGTCCGCAGGTTCAGGGTCAGGGTGAACTGGCTTGGACTCTCGAAGGGCAGCTCCGAGGCCTTCGCCCCCTTGAGAATGCGATCTACGAAGATCGCCGTGCGCCGGTGGATCGCCGGCAGGTCGGCCGCATAGACCAGGAGGAACCCGGCCTCTCCATAGAACGGCAGTTGCCCGATTGTGGGCAGACGCAACAGGATCGCGCGTTCCGCGATCGCGTTGCGGAGGTTGTCCATAGCGGGATCGGCCAGTACAACGAGCGCCTCGATACCGACGATGCGAAGCCTGCCGATTTCCGGCTCCACGTCCACCTCGTTCAGGACGAAGCCCAGGCTCGCCTTCAGTCCCATCCGCGCAGCCGCGGCCTCGGCCCGCCTGGTCGTGGGCTCCGTCGCCGCGTTGGCCCTGGTCGCCAGGATGCCGACGTGGCTCATGTTCGGCACAGCCGTTCTCAGGATCTCGAGCTGCTTGTCGATCACCTCGTCATTGGCAAGGGTCAGCCCCGTGAAGTTCCCGCCGGGGCGGGCATAGCTTTCCGCCCAACCAGCCCGCACGGGATCGATCCCCGTTCCGGACACGATGATTGGAATGTCCCGGGTGACACGCACAGCCTCCTGGGCAACGGTAGCCCCGCCCATGACCAGGACATCAACAGGCACCCGAGCCAACTCTTCGATGAGAAGGGCGAGCTGGTCGAGGCGGCCTTGCGCATCCCGCACGAGAATGCAGGCCGTGTGACCATCGATCCAACCGAGCGACGCCAGCGCGGGTCCGATCGTCTTGACCAAGGGTGCGGGCCTGCCATCGGGCCGCCCGACGACCACGACCCCTATCCTCGGCAGAGAGCTCGTCTGCGCCCGGGCACGAGGGCAAAGGAGCCCGAAAGCGCTTGCGGGAATCACACGGAGGACATCCCTGCGCCGCATCACATGATCTCCCTGCGAGTTTCCTGCCAGGGCTGGGAACAGCCTCAGGCTACGCCCGTCACTCAGCCAGGACCAGTGTTCATGAGGGTTAACAAAGGACTTGGTACCTTCCGCTCAGCGGCGGAGCGCCTCGATTACTTGTCGGCTGTAAGACAGCCTGAAATGCTTCTACATTGAGCGACGATCAGGGGGCACCAGCCCGAATGCGGCCTCCTAAGGCAAACTGGAGCGATGCACGGGGTGCCCACCCCCTCACGCCAATCCCTGGAATGTCGCCTACGGGTCCAGCCTGTGTGGAAACGCATTGATCTGCTAAGCTGATCGTGGTCGGCGGAGGTCGCGATGAAGCGTTTCGTTGAGGGTGAGGACCGTCGGCAGGCAACCCTGCTTCCTGACTGCCTGGATGACTATGTGACCGAAGACAATCCCGTTCGGATTGTTGAGGCATTCATCGACGAGTTGGACCTCGCGGCCCTGGGCTTTGCCGGCATCGTGCCGGAGGTGACGGGCCGCCCAGCGTATCATCCCGCCACCCTGCTCAAGATCTACATCTACGGCTATCTCAACCGCATTCAGTCGAGCCGGAGGCTGGAACGCGAGACCCAGCGCAACCTCGAGCTGATCTGGTTGACTGGCCGGCTGATGCCCAACTTCAAAACCATCGCCGACTTCCGCCGCGACAATGGCCCGGCCATCCGCGCGGCGTGTACGCAGTTTGTCGTGCTGTGCCGCCAGCTCAACCTGCTCACCCGGGCGGTGGTGGCCATCGACGGCTCCAAGTTCAAGGCCGTCAACAATCGGGACAAGAACTTCACCATGGCTAAGGTGGCCAAGCGCATCGAGCAGGTCGAGGCCAGCATTGCCCGCTACCTGGCGGCGCTCGATCGCGCCGACCGGCAGGACAACGATGTGGCCGAGGCCAAGACTGCCCGCCTGAAGGAGAAGATCGAAGGCCTGCGCCGGCAGATGCAGGCCCTCAGAGAGATGGGACAGCAGGTGGAGGCCGCGCCCGACCAGCAGATCTCCCTCACCGATCCGGATGCCCGTTCAATGGCCACCAGCGGCAAGGGCACCGGCATTGTCGGCTACAATGTGCAGATGGCGGTGGAGGCCGAGCACCACCTCATCGTGGCGCACGAGGTGACCAATGTCGGCAACGACCGCACCCAACTGCTCGCGATGGGACGGCAAGCCCAAGACGTGATGGCGTGCGAGGAAGTCACGGCGCTGGCCGATCGCGGCTATTTCAATGGTGACGAGGTGCTGGCCTGCGAAGGAACCGGCGTGCTGCCCTGCGTTCCCAAGACGCTGACCTCCGGCAACACCAAGCGCGGTCTGTTTACCGGGCAGGACTTCGTCTATGACGCCGAGCATGACCGCTACACCTGCCCGGCGGGTCAGCATCTGACGAAGGGCAAGGTGCGCTCAGACCGCCGGGACAATATCGATCATTACCGCAATCTGACCGCCTGTTCAGCCTGTGCCCTCAAGCCCCGGTGCACGCCGGACAAGCACAAACGGGTGAAGCGCTGGCAGCACGAGGACGTGCTCGACCGCATGCAGGCCCGACTGGAGCGCATGCCCGAGGCCATGAGCATCCGACGGCAGACGGTGGAGCATCCGTTCGGGACCATCAAGGCCTGGATGGGCAGTACGCATTTCCTGATGAAGACCCTGGAGAAGGTCAAAACCGAGATGAGCCTGCACGTGCTGGCCTACAACCTGAAGCGGATGATCAGCATTCTGGGTGTCGGCCCCCTGCTGAAGGCTCTCGAAGCCTGACGCCACACGCCCGCCCATGCGTACCATCGCGGCACCCGCAAAACAGCGCCCATCATCCGCACGCCCGCAACAGCGTTTTCACACGGCCTCGGTCAAGAACCGCCTTTAAGCGTGGCCGTGTGAAGATCAGCTGATCGCGCAGTTGCGGACGGTTGTTAGCTCAGCGCGATGTGAGGCGGGTTGCCGCCGATTGCATGAAGTTTGTCTGCTGTTACCCGTGGCGTTACCCGGAGGAAATAAGAGCGGGGAGCTGCAGACGTAGAAAAGTGAAAAAGCCTCACCGGTATAAGGGTTTGAGGTGGTGAGCGCGCTGGGACTCGAACCCAGGACCCTCTGATTAAAAGTCAGAGGCTCTCAATGAGGCTGCGGAACGGGTGTTCGGATGGGATCCAGGGCGGGAGTGTGCCTGCTCGACTTGGAAGCCTACGCAGTCTCCTCAAGCACCTTTCGGACAGCGGCCAGGGGCAGGCCAAAGTGCTTAGCGACCTGTGCTGGCGCCACGCCCGCCAGAAGGGCAGCCCGCACCGCCTTGCGTTGCCCCTCCTGTAATGCGGCTGAGGTCGTGCCGGATCGTGAGGACTTGCCCCGCTGTTTTGACGGGTGCGGACCAAGGCGCTCAAGGAATACGCGGGCATTTCTTATTGCTGCCTCCAACTCCGGCCGGTTCCCCCTGCCCTTCTCCATCCGGCGCTGCACTTCCTCCAAAAGTTGGCCGAGTTGCTGGGCCAGCTGAGCGTCCGACGAGCTGGCCAGTGCCGGCGGCTTGGCCGGAGCAACAGCAGGTACCGACGAAGGCGTCGGTACGGTGAGTGTGTACTCGAACAGGTCGAGGGTACGGGGCGAAGATCCCTTGTGCGGCATAGGCTTTATATGAGCATTCAGCCCCTCTGATCCAAGCTCCGAGGGAGTTCATCACACCACGCTCAGAGACTCCAAACTCTCCTGGGTCCGGTGGTTCGGGGTCATTTCCACCACTTCACGAACCCATCTGGGGTCAGTTCTACCTCGGGCTTCGGCACTCTCCGCTGACCCTTGCCCTTTACGGTCTTGGAATCCTGGACCCGCTTGGGCTCCTTTCGAGTCGGGGATTCGTGAAGGGGCCGAGTTCGCGCGATCGGCTCACTTGAATAGGACGTCTTCTCGCCCCTGCCCGTTTCGGAGGTCCACCTTGCTGGTGGTGCGGCGTGCTTGCTCGCTTTTGGTGCAGCGGGTGTCAGGCGGGACCCACCGACTGCCTTGCGTCCAGTCGCCTTCGTGTTCGTCCACTTCCGGCCAGTTCGGGCCAATGGCTCGGGTGTGGCTGGCATAGCATCAGGGCTTGGGATAGCGTCTCCGGTCCCCGCCATGTCCAAGCCGAACAAGGCCGAGACGTCGTCCGTCTCCAGGATCTTACCGATATCGAGCGGCTGGCTCGATATTGACAGCGCCTTATCGAGATTGGCGACCAGATCCTTCTCGTCGACCGCACGCAACTGGAACAGAAGCTCGGGCCTCTCATCAAGCCGGGCGCCGACGCCGTACAGCACCGCGGCGACATGCTTGCACATTGAGGCACCGTCCGGGCAGGTGCAGGAGAACCGGATGTCCGACGGCTTCGGGAACAGACCTTCGTCCTGGCGACAGATCCGCTCCATCACGCCCTTGGAGAACCGGCCTTGCAGCAGTTCGATCAGGGAGTCGATGCCGCCGGCGCAATCCGTGCAGATCGACCGCCACAGCGTCGGCGCCAACGCGGTGATGCTGACGCTGACCTTGTAGATCGATGATCCACTGACCACCGCCCTGATCTCCAGCGCCGAGATCTGAAGGTCGATCACCGCGCCATTGCGAACATAGGTGCGGCCGCGCGGCAGCCGGTTGTCGAAGTCGCGATAGCTCTCCAGATTGTCGCACCACGCCTTGCCCCAGAAGGTCCGGGCGATGGTGCGGCCCTCCAGGACGACAGGGGCGACCAGGTGCCCTTTCTTGCGCAGCTTCTCTACCTCGCGCGCGGCTTGCTTCCGGCGCTCCGCAACCGGAACGTAGGAGGGCCATGCTCCATCGAACCAAGGGGCCATCTGCCTTACTCCGCCATGACCGACTTCAGGTCAAGAGCCACTATCCGCAAGAGATCCTCGTCCCTCATCTCGGTCAGATTGATCTCGTCTCCACCAGCCAGCAGATCGTCCGACAGGCCCTTCTTCGCCTCAATCAGGGCGTCAATCTTCTCCTCCACTGTACCCTGGCAGACGAATTTGTGGACTAGTACGTTGTTCTTCTGGCCGATCCGGAAGGCGCGGTCGGTGGCCTGGTTCTCCACCGCCGGGTTCCACCACCGGTCGAAGTGGACGACGTGAGACGCCGCGGTCAGCGTCAGCCCCGAGCCCCCCGCCTTCAAGGACAGAACGAAGAACGGCACGGTCTCGTCCTCCTGAAAGGTCTCGACCAGCGCCTTGCGGTTCTTGACTGCAGTGTCGCCGTGCAGAACCAGCCCGGGTCGGCCGAAGATTCCACCCAGATATGCCGCCAGGGGCGCCGTCATCTCACGGAACTGGGTGAAGACCAGCATCTTCTCCTGGCGGGCAGCGACCACCTCGGCGATCTCACGCAGGCGGGCCCACTTGCCGCTGTCCACCTCGGCCCACTTGCCATCATTGAGCCACTGCGAGGGGTGATTGCAGATCTGCTTCAGCCGCATCAGTGTCGCCAGCACGATCCCCTTGCGCCGGATCCCGTCGGCATCCTGCAGGGCTTCGGTCAGATCTGCCACCGTCTGAGCATAGAGGGCGGCTTGCTTGCGGCTTAACGGGCATAGCGCCTTGAGCTCCGTCTTGTCCGGCAGGTCGGCGATGACGGTTCTGTCGGTCTTCATCCGCCGCAGGATGTAGGGCCGGACCAGATCACGCAGCGGGCCGTAGGGGTTGTGCGGCCGCTCGGCCATGGCCTTGGTGGTGCGGCCGAACTCCTTTGCGCTGCCGAGCAGGCCGGGATTGATGAAGTCGAAGATCGACCACAGATCCCCGAGGTGGTTTTCCACCGGCGTTCCGGTTAGGGCGATCCGGGCTTCAGACTGCAGGGCCTTGGCCATCCGGGTCTGCTTGGCGTTGGGGTTCTTGATCGCCTGCGCCTCGTCCAGCACGACGAAGCGCCAGGACGTTTTGCCCAGCACCGGCAGGCGCAGCAGCGAGCCATAACTGGTGATCACCAGATCCAGGCCGGACAATCCCTCTACCGTCACCTGCTTGAGGTCTTCGGCCGCCATTGCCGAGGGATGCACGATCCTCGCGTTCAGTCCGGGGGCGAAGCGCTCGATCTCCGCCGCCCAGTTGGCCAGCAGCGATGCCGGAGCGACCAGCAGGCTCGGCTTGCCCGCGGCTCCCTTCCGCTTCTGGATCAACAACAGCGACAGGACCTGGATCGTCTTTCCCAGCCCCATGTCGTCGGCTAGGCAAGCACCCAGCCCAAGCCCACTCAGAAGGTGAAGCCATTCGACACCCGCCTTCTGGTACGGGCGCAAGCGTCCCTTTAAGGCCGGACCAGGATCAATCTCGGCACCGTCGGGGTTCCGCAGCGCCCTCAGCGTCTCGGTCAGCCACGCTCCGGCCGTGATGTGCGACCACTCGGCAATGGCGTGCTCGTCGTCCCCGGTGGCCTCAGTGCCGGCCAACAGGCGCATGGCCTCGGCAAAGGTCAGCCCCTCCTGTTCGGCGAGATCCTGCACCTCCTTGAATCGGCGCATCGCGCGGTCCAGACGCGGACGGTCGATCTCCACCCATTGGCCGCGCAGCAGAACCAGCGTCTCGGTGCCAGCAAGCAAGGTGGCCATTTCCTCAGCGGTGAGCTGCTCACCCTCCAGGGTCACGTCCATGTGGAAGTCGAGCAGGGCGTCAAGGCCTGTCCCGGATGGTGGACGGGCGCCAACCGTGGCAGTCATCTGCGGGCGTGATGGCCGGCCTGCGCGCCAGTGAGCAGGCAGGCGCACGACCACACCGGCGCTTTCCAGGCCGGGTACGCTGTTCAGGAGCCGTGCGGCCTCGGCTGGGCTCCAGCGTAAGGGATGAAAGATCTCTCCGGTATCGACCATGGCCTTGAGCCAGCCAAAGTGCTCCGCCGCCCGCTGCACGGGCACCAGCAGCGACAACAGCTTGTCCCGATTGGCGGCGCCGGCGTATTCGCGCAAGGCTTGACCGAGCGGCACATGCTGGACCTTTGCCTGGGCCGACAGGCGCGTGGTGTAGGTGGCCAGGAAGGCAAAGGGCCATTCCGGCTCGCGGCGGTTCTCGGCCAGATTGAAGTGGACGCGGCCGATCAGGTTCCAAGCCGGGTTCAGCGTCTTGAGGAAAGCCTGCAGATCAGTTCCGGCTGCTATGAACGACGCGGTAAACGCGGTGCTGAGATCGGCCCATAGCCCAAGCAGGATATCAGCGGTCAGGTATTCTGCCCCCGGCATCATCGGAGCAGTCAGCACAAGGGTTGCGAGTTCGGCCTCGTCCGGCGGGGCCATGGCGGACAGGAAAGCGGCGGACGGCCCCTCTCCGCCACCACCTGGTCCGTGAAGACAGACTGCCTCCACATAGCGTAGGGCAAAATCGCGCCACCAGATGAAGGCTGGTGGTAAGGATTGGCCGATCTCGCCCGCGCCAAGCTGCATTAGCCCATGCCCAGTGCCACGGCCGAACGCCTCGGTCAGCCGTAACGCTACTTTGTCATCCAGGATGGGCGCGTCGTCTGCTTCCTCCAGCAGGAGGTGCCCACGCGGGGTGAGACGCAACTGCATCCGGGGCATGATGGCTGAGCGAGCTCCGAAACGATTCAATTCGCGCTGTCCGTTCTACAAAAACCACAGGAGCCAGTGAACCCGGCTGAGGGCCCTTCACAAGAAGCACGAGAATTTGACGGGCAGTTGGCGCCGCTGAGAAGGGCATGGCACCATGGCTCATAGGAATGCGCCACAAATGCCCATGCTCTCCGCCTGTCGCACGAGGCTTCACCCTGTCGCGCCATGATCGTCCTGTCCCGCTGCCGGTGTCTCGGAGGCACGTCGCAGGATCCCGCGTCGCCGATCAAAAAGGAGCATGATTTTATCTGGTGCCAGCGCGTCCGGCCAGAAGGTAAAGCCGGCGTGCTGCTGCAGGAACGGATCCCGTCCGCATTCCGGGGTGGGAACAAGAACTGCTCCCAAACACACGCTAAGCTAGAACGGACCAGGAACCCCTCTCTGTCCGGGATCCTTGCCCCCTCCCCTGCTAACGAACCAAGAGCAGGCACTTCCTCCGAACTGTCCTGGTAACGCTATCCAGAACGTTACGTGTGGACAGTCCGGGCGGCGGCTGTACCGAGCAGAATCATCCCGCACCTTTGCTTCAAGTCACGAGAGCGACAGGCAAGAAGTGTGGGGGATGAGTAATGACACGTCGAAAGCTTCTGAGCCCGGAGGAGCGTCAGGCGCTGCTCGGCATTCCAGACGACGAGGCCAGCCTGATCCGGCACTACACTCTGTCGCCGCAGGATCGCCTCCAGGCTGAGGTCCGGCGCCGCCCCCAGAATCAGCTCGGCTATGCGGTCCAGCTCTGCCTCATGCGCTATCCCGGCCGGATCCTCGGGGTTGACGAGAGCCCGCCGGCCGCCATGGTCGCCTATGTGGCCGAGCAGTTGGAGGTCGACCCCGGTGCCTTTGCCCTCTACTCGCGCCGCTACAACACCCGCTTTGATCACAGCCGACGTCTGGCGCAATACTTGGGCGTCCGGACCACGACACGCGAGGACCGGCGTGCGGCTCTGATAGCCGCAATTGATGTGGCCACGGCGACAGACCAGGGACTACCCATCGCAACTGCCGTCATCAATACGTTCCGTGAACGTGGCGCCCTTCTGTTGCCCGATGGCGCACTGGAAAAGATCGGCATCGCTGGGCGCGCTATCGCCCGTCAGCGGGCAGAAGCTGCCTTGCTGGAGGGATTAGCACCGGATCAGCTCGGCAGCCTTGATGCCCTTCTCATGGTCGATCCAGCGATTCAACAAACTCGGTTCAGTTGGCTGCGCACGGCGCCAGATGCACCCGGCGCCGACAATCTGATCAGCCTCATGGAGCGTCTGGCCTTCGTTCGTTCCACGGCCATCGATCCGCAGCGGCGTGAGCGGATCCACCCTGAGCGCTGGACCCAGATCGTCCGTGAGGGTGACGCGGCACCGGCGTGGCTCGTGGCCGACTTCAACGCCAATCGGCGGCGGGCAACGATCGTTGCGCATTTGATCACACTCGGGGAGCGGTTAACCGACGAGGCGGTCACGATGTTCAACAAGCTGATCGGCCGGCTCTTCGCGCGAGCCAACACGCGCCGCAAGCAGAAATACGCCGACACGCGGCAAGAGACCACCAAGGCGCTGCGCCTGTTCCGCGACACCTTGCGGGCTCTCGTTGTCGCCAACGATACAGGCCGGAATGCCATCGATGTTCTCGACGATGAGGTTGGATGGCATCGCCTGTTGCAGGCCCAACCCGAAGTCGAAGCCATGGTGCGGGATTCCGATCCCGATCCGCTCATGCTGGCCGCGGAGCGTTATCGCCCCGTGCGCAAGTATGCTGCGCGTTTCCTTGAGACGTTTAACTTCCGCTCATCCCGCCGGCATGACTCGCTGTTGGCCGCAATCGGGACACTCAAAACCTTGAACGCGGCCGGACGCCGGACCTTGCCGGAGCAAGTGCCTGTTGGCCACCTTACTGCCCAAGCCCGAAAGCTGATCTTCACGGATGCCAAGCCGGATCGCCGTCTGTACGAGATCGCCACATTGGCCGCACTCCGGGAGCGGTTACGCTCGGGTGACATCTGGGTCGAGGGCAGCCGCTCCTTCCGACCGATGGACGAACAGCTGATGCCGAAGCCGACCTTCACTGCCTTGAAGGCAGCCGATGAACTCGGTCTCGGCGTTCAGGGTGATGCCGTGGCGTATCTCAGCGAGGCCCGTCAGACCCTCGACTTCAACCTGAAGCGGCTGGCCTATCGCGCCCGCAATGGCAAACTGGAAGGTGTTCGGCTCGAGGCGGGACAACTCGTCGTCACTCCCCTGCCCGGCGATGTGCCGGCAGCAGCCGAGGAGCTGAAGTGGGAGCTGGGCGACATGTACCCGCTGGTCGAGGTGCCAGACCTTCTGACGGAGGTACATGCCTGGACCGGGTTTGCGGATCGGTTCACGCACATCCGCACCCAGGAACCGCCTGAGAACATCCCGGCCATGTTGGCTGGCGTTCTGGCCGACGCCACCAATCTCGGGGCAAAGCGGATGGCCGCAGCTTCGAAAGGCATCAGCGCGCGGGAAATCGCCTGGAAACGGATCTTTCATACGCGTCCTGAGACTTACAAGCTGGCGCAGGCCTGCATCACCGACAGGCACGCCCAACACCCCCATGCCCTGCTCTGGGGCGACGGTTCCACGGCATCATCAGATGGGCAGTTCTTCCAGGCTAGCGATCGCGCAGGCCCGCGCAGCGATATCAATCTGCACTACGGCAGCGAACCTGGTTCGAAGTTCTACAGCCATCTCTCCGACCAGTACGGCTACTTCAGCATCCTGCCGATCAGTGCCACCGAGAGTGAGGCTCCGTACGTGCTGGATGGCTTGTTCGATCATGAGACAGAACTCGACATTCAGGAGCACTTCACGGACACAGGCGGCGCCAGCGATCACGTCTTTGGTCTCTTCGCCCTGACAGGTCGGCGGTTTGCTCCACGCCTTCGTAATCTCAAGGACCGGAAGCTCCATACGTTCGAGAAGCCGGAGACCTATCCCGCACTTCAGGAGCATATCGGCGTGCCGATCAACACCGGCCTGATCATGGAGTACTGGGACGACCTCCTTCATCTGGCGGCCTCGATCCAGACGCGGACGGTTGCTCCCTCGACGATCCTCAAGCGGCTTGCCGCCTCTCGCAATCCCAGTCAGTTGGCCCGCGCTCTTCGCGCGCTCGGTCGTCTTGAGCGCACGCTGTTCATGATCGAGTGGTACTCGGACCCTGCACTCCGGCGGCGTTGCCAAGCGGGCCTCAACAAGGGTGAGGCAGCCCATAAGCTCAAACGGGCAGTGTTCTTCCACGAGCGTGGCGAGATCCGCGACCGCTCGTTCGAGAGCCAAGCCTTCCGGGCATCCGGGCTGAACTTGGTCGTGAGCGCCATTGTTCACTGGAACACAGTCTATCTCGGACGTGCCGTGGATCATCTCCGTCAGCAGGGGCGGATCATCCGGCCCGAGGTGCTCAAGCATGTGTCGCCTCTGAGCTGGGAGCACATCAATCTCACCGGGACCTATGCATGGGGCGAGAAGCCCACTCTCATCGACGGCTTCCGCCCCTTGCGCCTGCCGCAGCCCTTGGCTCAAGCCGCATGATCCGGCCGAGCGAAAATGGAGGTTCTTTGTTCGTTCTAGCTTAGCGTGTGTTTAGGAACAGTTCTTGTTCCCACCCCTTTGAGAGAGCCCTCGGCGAAGCAGAGGAATGGCGCAGCCGGCACCAGACTGCTCTCACTGAACTGCTGGAGATGCGCAGCCGCCTGAGAGGCTGAGGGTGAGGTCGTCATGTCGATGACGGAGAGGTCCGTCATCGACCATGCGAGCCTCAAGGCCGGAGGCACGCGCAGCGGTCAAGAATGCCTTGGCACCGCCGCAGGCGGCGGGCTGAAGGCCCGTTCTTGACCCCGAGCATGCCGAAGGCACTTCCGCCTGCCCTCGCACTGGACATGTCCACGACGCCTAAGTTGCTGAAGCCAGAGCCA
>NZ_JAFBID010000035.1 GCF_016811235.1 Microvirga arabica
AGCGTCGCCACAACTTGCGTGTCCGGGTTGAGCTTCACGCCGAAGCGGCGCTCGTAGTAGCCGGCCTGGGCGCGGCGCAGGCCGCCGATGCCCTTGGAGGCCGAGTAGCGGTCGGTCCGGGGCTTGCCCACGGTCTCGACGAGCTTGTCGATGACGTGCTGCGGGGCCTGGAGGTCCGGATTGCCCATGCCGAGGTCGATAATGTCCGCCCCGTTGGCCCGGGCCGCGGCCTTGATCCGGTTGACCTGCTCGAAGACGTAAGGCGGAAGGCGCTTGATCCGGTAGAAATCAGACATTGGTTCTCGTCCCCGAGCGGAATCACATCATTCCGTATAGGCACTAAGGCCTTCTGTTGGAATTCGCCTTCTGGCGCGTTTGCTGCGACGTGTTGGCAGTGGAGTTTGCAGGCAGCCGGATGGGCTCGGGCGGCGGCGTGTTGCCCATTTCCGCGGCTGCGGCACCGGCCGCCTCGTTCCGGGACCGCAAGGCATCGAGCTCCGCCTCTGCAGCCTTGATCTCCTCCGCCGAACGCGCGGGCGTCGGGCGCTCGGGAACGGGCGTGCCGATCGGCATGTAGTCGAGCGTCGCGGGCCTCGAGCGTGCCACGAAATCAGGTGTCTGCGCTACTTGAGGCCCGGCTCCGAGGGATGTGGCCACGTCGCGCACGGGATTGCTGTTGCAGCCGGCCAAGCTGGCAGCCGTGCACAAGGTTAGTGCAAAGGCCGCAGCGCGAGGGATCGAAAGGAGGTTCATACGCATTTCTGATACCTAAGGATGGCAACAAGACTCTGGCAAACACAGCGTTCTGAACGCTAGGATGTCGGAAGTGCAGCCTGAGGGCAATGTTGCTGCGATAGAGGGAGATCGCCTTATGGACAAGCCATATGGTGAAGAGAAGACCCAAGGCCCCACCCCGGACTTCGAGGCGCTCTCCCATAATGTAGCTAAGTTCATCGAGGGCGCCGGCAAGGCGGCCGCCGCCTACCTTAAGCCTGTCCAGGAAGGCAAAACCCTGTCGGAGCCTCCGGGCGACACGTCGGAGGCAATCAAGTCCCTGACCCGGGTGGCCGAAGCCTGGATGACCGATCCGCAGAGGACCCTGGAGGCCCAGACCCGCCTCGGCACGCAGTTCATGAGCCTGTGGGCCTCGACCCTGAAGCGTGCCCAGGGCGAGCCCGCGGAACCGGTCGCCGAGCCCGAGCCCAAGGACAACCGCTTCAAGGATCCCGAATGGTCCGAGAACCCGGTCTTTGATTTCCTGAAGCAGGCCTATCTGATCTCCTCCCGCTGGGCGGAGGATCTGGTGGAGGATGCGGAGGGGCTGGACGAGCGCACGCGCCACAAGGCGCAGTTCTACCTCAAGCAGCTCTCCAGCGCGCTCTCCCCCTCCAATTTTCTTCTGACGAATCCCGAGCTCATCCGAGAGACCCTGCGCGAGAACGGAGCCAATCTGGTGCGTGGCATCAGCATGCTGGCCGAGGACATAGAAGCCGGCGGTGGCGAGCTGAAGATCCGCCAGTCCGATCCGAGCAATTTCAGGATCGGGGCCAACATCGCCAACACCCCTGGCAAGGTGGTCTTCCGCAACGATCTCATGGAGCTGATCCAGTACGCACCCACCACCGAGAAGGTGCTTAAGCGGCCGCTGCTGATCGTGCCGCCCTGGATCAACAAGTACTACATCCTCGATCTCAACCCTGAGAAGAGCTTCATCCGCTGGACGGTCGCGCAGGGCCTGACCGTCTTCTGCATCTCATGGGTCAATCCGGCCGAGCAGCATGCGGAAAAAGGCTTCGAGCATTACATGCGCGACGGCATCTTCGCGGCGCTTGACGCGATTGAGCAGGCCACGGGCGAGAAGAAGGTGACGGCGATCGGCTATTGCGTCGGCGGCACGCTGCTCGCCACGACGCTGGCCTACATGGCCGCCAAGCGGGACAAGCGCATCGACAGCGCGACGCTCTTTACCGCGCAGGTGGACTTCACCCATGCGGGCGACCTGAAGGTGTTCGCAGGTGAACAGGAGGTCCAGAGCCTGGAGGCCTCCATGAAGAAGCGCGGATACCTCGAAGGCTCGCGCATGGCCAATGCCTTCAACATGCTGCGGCCCACGGACCTGATCTGGCCCTACGTGGTTAATGTCTACATGAAGGGAAAGGCGCCGCTTCCCTTCGACTTGCTCTACTGGAACGCCGACTCGACCCGTATGCCGGCGGCCAATCACGCCTTCTATCTGCGCAACTGCTACCTGGAGAACAAGCTCGCCCAGGGCGAGATGGAGCTGGCGGGCGTGAAACTCGACCTGAAGAAGGTGAAGGTGCCGATCTTCAATCTCGCCACCAAGGAAGACCACATCGCCCCTGCCCGCTCGGTCTTCGTCGGCTCGAAGGCTTTTGGAGGGCCTGTCCACTATGTGCTTGCCGGATCGGGGCACATTGCCGGCGTGGTCAATCCGCCCGGCAAGCCGAAGTACCAGTTCTGGACCGGCGGTCCGGTTGAGGGCGAGCTGGAGGACTGGGTGAAGCAGGCGAACGAGACACCCGGCTCCTGGTGGCCCTACTGGTTCGAATGGATCAAGGCTCAAGCACCCAAAACGGTGCTAGCGCGGGAGCCTGGAGGCGGCAAGCTGGAGCCTCTCTGCGATGCTCCGGGAACCTACGTTCTCGCAAAATCCTGAAGCGTCGTACTTTTCCTCTATCCGCCCAAAAGGAAAGGCCGGCTTTCGCCGGCCTTTCGATTCGATCTGCTGCCGAGGAGATCAGTACTTGCGGACGATCGGAGCAGCCGGGATGGCAACAGCCGGGTCATCCCAGCGGTAGCGCAGGCCCACCGACACGATGTCGACGCTCGCGTCCACATCGGCCACGAAGGGCAGGCCTTCGAAATCCTGCTGGCCCGGAAGGATGCGGATGTCCGTCTCCTTCGTGAAGATGTGGGTGTAAGCGACGTCGAACGACAGCTTGTTGTTCCACTGGTAGCTGGCGCCGACCGATGCCCAAATGCGATCGTTGTCAGGCAGACGGGTGGAGCGGACTTCCGTATCAATCGGCGACTCCTCGTAGGCCAGACCGGCGCGCAGGGTCAGCTGATTGGTCAGCTTGTAGTCGAAGCCGAGAGAGTAGAAGTAGCCGTCGTCGTAGTTGAGCGGAAGATCGGTCACGACCACGCCACCCGGACCGGTGACGAGAGGCGTCTCGAGCACGCTCCAGTTCGTCCACTCGAAGCCGGCATGCACGGTGAGAGCCGGCGTAATGGCCTGCGAGATGCCGATGGTGAGCTGGTCCGGTGTCGTCAGATCGGAGGTGATCGGAATGCGGCCTGCGGGAGACGTGACCGTTCCCTCAAGCTCGTGATCGATCCGCGAGCGATAGCCGATGCCGATCGAGGTACCGGCGAACGGCGTGAGGGTCACACCGGCCGTGAAGCCGAAGCCGATATCGTCACCGTCGAGAATGACGCTGGGAGCGCCCGGCGTGACGGCAGCCGCCCGCTTGAGGCGGATGTCGAAATACTGGAGAGACGGACCGGCTGCAACGGACAGCCAGTTGTTCACCTTGATGCCGAGAACAGGATTGGCGTTCAGGGAGAAAACCTTGGACGAGCGCGAATAGACCTGGCCGGCCCAGTTGTCCCGCGGATCGGTGACAAGGCCATAGGGAGAGGTCGTGGACAGGCCGACCCAGAGCATGTCGTTGATCTGGTAGGAGTTGTAGCTGGCCGGAACGATGGCATCCTGACCGATGTCGCCGGAGCCGCCCAGCGCGAAGGTGGGCACGGACGGAAGCGGGTTGATGTCCACGCGCGGAACGATGAGCGAGAGGCTCGCCTCGGTGTTCCAGCCCGGCATCATCGTGATCACGGCCGGGTTCCAGAACATGGATGACAGGTAGCCCGAGCCGGACGCTGCGCCGGCGAAGGAAAGGCCCTGAGCCGAAGCGCTCTGCTCGCGGATGCCGAAGGCACCGGCATGAGCGCCACCCTGAGCGGCGACGAGAGCTGCAAGAGAGACTGCAGTCAGGGTCAAAGAACGAGAGAGACGACTCATGGAGTTTTCCTGCCCATTTGTTTCTTGCGCGGGCGAATCCCGCCTTGAGCCCAATCTGCCAACGCTCAAATTTCGCCGCAATCTGATTATGTGGTTGAGGCAGGCGGTTAAGAATTCATAAACCGCACGTATCCACTTCAATCAATACTTAGCTTTACTTCAAAAGGGCCATAGAAAGCACAAGCATGGAACAATGGTTCACATCTAAACAAATGTATTGGCGGCTAAATGCAGGCAGCCGTCTAACACCATCGGGACAAGGGAATTCTCGCACTTTGTAGGCGCTCGTGGCAAAAGAGCAACATATTTGCGTCCGAAAAATGCATTGTAGCGGAGCGCGTTCGCGCCAATTATGCACATGCCGCAACGACAGGAGCGTTTGATGAAGCTGGTGAGATTTGGGGAAGCGGGACGGGAGAAGCCCGGGTTGATCGATGCCCAGGGACAGATTCGTGACCTCTCGGGTATCGTTGACGACATCACCGGAGCGACGTTGTCCTCAGATACCTTGAACCGTATCCGTCAAACTGACCCCTCCACCCTCCCGGCAGCGCCCTCTGGCCAGCGTCTGGGCGCCTGCGTGGGTCAGGTGCGCAATTTCATCGCCATCGGGCTGAACTACGCCGACCATGCGGCCGAGACCGGCGCTGCGATTCCGGCGGAGCCCATCGTGTTCAACAAGGCACCCTCCTGCATTGTGGGACCCAACGACGATGTGATCATCCCCCGAGGGTCGCAGAAGACCGATTGGGAGGTGGAACTGGCTATCGTGATCGGCGAGCGGGCGTCCTATGTCGGCGCCAACGAGGCGCTGGAATACGTCGCCGGCTATTGCGTCTGTAACGACGTCTCCGAGCGCGAGTTTCAGATCGAACGCGGCGGCACCTGGACCAAGGGCAAGGGTTGCCCCACCTTCGGCCCTCTCGGCCCCTGGCTGGTGACCAAGGACGAGATCCCGGACCCGCAGAACCTCTCCATGTGGCTCGACGTGAACGGCGAGCGCATGCAGAACGGCTCGACCAAGACCATGATCTTCAACGTCGCGCAGATCGTGTCTTACGTCTCGCACTTCATGATCCTGGAGCCCGGCGACGTGATCACCACCGGCACCCCGCCCGGTGTCGGCATGGGGATGAAGCCGCAGCGCTTCTTGAAGGCCGGCGACGAGGTCTCGCTTGGAATCGAGGGGCTCGGCGAGCAGCGCCAGCGCGTCGTCGCGTTTGAAGGCAATGCCCTGGATACCAGCAAGAGCTGGAAGGGGCATTAGCTCCAGCAGGAAAAGCGCTTCTTCACGTCATGGCCGGGCTTGTCCCGGCCATCTCTGTTTGAAAGGCGCCGCGCCTCCACCGAACGAGATCACCGGCACAAGGCCGGTGATGCCAATCAGAGCGACACTGCTCTTCAAATCAACCCGAGCATGAGCTGGATATTCTGCACCGCAGCACCCGAGGCGCCCTTGCCGAGATTGTCGAGGCGGGCGACCACGAGCGCGTGGTTGTAGCTGTCGTGTTGGAAGACGAAGAGCTCCAGCCGGTCGGTATCGTTCAGCGCCTCGGGCTCGAGCCGCTCGATCTTCTTGCCGTCCCGGATGGTCGACACCACGCTCACTAGCCCGCCGCCCTGGTAGTGGGCTATCAGTGCCGCTTCGAGATCGCCTGCCTTCGGCTTGCCCGGCAGCATATCGAGGTGAAGCGGCACGCTCACCAGCATGCCCTGCCGGAAATTGCCCACTGAGGGGATGAAGATGGGCCGCCGGGTCAGGCCGGTGTATTTCTGCAGCTCGGGCACATGCTTGTGCTCGAAGCCGAGGCCATAGAGCTCGAAGGAAGGCGCCGTGCCGGCCTCGTAGGATTCGATCATGGAGCGCCCGCCCCCGCTGTAGCCGCTCACCGCATTCACGCTGATCGGGTAATCGGCCGGAACGAGGCCCGCATCCACGAGGGGCCGGATGAGCGCGATGGCGCCTGTGGGATAGCAGCCGGGATTGGCCACACGGTCGGCGTTGGCGACCGCCTCCCGCTGCGCGGAATCGAGTTCGGCGAAGCCATAGGCCCAGCCTGGGCTCACCCGATGCGCCGTGCTGGCGTCGAGGATTCTGGGCTTATGCCCGCTCAGGCCGTCCACGAGGCTCACGGTCTCGCGCGCCGCGTCGTCATGCAGGCACAGCACCACGAGATCGACCTCGGCCAGGATCTCACGCTTGGCGGCCGGGTCCTTGCGCCGCTCAGGATCGATGCTGCGGATAGCGACGCCGGACACGTCCTTCAGGCGCTCGCGAATGCCGAGGCCGGTGGTGCCCGCCTCCCCGTCGATAAAGACGGTCTTCGTCTGCTGGCTAAGGCCGGAGGATCTGTCGAGGGTCGAGGTCATGATCGATCCAATCTATCGTCGAGGCTGAGATAGGGCCAAGCGCACAGGGCCCACAAGGTTTCAGGAAAAAGAAAAGCCGCGCAGAGGGCGCGGCTGGCAGACGAACGGACGAGCAGCCGTCATCGCAGGCGCGCGGGCGCGGCGGACAGGCTACGTCGGATGTCTGAAACGATGATCATGAGACGATCTATGAAGCCATGAAGCCTAGCTTGTCAAGGAATGCAGCTCGGAACCCTTCATGTTCTGTGCGGTTGCTTCCGCGATCTTGAACGCGAGAAGGCGGCTCCGATGGCTGGTACGGCGAAGAAGACGAATCCCAAGCTTTGGGAGACGGTGAAGGCAGAAGTGACGAAGAGCGCGAAAGGCGGCAAGCCCGGCCAATGGTCGGCGCGCAAGGCCCAGGTGGCCGTGGCCGAGTACAAGAAGGAAGGCGGCGGCTACGAGGGCAAGAAGACCTCGGACAACCATCTCCAGCAGTGGCAGGATGAGGATTGGGGCACGAAATCCGGCAAGAAGAGCGGCGACACCGGCGAGCGCTACCTGCCGGCCAAAAGCCGGAAGGCGCTGACCGACAGCGAGTACAAGCGATCGTCGGACAAGAAGAGAGCCGACACCCGCAAGGGCAAGCAGTTTTCGAAACAGCCGCGCGACGTTGCCAAGAAGGCTGCCGCCGCACGCAAAAGCGCCACACGGAGCGGCGCATCATCCACCACAAAGGCCCAACTCATGGAGCGCGCCCGCAAGCGCGATATTCCGGGCCGTTCGCGGATGAACAAAGCGGAACTTGAACGCGCCTTGGCGTAGATGCAAAATGGGCGGCCCGAGGACCGCCCTTTTCGAGAATCTGGCTGAGGAGCCTTAGCGCTTCGAGAACTGGAAGCTGCGGCGGGCCTTCTTCTTGCCGTACTTCTTACGCTCGACGACGCGCGGATCGCGGGTCAGGAAGCCTTCCTTCTTGAGCGGGCCGCGAAGCTCCGGCTCATAGTAGGTCAGCGCCTTGGCGAGGCCGTGACGGACCGCACCGGCCTGGCCGGAGAGACCGCCGCCGTTGACGTTCACGACGATGTCGTACTGGCCTTCGCGCTGGGCGATCTGGAGCGGCTGCGCCAGGATCATGCGGAGCACGGGACGGGCGAAGTACACCTCGACGGCGCGGTCGTTGATGAGGATCTTGCCGGAGCCCGGCTTGATCCACACGCGGGCAACCGCGTCCTTGCGCTTGCCAGTGGCATAGGCGCGGCCGAGCGAGTCGAGCTTCTGGACGTGCTTCGGAGCTTCCGGAGCGGCCGTCTGGGGATTCTGGCCCAGGTCGGCGAGAGACTGAAGGGTCGCCATGGATTAGGCCCTCACGTTCTTGCTGTTGAGGGCCGCGACGTCCAGGACTTCAGGCTGCTGAGCGGTATGAGGATGCTCAGCGCCGCCATAGACGCGCAGGTTGCCCATGATCTGACGGAAAAGCGGGCCGCGGGGGAGCATGCGCTCCACAGCCTTCTCGACCACGCGCTCCGGGAAGCGGCCTTCGAGAAGGAAACGCGCGGTGCGCTCCTTGATGCCGCCCGGATAACCGGTGTGATGGTAGTACACCTTCTGCTCGCGCTTGCGGCCGGTGAACACCACCTTGTCGGCGTTGATGACGATGACGTTGTCGCCGCAGTCGACGTGGGGCGTGTAGTTCGCCTTGTGCTTGCCACGCAGGCGCATGGCAACCACCGACGCAAGACGGCCCACAACCAGGCCCTTCGCGTCGATCACAACCCACTTCTTCTCGACCTCGGCGGGCTTCAGCGAAGTCGTAGTCTTCATAGCGCTGTATCCCGTTGGAGCCCTAGGGCTCAGGTTCTGAAAATGACAAACCGCCGCGAGGTGCGGCGGCGAGTGAGGGCTGTTTAGTGTTTTCAGATAGTGAAGTCAACTGGAAACAAACAGGGCAAAGCCATAGGAAAAGCAATATAAAACAACATCTTACCTGATCAAGGTATTTAGACACCGCATATGTGGTCTCTCCATACCACATGGTCTCCGCCCTGGTTCAGCACAGGCTATGCTTAGCGGTAACTCTGAGGCACAATCGGCTTCAATCTACAACAAGGGGCCCGCATGGCTGATGCACTGATCTTCTTCACGAATCCCATGTCGCGCGGCCGCATCGTGCGCTGGATGCTGGAGGAAACGGGTTGCGCCTACCGGACGGAGGTCCTGGCCTTCGGCCCCGAAATGAAGGCGCCCGGCTATCGCGCCGTCAATCCTATGGGCAAGGTGCCGGCGATCCTCCATGAGGGCGTGGTTGTCACCGAGGCGGCTGCGATCTGCGCCTATCTGGCCGATGCCTTTCCCCAAGCAAGGCTGGCGCCGCCTCCAGGCGATCCCCGCCGCGGCACCTATTACCGCTGGATGTTCTTCGCCGCCGGGCCGGTTGAGGCCGCCGTGAGCAACAAGTCGCTGGGCTTCGAGGTGCCGTCCGAGCGTCAGGCCATGATCGGCTATGGCTCCCTGGAGAGCGTGCTCGATGCCCTGGAATACGCAGTCTCGCAATCCGAATACATTGCAGGCGACCAGTTCAGCGCCGCCGATGTCTATGTGGGCGCACAGATCGGCTGGGGTATGATGTTCGGGACAATCGAGAAGCGGCCCGCCTTCGAGGCCTATTGGAACCGGATCGGCAACCGCCCCGCGGCGCTGCGCGCCCGGGAGATCGACGACGCGCTCCTGCCCCCAAAGGCGTGAGTAAGGCTTTGAACGTCAGCGGCGATCCGGGATCGAATAGGTTCCAGTCGCATGGCAGACTACCTCCGGGCTGCCCTCGGAATAGATCGACACATCCCCGACCGCCAGCCGCTTTCCCAGCTTCAGGAGTCGGCAATCAGCGATGAGATCCCGCTGCTCGGGCTTTCTCAGGAAGTTGAAGTTCAGGCTCGTGGTGACGGCGAGCGCCACCGGGCCGATATGGGCCAGAATCGCCACATAGAGGGTGAGATCCGCCAAAGACATCATGGCCGGCCCCGAGATCGTTCCTCCCGGGCGGATATGGCGTTCGTGATAGGTCATCCGCATCCTGGCCGACAGAGGCCCGACCTCATCCACGAAATAGGTCTGCCCTCCCATGTGGATCTGCGGAAACTCCCGGTCCAGAAAGGCCGCGAGTTCGTCTCGGGTCATGATGGGATGGTGCGATGCCATGAATCTGCGATGCTCATTGAACTGCCCTGCCCTATCCCATACGTTCCCTTCATGAATCACGACAATTATCCGAACGATTACATCCGCGGCATCCTCAACGGCGTGAAAACCATCGCGCTGGTCGGCGCCTCGCAGAACCCGTCGCGCCCGAGCTGGATCGTCACCAAGTACCTGCTGGAGCGGGGTTACGACGTGATCCCCATCAATCCGGGACTGGCGGGCACCGAGCTTCTGGGCAAGACGGTCTACGCCTCCCTGAAGGATGTGCCCGGCCCCATCGACATGGTCGAAATCTTCCGCAACTCGGAGGCCGCCGGGCCGATCACAGACGAGGCTCTGGCGCTCGATCCGCTGCCGAAGGTTCTCTGGATGCAGCTCTCCGTCCGCAATGACGAGGCCGCCGCCAAAGCCGAGGCGAAGGGCCTGCAGGTGGTCATGGACCGTTGCCCCAAGATCGAGTTCGGCCGTCTCTCCGGCGAGATCTCCTGGCAGGGCGTCAACTCGCGGATGATCAGCGCGAAGAAGCCGGTTCTGTCAGGAAAAGGCTTCCAGAAGCTCAGCCTCAATCGGCCGTAAGTCGTATCGGCAGCTTTGCATCCACTGCCTTGACCGGAAGAACGTTTCGTTCTTTATAGAGAACAGAACGTCGCTCTAGAGAGGAAGAGGCTGCTGCCATGACCGACCGTCTGCCAAGTTTCAATACGCTTGCCATCCATGCCGGAGCCGCTCCCGACGCAGCCACCGGCGCGCGGGCGACGCCGATCTACCAGACCACTTCCTTCGTCTTCGACGACGTAGATCATGCGGCCTCGCTTTTCGGGCTCCAGGCCTTCGGAAACATCTATTCCCGCATCGGCAATCCGACCTGTGCGGTGCTCGAGGAGCGTGTTGCCGCGCTGGAAGGCGGCACGGCGGCTCTCGCCGTCGCCTCGGGCCATGCGGCCGAGTTCCTGACCTTCCACACCCTGCTCCAGCCCGGCGACGAGTTCGTGGCGGCCCGCAAGCTTTATGGCGGCTCGATCAACCAGTTCAACCACGCCTATAAGAACTTCGGCTGGAACGTTGTCTGGGCCGATTCGGACGATCCATCCTCCTTCGAAGCCGCCATTACGCCGAAGACCAAGGCGATCTTCGTCGAATCCATTGCCAATCCGGGCGGCGTGATCGTCGACCTCAAGGCCATTGCGGCGATTGCCAAGAAGCATCGCATCCCGTTCATCGTCGACAACACGATGGCCTCGCCCTACCTCATCCGCCCGTTCGAGCACGGTGCCGACATCATCGTCCATTCGGCCACCAAATTCCTTGGCGGCCACGGCAACTCGGTCGGTGGTGTCATCGTGGATGGCGGCACGTTCAACTTCGCGGGCGACGACCGCTACCCGATGCTCTCCAAGCCGCGTCCGGAATATGCCGGCATGGTGCTGGGCGAAACGTTCGGGAATTTCGGCTTCGCCATCGCCTGCCGGGTGCTCGGCCTGCGCGACCTCGGCCCGGCGCTCTCGCCCTTCAATGCCTTCCTGATCCTCAACGGCATCGAGACCCTGCCGCTGCGCATGCAGCGTCACTCGGACAATGCCCTAGCAGTCGCCGAGCATCTGCAGGGCCACAGCAAGATATCCTGGGTGAGCTATCCCGGCCTGCGCTCGGACCGCTACCACAACCTCGCGCAGGAATACTGCCCCAAGGGCGCCGGTGCGGTGTTCACCTTCGGGCTCAAGGGCGGCTACGAGGCCGGCGTGAAGCTGGTGTCGAACCTCAAGCTGTTCTCGCACCTGGCCAATATCGGCGACACCCGCTCCCTCGTGATCCACCCGGCCTCGACCACGCACCGCCAGCTCACGGACGAGCAGAAGACCCAGGCCGGTGCCGGCCCGGAGGTGGTGCGCCTGTCCATCGGCCTCGAGGATACGCAGGACCTGATCGACGATCTCAACCAGGCGCTGGACGCGGCTTAAGCAATCGTCATTGCCTCCATCCCGTCATGCCCGGCCTCATGCTGGGCATGACGAACTGAAAAGCAAAAAGGGCGGCTCAAGGCCGCCCTTTTTCATGCCGTGAAGCTCGGTGCTATGCCGCGCGGGATGAACCCGCCTTCTTATAGGTGTTGTGGATGGCGTTGAGCGAACGCTCGAGCGCCGTCCAGAGGCGTCCGATTTCGTCCGCACCCTGCGAACCTGCATCGTATTCCCGGGCGCCCTCGCCTGTTGCGAGGGAGAGCGTCAGTTCCGGACGGTGCGTGATCTGGCCGGCCCAGACGGGAACCTGAAGCGCATTCAGGGCTCCACGTGCGTCGGCCACGACGGCAGCCTCGTTATCACCGTGCTTGGCCGGGGCGGCGTTGATCACGGCGGCATAGGGCTTGCGGTGCTCGCGGGCGATGGCCACCGTGTCCTGCAGCGCCGCGATGTCGAACAGGCTGGCCCGGGCCGGAATGATCACCAGGGTGGCGTGCCTGATGGCCTCGGCCACGATGGGAGACTTGTTCGGGGGCGTGTCGATGAGCACCCATTCGTAACCCTGGCGCTTGGCGTCCTTCAGGGCCTCGCCCAGATTGCGGACGTTGTGCTTGAGGCCAAGGTATTCCTGGTTCCGGATCTTGTGCCACAAGGACAAGGACCCCTGCGGGTCGTTGTCAATGAGCAATGTGGGGCGTGAAGGGTTGGCGATATAACTCGCGAGATGAGCAGCGAGCGTGCTCTTACCCGAGCCGCCTTTTCGCGAAGCAAAGACCAGCACGTTCATGCCTGACTCCTTATCAGCCTGTTCCTGCAGCACTGCGCTTGAGGGTTAAGGCTATCTTAATATTGTTCACCTGTAGCAGAGCAAGACCTGATTTCCTAATTCCAGCCCTATTCCCACGGTGATTTTTAGCGTTTTTCAGCCAAGGCCATTCAGACCTCGCTTTCTGAACGCTGGTGAAGCGTGACTGCATGGATCTCCGCAGCACACGACGGAACATGGAGCTGTCGCAGAATTCGCGCCTTTCGACGGCCCCCACCGGAAGGCAGCCGCCTACCACACCTGCAAATCCGCAGGATAGATGAGGTTTCGAAGCGTCATCCCTGCTGCGAGAGCATGCCCCCCAAGCATTGAGGCATGATTGGTACGGTCACACAGGAAAAGCGCGCGACTTATTCACAATTCGTATCTGAACTTGCTTACAGGCCTCGGAACCACCCTTCTGCCTGGCCGTTAAGCTCCAGACTTCACCAGTTAGGAGCTGACACATGTCGAAGAAGATCTTGTTTGCAGGCGCTGTTCTCGTGGCCCTTGCTCCGGTTGGCGCACTTGCTCAGTCCGGCGGCGGCGCTGCGGCCGGCGCGACCACCGGTGCCGTTGGCGGCGCCATCGTCGGCGGCCCGGTCGGCGCTGCCATCGGCGGCGTGACGGGCGCGATTGTGGGCGGCCTCGCCGAGCAGCAGCAGCCGCAGTTCCGCCAGTATGTGGTGACCCAGGGCGTTCCGTCCTACCGCGTCCAGGAAGAGATCCGCGTGGGTGCGACCCTCCCGGCTTCCGGTGTGCAGTACTATGAAGTTCCGGAACAGTACGGCGTCACCAACTACCGCTACACGGTGGTGAACGACACCCCGGTTCTGGTCGAGCCCGGCACCCGCCGCATCGTCCAGGTCATCCGCTAATATCGTTAGCGGCTGAAGATCAGGGCGGCCGAAAGGCCGCCCTTTTTCATGTCAGGCGGCGCTCACCCGGGCATGAACGACAGCCATGGCCAGAACCGCCATGGCAAAGACCTGATGAGCAAGACCGGCCCACAGTGGCACCACGAGCAGCAGGGTCACGATGCCGAGCACCATCTGCGCCAGGGTCAGGCCAGCCATGGCACTGGCCCGCCTGGCCGCCTCCGAACCCGGCGCTACACGCCGCAGGGTCCAGGCATGCCACAGGGCAAAGGCAACGATGGCATAGGCAGCCAAGCGGTGGTTGAACTGAACCAGCACGACATTGTCGACGAGGTTTTCGATCCAGGGCGAGACCGAGAACAGGGCTGAGGCCGGCGGGACAAGCGCGCCGTCCATCAGGGGCCAGGTGTTGTAGGTCAATCCCGCCTTCGAGCCCGCCACGAGGCCGCCGAGAGCAATCTGGAACAGGATCAGCCCCATGAGAATGCGCGGCGCATACCCTGCGCGTACCTCCGGGATTGCGTCGGTGCGATCCTTCAGGCCGGCTGCCACCCAGACGAGACAGGCCAGGATGATGCTGGCGACCGTCAGGTGCAGGGCCAGCTTGATGGGCGCCACGGCAGTCATGCCGGGCTCGAGGCCCGAGGCCACCATGATCCACCCGATGGCGCCCTGAAGTCCGCCTAGGGCTCCAATGCCAAGGAGGGTCAGGGCCAGCCTGCCCTGGATTGCACCGCGGACCCAGAACCAGACCAGCGGCAGGAAGAACACGAGGCCGAGGAGGCGACCGAGCTGCCGATGCCCCCATTCCCAAGCATAGATAAACTTGAACTCGGACAGGGTCATGCCCTTGTTCACGAGCTCGTATTGCGAGATCTGCCGGTATTTGTCGAACTCGACCAGCCATGCCTGTTCGGTGAGCGGCGGAATGGCGCCCGTGACCGGCCGCCATTCGGTAATCGAGAGACCGGAACCGGTCAGGCGTGTGGCGCCACCGACGGCGACCATCAGCACCACTAGGGCGGCAAGGGTGTAGATCCAGGTGCGGACCGCGGACAGGGATCGGGTTTGGGGCACGCGTGCCAGCGGCATGCCCTCGGTGGAGGCTGCGACAGCCATGCTCACTCTCATCATCGATTAGGGCTTGAACCCAGGATATGGACGTCACATAGAGGCTGCGCCTGCTGGAGGCAATTCATGCCGGTGACGCACCGTCGGGATGAGATTTCACGAAGTTGAGGGTTTCGGCCATGGGTACGCGCGCGCGCAAGCTGATCGGGACAGTGGTGATGCTGGCCTTCATCTTTTTCTACGCGCTGTTTGCCATGGCGGTCGCCGAGGGACGGATCTCCGAGGCGCCGAAGCTCATCCAGACGGTGGCCTATATCGTCCTCGGCCTGATCTGGGTTGTGCCGCTCATGCCGCTCATTCGCTGGATGGCGAAGCCCGACAAATCTTAGGACTCAGGCGCCGCCGATCCCTTCGATGATCGTGCCGGTGCCGCCGCAGGTCTGGCATGCCGCCGCGCCGATGCGGCCGCTGCCTTTGCATTCCGGGCAGACATTCTCCCCGGTGCCGGCGGTGCCCGGCTTGGCCTGATCGCCTGGGTTCAGCTTCGTCCGATCGGAACCGGCCTGATCTTTCGGGGTGCTGGTCATGGCAAATCTCGCATGGTTTTCATGCGGTCAACGCGGCAGCAAAACCCCGGTTCTCCGCAGTTCCAAAGAAAAGGCCCGCTTGAGGCGGGCCTGATCGGATTGGTTAGTGGCACACCCTGCGGCTGCGGTGCTCCCAGCCCCAACCGGGAACCCACTCGCGATAGCGCTCGGTCGTGCACTGCTCCACATAGACCCGCTCCCGGACCGGGCGCTCGTAGTAGACCGGCACCCGACGCTCTTCCACGTAAACCGGTGGCGGCGGAGGCGGAGCCCGGTAGACGACCGGCGGCTGAGGCTGAGCCACAGCGGCGCCAACGGCAGCACCCACGGCAAGACCGCCCAGAGCACCGAGAGCCACAGCGGCACCAGGCGACAGGCGATCGCGCGCTGCAGCCGGCTCGGCGACAGCCAGGCCGGAGACCAGCGCCAGAGCGGCGGCCGTGCCGGAAACAAGACGGAAGATCCTCATGATCAACACCCCGACAGAAGGGAGGCCCCATGTCTCCCTCTTCATGCCAAGAGATATACTGTTCGAAACCTCTCTGAAAGCTGAACAAATTGTGGCAAAGCTTGGGTTTTGGCCGATCTTGCCGGAATGGTGAGCAACTTCTTAACGCGGTTTAAGCGACCGGTTCAGTCGGCGGAGGTCCGCAGCGGTACCGAGAGGAGCACACGCACCAGATCCGCCTGGCGGTTGGTATCCGTCTTGCGGAACAGGTTCTTGAGGTGGAACACGACGGTGGTCTGAGCCACCTCGAGTTCCTCCGCAATCTGGTCCAGGCGCTTGCCGTCGATCAGCATCAGCGCAACCCGGGTCTCGGATGGCGTTAGGTTGTACAGGCGGACGAGCGTGTCGCCCGAAACCTTGGCACGCTGCTCCGTGTCGATGACGAGCAGCACCACGGCCTCGGGCCGCTCCTCGGGCGAGAAGCGCTGGCCGGGGATCAGGACGAGATACGGCCGCCCACCCGAGACGCGCGGGAAAGAGATGATCTCGTCGAGGGTTTCCTCCTCAAAGGCTTTCTCGATGGCTGAATAGAGTTTGCTGTTCTGCTTGGCGACCGAGCCTTTCAGGATCCCCTGCGATGCGCTCAAACCATCGTCTTCGGCAAGAATGCGCTGCGCCTCCTTGTTCATCACCCGAACCTCCCCGGCCTCGTTGACGATCACGACGCCCACAAGGAAGCGGTCGAAAGCCAAAGTGGCCTTGTAGAGAGCATCAACGGTGCGCCCCTGAGAGGCTTTGAGGATCTCCTGCCAGGATTCCTCAGCCCGGTGAACGGCGCTCGACTGCACCCGGGCTACTTGGTCGAGACGGGCAGCGACCGTCGCGAGCAGGATCTCGTAATCAATGGGCTTGACCAGATAATCGTCCGCTCCGGCCTGTTTCCCGGTCAGGACATCGTTGCGCTCGGCGAGAGCCGTGAGGAAGATGAAGGGAACGTCCACCATGTTGCCCTGCTCGCGCAAGGCCTTGAGCACATCATAGCCTCCGAGACCCGGCATGGTGATGTCGCAGAGGACCAGATCCGGCCGCTGTTTCTCGAGAAGCGCCAGAGCCTCGCTGCCATTGGCTGCCTGGAGCACGCGATAATTGGCGGCTTCCAGTTCCTCAGCGATATCGCTCCGGAGATCGTTTTCGTCTTCAACGCAGAGAATTGTTTTTTGTATTGTCATGATCGTGGTCACTCATGCAGCCTGCTGCGCTTGATCCGCATTGGCGATGGGTAGGTCGAAGGTGAAGAGAGAGCCAGCAGCCTCGTAGCTCTCAACGTGGATCTCGCCTCCATGGAGATGCATGATCCGCTGGGCCAAGTTCAGGCCGATGCCGGTACCGGCGATTCCAGAGGCTGTGCTGGCGCGATAGAACCGCTCAAAAATCTTCGGCAGTTCGTTCGCAGGAATTCCGATGCCCCAGACGCGAACGGAACAATAGGCTCGGGAGCCGTCCATCCAGATCTTGATCTCGACCACGGGCGAGGTCCCAGAATACTTGATGGCATTGGACAGGAGGTTCACCACGACCTGCTCGATCAGCATGCCGTCGCAATATACGTGCACAGGATTATCCGGCACGTCGAAACGGATGTCGGCTTGAGAACTGACCTCTCGCTGCCGCTCGCAGATGTCCATGACCAGATGGGTGAGATCATACGAGGCCGGGTTCAGCTCGATCGTTCCCGCGTCGAGCTTGGCCGCGTTGAGCACGCTGTCGACCAGGCGTGTCAGCCTTGTCCCCGCATTGCGGATTTTCTGAACGCGGGTGGCGAGTTCGTCCTGGGTCAACGCCGAACCGCGCCGCAGGATGCGTTGTGCGCTCGAGTCCAGGATGGCGAGTGGCGTCCGGAACTGGTGGGACACCATCGATACGAAGCTCCGATAAGCGTTGGTCGTCTCGCGCTCGCGCTCCAGAGCTGACTCGAGTGCCTTTGCCGCCTGCTTATAGCCGCTGATATCGGTCAAACGGACAAAGATCGTCGCCCCGTCAGCTTTTGTGAGGGAGAGCCGGTGCCAGGTGTCTTTCTTAACCAGAAGATCGTACTCGATCTCCTCGAAGGGCGCTTGGGCTTTCACGAGGCGCAGATCGGCTCCTTCACACATGGCAAAGCATCGCAGGAACACGTGCAGACTCATGTCCTCGCTGCACCACAGGGACACCGGAGCCGCCGCCCAGATCTGCTCGTTGGCGAAGAGGAGCTTTCCCGTCCAATCGAAAGCCGCAAAGCCTTCTGAGGCGGAATTGATGGCTGCGATCAGGCGGCGCTCTGCCTGACGCAAGGCTGCCGTCCTCTGGAGAACCTTGATCTGGAGATCGAAGTTCTGCCGCTCAGCCTGCTTACGCGCAAGCCACTGCTCCGTCACATCACGGATGAAGGCAATTCCAAGCTTCCGCTCCGCCATGAAAATCGGGAAGCTGTTGATCTCCAGACAGCGCTCGTGCCCTTCCGAAGTCACAGTCTCGTGCTCCAGGATCGAGCTGGCCCCTTCGGTGGCCCTGGTCAGCGCATCAACGATTTCGGGCCTACTGAAAAGCCGGTCCAGATTCTCCATCCGCTGACCGATCGCCTGATCCGGCTTAACGTTCAGCAAACCCTCCATGCTGTGATTCCACAGCAGGCAACGCAGCTGATTATCAAACATGATAATTCCCTGGTTGCTGATGTTGTTGATCACCAGGTCGGACAACTCCTGCTCTTGCCTGAGCAACTGCTTTGCCTGACTCGCCTCCTGAACACCTTTGAACAGGCGAATAAGAAGGAAGGCGGCACTCAGGACAATTCTCAGGAGAAAGGCGAAGCCTTCAAACATAACCCGCAAGTAGCCTGACCGCCTCAATGCAATCTGATCGTGGCTTGACGTTACAATCTGATTGGCAGCGTCCCTCAGCCTGTATGCGAGTTGCTTCATCTGCTCGCGAAGCAGCACCGCAGCTTGCACGTCGATCCCATCCCGGAGAAGCGGCTCCGCCGTTGTGAGCTGCGCATGAGCCTGATTGATGTCTGCTGTAACGCCGACGCTGTCCATCAGCTTGCCTTGCCGCCCCTCAAGCAGAACCGTTAATCGGCTGGCCAGGATATTGCTTCTAAAGACCGGGTGCTCCTCCGGCGTTCTGAAACTCTCGTTCGCGGCGGCTCGGGCTAGGGTCTCAGCGAGGACGGCCGCCTCGAATTGAGCCTGGGTGACAAACCAAAGGGTTGTGAAGGAGCCATCATTCCGAAACCTTTGCTCCATCTCGACCAGTCGCGCGATGGTAAAGCCAAGTCACACGATCAGGCTTAAAGTCGCGAGAAGTGTGACCAGGGCCGTTTTGTAATTGTGCAAGCCGAACCGCATGACTACTCGACGTGAAGCTTGTTGAGTTGCCAGACCCAGCGGTAGTCATATTTGGCATCCTGAAGAACTTTGTGCGCGTCCCTCGGATAAGCGATCCACAAAGGCCCCTTGTCGCGGATCGTCAGCGTACGACCATCCACTTTCGTCGCAAGGATTGGCTCAAACCTAAGATCTTCCATCGGAATGACAGCGGCATAATCGTTCAGGGCGGATGCCCTCAGGCTCTTTCCAAGGACCCCGATTCTTTCCAGCAATGCGCGAAGCGGAACTCCTTCGAACAGGAGAGGCGCCTCGGACAGATCCCATCGTGAGGTAAAAGACGTCCTGCCAAGTGCTTCCAGCATTTTTATGTCGAACAGCGCAACGCCGTTACCATTGGTCCGCTTGATCTTACCGGATACGGTCAGCACGACGGGTCCCTTGGGCAGCGGCAACGGCTCTGTCGCGTAAGACAGGCTGCTGAGGCCCATGGCTATTGCAAAATATACAAACCCGATGAGAGGAAGCATCAGTTCCCGTTTAGCGACAGATTATAATAGAACTACGCTATCTTCTCCGATTTCGGCAAAAAATCCAGAAGGACCAATGAGAAAAGATATGGAGCATAACGTTGATGAAAATCGCCCGGTCATAAATTTTTGTTATAAAAAACCGCTGATGAATAAGTAATTTTTAATATTGAGGCGTAATCTCGATAATAATCTTGGTCTGGCGAGTGCTTCTTAAGACTCCGGCACCATGAGGGGCAAAGCCAAGCATGCCGGTTCAAGCCTTTATCGGAAGCCCGCATGTCGAGGTTTGCAAGCTTGGCCGCAGAAGTTATAATAACGCCTGATCAATATGGGATTGCTGACGGCCTCTCTGGCCCAACAGGAGATAACTATGCGTAAACTCATCGCGGCCTTGGTAGGTGTCGCCATGTTGGCCTCCGCCCTTCCCGCCAGCGCAACCCCTCTCAAGACCCGCCCCCTGCCCCAGGTCGAGCAAGCCTACCCGAACGAGAGCTACTCCCAATACTATCGGCGCGGCTACCGTCCCTATTACCGCGAACGGTACTACTATCGCCGGGACAATGGCGCGGCCGTTGCGGCGGGCGTCGCAGGCCTGGCGGCCGGCGCCTTGATCGCCGGAGCGATCGCCAGCCAGGCCCAGGCTCAGCCGGCCGCTCCCCAGCCTCCCGGCATCGTCGATCCGCAGGTTGCGGCCTACTGCGCCCGGAAGTACCGCTCCTATGACCCGAGGACCGGAACATTCCTTGCCTCGAACGGGATGCGGTACGTCTGCACTTACCCATAACTCTATACACACCGACGCTTCTGGAGCCCTGCGCCAGCCCTTGGCGCAGGGCTTCTGCTTGCATGCCCGGACTCACTGGCCTGCGAGCCTTTACCTCGGAAGGGTATGCCTTAGAACAACAGGCAAGGCTGTAAGGCCGGGATCCCTATCGGCGAAACGGAAGGTTCAGGAACAGCTTCATGGCTCAAGATAATGATAACGGCGGCACCGTCATTCCTCCCACCGAGGCCGCCATCCTGACCTCCGGCAACATGACGGATCTCGAGCTGATCCTTCCGGATATGGGTGACAGCGACCTGCCGGAGATCGCGATCTTTCTCGTCGCCTGCGCCATGCGCTTCCACAGCGATCCCAGCTTCGTCCAGGAGCAACTGGAATGGCTCGTCCAGGCCCACGATGCGGAAGTGGATGAAGGCATGAGGCCGGACCAGCTCAACTCAGCCAACGACGACTGAAGTTCCCGCGCCTGGGGGCGCCGGGCTAGTCGATGAACTCCACCGCAGTGCCCTTCTCGACCATCCCGGCCAATTCCTGCACATCCCAGTTGGTCAGCCGCACACAGCCGTGGGAGTATGCTTTTCCGACCTTCTCCGGCTCGGGCGTGCCATGGATGCCGAACGACTCGATGGAGAGGTCAATCCAGGTGCTGCCCACGGGGTTGTTCGGTCCCGGCTTGATCTCGAATTTCTCCTTCGCCTTCACGCCCTTGAAGGCATAATCCGGGTTGTAGGTGTAGTTCGGGTTCTTTGCGATGGCCCGGACAGTGTGAGAACCACTCGGCGCCGGCTTCTCCTCGCTGCCGATCGAGGCAGGATAAGCGGCGATGAGCGAACCATTCTCGGCCATGGCGCGCAAGACCTTCTCGCTTTTGACGATCTCGATCTTGGCCACCTTCTTCGGCTCTCCGGAATTGGCCTTGGTGTCCACGTTGGACACCACGATGGACGTGCCAGCCTTGTCGAAGGACTTTCCAGGATTCAGGGCCTTGAGCAGGTCCACGTCCATGTGGAACTTCTCAGCAAGCAGTTCCTCCGGGCTGGTATAAGCAAGCCGGTCGAGCTTCGCCTGTTCCTCCATCTTGTCCGGGATCTCGACAAACGGGCCTTTCACATCCTGGTCGGTGATCGTGTATTCGGTCAGCACCGGCTCGGTCGATGTCTGTGTGAGCTTGCGCCAAGCCTCCTCGTCGAGCGCTCCGTCCGGTTTGAGCTCATTGGTCTTCTCGAAGATCTTGAGCGCGTTCTGCAGGTTCTCGCCGTTGTGTCCGTCGATCACGCCGGGCGAGAAGCGCGCCCGGTCGAGCAGGACTTGAGCTTTGATCAGAGCCGGATCGATCTCCTTGCCCTTGTCGCTCTTAGGCGCCCATTCGGCACCGTTCACCGCTTCCAGATTCAGCCCCTGAGGCGCAGCCAGAGCAGGTCCGAGGATGCTCAGAAATCCGAGAGCAGCATAAGCAGTCAACTTCATGGGAGACTCCACCGACGATGTCATGAACGACAAAGCCCGGATCGCCCACCCTGTTCCCGCAATCTACTGGCAGATCCGATAGTCTCCCTTGCGCTGGCGCAGATCGAGGTGGAGGTGATCACCGTGAGCGGCGTCCGATCCGGGGCCTAGCACCGTGTTGAAGATGGGACAGGCGGCCTTCTGGATCGCAGACTGAAATGTCGCTTCCGGCGAATTCTCGGACTGCGAGGCAATCGCCAAAGGAGAGCGCTTGGCGAACTCGAAGCCCATTATATCGACCCCGTTGCCGAGAGCATGCTCGCTGAGCTTGGCGCCATTGCGCTGGTCACGACATTGATAGGAGGTTCCGATCAGGAGCTTGGTGGGCGCACTCTGGAACTGCCGCTCGGCCTCGGGAGCAACCACCTCGCTCATCCAGCGCGCGAGGCTCTGCGCCACCGGGCAGGCCATGAGCGATGCGGGAGCAACCTCGACACCACCAGGCAATGACGACAGGAGAACGGGGTTCTCGACGCTGCACCGCCCCTCCTCAACGCGAGGTCGCTTCTCGAAGCGCAGTCCGAGCTTGGTGAGCCTGTCGAGACAGGCGCTGTGGGCGCTGTTGTCATCGGAAGCCGTCTTTTCGACAGGAGTATCGGCGGGAGGTGGGTTTTCGGAACGGGGTTCGGAGGCGGGCATTTCCGGCCGGTCGGGGCGCGGCGGCGGCAGGGGCGCTGTTGGCGCCTGTGCCCAGGCGGCTGGTGCCAGCACCGGCCACAGAGCCATCACTGCGCCGATCAAACCTGCCCTGCATCCACGACGGTACATCGAAGCTCCGATTTCCCCGCTCTCCAGTTCTATAACCCTCATGCGCCGAGCTTGAGTTCCCGCTCAGTCTTCTGCGCGTCTTGTTCTCATGGAGGGACGCTCCAAAATCCTAAGGAGGAATGGAGGGCCCGCCATGAGGGCATCCCCGATAATGAATGTTGGTTCGGACAAGAGCCTTACGCTGGTTTCGACATTGATCCAGGAGCATGAAAGCGCCTGCACGAAGCGTGTTGCCGAACTCGAGGCGCGGATCGTCCGTCTGCAGGCCGAGCTTCAACAGGCAGAGGCCGACCTTGAGCGCGAGAAAACACGTCTGCCCGCACCCGGCGATTTCGTCCGCTGCCCTCTGACGAATTTCTTCGGACGCGTCACGAAGGTCACCCCGCGGCCACAGGGCCGCCCCTGGATCGAAATCGTCCCCTATCTCGGCCCCGACCTGCCCGGCCACTCGACCATGGATCTCTTCGACAGCTGGGAGCTGATCGATCCGCCCTCCAGGGAGGCGGGAGACGGCAGCGCCGATGGATCTCCGGGACTGCCGACCATCGCTCCCTTCATGCCTGTCGGGCGGGTCTTGCACGGCGCAGCACCTGCGGATGACGAAATCGAGCTGTCGCTTCGAAGGCTTTGGACGCCACCCAGGGACACCTCTTCATAACCCCGCGACCTGCCGGGAAACCTGCAACAATTCCACGGATATCGCGTTGGCCCTGCGGTTTCGCTGCCTGAGAAATGCCGGCGGAGCCTCCGACGCATGGCACTCGGAAGGCCCAATCCCGGCCCCTTCCTCCCCATGCGATCGCATGACTGATCACTGGAACGATGGGAAGACAGCCATGGCAGAGGATGGGCAGAATGTACGGCTCCAGGTCGCGAACGCGCGACCGGACGATTCCGGGCGAGGCATCGCCCGCATGAGCCGGCAAGCCCTGGCTGAGATCGGCGTTCAGGAAGGCCAGGCTGTCGAGATCATCGGAAAGCGCCACACCACGGCCATTGCGGTCACACCTTATGCCGAAGACGAAGGCCTCAATATCGTGCGCCTCGACGGCCTGCAACGCGTGAACGCGGGTGTCGGCAGCGGCGACCATGTGGAGGTCAAGCGTGCCGATGTCCGCCCTGCCACCCGTGTCGTGCTGGCGCCGGCTCAGAAAGGGCTGCGGCTTCAAGGTTCCGGCGACGCTCTGAAACGCACCTTCCATCAGCGCCCGCTCACGGCCGGCGACGTGATCTCCACTTCGGTGTACTCGCAGCGTTCGACCGATCAGCGCCTGCCGGAGGAACTGCGAGGACTGCTCAACATCCCGGCCTATGGTCTGCAGGAAATCCGCCTTGTAGTCGTCACGACCCAGCCGCGCGGCATCGTGCACGTGACGGCGGAGACCGAGATCGAGCTGCGTCCGCAATTCGAGGAGCCGCGTGAGGCCCGCCGTGCCGATGTGACCTATGATGATATCGGCGGGCTCGGCACCACGGTCGATCAGCTGCGAGAAATGGTGGAGCTGCCGCTTCGCCATCCGGAACTGTTCCAGCGTCTCGGCATCGACCCGCCCAAGGGCGTGCTGCTCTACGGCCCGCCCGGCACCGGCAAGACACGGCTGGCGCGTGCCGTGGCCAACGAGACGGAGGCGCAGTTCTACCACATCGCCGGTCCCGAGATCATGGGCCGTCACTACGGCGAGTCGGAACAGCGTCTGCGGCAGGTGTTCCAGGAGGCGCAGCAGAATGCGCCGGCCATCATCTTCATTGACGAAATCGACAGCATTGCGCCCAAGCGCGAGGAGGTGACCGGCGAGGTCGAGCGGCGCATCGTTGCGCAGCTTCTCACCCTCATGGACGGCTTGGAGCCGCGGCAGAACATCGTGGTGATCGGCGCGACGAACCGGCGCGAGGCCATCGACGAGGCCTTGCGCCGACCTGGCCGCTTCGATCGCGAGATCGTCATCGGGGTGCCGGACGAACCGGGGCGCCGGGAAATCATGGGCATTCACACCCGCGGCATGCCCTTGGCCGAGGACGTGAATCTCGATGAGATCGCCCGCATCACCTACGGCTTCGTCGGTGCCGATCTGGCGGCGCTGTCCCGCGAGGCCGCCATGGACTCGCTGAGGCGGATCCTGCCCGGCATCAACCTGCGCGACGGCATTCCGTCAAACGTGCTGGAGAGCCTGCAGGTGAACCGGCAGGACTTCATGAATGCCATGAAGCGCGTCCAACCGTCGGCGCTCCGCGAGATCATGATCCAGGTGCCGAACGTGACCTGGGACGATATCGGCGGTGTCGAGGAGGCTCGGATCCGTCTGCGCGAGGGCGTGGAGCTTCCGCTCAAGAGCCCAGAATCCTTCCTTCGCCTCGGGATTCGTCCGGCCAAGGGCTTCCTGCTCTTTGGACCGCCCGGAACCGGCAAGACCCTTCTGGCAAAGGCGGTCGCCCGCGAGGCTCAGGCCAACTTCGTGGCGACTAAATCCTCGGATCTCCTGTCGAAGTGGTATGGCGAGTCCGAGCAGCAGGTCTCGCGCCTCTTCGCTCGTGCCCGCCAGGTCGCCCCGACGGTCATTTTCATCGACGAGATCGACTCGCTCGCTCCCGTGCGCGGTGGCGGGCTCGGAGAACCCGCCGTCACGGAGCGGGTGGTCAACACGATCCTGGCCGAGATGGACGGGCTTGAGGAACTGCAGGGGGTCGTTGTAATGGCGGCCACGAACAGACCCAACCTTATTGACCCTGCCCTTCTGCGGCCCGGGCGCTTCGACGAGCTGATCTATGTGCCGGTTCCCGATGCCAAGGGCCGCCGGCATATCCTTGGCATCCACACTAAGGCGATGCCGCTTGGACCGGACGTTGATCTCGACAGCATCGCTGAACGGACCGACCGGTATACGGGGGCCGATCTCGAAGACCTGACGCGCCGGGCCGGCCTCCTCGCCCTGCGGGAATCGCTTCAGGCGCAGAGCGTGACCATGGCGCATTTCGAGCAGTCCCTGCGCGAGACGCGCCCGTCCGTCACACCTGAGATGGAGCGGGAATACGAGGAGCTGGTCGGCACCCTCAAGCAGACAGGACCGCAGCGCCAACCCATCGGTTTCCTGCCCGTCAGGCAGGCTGCCGAGTAGCCCGGTCGTCTGAACAGAAAGGGCTCGTGGCACCGCGGTCATGAGCCACTTTTCGTAATGGGGCAGGCAAAGAAAAGGCGTGGACCCGAAGGTCCACGCCTGTTGTTGAGACGGTGCAAGATTTACCGAGCGCAAGCCACCGGAACACGGGTGTTCGACTGCGGATCGAGAACCGTGCGGCACGGAACTCCATTCACCGTCCGAATCTCATGCGGTGCCGCATAGGGGAACGGCGAAGCCGGAGTACCGGACACGGGAGCGCCCATCATGGAGCCGCCGGGAGCAGGAGCGATGCTGCCCGTTGCAACCACGTCAGTGTCCATGGCCATCGGGGCCGCCGAAACGCCTGCCACCGGACCGGCGCAGGCTACCGGGATCCTGGACTTGGAGCTGTAGTCATAGACAGTGCGGCATGGCACGCCGTTGATCCAGCGGATCTCGTGCGGAGCCGCATACGGGAACGGGGAATTCGGCGTCCCGGAGGCCGGCTGCGCAACGGCAGAGCCAATCCCGGAAAGGGCCATCAGACCGGCGCCAGCAATGAGTGCGATCCTCTTCATAGAAGTCTCCTGTGCTTGGTTTAGGCATGGCTTCTCGCCATAAGAACACAGGCTTAACGCGCTCGGATCGATTGGTTTCCAAGCGCCGCGGATCCCCACAGAGTTGTGATGAACAATTCACAAGAGGCCAGACGCGATACTGTCAAGCATATACTCGCGATATCGCAGGATAACCTTTGCTTTATAATGATATGTGCTGCTGGAACCGCAGGAGGCAATCTACATCTATTCTAAACTTCGGCGACTTTACCCTACCTGATACGCCGAAATGACAAGCTTTCATCTACGGAAATATCATGCATCAAGATCGTCAAGACCCCGGCACTATCGCGCCTAATCGCGGTCGGGACACCAGCTCATCGTATTGCGCAGACCACGGGCAACGAGCCTAAGGCCCGGTTTCCACCAAGGCTCAATTGCGTTTCTTCCTTTGATCGCTGGAAGCCTCTTGGCTGAAGGTGTCAGCCAAGAGGATCGAGGTTCACTGTCGATCCGACCTGCACGCTGCCTCCTATGCGGCGGCATCCACCGCCAAGCGCCCTTCATGAATGGCGTGGCAGGCGACCCCACCGAGGAGAGGCGGAATCTCAGCCCGGCAGCGTTCGTTGGCGAAGGGGCAGCGCGGGTTGAAGGTGCAGCCGGAGGGCGGGCTGATCGGGTTCGGGATCTCGCCGCTCACGGGAATGCGCTGGCGCCCGGTCATGCCCACATCCGGCACCGCATCGAGGAGCATGCGGGTATAGGGATGCTTCGGCTGCGCGAAGAGTTCGCGCCCGTTGGAGATCTCGACGATGCGGCCGAGATACATCACGCCGATCCGGGTCGCCATGTGACGCACCACAGCGAGGTTGTGGCTGATGAGCAGGTAGGTCAGGCCGAGACGGTCCTGCAGATCGCGCATGAGATTCAGGATCTGCGCCTGTACCGACACGTCGAGAGCCGAGGTCGGCTCGTCGCAGACGATGAATTCCGCATTCGACGCGAGCGCACGCGCAATCGCGACGCGCTGGCGCTGGCCGCCTGAGAACTCGTGCGGGTACTTCTTGCCGTCTGCCGGATGGAGCCCGACCAGCGTCAGCAGTTCCCCGACCCGCGCTTCGATCTCCTTCTCCCGCTCGATCAAGTGGAAGGCACGGATCGGCTCGGCCACAATGCGGTCTACCTGCCAGCGCGGATTGAGGCTGGCATAGGGGTCCTGGAAGATCATCTGGATGCGCCGGCGCAGGCGCTGGCGTTCGGCCAAAGCGGCCTTGCTGGACATGGAGACGCCGTCGATCACCACCTCGCCATTCGTCGGCGGCAGCAAGCCCACCACCATGCGGGCTACCGTGGACTTGCCCGACCCGGACTCGCCGACGAGCGCGAAGGTTTCGCCCTTGGCAATGGAGAAGGAGACGCCGTCGACTGCTTTCAGAAATTGCTTTTCGCCGCCTTCCAGCACCCGGTTGAGCCAAGGCTTTGAGACGTCGAACTCGCGGCGCAGGTCTTTGACTTCGACATAGGAACGCTCGGTCACGCAACAGCCTCCGATCGGGCGGAAGATTCGTCGTAGAGATGGCAGGCCACACGATGCTCGCTGTGCTGGATCGGCTCCGGCCGCTCGACCCGGCAGCGGTCGAACACATAGGGGCAGCGCGGATTGAAGGGGCATCCTGGCGGAATGGCTGACAGGCGCGGCATCGAGCCCGGGATCTGCACGAGGCGGTCCGTCTCGCTCTCCAGGGACGGGATCGCGCCCATGAGCCCCTTGGCATAGGGATGCAAGGGGTTCTGCACGACGTCCCGCACGGGGCCGATCTCGGCGATGCGGCCCGCATACATCACGGCCACGCGGTCGGCGGTTTCGGCGATCACACCCATGTCGTGCGTGACGAGCATGATGGCCGTGCCGTGCTCGCGCCCGAGGCGCTTCAGGAGCGAGATGATCTGCGCCTGCACGGAGACGTCGAGGGCCGTCGTCGGCTCGTCGGCGATGATAAGCTCCGGCTCCGCACACAGGGCGAGCGCGATGACGACGCGCTGGCGCATTCCGCCGGAGAACTCGTGCGGATAGCTGTCGATCCGCCTCTCCGGCGCCGGGATGCCGACCTCCGCCAGAAGGTCGATGGCGCGCTTGCGCGCGGCGGAAGCGGAGAGGTTCGTGTGGGTGCGGATGGTCTCGACGAGTTGCTCGCTGACCCGGTAGAGAGGGTTGAGGCTGGTCAGCGGATCCTGGAAGATCATGCCGATGCGCTTGCCGCGCACCCGGCGCATCTCCTCGGGCGGCAGATTGTCGATGCGCATGCCCGACAGCAGGACCTCGCCCCCAGCGATGCGGCCTGGCGGATCGATGAGGCCGATGACGGCGGAGCCCGTCACCGATTTGCCGGCACCGGATTCGCCGACGACGCCGAGCACTTCGCCCTTGCCGATGTCGAAGGAAATGCCATCGATGGCCTTGAGAATGCCGCGGCGCGTGACGAACTCGACGCGCAGGTCACGGACGGAGAGGACGGGTTGAGCCATGGATGTCGCCTCTTTCATCGCAGCTTCGGATTGAGCGCATCGCGCAGCCAATCGCCCAGGAGGTTGATGGCGAGCACGAGAACGGCGAGCGCAATGCCCGGGAAGGCCACGATCCACCATTCGCCGGAGAACAGGTAGTTGTTGCCGATGCGGATCAGCGTGCCGAGGGACGGCATAGTCTCGGGCATGCCGGTTCCGAGGAACGACAGGGTTGCCTCGGTGATGACGGCAAGCGCCAGGTTGATGGTGGCGATCACCAGCACCGGACCGAGAACGTTCGGCAGAACATGCCGGAACATGATCACCGGGGTCGGCAGGCCGATGAGCCGGGCGGCGGCAATGTAGTCCTTGTTCTTCTCCACCATCACCGAGCCGCGCACGGTGCGGGCATATTGCACCCAGAAACTCAGGCCGATGGAGAAAACCAGCACGGAAAGAGTCGTCATCTCGCTGAGTTGACCTCCGAGGACGGCTTTAACCACACCGTCCACAAGAAGGGCGATCAGAATTGCCGGAAAGGTCAGCTGCACGTCGGCGATGCGCATGATGATGGCGTCGGTCGTGCCTCCCACATAGCCGGCGATTAGGCCTAGGGTGATCCCAAGAGTGGCCGAAAGAGCCACACCAAGGATGCCCACCGTAAGCGAGATGCGCAGGCCATAGAGAATGGCCGAAAAGATGTCCCGGCCCTGCTCGTCCGTGCCCAGCACGAAAGGCATCTGCCCTTCGGCGCTCCAAATCGGCGGCAGCCGGCTGTTCATGAGCTCCAGCTGCGCGGGATCGAACGGATCCTGCGGCGACAGGATCCCTGCCAGGATGGCGGAGGCCATGAAGAGACCGGTCAAAAAGGCGGCCACCATCGTGAGCTTGGAACGCTTGAAGCTCGCCCAGACGTCGCTGTCGAAGAAGCGGCCGGCCCATGTGGTAGGCGGTGAATGCGGCGCGGGTGCCGCCTGGATTGCGTCTGCCATGGTTCCCTCCTCAGGCCGGCTGCCGGATGGACGTTCTCAGGCGGGGATCGACGATCGTGTAGAGGATGTCGACGGCGAGGTTGATCAGGACGAAGATGAGCGCCACCAGCATCAGGTAGGCGGCCATGATCGGAATATCGACGTTCTGAACCGCCTGCACGAACAGGAGGCCCATGCCGGGCCACTGGAACACGGTCTCCGTGATGATCGCAAAGGCGATCACCGAGCCGAACTGCAGGCCCACGATGGTGATGACCGGAACCAGCGTGTTCTTGAGCGCGTGCCCAAAATGAATCGCCCGGGTGGTGAGCCCCCTCGCCCGTGCGAACTTGATATAATCGGTGCGCAGCACCTCCAGCATCTCCGCCCGAACGATGCGCATGATCAGCGTCATCTGGAACAGGCCGAGCGTGATCGATGGCATGATCAGAGCCTTCAGACCCGAGGTGGTGAGAAGCCCCGTCGACCACCAGCCCAGGCGAACCGTGTCGCCGCGCCCGAAGGACGGCAGCCACCCGAGGATGACGGAAAAGAGATAGATCAGCAGAATGCCGATTAGGAATGTTGGCAGCGAGATGCCGATGAGCGAGATCGTCTGGAACACCTTGGCGAGGAAGCTATCCCGTTTGAGGCCTGAATAGACACCCATGAGGACGCCGAACCCGATTGCGAAAAGGGTCGCGCAGAAGGCGAGCTCCAGGGTGGCCGGCATGCGCTCGGCCAGCAGATCGGACACAGGCTGCCGGAACTGGTAGGACACGCCGAACTCTCCCCGGACGGCGCTGGAAAGATAACGTGCGAACTGCACCGGAACCGGGTCATCGAGGCCGAGAGAGCGGCGGACCTGCTCCCGCTCAGCCGCGGGGGTGTCGAGGGAGACGATCTGGTTCACCGGATCGCCGGCAAAGCGGAACATAGCAAACGAAATAATGCCGACGGCTAGGAGAACGCCAATAGCCTGGAGGGCACGTCGAATGACAAAAGCAAACATGCACAATCTCTTGATCGCTGCGCCTCGGGCGAACTTGCTCGTCCGGGGCCTTCGAATGAACTGTCCCGGGCAGCGAGCTGCCCGGGACATGCGATCAGGCGCGGACTATTCCTTCTTCTGGGCCCAGTAGAGCAGCACCTGATTGTCGGCGCGCTGAACCAGGTTCACCTTGTTCGAGACGCCCCACGCGAGAGCCTGCTGGTGCAGCGGAATGTAGGCATAGTCTTCGGTCGAGATCTTGTAGGCTTCCTTGATCATCTGGTCGCGCTTCTCCTTGTTGCTCTCGACCAGGATCTTGTCCGTCAGCTCGTCATGCTGCTTGTTGCAGTAGTTGCCGAGATTCGACTCGCCTCGCGAGGAATTCGGATCATTGCGGCAGCCCTGGATGTCGAACAGCACGTTGTGGCTATCAAAGGTTCCAGGAGTCCAGCCCAGCAGGTAGAACGAGGTGTTGTAGTTGCCGGACTTCAGCACCTTACCAAAGTACTGCGCCTTCGGCTGAGCCATCAGGTTCACCTTGACGCCGGCGCGAGCCAGCATGCCGACGACGGCCTGGCAGATCGCCTCGTCGTTGACATAGCGGTCGTTCGGGCAGTCCATGCCGACCTCGAAGCCGTTCGGATAACCCGCATCAGCCAGGAGCTTCTTGGCAGCCTCGACATCATACTTCGGGCGCTCGAAATCCTTTGAGAGCGCGAAAATCTGAGGCGCGATCATGAGAGCCGAAGGCGTCGCCATGCCGCGCATGACGCGGGACTTGATGGTCTCGATGTCGATGGCCTTATAGAAGGCCTCACGGACGCGCTTGTCCTTGAAGGGGTTTTTGCCCTTCACGTTCGAGAACAGAAGCTCGTCGCGGGTCTGGTCGAACCCCAGGAAGATGGTGCGCAGCTCGGGGCCCGCTTGCACCTTCGCATTGGCGCTGCTGTTGACGCGCTGGACGTCCTGCAGTGGAACTGGCTCCACCACGTCCACCTCGCCCGAAAGTAGCGCAGCCACGCGGGTGGCGTCCGATGCGATGGGAGTGAAGACGATCTCATCCAGGTTATGCTCGACCTTGCCCCACCATTCCTTGTGAGGCTTGAAGACGGTCTTCACGCCGGGCTGGTGGCTTTCGATCTTGAATGGGCCGGTCCCATTGGCGTTCAGCGAGGCGTAGCTCGGCGTGGTCGCGGCGGCGGGGGTCGGCTGAACGCTGTTGTTCGCCTCCGACCACTCCTTGTCCATGATGTACCAAGTATCCCACTGGGCATTCATGATCGGGTTAGGCGACTTCAGCTTCACGTCGACCGTGTGGTCGTCGACCTTCACCCACTCGGAGCCGCTCGGCACGCGGGTCTGGAAGTTCGAGCCCTGGGCGCGCACGCGGTTGGCTGAGAAGATCACGTCGTCGGCATTGAACGGATTCCCGTTATGGAATTTCACGTTCTTGCGCAGGAAGAGGCGCCAAGTCATGCCGTCTTCGCTGATCTCCCAGCGCTCGGCGAGACCCGGAATAATGGAGAGATCCTTGTCGCGCTTGGTGAGACCCTCATAGACATGGCCGTGATGCGCGATCGTGGTGGTCTCGTTGAGGGTATACGGGTCGAGCGACTTGAGGTCGCCTTGGTTGGCATAGCGCAGGGTCACAGCCATGGCCGGCAGGGCGGCGCCGGTCATCAGCACGGCAACCGTGGCGGCAAGGAATTTCGAACGTTTGGTCATCGTGTCTCTTTCTCCTCTGGAAGCCCCGCGTCTTTGCGCGGTGTTCTTCTTGTCGGAAGCTCGGCTTTTGTTTCCGCTCTTCCGTCGGGCATGAAGTTAGGCAGGAAAGTGGCCGGCGGTCTAGCCCTGTCTTGGGCCACCCTGCTTACCAATTAGGCACAGAGCTCCCCAATGATGCGGCGCAGCAAGCGCTCGCCGGATTCCAGTTCGCTGATCTCGATATATTCGTCCGGCTGGTGAGCCTGGGCGATGTCGCCGGGGCCGCAGACCACCGTCGACCAGCCCGCCCGCTGGAAGATGCCGGCCTCGGTGCCGTAGGAGACCACATGGGTGCCGTTGTCGCCGGTGTGACGGCGCATCAGGCGCTCGGCCTCTCCGTCGGTCTCTGGCCTGAGCCCTGGCACCTCGGCGATCAGCTCGACAACGACGCCAGTCTCTGGGCGGATCGCCTTCATCCGCGGCTCGATGACGTCGCGAATATAGGCTTCGTAGCGATCCATGTAGTCGCGTGGGCTCTCGGTGGGTATCGCCCGGATGTCGCTGAAGAACCATGCGGAGGACGACACCACGTTGGCGGCATTGCCGCCTGCCACCATGCCGCAATGCAGCGTGGTGTAGGGTGGCTCGAACGGATTGGACGGATCGGCGCGGCGCCGATTCTCATCCATCACGTCCTCGTGCCAGGAGATGAGGCGGGCCGCGTTCATGACAGCGCTCACCCCTTGGTCGATCCGGCTGGAATGGACCGCATAGCCGGTCACCTGGGTGCGCAGCTGCACGGAAGCCTTGTGACCAGTCACAACCGCATGGCGGGTCGGCTCGCCAACGATCACGGCGGCAGGCTTCGGGAGCGACCGAGCCATGGCGTCCACCATGGAGGGCGCACCCCGGCAGGCGATCTCCTCGTCATAGGAAAGCGCGATATGAACCGGCCGCTTCAGGGGCATCTTCGCCATCTCGGGCACAAGAGCCAGCACCAGCGCGTCGAAGCCCTTCATGTCGGCCGAGCCGCGCCCGTAGAGACGGCCGTTCTTTTCGGTCAATGTCCAGGGATCGGTGGTCCAGTTCTGCCCCTCCACCGGCACCACGTCCGTATGGCCGGAGAACACAATCCCACCCTCCACTTGCGGGCCGATGCTGGCGTAGAGGTTGGCCTTGTCGCCCTCGGGGCTCATCACGAGGGTGCTTTCCACCCCATGGCTGTTGAGCCAATCCCGGCAGAAGTTGATGATGTCGAGATTGCTGCTCGTCGAAACGCTCGGAAAGGCAACCAGACGCGCGAGCATCTCGCGGGACGATAAGGACATGTCGTGCTTCTCCCAAGGAAAGGCGTGAGCATCCGATCCCGCGATGCGGCCGGTCAAGCCGGAATTATCACCCGTCAACCGGCGGCTGCCTGTTGACGCGGCAGGCCGCGCGCCACCATGATCCGCCCTCCTCCCCTTTCCGCCTTGCCGGAGACACAATGACCACCTTTGACGTCACGCTTGCCGATATCGAAGCCGCCCGCAGCCGCATCGCCGGACGCGTCCGGCGCACACCGGCCTTCGACAGCGCTGAGGTGTCGGCGCGGCTCGGGCGGCGTACGGCCTTGAAGATGGAAGCGCTGCAGCTGGCAGGTTCGTTCAAGGTGCGCGGCGTCTTCAACAAGGTTATGACTTTGAGCGAGGAAGAACGCCGTCGCGGACTGGTCACGGTGTCAGGCGGCAACCATGCCATCGCGGTCGCGCGCGTCGCCGGGACGCTGGGCCTCGACGCCCTCGTGCTGATGCCGAAGGTCACGCCGCGCTTCAACGTCGATCTCGCGACGAAGTATGGTGCACGCATCGAGCTCTGCGACGATGCCGCCGAGGCCTTCGCCAAGGCGGAGGACTATCAGCGCCAAGGGCGGCTGTTCGTCCATCCCTATGACGATCCGGCGATCATCGCGGGCCACGGCACCCTCGGGCTCGAATTCATTGAAGACATCCCCGATCTCACCCACGTGTTCGTCTCCATCGGCGGCGGCGGCATGATGTCCGGCGTCGCAGCAGCCCTGAAGGCAAAGCGGCCTTCGCTGACGGTCTACGGCGTTGAAACCGTCGGCGCTCCGACGATGACCGAGGCGCTGAAGGCCGGTGAGCCGGTCACGATCCGCCCGACCTCGATTGCCCGAACGCTTGGCGCACCGTTCGCGACCCACAGGACGGTTGCCGGAGCCAAGCTCTTCCTCAAGGAGATTCTCCTCGTGGAGGACGAGCCCGTGATTGCCGATGTGAGCTGGCTCCTGCAGAAGGAAAAGCTCCTCTGCGAGCCGGCCGCCGCCTGCGTGCTGACGGCGGCTGAAACCATCGCCCCCTCGCTGCCCGACGACAGCGTGATCGGCCTCGTGGTCTGCGGCTCGAACCTGGCCCTGGACGACCTAGACGGGTGGCGTCAGGCGACCAAGGGAGCCTGATCGCGCCAGCCATGCCCGAGGGAGCTTAAGGGTATCGGATCCAACAAGGTGCTGCCGAGTTGTCTGCAGGACAGCTCAACTGGAAAGTACCGCGCATGGTTGATCCGGCTCTCCCCGCCTCTCAGCCGGGTCCACCGCCTGCAGGCTCTTCGTTGTTTACGGCCGGCGGTATCGTTCTGGCGATCGGCGGGCTTTATTTCGGCCGTGATATCTTCATCCCGTTCGCCGTCGGTATTCTCCTCAGCTTTGCGCTGACTCCCCTGGTCAACAGGCTCCGGCGATTGAGGCTCCCGAGGGTCGCTGCCGCGCTGATCGCCGTGACCTTGGCCTTCATCCTGATCGGAGGCCTCACCTACGTGGTCGGCCGCCAGTTGGTGCAGCTCGCCAACAACCTTCCAAGCTATCAGACGACGATCACGGAGAAGATCCGCGCCCTGCAAACCTCCGCTCCCGGAGGCGGGGTCGTGGACAAGGTCACGACCACCATTCAGGATCTGAGCAAGGAGATTTCGGGGGCGGAGAAAGCCACCGAACAAGCGGCCGAGCAGGCCGGCACGGCTCTCGGGAGTCCTCCTGCCCCACAGGAGCCTATTACGGTCCGGCTCGAGCGCCCGGAATCCCAGCCGCTTGAAATCATTCAGACCATTGCCGGCCCGCTCCTCGCGCCGCTGGCCACCGCCGGTCTGGTGGTCATCTTCGTCATCTTCATTCTGCTGGAACAGGAGGATCTGCGCGACCGCTTCATCAAGCTCGCAGGCGCCGGCGATCTTCAGAAGACGACGCAGGCGCTCAACGATGCGGCCGCACGGGTCAGCCGCTATCTGCTGATGCAGCTCATCGTGAACCTGACCTACGGAATCCCCATAGGGATCGCGCTCTACTTCATCGGGGTTCCCAATGCGGTGCTGTGGGGCTTGCTGGCGGCGGTGCTGCGCTTCATCCCCTATCTGGGTCCCTTCCTGGCCGCGACCTTTCCCATCGCCCTCGCCGTCGCGGTCGATCCTGGCTGGTCGATGCTGCTCTGGGTCGTCGGGCTGTTTCTTCTTGCCGAACTCATCAGCAACAACGTCATCGAGCCCTGGCTCTACGGCTCCAGCACGGGCCTGTCGTCGCTCGCTATCATCATGGCGGCGATCTTCTGGACCACCCTGTGGGGGCCGGTCGGGCTGTTCCTGGCAACGCCTTTGACCGTCTGCCTCGTAGTCATTGGCCGATACGTCCCGCAGCTGGAGTTCCTCGGCGTTCTCCTCGGCAGCGATCCGGTCCTCGCTCCTGAGGAACGCCTGTACCAGCGGCTGCTGGCGGGAAATCTCGAAGAAGCCACTGAGATTGCCGAGGATTACGTGGACGAGCACTCCTCCCGCGAGTTCTACGATCACGTCGCGATTCCGGCCCTTCGCCTGGCCGAGAACGATCGCCAGCGCAGCACCACCGACACCAACTACCGGCGCGCGGTCGCGACCACCGCTATATGTGTGGTGAGGGAGATCGAAGACCACGTTCGGGAGAAAACATCGTCCTCTCAAGAGGCGGATGGCGCAGACGAAGTCCCGCCCTCTGCAGCCAGTCCGAACAAGCCCATCCTCTGCATCGCAGGACGGACGGAGCTCGATCGGGCTGCAGCCGAGATGCTGGCGCAGGTTCTTGAGGAGAACGGAACCGGAGCCCGAGTCCTGCCGCCGATTGCCGTGACCGAGGGTGCTTTGGCACAGCTCGATCTAACGGGAGTGGAGGTGGTCTGCCTGTCATACCTTCACCCTCAGCCGCAGGTTTTCGCCCGCTATATCTGCCGACGCCTGCGCCGGCGAGCGCCTCACGTCAAACTGGTCGTGTGCTGCTGGAACGCTCCACCGCAGGGCACCCACACGGAGGATATGGCCCGGCAGATGTCCGCCGATGCGGCGATCCTGTCGCTCGACGTGTGCGTCAATCAGGTCAGTGCGTGGCTCGCACATCAGGAGACTGCTTCCGATACGAGTAGCAGCCATACCCCTGCGACGATCGATAATGAGCACGAACGGCTCGCCGCCATGCAGCACCTGGGCCTTGCCGGAGGGCACCGCCATTCCTTCGACGAGGTCGCAAAACGGGTTGCCGAAGCGTTCGGCGCTCCGATCGCACTCGTGTCGATGATCATGGAGGAGCAACAGCTCATGCCGGGCGCGCAGGGCCTGCCGCCCGACCTCAACGCCAGCCGGCAGGTTCCCCGCGAGGAATCGGTCTGCGGCCATGTCGTGGCGACCGATGAGGTGATCGTATCCGAGGACGTGACGAAGGACCCTCGGTTCACGAATAACCCGCTCGTGCTCGAAAAGGGCATTCGCTTCTATGCCGGAGCGCCCTTGCGCACCTCCAGCGGCCTCGCCCTGGGCTCCCTGTGCGTCATTGACATGGAGCCGCGTGAGTTTTCCGATGAGGATCGCATCAGGCTGCAACAGATGGCCGATGACCTCATGGCTGACCTGGAGCGCAACTCCCAAAAGCAGGATGACCAGGGAGCTCCCGCCCCTACGTCAGCGCAAAGACTGAAACAGGATGCATCCTCCTGATCGAAGAGTCTGAACGTCAGATCGAGCGGCGCCGAAGCGAGATCACAAGGCTGAATAGCAGCGCGCCTGCCGCCATGGCGATCAGGATGCCACAGGCGGTCCATAGTGACGTGAAGGACGACCCCGGCGTGAGCGCCGACGAGTAGGCTTGGATCGACCACGCGTTGGGCGTCCACCACCCGGCCTCCTGCAGCCAGGGCGGCAGGAAGAAGCGTGGAACCATGCTGCCGCCCGCAGCAGACAGGATGAGCACCACGAAGGTGGACAAAACCTGCGCCTGCTGACGTGAGGAGCAGACAACGCAGAGTGCCAGGGCAAGGCCCGCCGTCGCTGCGGCGACCGCAAGGGTCGTCATAAGCCATGGACCGAAAGAGGCGATGAAATCCACACCGTAGAGAAGGTAGGCCGCGGCGAAAACCAGAGCCGCCTGCACGCTCCCCTGCGCTATGAGGAAGAGGAATTTCCCGACAATAATTGTCGCGATGGCGCCTGGCCCCGCGAGCAGGCGGTCATAGACGCCCAGGCGCCGTTCCTCAATGAGGCCGACCGCGCCCTGCACGGCGGCTAAAAGCAGGAACATCACCGCGACGGCACCGGCATAATAGGATACCGCCCAACCGGCATTCTGTGGCAGGGCGGATTCGCTGGCGACCAGACCTGCGTCACGCATGCGCGGGTCGTTGCGCGTCTCGTCCGCCTTCTCCTTGAACGTCTCGTCGATCCAGACTCGCTGCTCGGAAGTGATGCCCCCGATGGCCTCCAGGTCGGCCAGCACCTGGGCGAAAGCAACGTCGGGCATATGAACTGCCAACAGCCGCTGCAGGTGGCCTGCCATGATGGCACCGGCAATCGCCCGCGCCTCGTGAGTGATGAGCAGGACGGGAGCACCGGCTCCGCGTTCATTGAGATCCGTCCTGAGGATGAGCCCCAGATCGACGGCGCCGTCCTTGACTAGCCCGCGCACGCTCTCGGCGGTGGCATCGTCACTGTGCGTGACGCGCAGGGTCGGCTCCTGCCGGAGCACCTGGACCAGTTGCGTCGTCGTCGGGGTTCGGGCCAGATCGGCGATGCCCACATGAAGCCTCAGCTGATCCCCGCCGGCGGATGAAAAGATCGCCGCAAAGATCACAAAAATGAGCGGCGGCAGCACGAACGCCATGGCCAGCGCGCCGCGATCCCGGAGCAGGGTCAGGAACATGACGCGGGCCGCCGGGAAGATCATGAGTGCATGCCTTCCACATGAGCCAGCACGTGCTCCAGCCCCGGCTCGCGCAGGCGGATCTCGTTCAGGTCGATGTCATGCCGCCGGAGCGCAGCCGGCAGGGATCCGAAACCTTCAACACCTGCCGACCACGACGTCCATTCGAGCGGGTTTTCCGTCGACGCCAGCCCCAATCGTTCGAGAACGCTCTTCACCGTTTCGCCCGGCTCCCGGCTCAAGGTCACGACCACCTCGCGCCTGTCTCCGAACATGCGACGGAGAATGTCGCTGACAGGCCCCTCCTCGGCCATCCGGCCGGATGCGAGAACGCCGATCCGGTCGGCCAGCGACTTGGCCTCGTCAAGGTCGTGGGTTGTCAGCAGGATTGACGCGCCCTCATCCCGCAGATGCCTCAAGGTCCTGTGCAGCGAAAGGCGAGCTTCAATGTCTACCCCGACGGTGGGCTCGTCCAGCAGCAGAACGCGAGGCCGCGTCAGCAGGGCTGCGGCGATGTTGGCTCGGCGCTTGTAACCGCCTGAAAGATGATCCATCAGATCGCGTTGCCGGCCCTCCACCTGCACTAGGGCCATGGCTTCCTCGACCCGCGAGGGAATATCGCGCTTCGGCAACCCTGCCATTCCGGCCATGATTTCCAGGTTCTCCCGGACCGTCAGCCGCGGATAGAGGGCGATGTCCTGCGGAACCAGGCTCATCATCCGCCGCGGCGCAGCCTCCCGACTAGGATCGCCTCCGAACACCCGCACATCGCCGGATGCTGGCCGAAGCTGTCCCGTCAGGAGCCGCATCAGGGTGGTCTTGCCCGTCCCATTGCGTCCGAGCAGCGAATAGATCTCGCCCTGCTTCAGGGACAGGTTCAATCCCCGCAGAACCTCGCGTGCACCCAGGCGAACATGAACCTCGCTCAAGACTGCAATCGTTGGCGCCGGGAGTGCAGGCGCCGGCTCGATCATCGTCGACAGGTTCTGACGCGCAGGGATGGCTGTCTCCTCCCGAAAAGCCGGCAATGGCGGGCATGCTGCCTCACGTCCAGGAACCTAGCTCCGATTCCGGTTTCGGGAAGAGAGCACGCATCGATGTGATCGCCGGACGTGCCGGGGGCTCTCGCATTTCTGAGGACAAGCGCCAAGTTTGTCCTGTCCGGCCGTACCGGCCGCACGCTTCAATGAGGGGCAATATCCATGCTTCGGTCAACCATTGGAATGATTGCTGGTCTTCTGTTCATCACTGGGGCGGAGGCAGCTCCGCTGACCGTGCAGGTGGAGGGCGCCGTTCCTGGCCAGGGTCCCGTCCTGGTCGGTATCTGCTCCGGGTCGCTGGATTTCGGCTCCTGCCGCTACAGCCAGACCATTCAGCCCCCGGCGACGGAGTTTCAGGTCGCGTTCCCCGATGTTCCTGAGGGATCCTACGCGATTGCCGTCTTCCAGGACACGAACGGCAACACCAACCTCGACCGGGATCAAAGAGGGCTGCCCCTCGAGCCCTACGGCTTCAGCAACGGCACAGGCCGCACGGCCCCACCCTCATTCGAAGCTGCGCGCATCAGCGTTGCCGGCCCGACCCTCACGAGAGTTCGGATCTCCCGCTCACCGCTGGCACGATAGGCTTTTCTCCCTTTGGTCCCGTACGCCGGCACCAAAGTGAAATTCAGGGGTTGCACAGTGCAAGCGCCGGAGCTAATTGAAGCAGGCCGTTAAAGGCGTCGGAGCGTAGCGCAGCCCGGTTAGCGCACTAGTCTGGGGGACTAGGGGTCGGAGGTTCAAATCCTCTCGCTCCGACCATTTTTCAAATAGAGACCCTGTACAGAGGTCATCAGAGCAATCGCCTGAAAACACTCTGCTGGCTTGCCTCCACATTCTCCTCTCCGATTTCGGCCACTCCCCATTTCGCTCTTCGACAAGCCGTTGATTCCCGTGCGGCCGAGCTGAAACCCAAGCAGCCCTGATGACGTTCGCATCGCAACGGCGGCCCAGAGTCGAGCGCTTCCCTGGCGTGTCGCGGCCGAGCCGGGATGTTCAGCAGGAGATATGAATGGATCGACGTGCCCTTCTCGGCGGCTTGGCCGCCGCGCTTATCGTTGCCCCTGCCCTCGCCCAGACGGGCAGCTCTTCGTCCACCATGCCGTCAGGCTCGTCGGGCAACATGCCGATGAACCGGACCGGCGCTCAGATGAGCCAGGCGGACATGCAGCACATGCAGCAGACCATGCAGCTCGGCATGGTGGCGCTGGAATCCAGCCGCATGGCCATGAACAAGCTCCGCAATGAGGATCTCAAGAAGTTCGCGAATTTCGAGGTCCAGGAGCAGACCACCCTGTCGGAGGTCCTGCGCTCTATGATGGACCCGGGCGCCACCGCCGCCACGGGATCGGCGGCCAGCCAGTCCGGCCAGTCGGCCATGCCGGCGATGCAGATGGATGCCAGCGCCCGCGACATGATGCAGAAGATGCAGAACCAGCAGGCCGGCGCGGAGTTCGACAAGATGTACCTGGAGGCACAGCTCCAAGGCCACCGCGACCTGCTGCAGGTCCAGGAGCGCTATCTGCAGGCCAACCCGCAGAACCGCGAGCACATGAACGTCGCCAAGATGGCCCGCGGGCACATCCGCGAGCACATCGCCATGCTTGAAGAGATGCAGAAGACCATGCGCTAAGGCGCCAGCCGACAGAAAAAGCCCGCTCCAGCCTTCACTGGAGCGGGTTTAGGTCTCAGGAGCATCCTTGGAGGGATCTTGTCCAAACACGGACAGAAACCAAATGTTTCATAAGCAGGGTGCGGCGTTCCAACCCATGGTTCGAGCCGGCATTCCCCTCCTCGCCTTCAGTGAACTTCTTCAGAGTACCAGCCGTTTTCCATGCTGCCGCTTGGCGAGAGATGGAACGGTGCTGGCATGCAGAGCAGCCTGAAACAACGGGAAGGGGTTCCGACAGGAAGCCCGAGCACGCCTCCGGCCCAACCGCCCGGCTTCACCTCCGTGTTGGAGCGGAACATCGACGCCCTGCGCCGCAAGCGCCAGGAGGACGACAAAAAGGCCAGCCTTCAGGATCGGATCGCTCAGGCCGTTACCCGCTTCACCGGGAGCATGGCCTTCGTCTACGTCCACCTTGCGTTGGTCGGCGGGTGGGTTGCCGCCAATCTGGGCATCCTTCCCGGTGTTTCGGTCTTTGACCCGACCTTCGTAATCCTCGCGACCCTCGCGTCCGTGGAAGCGATCTTTCTCTCCACCTTCGTCCTGATCAGCCAGAATCGCGCAGCCGCAGAAGCGGACCGGCGCTCCGAGTTGGACCTTCAGACCAACCTTCTCTCGGAACATGAAATCACAAGGCTTTTGACCCTGACCCGCGCCATCGCCGAGCATCTGGGCATCCAGGAGGCGAACGATCCCAGCCTTGAGGAACTGGAGCGGCATGTTGCCCCGGAGAAGGTGCTCGACCGGCTGACCAGGGACGGAGAGAACGGCTCACCGTAGAGAGACGCTTCAGGAAAACCAGGCAATCAATGGGGAATGGTGGGCGGTGAGGGGATCGAACCCCCGACCTGCGGTGTGTAAAACCGATGCTCTACCAGCTGAGCTAACCGCCCGACAGGCCTGACATAAAAACAGAAGGCCAACAACGCAAGCGCCGTTGGCCCTCATCACATGCAAACACCGCCAAAAAGCGATTACTTCGCGTTCACAGCGTCCTTCAGGCCGGCGCCTGCGCGGAACTTCGGGGTCTTGGAAGCGGGAACCTTGACCTTTTCGCCGGTGCGCGGGTTACGCGCCTCGCCGGCGGCGCGGTTGGTCACCACGAACGTGCCGAAGCCGACGATCTTGACCTCGTCGCCCTTCTTCAGAGCGCCGGTGATCGCCTCGATGGCGGCGTCGATCGCATCACCAGCCTGGCCACGCGAAAGGCCCACCTTATCGGCGATGGCCGCAACGAGCTCGCCTTTATTCATAGTCTTATCCTCCAGTGATCACGGCAGCCGCAAAAGGAAATGGTCCACCGTTTCAGGGACAACCCGTTTGGCGCAAAGCTTATCCGTAGGCAACCCCGAAGTGGCTGATTTCAGCCGATTTTTGCCATATTTTCCCAAAAAGAAGCCCCCGAACTCACGTTCGGAGGCCCCTGTCGTTACGTCAGGCTTAGGCTTTAGTGAGCCACAACCCCGGCCGAGTCGTCCTCGACGGCAGGCTTCGGACCCTTGAGAACCGAGGCCTCGTCCCATTCGATCGGCTCAGGCGTGCGCACGAGGGCATGCTGGAGAACCTGATCCATCATGGAGACCGGCACGATCTCCAGGCCGTTCTTCACGCTCGCCGGGATGTCGGCCAAGTCCTTGGCGTTCTCCTCGGGGATCAAGACCTTTTTAATCCCGCCGCGAAGCGCCGCCAGGAGCTTCTCCTTCAGCCCGCCGATGGGCAGCACCCTGCCCCGCAGCGTGACCTCGCCCGTCATGGCGATATCGCGGCGAACCGGGATACCCGTGATGACGGACACGATGGCTGTCGCCATAGCGATACCGGCGGACGGACCATCCTTGGGCGTTGCGCCTTCCGGCACGTGCACGTGGATGTCGCGACGGTCGAACATGGGCGGCTCGACACCGAAATCGACGGCCCGGGAGCGGACATAGGACGCCGCAGCCGAGATCGACTCCTTCATCACGTCACGCAGATTGCCCGTGACGGTCATCTTGCCCTTGCCCGGCATCATGATGCCTTCGATCGTCAACAGCTCGCCGCCGACCTCGGTCCAGGCCAGACCCGTGACCGCGCCGACCATGTCCTCGGTCTCGGCCTCGCCGTAGCGATAGCGCGGGGGTCCGAGGAACTCCGGCAGGTTGGCGGTCGTGACCTCCACCGACTTGACCTTGGAGATCAGGATCTCCTTCACGGCCTTCCGGATGAGATTGGCCAGTTCGCGCTCAAGGTTACGCACGCCCGCCTCGCGGGTGTAGCGGCGGATCAGCATGAGGAGAGCCTCGTCGCCGATCTTCCACTCCTTCTCGGCCAGACCATGCTTCTGCATGGAGGACGGGATCAGGTGGGTGCGGGCAATCTCGGCCTTCTCCTCCTCGGTGTAACCCGCGATGCGGATCACCTCCATACGGTCGAGGAGCGGGCCGGGAATGTTGAGCGTGTTGGCCGTGGTCACGAACATCACGTTGGACAGATCGTAATCGACCTCCAGGTAATGGTCATTGAAGGTCGAGTTCTGCTCAGGGTCGAGAACCTCGAGCAGGGCTGCCGACGGGTCGCCGCGGAAGTCCATGCCCATCTTGTCGATCTCATCGAGCAGGATGAGCGGGTTGGACGTCTTGGCCTTGCGCATCGACTGGATGATCTTGCCGGGCATCGAGCCGATATAGGTCCGGCGGTGGCCGCGGATCTCGGACTCGTCACGGACGCCGCCGAGCGACATGCGCACGAACTCGCGGCCTGTGGCCTTGGCGATCGACTTGCCGAGCGAGGTCTTGCCCACGCCGGGAGGACCGACGAGGCAGAGGATCGGGCCCGTGAGCTTGTTGGCGCGCTGCTGCACGGCCAGGTACTCGACGATGCGCTCCTTGACCTTCTCGAGGCCGTAGTGATCCGCATCGAGCAGATCCTGGGCGGCCTTCAGGTCCTTCTTCATCTTCGAGCGGCGGTTCCACGGGATCCCGAGCAGCCAGTCGAGATAGTTGCGCACAACGGTGGCTTCCGCCGACATGGGCGACATCTGGCGGAGCTTCTTGAGCTCGCCCATCGCCTTCTCGCGGGCTTCCTTCGTGAACTTGGTCTTCTCGATCTTCTCCTCGAGCTCGGCCAGCTCGTCGCGACCTTCGTCGTCGCCGAGCTCCTTCTGGATCGCCTTCATCTGCTCGTTGAGGTAGTACTCGCGCTGCGTCTTCTCCATCTGACGCTTCACGCGGGTGCGGATCCGCTTCTCAACCTGGAGAACCGAGATCTCGCTCTCCATCATGCCGAGCACCTTCTCCAGGCGCTGAGCGACGGTCGGGGTCTCCAGGATCGCCTGCTTGTCGGCGATCTTGATGGCGAGGTGCGAAGCGATGGTGTCGGCGAGCTTGGCCGGCTCGTCGATCTGAGTCACCGCGGTCACGACCTCGGGCGACACCTTCTTGTTGAGCTTCACGTAGTTCTCGAACTCGGACACCACGGAGCGGGCAAGCGCCTCGGCCTCCACCTGGTCACCGAGCGAGTCGGGCAGAGCCTCGGCCTCGGCCTCGTAATACTCTTCCGTGCGGGTATAGGTCTTCACCTGGGCCCGGCTTGCGCCCTCAACCAGCACCTTCACGGTGCCGTCGGGCAGCTTCAGAAGCTGAAGCACGTTGGCCAGGGTACCGACCTTGTAGATCGCATCCGTTGCCGGATCGTCATCCGTCGCATCGATCTGGGTTGCCAGAAGGATATGACGGTCCCCCTTGACCACCTCCTCAAGCGCGCGGATCGACTTTTCGCGGCCGACGAAGAGCGGCACGATCATGTGCGGAAAGACAACAATGTCGCGCAGAGGCAGAACCGCATAGGTTCCGGTCGAGCCTGGAACAACAGGCTGACGTGGCTTCGATTGTGTCATGTGACGACTTCCTTTTCACTGCGTCCAGGGATCCCCTCGCATGAGCTGGACCTCAGACGGATAACCGGAATGCTCAGGCTCTTGTTATGGGCTGCATCCGGTACGCCGGGCCCTCCCTCGGGCGATGAGCAGACAACTCCGGCGCAAGAGATAATGTGGCGTTGCGGGCCCTTCCTTTCAAGAAGATCGCCCGCAACGGTTGGGTTCATGAGTGAGCCCCCGAGCCAACCTTAGGCGCTGGCGCTGGCGGCCTGATCGTTGCGCTCGCCGTGGATGAAGAGAGGCTTGGCCTTGCCCTCCACCACCTCGGGCCCGATCACCACCTGCTCGACTGAATCGAGGCCCGGCAGGTCGTACATGGTCTCCAGCAGAATGCCTTCCATGATGGATCGCAGGCCGCGGGCACCCGTCTTCCGCTCGATCGCCTTCTTGGCAATGAGGGTCAGGGCCTCGTCCTGGAACGTCAGCTGGACGTTCTCCATCTCGAAGAGGCGCTGGTACTGCTTCACCAGAGCGTTCTTCGGCTCCTGCAGAATGGTCTTCAGGGCATCCACATCGAGGTCTTCCAGCGTCGCCAGGACCGGCAGGCGGCCGACGAACTCGGGGATCAGGCCAAACTTCAGCAGATCCTCAGGCTCGACTTCACGGAAGATCTCGCCCGTCCGGCGGTCATCCGGCGAACTCACGGAAGCCGCGAAACCGATGGACGTACCCTTGCCGCGACCGGCAATGATCCGCTCCAGGCCCGCGAAGGCGCCGCCGCAGATGAACAGGATGTTCGTGGTGTCGACCTGCAGGAACTCCTGCTGCGGATGCTTGCGGCCGCCCTGGGGAGGCACGGAGGCGACGGTGCCTTCCATGATCTTCAGGAGCGCCTGCTGCACGCCCTCGCCCGAGACGTCACGGGTGATCGAAGGGTTGTCCGACTTGCGGGAGATCTTGTCGATCTCGTCGATATACACGATGCCGCGCTGGGCCCGCTCGACGTTGTAGTCGGAGGCCTGGAGCAGCTTGAGGATAATGTTCTCCACGTCCTCGCCGACGTAGCCGGCCTCGGTCAGGGTCGTGGCGTCCGCCATGGTGAACGGCACGTCCAGGATCCGAGCCAGGGTCTGGGCCAGCAGGGTCTTGCCCGAGCCGGTGGGCCCGATCAGCAGGATGTTCGACTTGGCCAGTTCGACGTCGTTGTGCTTCGTCGCATGGGCCAGACGCTTGTAATGGTTGTGGACCGCTACCGAGAGCACCTTCTTGGCGTGCTCCTGGCCGATCACGTAATCGTCCAGAACGCGGCTGATTTCCTTCGGGGTCGGAACCCCGTCGCGGGACTTCACGAGAGACGATTTCGACTCTTCGCGGATGATGTCCATGCAGAGCTCGACGCATTCATCGCAGATGAAAACCGTCGGGCCAGCGATCAGCTTGCGTACCTCGTGCTGGCTCTTGCCGCAAAAGGAGCAGTACAGCGTGCTCTTGGAGTCGTTGCCGCCAGCCTTGGTCATTATCACATCTCCAATCCGCACCGGGACGGCCCTTCCGGCCCAGCACTTCTTCTAAGTTTATGAGCGACGGGCCTAACGAAAGGTTCCGTCGCTAAGAATTGAACGCTCAAATCGCTATGTGCTCCGAATCCATATGCAATCACGCGCAGGGCACGGGATCAATAGAAACGGAATTGCCCGCCAAAAAGACGCACCCCGGAGGAATTTGTCCCCAGGTTTTAAGGGTTAGGCCGGAGTGGCTGCCGGCTCGGGGCGCTTGGCAATGACCTGATCGATCAGGCCGAACTCCCGGGCAGCCTCTGCGGTCATGAAGTTGTCGCGCTCCAGGGCCCGCTCGATGGCCTCATAGGGCTGATTGGTGTGCTGGACGTAGATCTCGTTCAGCCGGCGCTTCAGAGCCTCGCTCTCGCGGGCGTGGATCATGATGTCCGTGACCTGGCCCTGGTAGCCGCCGGACGGCTGGTGGACCATGATGCGGGCGTTCGGGAGCGCAAAGCGCATGCCCTTCTCGCCGGCGGTCAGCAGGAGGGAGCCCATGGAGGCCGCCTGACCGACGCACAGCGTCGAGACCGGGCAGCGGATGAACTGCATGGTGTCGTAGATCGACAAGCCCGAGGTCACCACGCCGCCGGGCGAGTTGATGTAGAAGGAGATTTCCTTCTTCGGGTTCTCGGCCTCGAGGAACAGAAGCTGTGCCACGATCAGCGAGGCCGAGTAGTCTTCGACTGGGCCCGTGAGGAAGATAATCCGTTCGCGCAGGAGGCGCGAATAGATGTCGAATGCCCGCTCGCCGCGGTTCGACTGCTCAACCACCATCGGGACGAGCGTATTGTTTAAGAGCGCTACCGGATCTCTCATTGTCTCACTGCTCCAGTTCGGCCGCGCAGATTCGCGGCCGTGCAAGTCATGCAAGCAACGAGACGCTTAAGGGAGCGTTACTCGCCCTTGCCGGATTTCTCTCCGTCCTCATCCTCGTCGCTGAAGAGCGCGTCCTTCGAGACGGTCTCTTCGTTCACCTTCACCTGGGACAGGATCTGGTCGACGACTTTCTCTTCGAACAGAGGAGCCCGGATTTCAGCTAGGGCCTGCGGGTTCTTTTGGTAGAACTCCCAAACCTGGCGCTCCTGGCCGGGGTACTGACGGACCCGCTCGATGAGGGCCTGAGTCACCTCGTCGTCGGAGATCTTGATATCGGACTTCTCACCGATCTGTGCAAGGACCAACCCGAGGCGAACGCGGCGCTCGGCGATCTTGCGGTACTCGGCCTTGGCCGCGTCCTCGGTGGTGTCCTCATCCTCGAAGGTGCGGTTGTTGGACTTCATGTCGCCCACGACCTGCGACCACACGGCCGTGAACTCCTGCTCGACCAGGGTCGGCGGCAGCTCGAAGCTGTACTTGGCGTCCAGAGCGTCCAGGAGGTCCTTCTTGACCTTGCGGCGGGACTGGGTGTCGAAGTCGCGCTTGATGGCGTCGCGGATCGCCTCCTTGAGCTTGTCCAGGGACTCCATGCCGAAGCCCTTGGCCATCTCGTCGTCGATCTTCAGCTCGCCGGGAGCCTCGACTTCCTTCACGGTCACGTCGAACTCGGCGTCCTTGCCGGCGAGATGAGCAGCCATGTAGTTCGTCGGGAAGGTGACTTTCACGAGCTTGGTATCGCCGGCCTTGAGGCCGACGAGCTGGTCCTCGAAGCCCGGGATGAAGGTGTTGGAGCCGAGCTCGACCCGGATGTCCTGGCCGTTGCCGCCCTCGAACTCGGTGCCGTCGATACGGCCTACGAAGTCCACGACCACGCGGTCGCCGGACACCGCCTCACCGTCCTTCGTCTCGAAGGAGCGGTTCTGTTTGGCCATGCGCTCAAGCGATTCGTTGACCTCGGCGTCAGTGATCTCGGCCACCGGCTTCTTGACGGCCACGTCCGACAGGTCGGCCAGCTCGAATTCTGGCAGGACCTCGAGGGCAACCGTGAAGGCCAGATCGCCCTTGGCGTCCATGGCCTTCTCGACCTCTTCCTGGCTCTCAGGGAACTGGACCTGGGGCTCGTTGGCGAGCTTCAGGCTGTTGTCCTCGACGATTTTGCGGTTCGCCTCGTTGACGGCGTTCTGCAGGACGTCGGCCATGACGGAACGGCCATAAACCTTGCGCAGGTGACCCACCGGCACCTTGCCGGGGCGGAAACCGTTGAGCCGGACCCGGTCCTTGAGGGTCGATAATTCGCTGTTCAGGCGCTCTTCCAACTCGGTGGCCGGGAGCACGACCTTGAACTCTCGCTTCAAGCCTTGGGACAGTGTTTCCGTCACCTGCATGGTACTATTCGCCTTCATCCACTCGAAAAGAATTTCAAATCCAAGCTCCGGCCGATGCGGCGTCATGCCGTCACCTGAGCCGCTCAGAGCCTCCGGATCCAACCCTGACGGGATTGGTGCGGGCGGAGGGACTCGAACCCCCACAACTTGCGTCGCTGGAACCTAAATCCAGTGCGTCTACCAATTCCGCCACGCCCGCGCGGGAGCAGCGCGCGCGAACGCGCCCCTCTTCCGGGACGCGGCTCTATAGCATGCTTGCGGAACTGTGCATCAAAAAAGTTCGTGTGCGGCCAATTGGCAACCAAACTTGGCCGTTCACGTTCAACGCTGTACCCATACCGATGCCCTGAACCCTCGACGAGCCCCCCCGCATGATCACCCGCCGCGCCGTTACCGCCGGTCTCGCCACCTCCCTGATCGGAGTTCCCCGGGCGGGATGGACACAGGACGCGGGCTCCCCCGTCCAGGAGTTCACCGCAAGACCGGACAAGCTGCGGCTTCGGCCAGATGCTGGGAACGAGGTCGAGGCGTGGACCTTCAATGGCTCCCTCGCCTCCGTCGTACGGGTCCAGCAAGGCACTGAGCTACGCCTCAAGCTTCGGAACGAGACCGCCCTGCCCCTGTCCCTGCACTTTCACGGGGTTCGCGGCCCGAACGCCATGGACGGCGTCGGCGGCCTGACCCAAGAGCCGGTGGCGCCGGGCCAGAGTTACGACTACCGCCTCACTCCGCCGGATGCCGGCACCTTCCTGATCCGCCCTTGCGTGCTCGGCGGCAGCGCCGAGCCCCAGGAGCGCGGCCTGTCGGGCCTGCTGATCGTGGAGGAGGCCAACCCTCCGCAGGTGGATCAGGACCTTGCCCTGTTGATCGACGACTGGGGTCTGAACGACAACGGCTCGCTGGCGCCTTTCGAGAGGTCAGGCGAAACCGCCCCGGCCGGCCGGCTCGGGAGCTGGCTTAGCCTGAACGGCAAGCCGACGCCGCAGCGGGTCGAGGCGCCTCCCGGCGGGCGCCTGCGGCTGCGGCTCGCCAATGCCTGCAACGCCCGCGCCATGCGTCTGCGCTTCGACGGGCTGAAGGCCTATGTGATTGCCACAGATGGACAACCGACCAGCACCTTCGAGCCGCTCATGGCCTCCCTGCCCTTCGCGCCCGGCACCCGTTATGAGATGCTCGTGGATCTTGCCCCAGAAGCGGGCATGACGGGCGCCGTGACAGCCATGCTGGGCGACGGCCTGCCGCTCCTCGAAATCGCAACCGTCGGCGAGAAGCACGCAGCCCCGCCGGCCATCGCCCCGCTTCCGGCGAACACGAAGCTTCCGGAGACGATCAAGCTGCAGAACGCCAGCCGCAAGGATGTGGTGATGAAGGGCGATCCCAAGGCGCCGAATGTCCCTTGGACCATCAATGGAGCTGCCGGAAAGCCGAACGGCGCTCCGCTCGTCAAGGTGAAGCGCGGCACACCAGTGGTGCTGACCCTGACGAACCAGACCAGCTTCATGCAGCCGCTCCATCTGCATGGCCACAGCGTCCGGCTTCTCCATGCGCTCGACGACGGCTGGGAGCCTTATTGGATTGATACGATCCAGGTGCCGGTGAATAAGACTATCCGCGTTGCCTTCGTGGCCGACAATCCCGGCAAGTGGCTGCTTGCCTCGACCGTGCTGGAGCGGTTCGACGCGGGACTGTGGACCTGGATCGAGATTACCTGAGCAGATCCCGCAGAACACCCGGCACGAGCTCCGCCAGATCCTCGGCGATCAGCCCCGGCCCGAAGCTCGCCCCGGCCTCGGCATGGATCCACACCCCGGCGCAGGCCGCCTCGAAAGCGGGCACGCCTTGAGCCATCAAACCGGCAATGAGGCCGCAGAGCGTATCGCCCGATCCTGCCGTCGCCAGATACGGCGTGCCGTTCTCGTTGATCGCTGCGCGGCCATCCGGGGCTGCGATGACGGTATCGGCTCCCTTGAGCACCACCACCGCGCCCGTATAGGCGGCAGCGCGCCGCACACGCTCGATTTTCGATGCCGGATCAACAAGATCCGGGTGTCCCTTGAACAACCGGTTGAACTCGCCGTCATGAGGCGTGAGCACCGACGGAGCATGGCGGAACGCCCCGTGCAGCTCGGTGGCCAATCCTTCGAAGGAGGTCAGTGCGTCGGCATCCAGCACGAGGCTGCGCCGGGCATGGACCGCTACTGCCACCATGGCGCGGGTGCCCGCATGAATCCCAAGTGCCGGACCCAGCACAAGCGAGTTGAAGCGCTGATCCTGCAGCATCGTGTTCAGCCCCTCCGGCCCATCGCAGCCCCGCAGCATGATGGCGGTGAGATGGGCGGCATTCACTCCCAGCGCCTCCGGCGGCGAGGCCACCGTCACGAGGCCGGAGCCGATCCGCAGTGCCGCCCGCGCGGCCAGCCGCGCGGCGCCCGTCCGGGTCGCGCCGCCGGAGGCCACCAGCGTGTGGCCTCGCTCGTACTTGTGGGACGAGAGTCCGGGCCTGGGTAGCGCATGAGTCCACAAGGTCGCATGATTGGCGAACAGAGTGCCGCCCTTGGCTTCCAGCGTGTCGCCGCCGATCCCGATATCCGCCACCTCGACCGGGCCGCAATAGGCACGCCCCGGCATCAGCAGATGGCAAGGCTTGCGCACCGCGAAGGTGACAGTCCGGGTGGCTTTGACGGCTACTCCCCGAACCGCTCCGGAGTCTCCATCGATGCCAGAGGGCAGATCCACGGCGAGGATCGGACGTCCCGATGCGTTCATGCGCTCTACGGCCAGCCGCGCGGCGCCTTCCAGATCGCGCGCGAGACCGGTGCCGAACAGGGCATCGATGATGAGGTCCGCGCCGTGGAAGGAGAGGTCCTCGACCCGCTCGACCTTACCGTACCAGCCTTTGGCGGCCTCGGCCGCATCGCCCGCCAGCCGGTCGGGAGTGCCCAAGAGGCCCAAGCTCACCTGGTAGCCCCGATCGAACAGCAGGGCCGCGGCAATAAAACCATCGCCACCGTTCTGCCCCGGGCCTGCCGCCACGATGATCCTGTCACCTGGAGCGGCTAATTTTTCGGCACTATCGGCCACGGCACGTCCTGCGCGCCGCATGAGTTCGATGCCCGGAATCCCATTTTCGATGGTCGCCCGGTCGGCTTGCCTCATTTCGGAGGACGTCAGGACAAGTTCAGGGGCTGTCATGGGAGCAAAATTGACCCGTTGTGGAGGAGTTGGCGAGGTTTTCCGCAGTTGCACAAAGTTTGAGCAGAAGATGCTCAGCAAGGCAGCAAAATGGATGGCTTTGAGTCGATGAGGCCATGGAAGGCTCCTCCCGGCTGGTGCTAAAAGCAGCAAAACCTCGAACGAGAACGGTTGAACGGGATGAAGAAGATCGAAGCCATCATCAAGCCCTTCAAGCTCGATGAAGTCAAAGAAGCCCTCCAGGAAGTCGGCCTGCAGGGCATCACCGTCATCGAGGCCAAGGGCTTCGGCCGTCAGAAGGGCCACACCGAACTCTACCGCGGCGCTGAATACGTCGTGGACTTCCTGCCGAAGGTGAAGCTCGAGATCGTTCTCAACGACGATATGGCGGACGCAGCCATCGAGGCTATCCGCAAGGCAGCCCAGACCGGCCGCATCGGCGACGGCAAGATTTTCGTTTCGACGGTCGAGGAGGCCGTTCGTATCCGCACGGGCGAGACCGGATCCGACGCGATCTAAGCTCGCTTTTTTAAAGCCGAGGCCTGACGGCCGAGGATGACTCTCAAGGGCAGAAGAGGACCAAACGACCATGCAGACCGCCAAGGATGTGCTGAAGGCGATCAAGGAAAACGACGTCAAGTACGTGGACTTCCGTTTCACCGACCCGCGCGGCAAGTGGCAGCACGTCACTTTCGACGTTGACATGGTCGATGAGGACATGTTCGCCGACGGCATCATGTTCGACGGCTCGTCGATTGCCGGCTGGAAGGCGATCAACGAATCCGACATGACCCTCATGCCCGACCCGACGACGGCCCAGATGGACCCGTTCTTCGCGGCCTCTACCATGTCGATCAACTGCGACATTCTCGAGCCCGCCACCGGCGAGCCCTACAACCGCGACCCGCGCGGTATCGCCAAGAAGGCTGAAGCCTACCTGAAGTCCACGGGGATCGCCGACACGGTCTATGTCGGCCCCGAGGCCGAGTTCTTCATCTTCGACGACGTGAAGTTCATGGCCGACCCCTACAACACCGGCTTCAAGCTCGACTCCGCCGAGCTGCCGATCAACGGCGACACGCCTTACGAAGGCGGCAACCTGGGCCACCGCATCCCGACCAAGGGTGGCTACTTCCCGGTTCCGCCGCTCGACTCCGCCCAGGACATGCGCGGCGAGATGCTGGCGGCCATGAAGGCCATGGGTGTGACCGTCGAGAAGCACCACCACGAGGTTGCCTCCGCCCAGCACGAGCTCGGCACGAAGTTCAACACCCTCGTGCGCACCGCCGACGAGATGCAGATCTACAAGTACTGCATCCACAACGTCGCCCAGTCCTACGGCAAGACGGCCACCTTCATGCCGAAGCCGGTTTATGGCGACAACGGCTCGGGCATGCACGTCCACCAGTCCCTCTGGAAGGGCGGCAAGCCGCTGTTCGCCGGCAACAAGTATGCCGATCTGTCCCAGGAATGCCTGTGGTACATTGGCGGCATTATCAAGCACGCCAAGGCGCTTAACGCCTTCACCAATCCGTCCACGAACTCCTACAAGCGTCTCGTCCCAGGCTACGAGGCTCCGGTGCTGCTGGCCTACTCGGCCCGTAACCGCTCGGCCTCCTGCCGTATTCCGTGGACGACTTCGCCGAAGGCCAAGCGCGTCGAGATCCGCTTCCCCGATCCGACCGCCAACCCGTATCTCGCTTTTGCCGCGATCATGATGGCCGGTCTCGACGGCATCCTGAACAAGATCGATCCGGGCCCGGCCATGGACAAGGATCTCTACGATCTGCCTCCGCGCGAGCTGAAGAAGATCCCGACCGTCTGCGGCTCGCTTCGCGAAGCTCTCGCCAGCGTCGACAAGGACCGCGCCTTCCTGAAGGCCGGCGGCGTCTTCAACGACGACTTCATCGACAGCTACATCGAGCTGAAGATGGCCGAGGTCGCCCGGTTCGAGATGACCCCGCACCCGGTCGAGTTCCAGATGTACTACTCCGTCTAACGGACGCGAATCCTCCCGGCTGCGGATCCGCAGCCTTCCTTCGCCGGAGCCTTCGGGCTCCGGCTTTTTTGTTTGGCTGTTCAGGGAAACTCAGGTCCGTTAGCAAGACTAGAAGCGGCCGACATTCGGGGAGGAGTTTGCCGAACCCGCAGGCAAGCGCGATCCGTGCACGTTGCGCCCCCCACTTCCGGCAAGCCTCCAGAGGGCATTCAATCAGGAAGAGCTTTATGGTTTCGCCCCTAGCTAAAAACAGCCAGGCGGCGGCCTCTCCGGCCGGTGGTCAAACCTCGGCGACTGCGGCGAACTCAGAGACGACAGGCTCCTCATAAGAGCTCCCGAGAAGCGCACCACCAACCATCAGCAGCTCAGCATGGCCGCCCTGGCACCATCACGAAAAGGGTGACCGTCTAGGCGATGGTTCCAGATCCTGTGGGGTTGCAGTCTGTCGCTGAGGCCTTTGCTTCGGACATTCCAGCCGCGAGGGGCTATCGCCAGCTCGTTCGCGATGACTGCATACTTCTGGTGCCCCCACAGATACGTAAGGTCGTGACGATTGGCCAATTGCGTCCAACTGGCAGACAAAACGAAAAAGGCCCGGGTTGTGACCCGGGCCTTTTCTGTCTCTGTGGGAGACGGATCTTAGTAGGTGCCGAAGCGG
>NZ_JAFBID010000036.1 GCF_016811235.1 Microvirga arabica
CATGGGCGTCGGCAACATCTTCGGTAACTTCCTCTCGGGCGCCCTGCGCAACCCGTCGGCGGCCGACAGCCAGTTCGGCCGCGCCTTCATCGGCGCGGCGCTCGCGGAAGGTCTCGGCATCTTCTGCCTCGTCGTCGCTCTCGTTCTGCTCTTCACCTAATCTCAAGACGGTGATCGGGAGGCTGAGGCGCGCATCGCGCGCTTCGCCTCAACAGGGGTGACGGCGGATTGAACCGCCGTCATTCATGTTTGTAGGATGGTACTTTAGGATCTGCTCATGGCTCAGGCTCAAACGACCAACGCCACAACAGAGGCCCACGGCGGCGCTCACGATGTCGGGTTCCCGCCCTTCGCGACGGAGACGTTCGGCGGTCAGCTCCTGTGGCTCGCCATCACCTTCGTGGTGCTCTACACCCTGCTCTCACGCCTGGTCCTCCCGCGCCTGAGCGGCATCATCGAAAACCGCCGCGCCATGATCGCCAGCGATCTCGACGACGCGGCCGCCATGAAATCCCGCGCCGAAGAAGCAGGTTCCGCTTACGAGAAGTCGCTGGCCGAAGCCAAGGGCCGTGCTCAGGCTCTCGCCCAGGAAACCCGCGCCAAGCTCTCCGCCGAGAGCGACGCCAAGCGCAAGGCGCTTGAGGCCGACCTCAACCAGCGTCTCGCCGAGGCCGAGGCTACCATTTCATCCAAGAAGGCCGAGGCTATGAGCCACGTGGACGCCATCGCCCGCGACACGGCTTCCGCCATTATCGAGCGCCTGACCGGCAAGGCTCCGGCCCCGCAGAAGGTCGAAGCCGCTCTCAACCAGATCAAGGCCTGATCGGGAGACCCGCATGTTAGAGAACACCAATTTCTGGGTTGCGGTCGCCTTCTTCATCTTCTGGGGCCTGATGTTCTATCTCGGCGTCCCGGGCAAGGTGATGAACCAGCTCGACTCCCGCGGCAAGCGCATCGGCGACGAGTTGGCCGAGGCCAAGCGCCTGCGCCAGGATGCCGAGCGGCTGCTTCAGGAATACGAGTCCAAGCGCGCCGCCGCCGAGCGCGAGGCTGCTGACATCGTCTCCACCGCCCGCGCCGAGGCCGAGCGCCTTGCCGCCGAGGCTCAGGAGAAGATGACCGACTTCGTGAAGCGCCGCACGGCCACCGCCGAGGCGAAGATCGCCCAGGCCGAGGCCCAAGCCTCCGCCGAGGTGCGCGCTGCCGCGGTCGACGCCGCCATCAAGGCATCCGAGCGCGTCCTGCGCGACGAGATCACCGGCGCCACCGCCGCCTCCCTCGTCACCTCGAGCCTCAACGACGTGCGCACGAAGCTGCAGTAAGGCTTTTCGCACAAACAACGATCTCGAAGGCCGCCCTTGAGGCGGCCTTTTTGCTGGAGAGCATCATGCTGCTGATCTTTGATTGCGATGGGGTTCTGGTCGATTCGGAGGCACTCGCCTGCGAGATTGATGCCCAGATCCTCACCGACATTGGGCTCCACTATTCGGCCCGGGACATTGCGCGGAAGTTCGTCGGAGTCAGCTTCAAGGACATGGTGGCGCGTCTCGAGGCGGAGCACGGCCGCACGCTTCCAGCAGACCTCGGCACTCAATTGGATACCGCCCTTTTCGCGAGGTTCGAGACGGACCTGAAGCCGATCGAGGGCGTCCGCGAAGCGATCCTCTCGCTCCCCTACCCGCGCTGCGTGGCGTCTTCGTCCACACCCGACCGGATAGCCCTGTCGTTGCGCATCACAGGGCTGTCGGATCTGTTCGACCAGGTGTTCAGCGCCACACAGGTCGCGCGCGGCAAACCGGCACCGGATCTGTTTTTCCATGCGGCCGAGCACATCGGTGTAAACCCGCTGGATTGCATCGTGATCGAGGACTCAGCCGCAGGGGTTCAGGGGGCTCTTGCGGCCGGCATGCATGTGATCGGCTTCACCGGCGGCGCCCATTGCGGTCCGGAGCATGCGGAAAAGCTTAGGCAGGCAGGTGCTCACACGATCATCGGACGGATGACTGATCTCGCTAGAGCTGTGCAAGCGTTCGCGTAACACCGACGTCGTCCCGGACGGCGCAAGCCGATCCGGGATCGTCAGCAGAATAAAGCGCCATTCTCGTCCCGCTATCCCGGATCTCCGCTGCGCTCCGTCCGGGATGACGGATGCGATACCACAAAAGAAAATGCCCGGCACATGGCCGGGCATTTGCAGTTTGAGAAGCCTTACTCCGCCGCTTCCGCAACCGGCGCCGGCGGCGTCCACTTGAGCACCGGGCTCCTCGCCGCGCGGGTCTCGTCGAGGCGGCGGCGTGGGGCGTGGTAGGGGGCTCCGGTGAAGCGCTCTTTGTCGCCGTTCTTCGCGGCCATGGCGAGATCACGCAGCATCGCGATGAAGAGGTCGAGCGACGCCTTCGATTCGGATTCCGTCGGCTCGATCAGCATGGCGCCATGTACCACCAGCGGGAAGTACATGGTCATCGGGTGGTAGCCCTCGTCTATCATGGCCTTCGCCACGTCCAACGTGGTCACGCCCGTGTCCTTGAGCCACGCGTCGTCGAACAGCACCTCGTGCATGCAAGGCTTGTTGCCGAAGGGCAGCGACATCAGGTCGGCAAGGCCGGCGCGGATGTAGTTGGCGTTGAGCACCGCATCCTCGGAGGCCTGCTTCATGCCGTCCGAACCATGCGAGAGCATGTAGGACAGAGCGCGCACATACATGCCCATCTGGCCGTGGAAGGCGGTCATGCGGCCAAAAGGCTTCTCAGCGGCGTCAGATGCCTGCTCCACCAGCTCGAAGCTGTCCTTGCCCGCGCGAACGAACGGCACCGGCGCAAACGGCGCAAGACGCTCGGAGAGTACCACCGGTCCGGAGCCCGGGCCGCCGCCGCCGTGCGGCGTCGAGAAGGTCTTGTGCAGGTTGATGTGCATGGCATCGACGCCGAGATCACCCGGCTTCGCCTTGCCGACGATGGCGTTGAAGTTGGCGCCGTCGCAGTAGAAGTACGCACCTGCATCGTGGATCGCCTTTGCGATCTCCGCCACCTGAGGCTCGAAGAGGCCGCAGGTGTTGGGGTTCGTGAGCATGATGGCCGCCACGTCGGGGCCGAGGCGCTCCTTCACGTCCTCCACATGCACCCAGCCGTCCTCGCGGGCCGGCACAGGCTTCACCTTGAAGCCGATGAGGGCTGCGGTCGCCGGGTTGGTGCCATGTGCGGAATCCGGCACCAGCACCACGTTGCGGGTCGCGCCCTCGCCCTTGGCCTCGATGGCAGCCTTGATCGCCATCATGCCGCAGAGCTCGCCATGGGCGCCGGCCTTTGGCGACAGCGCCACCGCCGTCATGTTGGTGAGCGTAATCAGATAGCGTCCGAGCTCGTCCATGAGCTCAAGCGCTCCCTGCACGGTGGAGACCGGCTGCAAAGGATGCACGTCCGAGAAGCCCGGCAGGCGCGCCATGCGCTCATTCAAGCGCGCATTGTGCTTCATAGTGCACGAGCCGAGCGGGAAGAGGCCGGTATCAATGCCGTAGTTCTGCTGTGAGAGGCGCACGTAATGGCGCATGGTCTCAGGCTCGGACAGACCCGGCAGGCCGATGGGCTCCTTGCGCTCCAATCCGCCGAGACGCGGCTTGAAATCCTCCGGCTCGTCGAGATCGACGCCGGTGGTGTCATAGCGGCCGATCTCGAACAGCAGCGGCTCGATCTGCGCCAGCGCCTTGTTGCCGGTGAAGGTCGGATGGCTGCCAGCAGTGGAGCCGGCGGCGCGGTTGGCATCGCCCTGCAGGCGGGCTGCCTGATTGCCCATGCCGGCGGCCGGATCGGACACGCCATGAGCCTGCGGAGCGGAGGGACGTCCCTGGCGGTTCAACATCACAGAACCTCCTTCAAGGCGGCGCAGAAGGCCGCGCGGTCATCATCGGTGTTCACTTCGGTAGAAGCGACGAGCAACAGATTGTCGAGGCCAGCGCCGGGCAGGAGGCGCGACACGGGCACGCCGGCTAGCACGCCCTTCTCGGCAAGACGCTCGACCACTTCGGCCGCGGGCTTTGCGAGCCTCAACGTGAACTCATTGAAGAACGTCTCATTGAGCACCTCGACGCCCTTCACACCAGAGAGCTGGTCGGCCAGCTTCACAGCATTCGCATGGTTGATGCGGGCGAGGCGCGAGAGGCCGGCTTCGCCGAGCAGCGTCATGTGAATGGTAAATGCCAGCGAGCACAGGCCCGAGTTCGTGCAGATATTCGAGGTCGCCTTGTCGCGGCGGATGTGCTGCTCGCGGGTCGAGAGCGTCAGCACGAAGCCGCGGTTGCCGTCCGCATCCACGGTCTCGCCGCAGAGGCGGCCGGGCATCTGGCGGAGGAACTTCGACTGCGTGGCGAAGAGACCCACATAGGGGCCGCCGAAGTTCAGCGCATTGCCGATGGACTGCCCCTCGCCCACCACGATATCGGCCCCCATGCTGCCAGGAGACTTCAGCAGACCGAGCGACACGACCTCCGTGAACACGGCAATCAGAAGCGCGCCATGCTGATGCGCCTTGTCGGCGATGGGCTTCAGGTCGCGCACGTTGCCGAACACGTCCGGCGACTGCACGACCACGCAGGACACGCTGTCGTCGATCTGCGAGAGAATATCCTCGGCGCCAGCAACGTCAGGCGCCATGGTGACGACGTCGTCGCTCGACATTTCGGAGAGCGTCCGCACCACATCGGCGTAGTGCGGATGCAAGCCACCGGAGAGCACAGCCTTGCGGCGCTTGGTGACCCGGTGCGCCATGAGCACCGCCTCGCCCGTGCCGGTGGAACCGTCATACATGGAGGCGTTCGCCACCTCCATGCCGGTGAGCGCGGCCACTTGGGTCTGGAACTCGAAGAGGTACTGCAGCGTCCCTTGAGCGATCTCCGGCTGGTACGGCGTGTAGCTCGTCAGGAACTCGGAACGCTGGATCAGGTGATCGACGGTCGCCGGCACATGATGCTTGTAGGCGCCTGCGCCGACGAAGAACGGCACCGACGAAGCCGGAATATTCTTCGCTGACATGCGCGAGAGGATGCGCTCCACGTCCAGCTCGCCCTTGCGGCGCGGCAGGTCCACCGGCTCCTTAAGGAGCAGGTTCTTCGGCACGTCGGCGAACAGTTCATCGACGTGTTTAACGCCGATCCGCGCGAGCATCTCGCTGCGGTCGGTGTCGGACAAAGGCAAATAACGCATCAGTTAATCCTAGCCTTACTTGTTCTGCGGAATTCCAAGAATCCTGTTTCGATAGCCCAACCATTGGTCGAGCCCTTTAGACAAAATCATTTCAAGAGCGTCGGCGTTCTCGATGACGGTGACAGGCGGGAAATCGTCGTAGGAGATGGGAATATCCCGGCTTTCTATCGGCTGAAGAAAGACCTCGCCCTCCATGGTCGGAGCGATGATCCATGGAACATGAGCCGCCATGTCGTAGATAATCTTGCAGGTATCCCTGAGGGAGCCGTCGCGAGGGGTCGCCTGGGCAGAGGTTCGGCCTCCCTCTTCAGAAGGTCCATACCATTCGATCCTCAAATCATTTGGACCCTCGATGTTCTCCACGGCAGCTCTCAAGGTTCTTCCCTCCGGCGTGACATGCTCGATCTCACTCAGGCGAACGAGCCGTGCAGCGTGTCGGGAGAGAACCTCACCGATAAGAGCCTGAACTTCGACAGCACTTTTCGACTGCGTGGCATCGATCAGGTGGATGTCGAAGCTCATGCGGATCACCTCTTCATCAATGCGAGGGAATGCCCGCCACCACGATCTCCGTCAGCACGGAGTTGGCGATGAAGCATTCCTTGTGGGCGAGGCGGTGCATGTCGGCGATCTGCTCAGGCGTCGGCTGCTTGTCGCCTGAGAATTCAATCGCCGGATCGAGAGTCACTTTGGAAACGAAGAGCTTGCCGTTCTCGTTCTTCGTCATGATGCCGAGCGCCTTGTCCTCATAGAAATCGACGACAAATCGCTTCTTGGCAGCAATCGACAGGAAGGTGAGCATGTGGCAGCTGGAGATTGCCGCCACGAACGCCTCTTCCGGATCGACCGCATCCTCCCGTGAAAGCGGCAAGGACACGACGGAGGGCGACGCGGAGCCGGGAACTGTGACGCCGCCATCGAAGCTCCACGTATGGCCGCGGCTGTAGCGGTTGTCGGAGAAGCTCTCGTCCTCTCCCCTGGTCCAGCGGATTGTCGCCCCGTATTCGTGCGCCATGGCCGTGTTCTCTTTTAAGAGATCGACTTCACGAATTCCCCGTACTGCTCTTCGGTCATGAGGCCGTCGAGCTCGCTCTCGTTCGTGAGACGGATCTTCATGAACCAGCCGCGGCCGGCCGGGTCCTCGTTGACGGTGCCGGGAGAGGCTTCGAGCTCGCTGTTGACCTCGACCACCTCGCCGGAGACGGGCGCATAGACTTCGCTGGCCGCCTTCACGCTCTCGACGACGGCCGCTTCGTCGCCCTTCGACAGGGTCTTGCCGACGCTGGGCAGCTCCACGAACACCACGTCGCCAAGCTGGCCCTGGGCGTAATCGGAGATGCCCACGATTCCGGCATCGCCTTCGACGCGGATGTATTCGTGATCCTTGGTGTAGCGCGTAGTCATGTTGATTTCCCTCTTGATAGTGTTGTCAGCGCTTGTAGCGATGGGGAGCGAACGGCATGGCTGCGACTTTGGCCGGCAGCGGCTTGCCGCGAACGATGAGGTGCAAATCGGTTCCGACAGCGGACATGTCCTTCGCCACATAGCCCATAGCGACCGGGCCGTTGACCGTGGGGCCGAAGCCGCCGGAGGTGACGATGCCGACCTCGCGTCCATCAGGCGTGGTGATGGCGCTGCCTTCGCGGGCAGGAGCGCGGCCTTCCGGCTTGATGCCGACGCGAACGCGTGAAGCACCGTCCTTGATCTCGCGCTGAACGCGCTCGGCGCCCGGGAAGCCCCCCTCCTCGCGGCGGCGCTTCTGGATCGACCAGATCAGGCCTGCCTCAATGGGCGATGTGGTGGTGTCGATGTCGTGGCCGTAGAGGCAGAGGCCCGCTTCGAGCCGCAGCGAATCGCGAGCGCCGAGGCCGATGGCCTTCACCTCCGGATCAGACAGGAGCTTGCTCCAAAGCTTGGCAGCATCTTCGGCTTGGCAGGAAATCTCAAAGCCGTCCTCGCCGGTGTAGCCGGAGCGGGACACATGGCACCAGATGCCATCGATCTGCACGTCAACCGACATCATGAAGGAGAGCGCAGCGGCTTCAGGCGAGAGCTTTGCCAGAACGGTTTCCGCAGAAGGCCCCTGCAAGGCCATCAGCCCAAGGTTGTCCTTGCGGTTCAGGCTTACGCCTTTCGGCAGGCGCGCCTGGATATGCGCATAGTCCTGTTCCTTCATGGAGGCGTTGACCACAAGATAGAGCCAGCCCTCATGACCGGGAGCGCCGACGCGCGTGACCATGAGGTCGTCGAGGATACCACCGTCGTCGGCCAGAAGCTGCGAATAGCGCTGCTGATTGGGCTTGAGGTTCAGCACATCGGCCGGGATCAGCGCCTCGAGGGCCCTGGCCACTGTCTCGTGGCTCTTGTCCTCGGCCACGAGGAAGGCCTGGCCCATATGCGACACGTCGAACAGCCCCGCATGCTCGCGGGTCCAGTTATGTTCGGTGAGGATGCCGGTCGGGTACTGCACCGGCATGTCGTAGCCGGCGAACGGCACCATGCGGGCGCCAAGCGCCACATGCTCCGCGTGGAGCGGTGTTTTCAGGAGCGGCTCGTCGCTATGCGCTGGCTCGGCCATCGGTATCCCTCAAAGGTGCGCGTTCCATCGAGCCTTGCGGCCCGTTGCTCTGCGCCCCCTCTGTCCCGAGACCTGAGAGATTTCCCAAACGCTTGCGCGAAAGGTTACGCCCGTCGGTGGACGACGTTTTCAAACGTCGTCGCTTTCCAGAGTGCCAGCTCCCGCGCGGTCCTTTGGCCTGAGCGTTTCCGGGGCGGTTGCGCCTTCGGCGCCGGACGCTAAGGTCCGGTCTCTTCCGCGGGGATCATCGGCTGGTTTTAAGCTCTGAAGAGGAATTGGCCTCCTGTCAACAAAGCAAGGCGGGCCTGTTCACCCTTTAATTGACGGCACGACCGGGAGGCTCCATCTTAGGGCCATCTGTCACAGAAGGGGAGAAGCGCGGCCTGATCCGGTCAGCAGCTCCACGCATCGTTGCTCGAACTGATCATCGCTCTCGCTCTCGTCGCCCTCAACGGCGTCTTCGCTCTTTCCGAATTGGCCATCGTTTCCGCCCGCCGACCCAGGCTTAAGGCCATGGCCGAGCAGGGCCGTTCCGGCGCCAGCACGGCCCTCACCCTCATGGAGGATTCGGGCCGCTTTCTCTCAACAGTCCAGATCGGCATCACCCTGGTGGGCATTCTGGCCGGCGCCTTCTCGGGCGCGGCTCTGGGCGGCCGGCTCACGGATATCTTCTTAGCCCAGGGCATGCCTGAAGGCGCGGCCGAACCGCTCGGCTACGGCATCATCATCGGCATCATCACTTATCTTTCTATCGTGGTGGGCGAACTCGTTCCCAAGCAGCTCGCCCTGCGCCACCCGGAGGGCATCGCCTGCGCCATGGCCCCGATGATGCTGGTCGTCTCGAAGGTCGCGGCCCCGGCCGTCTGGCTTCTGAATGCCTCCACCAGCCTGATCTTCAGCCTCTTCGGCACCAAGTCCGACGATTCGTCGACCGTCACGGAAGAGGAGATCAAGATGCTGGTGGGCGAGGCCGAGAGCGCCGGCGTGATCGAGGAGGAGGAGCGCCGCATGATCTCGGGCGTGCTGCGCCTCGGCGACCGGACCGTGCGCGGCCTCATGACGCCCCGGACTGACGTGGACTGGATCGATACCGAGGACAGCGAGGAAACGATCCGGGCTCTGCTGATCGAAACCCCGCATTCGCGCCTGCCGGTGAGCGAGGGCACCCCCGACAACGTGATCGGCGTCGTTCAGTCGCGGGAGCTTCTGGCCGCCATGCTGACCGGCCAGCCCCTTGAGATCCGCAAGCACCTGCAGCAGGCGCCGGTCATTCCCGACACGCTTTATGCTCTGGATGCCCTGGCGATCCTCAGGGATGCCGAGGTGCCCATGGCTCTGGTCCACGACGAGTACGGCCATTTCGAAGGGGTCGTGACCCCGGCGGATGCCCTGGAGGCTATCGTCGGCGCCTTCCGGTCCGACGGCGAGGCGCCGGAGCCCGACGCCGTCCGGCGCGAGGATGGCTCCTGGCTGCTCGCCGGCTCCATGCCGGTGGACGAGATGGCGGAGATCCTCGGCGTGACCCTGCCCGAGACCCGCAGCTATCACACGGTCGGCGGCCTGGTGATCAGCGAGCTTCAGCACCTGCCGACCACGGGCGAACACGTGGAGACCTTCGGCTGGCGCTTCGAGGTGATCGACCTCGACGAGCGCCGGATCGACAAGGTTCTGGCCGCTCCCCTCAACCAGAGAGCAGGCGCGGCCGTCCTGTATTGAGCGTTAGCCCCGCCGTCCTGCCGCCGCGCGGGTGCCGAGGCCGACCTCGATCTCGAAGCTGTCCACGGACGCAGCCGGAACCACGATGCCTTCCTCGACAACCGAGACGGTCGTCTGGGTCTGGCCTGCCGGGATTGCGGCCGCCACCCGGCGGGAGCGGTTGGCGAAAACGGTCGAGCCGTCCTTGACTACGATCTGGACCGGCACGTCATAGCGGCCCGCCGACCCGCCGGCGCCGAGCAGCGCCCGGGCTTCGACGCCGACCCTCACCAGCGTGGTGCCGTCCGGCTGGCCGACGCATTCGCGGGCGAGGTCGCCCAGGGCGATCTGGCTGCGCACGGAGCCGGGATCACTGCCGCCGATCCGGATGACCGAACCGCCGTCCATGACGCTGACCGTAGGACAATACACGTCGCTGGTCTCGGCAGCCTGTCGCGGCGTCTGGGTCGTTCCCGCCGTGAGCAGCATGTCGCCGACGCCGAAGCCGCCCTCGCCCGGCGCCCCGCAGCCGGCCAGGGCCGAGAGGCCGAGCACGGCGAGGGCCCATCCGGTCCCGCGGTTCAATCCCTTGTTCATGTCTGTCCCCCACCCTCTCTTAGTTGTTACGGAAGGGCATCGAACCCGGCCGCGAACCCGTTCAGGGATACGGGAATGCCGATCCCCTCCTCGGGCGTCTGGAAGACGATGAAGGTGGCCTGCTGGCCGGTCTTCATCTGGTTGATCAGGTTGTCCTCCATGACTACCTCGGCGACGCAGCCCGACGCCAGGCAGCGCACGAAGCCGGCGCGGCCGATATCCGTCTGGTCGATCTTCAGGCCGAGCCCCGATGGCAGCAGAATACCCAGCGGCGCCACCACGCGCAGGAGGCGGCTTTTGCCGTCGGCGGTTTTCAACATGATAATCACGAGGGTGACGTTGGGACGGTCCTCCGCAACAACGTTCTGCACCAGGGCGCATTGCTCGGCGGTCGCCCCGGCCGGGGTCTCGCACCGCATCTGCCAGTCGCCGAAGGTGTTCTTGACCATGCCCTGAGCGCCGGCGCTGCTGGCGCCGAGCAGGGCCGTCAGCCCCAGGAAAGCGGCCGCGCCGTGGCGAACCCATTGCGATGCGCCCATCGGTTTCTCCATTCCTTCAACCCTGTTTAGGGGTCGCGGCATGCCGCCGCTCCAACTACAACTTTGGCCCGTTGGGACCATGTCAGGGGGCGCAATGTCAAGCGACAGGGGCGCTTTGGAAGGTCGAAATGCGTTTTGGCGGTTATGACGCACAGTTTGGAACGCTTCTACCGTTGCGCTTCCGCGCGTCCTGTGGTCTTTGACGCAGATCAAAGGTGATGGCGCAAGCCGGGCGCCGCTATTCGCACGCCCGCGCCTTCCCCGATGCTTTCATGGCCCTGTGCCATCACATCTTTAGGAGCTTTGGAACGCCGATGCGGATCGAGAATGCACGTCGATCGGTGACCGCCCTCTCCACGGCAGCGGTCGCACTTGTGTTGGGCATAAGTGAGGCGTGGGCCGCCGCCGGGCAGCCCTCCCCATGGGAAACCGGCATGCAGGAGATGGTGACCGAGTTGGGACAGAACGTATCCAACTTCAACACCTACCTTACTTGGCTCATGGCCGCGATCTGCCTTTTCGTGCTGGCGCTGCTCCTTGTGATCGTTGCGCGCTTCAACGAGAACAAGAACCCAACCCCCTCGAAGACCACCCACAACACTCTGCTCGAAGTCGCCTGGACCATCGTCCCGGTCCTGATCCTCGTGGCGATCGCCATTCCATCCTTCCGCCTGCTGCGCGAGCAGCTCGTGCCGCCGCAGGCCGATCTGGTGGTGAAGGTGACCGGCTATTCCTGGTACTGGGGCTACGAGTACCCCGAGGATCAGGGCGGTGGCTTCAAGTTCGATTCGAACATGGTCACCGAGGACAGCGCCCGTAAGCCCGACCAGCCCCGCCTGCTCGGCGTCGACAACGCGATGGTCGTGCCGGTGGGCAAGGTGGTTCGCGTTCAGGTCACCTCGGCCGACGTAATGCATTCCTTCACGGTGCCGTCCTTCTACTTCAAGGTCGACGCCATTCCCGGCCGCCTGAACGAAGTCTGGTTCAAGGCCGAGCGGGAGGGAGTGTATTACGGCCAGTGCTCGGAACTCTGCGGCAACGGCCACCCCTACATGCCCATCGAAGTCCGCGTCGTGAGCGAGCAGCAATATGCCGCTTGGCTGACGGAGGCGAAGCAGCGTTATGCTTCCACGGACAGCTCCGCCCCGACCAAGTTCGCGAACGCTCAGTAATCTGAAAAGGACCACAGAGGTCTATCATGGCACATGCAGCTGATGCCGCTCACGCGGATCACCACGACGACCACCACCTTCCGAGCTTCTGGCGCCGGTGGTTCTACTCGACGAACCACAAGGATATCGGCACGCTCTATCTCATCTTCGGCTTCACGGCGGGCATTATCGGCGGCTTGCTCTCCATCGGCATGCGCCTGGAGCTCCAGGACCCCGGTCTCCAGTACTTCTCCAACCCGCAGGCCTACAACGTCTTCGTGACCGGCCACGGCCTCATCATGGTGTTCTTCATGGTGATGCCCACCCTGATCGGCGGCTTCGGCAACTGGTTCATCCCGATCATGATCGGCGCGCCCGACATGGCCTTCCCGCGGATGAACAACATCTCGTTCTGGCTCACCGTCTCGGCCTTCGCCCTGATGCTCTGCTCGCTCTTCGTCGAGGGCGCCCCGGGCTCGCTCGGCTTCGGCGGCGGCTGGACCGTGTACCCGCCGCTCTCCACCGTCGGCCATCCGGGCCCCGCGCTCGACTTCGGCATCTTCGCCCTGCACCTCGCCGGTGCGGCGTCGATCCTGGGCGCGATCAACTTCATCACCACCATCCTCAACATGCGCGCTCCGGGCATGACGCTGCACAAGATGCCGCTCTTTGCCTGGTCCATGCTGGTGACCGCGTTCCTGCTGCTCCTGTCGCTGCCGGTTCTCGCGGGCGCGATCACGATGCTGCTCACCGACCGCAACTTCGGCACGACCTTCTTCGATCCGTCGGGCGGCGGCGATCCGGTGCTCTACCAGCACCTGTTCTGGTTCTTCGGCCACCCCGAAGTGTACATCATGATCCTGCCGGCCTTCGGCATCGTGTCCCACATCATCTCCACCTTCTCCAAGAAGCCGATCTTCGGTTATCTCGGCATGGCCTACGCCATGGTGGCGATCGGCGTGGTGGGATTCGTCGTGTGGGCTCACCACATGTACACCGTCGGCCTCTCGCTCCAGACCCAGGCCTATTTCGTGTTCGCCACCATGGTGATCGCGGTTCCCACCGGCGTGAAGGTGTTCTCCTGGATCGCCACCATGTGGGGCGGCTCCATCCGCTTCACGGCGGCCATGCAGTGGGCGGTGGGCTTCGTGTTCCTGTTCACGGTCGGCGGCGTGACCGGCGTCGTTCTGGCGAACGCTCCCGTCGACCGCTACATGCACGACACCTACTACGTGGTGGCCCACTTCCACTACGTGCTGTCGCTCGGCGCGGTGTTCGTGATCTTTGCGGCCATGTACTACTGGTTCCCGAAGATCACCGGCTACGTGATGCCCGAGTGGATCGGCAAGCTGCACTTCTGGGTCGCCTTCATCGGCTCCAATGTGCTGTTCTTTCCGATGCACTTCCTTGGCCTCTCGGGCATGCCGCGCCGCTACGCGGACTACCCGGATGCCTTCGCGGGCTGGAACCTCGTATCCTCCATCGGCGGCTACGTGTTCTTCGCCGGCCTCTTCATCTTCATGTTCGGCGTGGTCTATGCCTTCATCCGCAAGGAAAAGGCTGCTGCGAACCCGTGGGGTGAGGGTGCAACGACGCTGGAATGGACCCTGTCCTCCCCGCCTCCGTTCCACCAGTTCGAGACCCTGCCGCGCGTCATCGACACGCACCATTAAATCAGCTGAGTCGGGCGGCTTGTGCCGCCCGGCTCCTCCCCAGAGGGCTTGGGTCTCACAAGCCTTCCGGCGAGGAGCCGACACTCCTGAGGCCTTTATTCGCCTCGTCCCGGCATTTCGGAAATTTGTGATGAGCACCATGTCGAACAGTTTGGTCGAATCCCAGGTCGAGAGCCTTGCCACGGCAGGCCTGTCGCAGGGCGACGTGTCCGACTTCTTCGCCCTCCTGAAGCCCCGGGTGATGTTTCTCGTCGTCTTCACAGCGCTCGTTGGAATGGTCGTGAGCCCATCCAACGTTCACCCGATCGTGGCCTTCGTATCGCTCCTCATGATCGCCGTCGGCGGCGGCGCATCCGGGTGCCTGAACATGTGGTGGGATGCGGATATCGATGCGGTCATGACCCGCACCCGCAAGCGCCCGATCCCGGCCGGCAAGATCCAGCCCGGCGAGGCCTTGGCCTTCGGGGTGACGCTCTCCGTCGGTTCGGTGATTATCCTGGGTCTCGTCAGCAACTGGCTGGCCGCAGGTCTCCTCGCCTTCACGATCTTCTTCTACGTGGTGGTCTATTCCATGTGGCTGAAGCGCACGACGCAGCAGAACATCGTCATCGGCGGTGCGGCGGGCGCCCTCCCCCCGATCGTCGCGCAGGCCGCCGTCACGGGCCATGTTTCGTTGGACAGCGTGGTGCTGTTCGCCATCATCTTCATGTGGACGCCGCCCCATTTCTGGGCGCTCGCTCTCGTGAAGTCGGGCGATTACGAGCGCGCCGGCATTCCCATGATGCCGAACGTGGCGGGTCCGGACGCCACCCGGTTCCAGATCCTCGCCTACACGATCCTCTTGGCCCCGCTGGGCATGGCTCCGGTGGCCTTGGGCTTCGGCGGACTGGCTTATGCCCTGATCGCGCTCATCGGCGGCTTCGGCATGCTGGCGCTCGCCGTTCAGGTCTATCGCCTGCGCCAGGGAGAGCCTGCCATGCGGGTGGCCCAGCAGCTCTTCGGCTTCTCGATCCTCTACCTCTTCCTGCTCTTCGCGACCCTGCTCGTGGAGCACGGCTTCGGCTTCTTCCGGCCGGTGTTCGGGTAACCACATGGCGGATCGCAAAAGACACCAGAGCCTGACGCCTGAAGAACAGAAGCGCCGCCGCACGCGCTCGCTCGCGCTGGCGCTCACCCTCGGCGTGCTCGTGGTTCTGTTCTACGTGGTCACGATCGCGAAGCTCGGACCGGGCGTCCTGCAGCGTCCCATGTGAGGTCTGAAATGGCAGAGAACCCGCACATCCAACGCAAGATGCACCGCACGGCCTTCGCCTGCGTCGGTCTCGTGGTGGGCATGGTTGGCCTCGCCTATGCGTCCGTTCCCCTCTACGACCTCTTCTGCAAGGTCACGGGCTTCGGCGGCACGCCCGTCGCGGTCGACGGCAACGGCTCGCAGGTGTTGGACCGGACGATCTCCGTCCGCTTCGACTCCAATGTGGCGCCCGGCCTGAACTGGCGTTTCTCGCCGGAGACGCCCGAGGTCAAGGTCAAGCTCGGCGAGACCACGACGGTGCTCTACAAGGTCACCAACAAGGGCGACAAGCCAAGCACGGGCATTGCCACCTACAATGTGCAGCCCGATCTGGCCGGCACTTACTTTTCCAAGCTCGAATGCTTCTGCTTCACCGAACAGATCCTGCAGCCGGGCGAAACCCTCGAATCCGCGGTCGTCTTCTACGTCGATCCCCGCCTGGCGCAGGATCGTGACGTGAAGGACCTTTCATCCATCACCCTCTCCTACACCTACTTCCCCTCGAAGGGGGGCAAGCCGGTGGCGGAGGTGACATCATCCACCACCCCCATATCTCAATAAGACACGTGACAACTTAAGCGGAAACGTCTTAAAGCGAGTTCACCTTCGAGGCACGGAGACGACACGAAATGGCCGAGGCCCACGCCAAGAACCACGACTACCACATCCTTGAACCGAGCCCGTGGCCGCTCATCGGCGCGGTCAGCGCCTTCCTGATGGCCGCCGGCTTCGTGACCTGGTGGAAAGACATCGCCATTGCCGGGATGGATCTCGGTCCCATCGTCTTCGGTGCGGGCATCATCGGCGTTCTCTACACCATGCTCGCCTGGTGGAGCGATGTGGTGAAGGAGGCCAATACCGGCTCGCATACCCGCGTGGTCCAGCTTCACCACCGCTATGGCATGATCATGTTCATTGCCTCCGAGGTGATGTTCTTCGCCGCGTGGTTCTGGGCCTATTTCGATGCCGCCCTCTATGCCGGCGATCCGCAGCTCTATTCCCGCGTCGAGGCGCTCGGCGGTGTGTGGCCCCCGAAGGGCATCGAGACCTTCGATCCCTGGCACCTGCCGCTTCTCAACACGCTGATCCTGCTCACCTCCGGCACCACGGTCACCTGGGCGCACCATGCGCTCCTGCATGGCGACCGCCAGGGCCTGAAGATGGGCCTGTGGCTCACGGTGATCCTCGGCATCGTGTTCAGCTTCGTCCAGGCCTACGAGTACAGCCACGCGGCCTTCGGGTTCAGCGGCAACATCTACGGCGCCACCTTCTTCATGGCGACGGGCTTCCACGGTGCGCACGTGATCATCGGCACGATCTTCCTGGCCGTCTGCCTGCTGCGCGCCTATCGCGGCGACTTCACGCCCCAGCAGCATCTCGGCTTCGAGTTCGCCGCCTGGTACTGGCACTTCGTCGACGTGGTGTGGCTGTTCCTCTTCGCCGCCATCTATGTGTGGGGCTACGGCGGAAGCGGAGCCGGTCACTAAGCCGCTTGTCGAACAACAACTCAGCAGGGGCGGCTCTTACGGCCGCCCTTCGCATTTTCGGGGTTGCGTCACCATCTGTTGGTCAGCTTCCCCGGCCCAATCTGGAGAAAAGCCGTGGCTCATGACCCGACTGCGCCCTCGCCCGTCACCACCGGCCTCAAGGGGCTCTGCCCCCGCTGCGGCAAGGGGCATGTGTTCAAGGGCTTCCTCACGGTGCAGCCGAAATGCGAGGTCTGCGGCCTCGACCTCGCTTTCACCGACACGGGCGACGGCCCGGCCTTTTTCGTCATGTCCTTCGTCGGCATCGTGGTGGTGGCCCTCGCCCTGTGGGCCGAGTTCACCTATGAGCCGCCAATCTGGCTCCATCTCGTCATGTGGACGACGCTCAGCATCGTCTTGAGCCTGCTGCTGGTGCGGCCGCTCAAGGGCGTTTTGATGAACCTGCAATACCACCACAAGGCCGAGGAAGGGCGCTTCGAAAAGTGATCGCCTCCCGCCTGCACAACGGCCGATCCCTTATTCTGCCGGGCCTGGCGGCCCTGGTGGCGCTTGCCATCCTGATCGGCCTCGGCACCTGGCAGCTCCAGCGCAAGGCCTGGAAGGAAGACCTGATCGCCCAGATCGAGACCCGTGCCTATGGGGAGCCCGGCACCATTCTGCCGGAGGCGGAATGGCCCAGCTGGCGCGCCGATCAGGACGAGTTCCGCAAGGTGCGGGTCACCGGCACCTTTCTCCACCAATTCGAGGCCCCGGTCTACGGCCTCGCTCGCGGCGAGCGGCAGGGCGCCCCGATCCAAGGCTATTACCTGATCACCCCTCTCAAGCTCGCATCGGGCGCCACCGTGATGGTCAACCGCGGCTTCGTGCCGACGGACCTGCGCGATCCGGCCCGCCGCCCCGAGAGCCAGCCTCAGGGCGAGGTTACCGTCACCGGCCTCGTGCGGGCGCCGGAAATCCGCAATCCGTTCACGCCCAATGACGAACCCGCCCGCAATCAATGGTTCGCCCGCGATCCTCAAGCCATGGCGGCGGCCCACAAGCTTGATCGGGTCGCCCCGTTCCTGATCGACGCCGATGCGAGCCCGAACCCGGGCGGCTGGCCGCGCGGAGGGCAGACGCCCCTCACCCTGCCGAACAGCCACCTGCAATACGCCGTGACCTGGTACGGCATCGCGCTGACCCTGATCGGCGTCTTCACGGCCTTCGCGTGGCGGCGCCTGAAGGGATCGGGGTCAGTCGAGCTGAAACAGGAAGAATAACCCGAAGCCGAGGATGACCAGCCCGGCGCTGATGACCTTGGCGACGAACAGCCATCGCAGCAGCGCGTTCGTCTCAGCCCGGTGCTCCGCTTTTTCTGCGCGGCTCATTCCCTCCCGCGCCTTGAACTGTTGAGCGTAGAGCGATGTGGTCATGACGTTGCTCACGGCCCCGTCCTTTTCCAGCTCGATGCGTTGAGCCATGAAGCCGACAAGGAGGCCCAGAACGCCTGATCCAAGAAAGCCCGCGAGCAGGAACGATCCCACCACGATGCCTGCCAGCACCCCCACCAAGACGGGGAGCAGGATCCAGTCGATTCGTGTCATGCGCATGAACCCGTTCCTCCGGTAGAAGGCGAGCTTGGCTTATAATCCTTCCTATTGTACCATTTTTCACATGTTCACGCTTCTCATGACCGTAACCATCTCACGATGTGCCTTGCAGGGCGCACGGGAGAGGCTTTGCGCGTCTAGGACAAGCGTCGAGCATACCCCGAAGCCCTGCGGAGACGAGCAGGGCTTCCCAAAGGTTCCGTTCGCCTCCGCCTCATCGAGAGGAGAGCGACATGGATATTCAGCCTGAACTTCATCCCCCCAGTCCCGCCGACGACATCGTCATCCGCGCGGCGCGCCCGAGCGATTGCGACGGCATCACGGCCTTGGGCAACATGCCCGGCTATCGCTGGGGCACCCTGCGCCTGCCCTATCAGACGCCCGAGGCCACCCGCAAATGGCTCGAGGGCATCAACCCGGCCACCAATGTCAGTCTCGTGGTGGAGAAAGACGGACAAATCATCGGCAACGGTGGCTTCGAGCGCCACCAAGGCCGGCGCGCCCACGTGGCCTATCTCGGCATGGGCCTGCACGACGATTTCCACGGCCGCGGCATCGGCTCCAGGCTGCTGCGCGAGATCATCACCATCGCCGACGACTGGCTGAACCTAAGACGGATCGAACTGACCGTCTATGTGGACAACGCCCCGGCCATCGCGCTCTACAAGCGCAACGGTTTCGAGATTGAGGGCACGCACCGGGATTTCGCCTTCCGGGGCGGGGCCTTCGTCGAAGCCTATGCGATGGCCAGGATAAAACCTTGAACTCTATAAAACCTTGAACTCTGCGACCGGATGCGGCTTGCCGTGTCCGGCTGCGGCTCCTAATGTCCGGCCGAATTCCAGGAGATCGACATTGCTCCATGTCTCGACCCGGGGGGAAGCCCCGGCGCTCAGTTTCACTGACGCCCTGCTGACCGGCCTCGCCCGGGACGGCGGCCTCTACCTGCCGCAAAGCTGGCCGACCCTGACCACGGATACGATCAGCGGCTTCGCCGGCAAGCCCTATGCCGAGGTGGCGAAGGCCGTGCTCGGGCCGCTCGTCGACGGCGACATTCCGGACGCGGCGCTGTCGCGCATGATCGACGAGTCCTACGCCTCGTTCCGTCACGCCGCCGTTTGCCCGCTGACGCAGCTTGGCGACAACCTGTTCGTGCTCGAGCTTTTTCACGGCCCCACGCTCGCCTTCAAGGACGTGGCGATGCAACTGCTCGGGCGGCTCATGGACCATGTGCTCAAAGCGCGCGGGGCTCGCGCGACCATCGTGGGCGCGACCTCTGGCGATACGGGCAGCGCGGCTGTCGAGGCCTTCAAGGGCCTGGACCAGGTCGACATCTTCATCCTCTACCCGCATGGCCGCGTATCGGACGTGCAGCGCCGGCAGATGACGACGGTGGCCTCGCCCAACGTCCATGCGCTCGCGGTCGAGGGCACCTTCGACGATTGCCAGAATATGGTGAAGGGCATGTTCAACCATGCCCGCTTCCGCGACGAGCTGCAGCTCTCAGGTGTGAACTCCATCAACTGGGCCCGCGTGGCGGCTCAAGCCGTGTACTACTTCACCGCCGCCGTTGCGCTCGGGTCCCCTCACCGCCCCGTCTCCTTCTCCGTGCCCACGGGCAATTTCGGCGACATTCTCGCCGGCTGGGTGGCCAAGCGCATGGGCCTGCCCATCGAGCGGCTGATGATCGGCACCAATGCCAACGATATCCTGGCCCGTACGCTGGGCTCGGGTGCTTACGAGATCAAGGGCGTGCATCCCACGACCTCGCCCTCCATGGACATCCAGATCTCGTCCAATTTCGAGCGCCTGCTGTTCGAGGCCTACGGCCGCGATGGCGAGGCGGTCCGCCGCATGATGGCGAGCCTCCACCAGTCCCGCGCCTTCCTCATCGACGCGGAGCCGCTCGCCCGCATCCGCGAAGAATTCTCAGCGGAAGCCGTGAACGAAGACAACGTCATCGCGGAGATGGCCGAGACCTATCGCAGCACAGGCTACGTGCTCGATCCGCACAGCGCCGTCGGCACCCGCGCCGGCCGCGCCCTGCTGAAGCAGGATCCCGAAACGCCCGTGGTCGCCCTCTCCACTGCCCATCCGGCAAAGTTCCCGCATGCGGTCGAGCGCGCGACGGGCGTTCGCCCTGCACTTCCGCCGCACATGGCGGATCTGATGGAGCGCCGGGAGAGCTTCACCGTTCTTCCCAACGACCAGGCTGCGGTCGAGCGCTTCATCCGCGAGCGCGCGCGGGCGGTCAAAGGCGCTGCCGCATGAACCAGCACTTCGTCCGCGAGAAGCGGATCGACATCACCACCCTACCCAACGGCCTGATGGTCGCCACCGAACGGATGCCCGAGATCGCTACCGCGACGCTGGGCGTATGGGTCGGCACCGGCTCGCGCCACGAAGAGTCGCATGAGCACGGCCTTTCGCATCTCATCGAGCACATGGCGTTTAAGGGCACGGCGCGGCGCTCCGCCCGCCAGATTGCCGAGGACATCGAGAATGTGGGCGGCGACATCAACGCGGCCACCAGCGTCGAATACACGAGCTACACGGCGCGCGTTCTCGGCGAGAACGTAGACGTCGCCCTCGACGTGCTCGGCGACATCCTCATCCACTCGGCCTTCGATGCAGGCGAACTCGCCCGCGAGAAGGGCGTGATCCTGCAGGAATACGCCGCCGTCGAGGACACGCCCGACGATCTGATCTACGACGCCTTCATGGAAACCGCCTTTGCGGGCCAGGCCGTCGGCCGTCCGATCCTCGGCACGCCGGAGACCATCAAGAGCTTCGACGAGGCGACGATCCGCGCCTTCCTGGCGCGGGAATACACCCCCGGCAAGATGGTGCTGGCCGCAGCCGGCGACGTGGAGCATGCGCAGATCGTCGATCTGGCCGAGCGCCTGTTCGGCGCCATGCCGGCCGTCGAGGCGCGTCAACCCGAGTCCGGGCATTATACGGGCGGCGAGCGGCGGATTTCCCGCAAGCTCGAACAGGCGAACCTCGTGCTCGGCCTGCCGGGGCTCTCGTTCAAGGATCCGAACTACTACGCCGCCCACCTCTTCGCCCATATGCTCGGCGGGGGCCTGACCTCGCGGCTCTGGCACGAGGTGCGCGAGACCCGCGGCCTCGCCTATTCCATCGATTCCTTCCACTGGCCTTTCTCCGATTGTGGCCTCTTCGGCATCGGCGCCGGAACGGCGGGATCGGACGTGCGCGAGCTGATGGACGTGACGCTGGCCTGCATGGTCCAGGCCACCCAGGACATCAGCGAGATCGAGCTGATCCGCGCCAAGGCGCAGATGAAGGTGGCCCTGCTCACGGCCCTGGAGACACCCGGCGGCCGCATCGAGCGCGTGGCCCGCCAGCTCCTGTCCTGGGGTCGGGTGGTCGGCAGCGACGAGATCGTCCGCAAGGTCGATGCCCTCGAGGTGGAGCATGTGCGCGAGGCGGGCCGCTCGCTCCTCCAGGGTGCACCCACCCTGGCGGCGATTGGACCCATCAAGGCGCTGCCGTCGCTGGAGAGCATTGCCCAGGGGCTGCGCGGCTGAATTTTCGGCCGCACCTGCCCCATGGGCACATCCGATTCTCCTCAATCCCGCCGCAAACGCCCCTCATGGCGCGTGATAACGATAACAACTGAGTCCTGCGGACAAGTGACGGCCTATTCAGGCTTCGCCTTGCCCTCAAGCCTCCTGACCGATACCAATCCTGTTCCACTATTTTAGTATCGGACGAAAGACCGAAGCATTGCGGATCGTATCTTTCGCCATAGCCCTTCTGTTGGCGACATTCCTGGGGCTCGCCTGGCCGGCATCCGGCTGGGCGGTCGAGTCTGTGCGCGTCGACCCCAAGATGAAGGCCATCGACCTCACCCCGGCCATTGAGCGCTACAACTCGGACGGGGACGAGATCCGCATTTCCACGGCGCCCGGGCGCGACGGCATCGTCCGCCGCATCGCCGTGAAGGCGCGCGAGTCCGGCACCCGGCCGGACTGGATGGTCTTCGCGCTCACCAACGATACCGACGAGCAGATCGAGCGCCTCCTGGTCGCTCCGCATTTCCGCCTTACCGGCTCCGGAGTCATCTGGCCGGATCTAGGCGCCACCCGCATCGCGGCGATCACCGCGAGCCAGGGCATCCGGCCCGAGCGTGACGACGGCGAGGACGCCGACCTCTTCCTCATCACCCTCGACCCCGGCACCACCGTCACCTTCGTGGCGGAGCTGCGTTCGAAAAACCTGCCCCAGGTCCATCTGTGGGATGCGGATGCCTACAAGGACCGGGTCAACGGCCTGACCCTCTACAAGGGCATCATTATCGGCATCGCGGGCCTGCTTGCCCTGTTCCTCACCATCGTGTTCGTGGTGAAGGGCGCCCTGATCTTCCCGGCCGCCGCGGCGCTGGCCTGGGCGGTGCTCGCCTATGCCTGCATCGATTTCGGCTTCTTCCAGCGCGTCTTCCCGATTACGGAAGCCACTGAGCAGATCTACCGCGCCGGCGCCGAGGCAGTCCTCTCGGCAACGCTCCTCGTCTTCCTCTTCGCCTATCTCAACCTCAATCGCTGGCACGTGCGCTACAGCCATGTCACGGCCTTCTGGCTCCTGTTCCTCGGGGGAATGGTGGCGCTCGCCATCGTCGATCCGCCGGTCGCCTCGGGCGTGGCTCGCATGTCGATTGCCGCGGTGGCGGGCATCGGCTTCGTCCTCGTGATCCATCTGGCAACCCACGGCTACGACCGCGCCGTGATGCTCGTTCCCACTTGGCTGCTCCTGGTGGCTTGGGTGACGGCGGCGAGCTTCACCGTCGTCGGACAGCTCTCCTCCGATCTCGTTCCTCCGGCCCTCGTCGGTGGCCTTGTGCTCGTGGTCATGCTCATCGGCTTCACGGTCATGCAGCATGCCTTCGCGGGCGGCGGATTCGCCCGCGGCTTCGTCAACGACACAGAGCGCCGGGCGCTGGCCCTCACGGGAGCCGGCGACATCGTGTTCGACTGGGATGTGGTCTCCGACAACATCTTCGTGAGCCCCGAGGTCGAGCATCAGCTCGGGCTCAAGCGCGGCTCGCTGGAAGGTCCCGCCTCCGCCTGGCTCGACCTGATCCATCCCTTCGACAAGGACCGCTACCGGCTCGCCCTCGATGCCGTGATCGAGCAGCGCCGCGGCCGCCTGACCCAGGATTTCCGCCTGCGCTCGTCAACCGGCGCGCATAACTGGTTCCGCCTCCGGGCCCGCCCGGTGATCGGCTCGGACGGCGAGGTGCTGCGCATCGTCGGCACGCTCGCGGACGTCATGGACAGCAAGACCGCGGAGGAGCGCCTGCTCCACGACGCCGTGCACGACAATCTGACCAGCCTGCCGAACCGGCAGCTCTTCTATGACCGCTTGGAAGCGGCTCTCACCTTCGCCAGCCAGGACGATAACTTACGCCCCACTGTCGTCGTTATCGACATCGACAAGCTGAAGGACGCCAATGCCACCGCCGGTTATGCCGCCGGCGACTCGATCCTCCTGACCCTGTCCCGACGGCTGAGCCGCCTGCTGAAGCCCCAGGACACCCTGGCGCGCATCTCAGGCGACGAGTTCGCGATCATCCTGTTGTCCGAGCGGGAAACCGACCGCATCATCTCGTTTGCCGACATGGTCCGGCGCGTGGTGACGACACCGTTCACCTATTCCGAGCGCGAGTTCTTCCTCACGGCCTCCATCGGCATTGCGCTCCACGATCCGCAGATTGCCGCGCGGCGCGAGGAGGTGCTGCGCAACGCCGAGATCGCCATGGCCCATGCGCGGCGCAACGGCGGCGACCGGATCGAGGTGTTTCGACCTACCATGCGCTCCGACCGCAGCGATCATTTCACCATGGAAACAGACCTTCGCCACGCCCTCGACCGGGGCGAGATGAAGGTGCTGTTCAAGCCGATCGTGCGCCTCGAAGACCGAACCATCGCGGGCTTCGAGTCGATGCTGCGCTGGGATCATCCGCGCCTCGGACGCGTCGGCCCGGAAGACTTCATGTCGATTGCCGAGGAGACGGGGCTCATCGTCAAGCTGAGCGTATTCCTGCTGGAGCAGACCGGCCGCGAACTCGCCGCCTGGCAGAACGCCCTTGAGGTCGAGCCGCCGATCTTCGCCAGCGTGAACATGTCGAGCCATCATCTACTGCGTCACGACCTGCTGCAGGACGTGAAGACGGTGATCGCCCGCTCCGGCGTCATTCCCGGCACGCTCAAGATCGAGATGACCGAGAGCCTCGTGATGGAGAACCCGGAATACTCGGCCCAGATGCTCTCGCGCCTGCGCGATCTCGGCGCTGGCCTGTCGCTCGACGATTTCGGTACGGGCTATTCCGCCCTCGCCTACCTGCAGCGTTTCCCGTTCGACACGATCAAGGTGGACGAATCCTTCGTGCGCCAGATGGCGGGCGGCAGGCCTGTGATCCTGCGCTCCATCGTCAAGATGGCGCATGAGCTCGGCATGGAGATCGTGGCGGAAGGCGCGGAAAGCGAATCCGAGGCCATCGAGCTCTACCAGCTCGGCTGCGAATATGCGCAGGGACCTGTGTTCGGCGAGCCGATGTCGACATTGCAGGCGCGCCAGCTGGTAGGGGCTGCTCCCGCTGCGGCCTGAACAATCCGCCACGCCTGATCAGGCGTGGCCGGCCTCCATGGACAGCATGGCGGGCTCAATGCCGATCCGGCGCAGGGCCATCTCGTAGCGCACATCCGCCGCCGTATTGAAGACGATTTCCGCATCGGCCGGCGTGTTGAGCCAGCCATTGGCCTGCATCTCCATCTCCAGCTGGCCCGCGCCCCAACCGGCATAACCCAGCGCCAGCACGGCATTCTCAGGCCCGCGGCCGGCCGCGATGGCGCGCAGGATGTCGATGGTGGCCGTCAGGCAGATGCCGTCGTCGATGGGCAGGGTCGACTGGGCAAGATGAAAGTCGGGCGAATGAAGAACGAAGCCGCGGCTCGTCTCCACCGGTCCGCCCATCAGAACCTGCATGTTGCCCACCTTCTGCGGCAGGCGGATGCGCTCCAGCTCGGGAACGATCTCCAGCTGAACCAGAAGATCCGGCATGGTCACGTTGGCGGCAGGCCGGTTGAGGATGATACCCATGGCCCCTTCCGACGAATGGGCGCAGATGAAGATGACGGCCCGGGCGAACCGTTCGTCCATCATCCCCGGCATCGCCACGAGGAGCTGACCGTCGAGGTAGGTTGATTCAGTGCCGTACGGTGAAAGGTGAGAGCCCATATCCTACAATCTGCCTTGCCGGCCTTGCCCGCCCGATCACAGGATCGTGGATGGCAGACCCGAGAATAAACGCATAAGTGAAGTGCCTCAGGGAGGCGTCAGTTCCATGGCATCCATGTTCCGCGCCGCTTCGGTTGCGTTTTTTTGTGTATTGTCCTTTGCCGCAGCCGTCGCGCAGCCCGTCAAGCCTTCCGCCTCGACCCAAGGGTTCCATTCCCGTGCCCGCTTGATCGGTGGAGGACAGCAGGGGGAGCACTGGCTTGCCGGAGTCGAGATCACCCTCGATCCGGGCTTCAAGACCTACTGGCGCAATCCAGGCGATTCAGGCCTGCCACCACGGTTCGACTGGTCGGGATCGGAGAACGTGGCCGGCGCCGAGATCCGGTGGCCAGCTCCCAAGCGGCATGTGGATGCGGCCGGGGTCGCCTATGTCTACGGAAAGCAAGCCGTGATCCCGATCCTCGTGAAGCCGAAGGATCCGGCAAAGTCCGTCAAGCTCGTTCTGGCGCTGGACTACGGAGTCTGCAACGACATTTGCATCCCGGCCAGCGCCAATCTCACCCTGGACCTCGGCGGCGCCGATTCCGAACGCAAAGCCATCGAGGCCGCCCTGGCCAAGGTTCCGCTGCCCCAGCCGCTGGGAGCCCAGGCCGATCTGTCGATTCTCTCCATCGCTCCCCAGGTCGGCGACAAGCCGGCCTTTGCGGTCACCGTCCGGGCGCCGGCGGGCACAAAGCCTGCCCTCTTCCCCGAGGGACCGGAGAACTGGTTCGTCTCCGCCTCCCATCCGGCCGACGGCGACCGCTTCACCGTCACGGTCGAGGAGAAGCCGAAGGACGCCTCAGGGTCCGTTCCCTTGCGCCTGACGCTGGTGGCCGGGGACAAGGCCATCGAGACGGAAGTCAGCCTCGACGGGAGCGGCCCGCCGCGCTAGGAATCATGCATTCAACGGCATAGCTTTGGAGAACCTGCCCATGCCCATTCAGGTCGGCGAACGCCTGCCCCAGGTCACCTTCCGCGTCATGACATCCGACGGCCCCGTGGCCAAGACCACGGATGACCTCTTCAAGGGCCGCAAGGTGGTTCTCGTCGCCGTTCCCGGCGCCTTCACGCCCACCTGCCACCGCAACCACCTGCCAGGCTACGTGCAGAAGAAGGACGAGATCCTGGCCAAGGGCGTCGATGCCATTCTTGTGACCGCGGTCAACGACGTCTTCGTGCTCGAGGCCTGGGGCAAGGCCTCGGAGGCCGAAGGCATCGAGTTCCTGTCCGACGGCAATGCGGATTTCGCCAAGGCCATTGGCTTGTCCATGGACGGTGCAGGCTTCGGCCTCGGCACCCGCTCGCAGCGCTATTCCATGGTGGTCGAGGACGGGGTGGTGAAGGCGCTGAACGTGGAGGACGCCCCCTCCAAGGCGCAGCATTCCGGCGCTGAGAACCTGCTGAAGGATCTCTGATCGTTTCAGGACTGTTGGAAAACTACCCTCTCGGCATCACCGGCCTTGTGCCGGTGATCTCGATTGGAAAAGCGCAACGCTCCATAGCATCGGGATGGCCGGGACAAGCCCGGCCATGACTTCGGGGTGTTGCGCGAAAGATTAGACGCTGGCCCTCCGGCCGTTCTTCTTGAACGGCTGCATTGCGGCAACCGCCAGTTCGTCCACGCGGATATTGATCGGGTCGTCCGCGTGGCCCTTCACCCAATGCCAGGCGACGTCGTGGCGGGCGGCCGCCTCGTCGAGTTCCCGCCAGAGGTCCTCGTTCTTCACCGGCTTGTTGTCGGCGGTGCGCCAGCCGCGCCGCTTCCAGTTGTGCATCCACTGGGTGATGCCCTGCCGCACATACTGGGAATCCGTGAACAGATCGACCGCGCAGGCGCGCTTGAGGGCATTCAGCCCCTCGATGGCGGCCTTGATTTCCATGCGGTTGTTGGTGGTGTGAGCCTCCCCGCCGGAGATCTCCTTCTCGCGTCCGTTGAAGAACAGGATCGCGCCCCAACCGCCGGGCCCGGGATTACCCGAGCAGGCACCGTCCGTATAGATCATCACCCGTTCTGAGCCGCTCATGCCTCAAGTCCATATTCGCGCGCGTGCCGCACATGCCGGTGGAAATTGAGCTTGCGGTCATATTCCAGCGGATCCTTGGGCTTCACCAGCGCGCCCGGCGGCACGTTGAGCCAGTCCACCAGCCGGGTCAGCATGAAGCGCATGGCCGAGCCGCGGCAGAGAACCGGCAGCGCCTCAACCTCCTCCGCATTCAGACGCCGCACAGCCTGGTAGCCCGCCAGCATCGCCTGGCCCTTGGTGAGGTTGAACGAGCCGTCGATCTCGAAGCACCAGGCGTTGAGGCAGATGGCCACGTCATAGGCGAAGGCGTCCGTGCAGGCGAAATAGAAGTCGATCAGGCCCGACACCTCGGAGCCGATGAAGAACACGTTGTCGGTGAAGAGATCCGCATGGATGATGCCGGTGGGCAGGCCACGCGGCCAAGCCTCAGCCAGGCTCGCCAGCTCCCGCCGCGTCCGCTCGGCCAAGCCCTGGGAGACCGTGTCGGCTTGGGCCTCGGCCTGCGCGAACAGCGGCGCCCAGGCCTCGAGCGTGAGGGCGTTGGGCCTGTGCCCGTCAAAATCCTGGCCTGCCAGGTGCAGCTTTGCCAAGGCGCCGCCAAGAGCCCCGCAATGCTGGGCCGTGGGGCGACGGACCGCGATGCCTTCGAGAAACGTGATGATCACGGCCGGCCGACCGGCAACCCGGCCCAAGGGCTCGCCCTTCCGGTTGTTGACGGGAAGCGGACAGTTCAGCCCCTTCTGCGCCAGATGCTGCATCAGCCCGAGGAAGAAGGGCAGATCAGCCTCCCGCACCCGCTTCTCGTAGAGGGTCAGGATGTAGGAGCCCTGGGTGGTGTGGAGGAAGTAATTGGTGTTCTCCACGCCCTCGGCGATGCCCTTGTAGGAGAGCACCGTGCCAATGTCGTAGGTTTCGAGGAAAGCCGACAGCTCCTCGTCGCTGACTTCCGTATAGACCGCCACCTGCTACTCCGCCGCCTGCTCACGCAACTCGCGCGGCAAAGGAAAGAACACGCTCTCGTCCGCCGTGGACACGCTCTCCACATTCACCTCGTAGCGCGCGGCGAAAGCGTCGATGATCTCTTCCACTAGGATCTCGGGAGCCGAGGCGCCCGCCGTGATGCCGAGGCTTCGGATGTTGCCGTAGAGGCTCCAGTCGATGTCATCGGCGCGCAAGATCAGGCGGACGACGGGGCAGCCTTCGCGCTCGGCGACCTCCCGCAGGCGCTGGGAGTTGGAGGAATTGGGCGAACCCACCACGATCATGGCGTCGACCTGCGGGGCCACCCGCTTGACGGCGCCCTGCCGGTTGGTGGTGGCGTAGCAAATGTCCTCCTTGTGCGGCCCGACGATGGCGGGAAACCGCCCTTTGAGCGCGTCCACCATGTCCTGGGTGTCGTCGACAGAGAGGGTCGTCTGCGTCACGAAGGCGAGATTGTCGGGATCGGCCGGCTGGAGCCGGGCGATGTCGTCCACTGTCTCAACCAGGGTGACGGCGCCTTCGGGGAGCTGCCCCATGGTGCCGACGACCTCGGGATGGCCGGCATGGCCGATCAGGATGATGTGACGGCCCCGCTTGAAATGAACCTGCGCCTCCCGGTGGACCTTGGTCACCAGCGGACAGGTGGCATCGATGGCGAAAAGGTTGCGGGCTTGAGCCGCCTCGGGCACCGACTTGGCGACCCCGTGGGCCGAGAAGATCACCGGCGCCTGCGTATCAGGCACTTCGTCGAGTTCCTTGACGAAGACGGCGCCCTTTCGCTTCAGGTTTTCCACGACATATTTGTTGTGCACGATCTCGTGGCGCACATAGACCGGCGCCCCATGAATCGCCAGCGCCTTCTCGACGGCATCGATGGCACGGACGACCCCGGCGCAGAAGCCGCGCGGGGCACAGAGCAGAATGTCGAGGGGTGGCTTCGTCATGATGAGGCGATGTGGCGAGACGAGGCCCCTCCTGTCAAGCGGGAGCGACGCTTATTCGCGGTGAGGGTGGTGTGACGGCCTCATTGTCATTCCCAGCCGGAGCGCAGCGGAGGGGAAGGGAATCCATAGCACTGAGCGCGTGAGTGGATCCCCTTCCCTCGCTGCGCTTGGCCTGAGGATGATACCCTCCTCGTCATGGCCGGACTTGTTCCGGCCATTTACGTTTTCAACCGCTGCAAAGACGTGGATCCCCGGGACTGATCCCCGGATCAAGTCCGGGGACGGGGATGACCGAGAGGCGCTATTCGTGAACCTGTGCGATCAGGCACAGGACGGCCCAACGGCTGCGAATAAACGCTCGCACCTCCGCCCAAGAATCCCTAGAAAGGTCGAGCAGCTTCTCACCTCCCTGATCCCCCATGGCATCCACCGCGTCACACGTCAGCTTTCTTCCACCCATCCTGACCTTCTGCGCGGCCGCTGTCGTGGCCGTGCCGGTTTTCCGGCTGATCGGCTTGAGCGCAGTGCTCGGCTATCTCGCAGCCGGCGTCGCCATTGGGCCATCAGGCCTGAGCCTGGTGGAAGATCCGCAGACGATCGCGACCGTGGCCGAACTAGGCGTGGTGCTGCTGCTCTTCATCATCGGTCTTGAGCTGAAGATCTCCCACCTGTGGGAGATGAAGCGGGACATCTTCGGGCTCGGCTTCGCCCAGCTGGCCATCACGGCGATCCTGCTCGGCGCTGCCGCCATGGCCATCGGCTTCTCGCCGCAGGCCTCCTTCGTCACCGGGGTGGCCGTCGCGCTCTCGGCCACGGCCATCGCCCTCCAGATGCTGGGGGAGCGCAACGACCTGCCGACACCTTATGGCCAGCGCTCCTTCGCCATCCTGCTGTTTCAGGATCTCTCCGTCGTGCCGCTCCTGGCCATTCTGCCGCTGCTCGCCTCACGGGTGGGGGACCAGGGCTCGCTGGCGGACAGCCTTCTGGCGGTCGGCGTGGCGCTGCTCGGGATCGCCGCCGTGGTGCTGGTCGGCCGCTACGGGCTCAACCCCTTCTTCCGGATCCTGGCCCGCAGCGGCGCCCGCGAGGTGATGACCGCATCGGCCCTGCTCGTAGTGCTCGGCGCGGCGCTCCTCATGCAGGAAGTCGGCCTGTCCATGGCGATGGGCGCCTTCCTGGCAGGCCTGCTGCTCGCCGAATCCAATTTCCGGCACCAGCTGGAGGCCGATATCGAGCCGTTCCGCGGCATGCTGCTCGGGCTGTTCTTCATGAGCGTGGGCATGTCGATCGATCTCGCCCTCGTTCGGGAGCAATGGGTGATGCTCGCCCTTGCGGCGCCTGTCATCCTCGTGGGCAAGACGTTCATCGTCGCGGTTCTGTCGCGGCTGTTCGGCGCAACCTGGCGCGACGGATTGCGGTCGGGGACTCTTCTGTGCACGGCGGGCGAGTTCGCCTTCGTGCTGATCCCGGTCGCGGCAGGACTCGGGATTATGGCACCGGCGGAGGCGCAGCCTCTGACGGCGCTCGCCGCCATCACCATGCTTCTGGGGCCGCTCCTATCGACAATCGTCGAGCGGCTTCTCAGGAACCGTCATGGGGGCTCGGATGAGCCGGATCTCCACGGGTTGAATGTGCCCGAAGGCGAGCTCGAGAGCCGCGTCCTCGTGATCGGCTTCGGCCGGTTCGGGCAGATCGTGAACCAGGTTCTGTTAACCCAGGGCATTCAGGCGACGGTGATCGACAGCGATGTGGAGCGCATCCGCGATGCAGGCCGCTTCGGTCTCCAGGTCTATTACGGCGACGGAACCCGCCTCGACGTGCTTCGCGCCGCGGGCGCCGAGAAGGCCGAAATGATCTGCATCTGCATCGACGATCAGGAAGCCATGATGAAGATCATCGAGATCATCCATGAGAACTTCCAGAACGCCCGCAGCTTCGTGCGCGCCTACGACCGCATTCATGCCATCGAGCTCATGAACCGGGATGTGGATTATCAGATCCGCGAGGTCTTCGAATCCGCCGTCGTGTTCGGACGCGCTGCGCTCGAGGAACTGGGAACGGAACCCGAAATGGCCGCCCAGGCAGCCAACGATGTCCGCAAGCGCGACATTACCCGACTTGTCCTGCAAAAGGAGGTCGGCACGATGGGTGGCGCGGAACTCATGGTGGGCTCCAAGATTACCCCCGAGCCGCTCACGGCGCCCGCCGGCAAGGCGAGGGCTCTCAGCCCTGAGACGCGCGACATCCTCGGCGAAGGGGTCATCTGATGGACGCAAGTCCTTCGACGGAAGAACTGGGCCGGAAGGCCGATACGCCGCGCTTCGTCGTCGGTTCCACCATGCGCCATGTGCTCGTGATGACGGGAACGGGCGCGGCCGGCCTCGTGGCCATCTTCATCGTCGATCTGGTGTCGCTCCTCTACATCTCCTGGCTCAACGACCCGAGCATGACGGCCGGCGTCGGCCTTGCCACCGTGGTGATGTTCTTCACGATCTCGATCAATGTGGGCCTGATGATCCCCATCGGGGCGCTCGTCTCGCGCGCGCTCGGCGCGCGCCGGCCCGACGACGCCCGGCGCCTGGCCACGTCGTGCAGCATTCTCATGACGCTGATTGCTGCCGCGGTCAGTGTGATCGTTTTGCTCATGCTTCCCGTCATCCTGAAAGCGCTGGGCGGGCATGACCGGACTTATGACGTTGCCCTGAGCTTTCTCTGGATCGCGCTGCCGACCAATGCCGTGATGGCACTCGGCATGGGGCTCTCCACCGTCCTGCGCGCAGCGGGCGACGCCAAGCGGAGCATGTATGCCACGCTCTCCGTTGCCATCGTGACGGTCGCTCTCGACCCGATCCTGATCTTCGGCCTCGACCTGCAGTCGGACGGCGCAGCAATTACGATCAGCATCGCGCGCTTCGTCATGGCCTATGTGAGTTTCCGCTATGTGACACGCATCCACAATCTGCTGGTCGTTCCCAACTGGAGCGGCCTGGTGCACGATGCGCGCCCCTTCCTGGCCATCGCGATTCCCGCAATCCTGACCAACATCGCGGCTCCGGCGGCAAATGCCTTCTTCACGGGCGTGATCGCCCGGTTCGGCGACGAGATCATTGCGGCCTCCGCCATCATCGACCGGGTCACGCCGGTGGCGTTTGCCGGCCTGTTCGCGCTCGCCGCCGCCATCGGTCCCGTGCTGGGGCAGAACTGGGGTGCGCAGCGCTACGACCGCATGAAGCAGATCCTGAAGGATGCCCTCACCGTCACGGTGATATACGTAGGTTGCGTCTGGCTCATCCTGTTCCTCGTGCAGGTGCCGCTCACCCGGGCCTTCAACGCGCCCGAAAGGACAGCCGAGCTCGTGCAGTTCTTCTGCCAGCTCAGCGGCTTCATCTGGCTCTTCATCGGGCTCGTTCTGGTGTCGAACGCGTCGTTCAACAACCTAGGCTATCCCCTGCTGTCGACCTTCTTCAACTGGGGCCGCGCGACGCTCGGCATGATTCCGTTCGCCTACTTCGGCGCCCAGATGGCAGGTCCGAAGGGGGCGCTCGTCGGGATCGGCCTCGGCTCTGTTGCCTTCGGCATTGCGGCCATCATCACGGCGTTCTGGACAATCCGGCGCCTTGAGAGGAAAGCTGTTCCTGTTGTCTGATCCTCAGGCGCGGGCGTTTCGTTTGTGAGGAGGCTGCCATGTTCAACTGGTTCGATCTGATGCGACAAGCGCAGACCAGTGCAGCCCTTGATGCGCTCGCACGGCAGTTCAATCTCTCCGGCGACCAGCCGCAGCGGACCATGGCGGCCTTCATGCCGGCCTTTGCCATGGGGCTCCAGCACGCTATGGGCTCGAGCGATCCAGCCCGCGTGCTTCAATCCATGATGGGAGGGGCTTATCAGAATTTCTGGCAGGCGGCTGGCAACCCTTTCACGCCTCAAGCGCAGCAGGAAGGCCGCAAGCTGCTCGACCAGATCTTCGGCTCGGACGAGGTCAGCCGGCGTGTGGCGCACCAGGCGGCCGGCTATGCAGGCATCAGCGCCGACACCATGCAGCAATTGCTGCCGGTGCTCGCCGGGATCTTGGCGGGCGGCACATCCCAGTGGATGATGGCGCACACGCAGGCGTTTCAGAATTTCGCACCGTCGAAAGACAATCAGCAGGCTTCGTCGGCAGCAGCCAATCCGTGGGCGGACCTCTGGACGAACTGGATGAAGACTGCTTCGCCTGAAAAGAAGCCAGCCAATCCTTTCGAGGAGATGTTTGCCGGCTTCTTCCAGATGCCTCCGCCGGCGGAGCCGCCGAAGCCGGAGCCGCAATCCTCGACCACACCTCTCGATGATATGATGGAGAAAGGACGCGAGATGCAGATGCAGTACCTCGCGTCCCTGCAGTCGATTTTCACGAATGCCGACAAGACTGGCGGCGACAAGCCTTAGGCGCAGCGCTTAACCTGCGTCACGATCGGCACAACCGGACGAACAGGCTTCACCGAGCGATCAGGTCTTTCACCGCGCGAGTGTCGCTCGGCGCTTCGAACCAACACCCAGGACGGGTTTCGCAGAAGCGGCTCGGAAAGAGCGCACGACACATCGCTCCGGGTGAGCCCGATGTCCTTGAGCATCCGGTCGTCGAACTCGGCGAGATGCCTGATCTCGCCGCGGTGTCGGAGGGCTCTGGAGAGATCGATGAGCGAACGGACGAACTGCCCCAGAGCGGTCATGCCGGTGAAGGTCATTCTGGCTGGTATCGACTTGCTCATCGCTGTTCTCCTTGCTCTCACGTTCAGATCGTCTGCCCTGGAACGCCTTGGAACGGCCAAGTTCAGTTAAGTAACTGACTTTAATAGGTTAATTTATTTTTCCTGGAACACTATACTTGGAACGTTTCATCACTTGAAACGATTGTTTGAGATATGTATCATCAACGGGATTGATGATGAGGTTTGCGCCATGCACCTGCTCGACATTGACCAGCTGAGAACGTTCGTTGCCATTGCCGATACCGGGTCGTTCACCCGCGCGGCGGAGATCGTGCACAAGACGCAGAGCGCGGTGTCCATGCAGATGAAGCGCCTGGAGGACCGGATCGGCAAGGCGATCTTCGAGCGCGACGGGCGCCTGTCGAAGCTCACCGACGAGGGCGAGCGCCTGCTGGACTATGCCCGCCGGATCGTGCGGCTCAATGCCGAGTGCATCGCATCCTTTAACGACAACGAGCTCACCGGCCGCGTGCGCCTCGGCCTCCCCGACGACTACGCCGACCGCTACCTGCCGGAGATCCTAGCCCGCTTCTCGCGCTCCAACCCGAAGGCCGAGGTGACGGTGATGTGCGAGCCCACCCACAACCTGATCGAGCGCATCCAGCACGGCGACATCGACCTCGCGATCATCACCCATGTGGACCGGCGCGGCCCGTCCGAGATCGTGCGCATCGAGCAGTTGCTGTGGGTCACGTCATCGCGGCATGGGGTGCACGAGGAGAGCCCGATTCCCCTGGCGCTGGGCCGCCCCAACTGCGACTGGCGCCACTCGGCCACGGAAGCCCTGGAGAGCGCCGACCGGCCGTTCCGCATCGCCTATGTGAGCTGGCATTCCACCGCCGTCGGCGCGGCGGTGCTGGCGGGTCTTGCGGTCTCCGTGTTGCCGGAAAGCGCCGTGCGCCCCGGCATGCGCATCTTAGGTCCCTCCGACGGCTTCCCGGCCCTGCCCTCGTGCAAGATCGGCCTCATCCGCGCCCGCGGCGAGGAGAACCCGCTGGCGGACGCGCTCGGCTTCCACATCAAGCAGTCGCTCGACAATCTCGGCTCCACCCGCACGATGCAGCCGATCGCGGCGGAATAACCCTTATTTCGCAGCAGCCGGACGCCGCAGCACGAGCACGTTGCCCACAAGCGCCAGCACGACGCCGATGACGGCAAGCGGCGTCCACACATAGCCCTCGATCAGGGTCGAGACCGTGAGCGCCACGATGGGGAACAGCACCGTGGCGTAGCCCGCCCGCGCGGCCCCGAGACGCCGCAGCAGGGTGAGGTACGACATGAAGGCCAGCACCGACGCGCCGACCGCGAGATAGACGAGCGAGCCCACGTATTTCAGCGTCGGCTCGATGATGAATGCGTTGCCGCGCACGAGGTTCAGCGCCAGCAGCACCGCGCAGCCATAGGTCATGCCCCAGGCGGTGGCGGAGAGCAGCGGCACGCCCCGGCGCTGCACCATGGTGGAGATCATGTTGCCCGAGCAGAAGAACAGGGTGCCCATCACGCAGAGCGCCAGCCCTTGGAGCGCCGCCGCGTTGAAGCCCGCGCCGGTGATCTCCGGCCAGAACAGGAACACGATGCCTGCCACCCCGATCACGCCGCCCAGTGCCACCCGGGCCTCCGGCCGCTGCCGGAAGATCACGAAGCCGAGCACGAGGTTGAACACGGAGGCGAGGGAGAACACCACCGAGAGCAGGCCGGACGGAATGCTCAAACCGCCGTAATAGAACGAGATGAAGTTGAACGAGAACAGGCAGCACCCCACCGCCGCAAACCGCAGGTGGTCACTCAGCGCAAAGCGCACCTTGTGCCCGGTGGCGAGCACCCAGGCCCACATGAGCAATGCCGCCAGCAGGAAGCGCCACAGCACCGACATCTCCGGCGCTACCACCCCAAGCTGCGCCCGGATCCCGATCCAGCTCACGCCCCACAGGAACACGGTGGCGGCGTAAAGCCCGAGGGTCGACCCGTCGATCCGGCTCGGGCTCTGGGCGGGCATGGCGGCGGTGGCGTGGCTCATGGGGTATCCGTTCGTGTCGTCGAGCTGCCGGAATACGCCCGCCAAGCCATCAAGACAAATGATGATATCTGATCGTTTGCCCTTGGAACGGTGATGAAACGTTCCAAGGCGGAGGCCTTGGAACGCCCTTGGAACGGCTTGGAACGCCCGCTAACCCTTTGATCTTGCGCTGGAACGTCTTGGAATGCGCGTTCCTACCCAGCCACCCGCCCCTTGGCCGCCCAGGCCCGCACGGCCAGCAGGATCTCGCCGTCCGGTCCCGTGGGCAGCCGGGCGTGGAGCCGCTCGCGCAGCTCCTCCCGGGACGGCTCGGTGAGCGACATGCAGTATTTCGGCGCCGAGCCGGTGCCGCCGAGGAAGGGCGTCCAGTAATCCTCGAAGCTCTCGAACGCGGCGGTGATGTCGATGGCCCGCACCTCCACGCCCTCGAGGCCGGCGCCCATGAAAAGCTCCCGCAGCGGGCCGGGCCGGCAGACCGGCGCCTTCACCCCGTCGTCGAAGTCGAGCGCCCGCGGGTCGAGGGCGGCCGCCACATCGAAGAAGCGGCGCATGATCTGCATGTGCCCGGCATAATCCCACACATAGAGCCCGACCGTTCCGCCCGGCCGCACCACCCGGACCATCTCGGCCAGCGCCGCCGCCTTGTCGGGCAGGAAGTTCAGCACGAGCCCGGAGACCGCAAGATCAAAGGTATCGTCGCCCTCCGGCAGCGCCAGCGCATCCCCGGGCCTGAACGCCGCCCGCGCATCGGCCACCCGCGCCCGCGCCAGCTCGAGGAAGCCCGGCGCGCTGTCGATCCCGACGATCCGCTGGGGCGCGGCCCCCTCCAGCAAGGCGGCGGCCAAAATCCCGGTGCCGCAGCCGATATCGATGCAAGCCCCGCCGGGCGCGAGCGCCAGCCACTCCACGAACCGGGGCGCAACCTGACGGCTCCAGCGGCCCATATAGCGCTCGTAGGCGTCTCCCGCGCCCCACAGGCCCGGTTCAATCGGCATCGGACAAACCTCCGCGCCCCCACCGGAGAGTGTACGGCGCAGGCTCACGCACGGCAACGCCCTCACCCGAGTGACGCCAACCTTGACGGTGAACCGGCGAACATTATCTTGTTCATGGTTTGTACTCATTCGCAAAGACCCGACGACCATGACGCACAGGGACCCTGCCTCTGATTCCTCTGCCCCCGAGCTCCCGGCCCCGGCGAATCCGCGGGACAAGCTCCCCCCGGAGCGGATCGCGGAGCTGCGCGAATGGGTGGAGGGCTCCACCCTCCCCTTCAAGCGCATCGGGGTGGCGCTCGGCGTCTCGGCCTCCACCCTGTCGCGCTATGCCGCGCAGGGCGGCTGGCGCCGTCCGCCGGGAGCGGCCGCCGCGGCCCGCCTCGTGCGCCTCAACCCGGAGCCGGAGCGCCGACGGAAAGCGCCCCGTCCCGTCACGGGCGAGCGGCGCCAGGAGCTCACGGAAAAGCTCTGGCGCCTCGCCGAGCGCCACGCGGAGGAGCTGGAGGACCAGCCGATCGCCGTTGCAGGGCGCGCCCTCCAGCCGCTCGCCCGCCTCACCCGGACGCTCGGCGAGATGGACATGCACGCCCACCCGCCCCTACCGCCGGGGCAATACGAGATCGACAACCAGCCCCGCCGCAGCCTCCACGAGCTGCGCGACGAACTCGCGGCCCATCTGGAGCGCATCGAGCGCGAGGAGAAGGAGTATGACGAGCGCTATCGATGGACGTTTGAGAATGGGGCGGGGATTTGAGGAGGAGAACTCGAAGATCAGGGAAGTACTGTCAGCGTACCTTTCAACATCCTCATCCGGAGCGACCTTCAACCCGGCGCCGATCTTAACGTCTTCGGTTCTGCGTAAGACAAAGCTGTCGTGTGATGAATTAGCCCCGCGCGCAAGGTGATCTGAAGATTAACTGTACCGACTCAATTCGGGGATAAGCCGGTACGGCATTGTTGACTTACTTCCAGGATCGGCGAAGCTATGATTATAGACACGATATCGTGGTGGATGAGGAGGCGAGCGATGTACGCCCCCCTCAAGGCATGAGGCCCTTCCACCGGGCCGGTGAGAGTCCGGCATTTTCAGGTCTGTCAGCACAGACTGATTTTCCCATACGTACCAATACCAAAGATATTCAAAGCCGTAAGAAGAACAATGTGGCATAGGGCAGTCCATAACATCATGCCGGCGCCCTCATGCGGTGGGTGGCAAAATTGCGCAATGAAGCTTTCTCAATCAACCGGGCGGGTCTGAAGGTCTCAGGCAAGGCTCTGCCACTGATCGCGGTGATCACTCTGATAGCGCTCGGCCTCGCAGCATTGGCCGTGTATTGGGCGGTCCGTCAGAGTGATGCCGCCGCCATCGATCGCCAACTCCAGATGACAGAGCGGAGTGTTCGAGGAATCCTACGCGAGCTTTCACTGCAACAGGAAGTCGTAGCCGTTTGGGACGACCCGATTCTTCAGCTCAACAAGACGAATTTGGATATAGAGTGGCTTGATGAGAATCTCGGCTCCTGGCTCACCCGCACCTATGGGCACGATCAGGTTTACATTCTGAACGCTCAGGATGAGCCCGTCTTTGCCGCCGTCGATGGCGCCCTGGTCGAACCACGCACCTTCGGCCAGATCGAGCGGGAGCTTGGAATCCACCTCTCAGAACTGCGGGAGACGCAGGGCCCCCTTCATGAGAATTCCGCTAGGTCCGCGCAGGACGGAAAGTATCTAACCTCAGGACGGGCAGTGTACGATGCCCATCTCCTGAAGCTGACCGGCCGGCCCGCAGCTGTGAGCGCCATGAAAATTGTCCCTCACTCGGATGAGGTCATGCAGCAGTCCGGGAGCGAGTTCATTCTGGTCAGCATCCGCTTTCTCGACGGCGCATTCCTCCGGCAACTCTCCGAAAAGAACCTCATCGAGGGGCTGCGCTTCTCACTAACGGAGGACAAGGCAGGCGCGGAAGTCTCAGTTCCGCTCGATTCCGATGCGGGAGGTCGCATCGGCTACTTCGTCTGGACGCCTGAGACGCCGGGCACAAAGATCCTTGGCATCATCGGACCGGCCGGCGCCCTGTTCAGCGTGCTCATTCTTGTTCTGATGGGGCTGCTTCTTGGTTGGCTTGCGCGCGCGATGTCGGCTCTTCAAACCATGGTCGTCGAACTCCGCGCCAGTGAGGCCCAGGCTCAGCACCTTGCCTTCCATGACGTGCTCACGGGCTTGCCGAACCGGGCTTTGTTCGACGACCGCCTTGATCAGGCCCTGGCCCGTACTCAGCGTGGTGAAAAGATTTCCGTGCTGATGTTGGACTTGGACCGATTCAAACATGTGAACGACACATTGGGACATCATGCCGGCGACAGCCTCATCCGGGAACTGGCAGGACGACTGACGAAGCTCCTGAGGAGCAGCGACACCGTTGCACGCCTGGGGGGTGACGAGTTCGCCATCGTGCAGACAGGGATTGCAGGCGACGAGGACATTGACGCTCTGTGCACCCGCATTCTTGCAGCTGTTCGCGAGCCCTTTGATATTCTTGACCATCAGGCCTTCGTGGGCGTGAGCATCGGCATCGCCGTAGCGCCTGACGCAGGCTCCGAGCGTGTCGAGATCATGCGAAAAGCCGACATCGCGCTCTATCGCGCCAAAGCAGAAGGTCGAGGCTGCTATCGCCTGTTCACGGCTGAGATGGACGAAACTGTTAAGGTACGCGGAACCATTGAGGAGGAGCTCCGGGTCGCTTTGATGTCGGGAGAAGGACTGGAGGTTGCTTATCAGCCTCAAGTCGCGGGAGCAGGCAAGCCTATCGTAGGCCTTGAGGCATTGGTACGGTGGCGCCACCCTACACGAGGAGTCATTCTGCCCGATCAGTTCATCCCGGTTGCCGAACAAACAGGCCTCATCTCGCAGCTGGGCGAATGGGTTCTGCGGGAGGCTTGTGCAACATCGCGCCACTGGCCCAATCTGTTCATCTCGGTCAACCTGTCACCGGTCCAGTTCCGCATTGACGGCTTTGCAGAACGCGTGATGGAGGTTGTCCGCGAGACCGGTGTGGACCCTCGAAGAATTGAGCTTGAGATCACCGAGGGGGTCCTCCTCGACGACGGAGGTCAAACGGCTCAGACGCTGAGGAAGCTGCGGGCGGCAGGTTTCAGGATCGCGCTCGATGACTTTGGAACCGGCTACTCAAGTCTTGGCTATCTGCACCGCTACGAAGTGGACAAGATCAAGATTGACCGCTCCTTCGTGAGCAGCCTGGGACGGGAAGACAGCGCGGGGGCGATCATCAGTGCAATCGTCGCCCTGGGCCAAGCAATGAACCTGACAGTCACGGCCGAAGGGGTCGAAACCAGGGAACAGGAGCATTTCCTGCGCAGTGCAGGCTGTGACGAACTGCAGGGCTACCGGTACTTCAGGGCCCTGACCAGAGAGCAGGTCGCACGTTTGCTCGATCACGCGCCACAACCCGAACCAAGAGGCGTTCTCACCATTGCATCCTCGACAATCTGAGAGCGGCACCGAGGGAGCAGCTCCGCATTGCTTGGTGCTTCGCGGGTTCCACCGAGAACCCATCGCCTCAAGCCTCAGAAACATCCATGGCGCGCATCTGCTTCAATGGGGATATCAGGGAGGGCGCCCTCCCTGATCTCGAGGGTGAGGCTCTGCGCAATGTGGGTCAGGCGTGGGAGCTGACAAAGGCGATGGCGCGGAACCTGGTAGGTACCGCGTTCGAGCAGTCGGCCAACTGCGTGGCGGCATATTTTGAAGTGAATGACGATGTAGACGGGATCATCCTGGAGTTCCCCTCCCTCGAGGCCATCCCGCTCATGCAGCAATCCCGTTGAGGCCCCAAGGCAGCCCCATTGCCGACCCCGAAAGCCCCAACGCACCCTCGTACGAGGAGCGCCTTTGCCCCACCATGGTCATCCGCACCGTTACGCCCTGGTCCCCGCCTATAGGCCCGGACTTGCCAATCGCGCCCTGTGACGGCACTCTCCCGCTTAACCAAACATTCAGCGGGTGGTTGCCGGTGCCTTGTTGCGCCGGGCAGCCAGGACAAGGGAAATGGCCAATCATGATCAGGCAGGTTAAAAACGCCGGTGCCGGCGGGACGGACGAGGCGGGGTTGATGGAGCGCCGAGCGGGGCTTTTGAGCCGCCGGTCGTTTCTGGCCGGATCGGCGGCCGGAATCGGCGCCCTGGGGCTCGCCGGCTGCGTGACGTCGGACGGCATGAGCCTTGCCGAGGCCTCAAAGCTCTACGGGCCGGTGCCGGATGAGAAGTTCCCGATCCCGGCGATCGACGTGAGCAAGGTCGATCCGAAGTATTTCCGCAAGACCGTGCGCTATGAGACCAAGGAGGCGCCGGGCACGATCATCGTCGATCCGGGCAATTACTACGTCTACCGCATCGAGGACGGCGGCAACGCCACCCGCTACGGGGCCAATGTGGGCCGCGACGGGTTCCGGTGGAGCGGGGACGCCTATGTGGGGCGCAAGAGCGAATGGGCCACCTGGACCCCGCCCGCGGCGATGATCAAGCGCCAGCCCGAAGCCGCCAAATGGGCCCGCGGCATGCCGGGCGGCCTCGACAACCCGCTCGGCGCGCGCACGCTCCATCTCTACCAGAACGGCGCCTACACGCTCTACACGATCTATGCCAGCCTCGACGCGGAATCGATCGGCAACGGCATCACCAGCGGCTGCGTCGGCCTGCTCACCCAGGACATGATGCACCTCTACGACCGCACGCCGGTCAAGACCAAGGTGATCGTGCTGCCGGCCTAAAGCATCGGACCCAAAAGTGGATCTGCACTTTTGGGGTTCATCCGATGCTCGAGCAAGAGCGCCAGCATCGGCGGGGCCGGCGCGTCAGCGCCAGCCCATCGCCGGGGCGACGTGCTTCAGGATCGCCTCGATCACATGGGCGTTGTAGGCGACGCCGAGCTGGTTCGGCACGGTGAGCAGCAGCGTGTCGGCCTCGGCAATCGCCTCGTCGGCTTTCAGCTCCTCCACCAGCCGGTCCGGCTCCGCCGCGTAGGAGCGGCCGAAGATCGCCCGCATGTTGTCGATGATGCCGATCTGGTCGCCCTCCTTGCCGCGGCCGAAATAGGCGCGGTCGCGGTCGTCGATGAGCGCGAAGATGGAGCGCGAGACCGAGACGCGCGGCGCGCGGGCATGCCCCGCCTCCTTCCAGGCCTCCCGGTAGCGGCGGATCTGCCGGGCCTGCTGCACATGGAAGGGCTCGCCCGTCTCGTCCTCCTTCAGGGTTGAGCTCTGGAGGTTCATGCCCTGCTGCGCGGCCCACACGGCCGTGGCGTCGGACGCGGAGCCCCACCAGATGCGCTCGCGCAGGCCTTCCGAGTGCGGCTCGAGGCGTAAGAGGCCGGGCGGGTTGGGAAACATCGGGCGCGGGTTCGGCTGGGCAAAGCCCTCGCCGCTCAGCACGCGGAGAAACACGTCCGTGTGCTGGCGGGCCATGTCGGCATCGCTCTGGCCTTCTTCCGGCGCGTAGCCGAAATAGCGCCAGCCGTCGATCACCTGCTCGGGCGAGCCGCGGCTGATGCCGAGCTGGAGACGGCCGCCGCTGATCAGATCGGCCGCGCCCGCATCCTCGGCCATGTAGAGCGGGTTCTCGTAGCGCATGTCGATGACCGCGGTGCCGATCTCGATGCGGCTGGTCTTTGCGCCGATGGCCGCCAGCAGCGGAAACGGCGAGGCGAGCTGGCGGGCGAAGTGATGGACGCGGAAGTATGCGCCGTCCGCGCCCAGTTCCTCGGTCGCCACGGCAAGCTCAATGGACTGGAGCAGCGTGTCGCGGGCGGACCGGGTCTGCGACCCGGGCGTAGGCGACCAATGTCCGAACGAGAGAAAGCCGATCTTCTTCATGAGGCGGTTCCTGTGCAAAGGCCTGCAGCCGGTTCGGGACCTCGTACGCCCGCCGCCCCGGCAGATCAACCTTGTCAAAGCAGCCAGGCCGGCGGTTCCTGTTGCGCACGGCCGTGACAGGCAGCCTCCACGCAGGCGGCCATGCTGCCGAACCGGACCCCTCGCCCAACCAGGCCCGGCGCATAATGCGCGTATTTGCCGGAGTTGGTCATCAGCGTTCGAGCCGCCGGAGGGATCACCGGCTCGCCGAGCATGCACCAACAGGTATCCGTCACGAACTGCACGCCGAAGGCTTCGGCCTCGGCCACATGACCGGCCTGCGAGGCCGCCTCAAACACGGCCCGGCCGCAGGTCACGATCAGCGCAACATCCGCCGACTTGGTCCGCCCCCGCACGAGCGCGGCCAGGCGCGCGCACTCGCTTAAGGAAAAGTGCGGATTGCCGAGGCTGACAAGCCCGACCTCCGGCGATGTGGCGGTGTTCAGCGCCTCCCAGGCCTGCTGCAACGCGCTCACTTCGATGCGCGCTTGGCGCTCCGGTGTTTGCCCGTCCGCTTCAGGCGTGATCCCGGCGATGTGGAACATCGGTGCGGCAGCCACCGTGGCAAAGGCTGCACCGAAGGCCTTCAACGCGTCCGGCCCGGCAGCGCTCGTCTCCAGCCCGCGGATCAGCGGGATCTCGGTGCCGCAAATGGCGCCGCAGCAATAGCCGAGCAGCGGCCAGAAGCTGTCATCGGCTTCCGGAGGCATCTCAACATCCAGGGCGAGCGTCGCCCGCCGTCCGGCATCGCGATGGCAGCCCGCGAGCGGAGCACGCCCGGTCAGGGCCATGCAGATGTCCAGGTAGTCCGGGTATTTCATCGTCCGGGCGCCGAGCACGCTGTTGGCATAGACCACCGCGTTCGACTCCGCCCAGCCGACCTGCTCGCCAAATCGGGGCGCACTCTCGAGCAGGTACGGCGCGCAGGTGAAGCTGGGCTCAGCGCCCATGGCAAGGTAGGCATCCGCCAAGGCGCTCGCCGGATTTCCCAAGTCGTCTGCCACGCCCTGTGCACGCCAGCGGCGCTTGTCCACCGAGATGGCGTTGAGTGTGGTCGGCACCCGCACGCGCGCTCCCCACGCGACCAGCATCTCGGCAAAGCGCAAGCTCGCCGGCCCGGTGTAGATGCAGCCGTCGACATGCACCTGGGATACGTCCATGAAGGCCTCGGCCTCTTGAACGGCGGCCATCCGCAGCTGCAGGCGCATGGCGATTTCCGCCGCCTTGCCGTGCTGGCCCGAGAGGAACGCCTGGTCGATCGCATCCAGGTGGACGGACGTCTCTCCAGAGACCTCATGCTGTAACCCGTGGGGTTGCCAATCCTCAGCGGGCGGCTCGTGGAGAAGCTGAAGGCCGGCTCCCGCCACTCTGGCATACCGGTACTCACCGAGGCGCGCGAACACCTCCCGGTCCACCCGCAGCACCGGGATCGACCGGTCGAAGACCACCTCGGCAATCATTGCGCCGAGGGTGAGGATCTCTTCGCGCTCGCAGATGACGATGGCCGCCGGCGCATGATCGTTCAGGATCAGTTCGAGCAGCACGCCGCTTCCGGAGCACGATCCGCGGCCGCTCGGGATCGCGAGCACCCGCCCGGCCAGGCTCCGGTTGCGCAAAGGATGATGCTGGTCGATGACGATCCCCGTTTGAGGATCCACGCCGCCCCAGAAGCTGAGACCCACCTCCGCGCTGAGCAGTTCGCCCCGTGCCTCACCGGCTACCAGTGTCCTGCCGTAACTTGTGAGATTCACGCGATTGCTCCTGGCTCAATGGGCTATTCAGGCTCGAGGCCTTTGTCCTGCGATCCGAAACCTTGAAGGCTTGGTTGGAGGGAATCAAGGCTGCCTCGGCAAAGGCGATACGCTCCTCATTCCCGATGCCGCCAAGCTGGTTCAGGCAAGGGGGCAGACGATGCCTGTGGCAAAAAACACTATCTAGACCCCCTCACCAGAACCATGAGCCAGGCTACCTTAGGAAGAGGGTTGGCGTTGAGATCCCTTTTGGTTGCTCTAGATCGTATCCCCGTCACACCTTCGTTTCGGCTCCCTTTGCACCTATGGCAAACCATTCGCCCTATCGGGAATCCTCCCCCTGTCGTTTGCCTATGATCCTGGTCCGGAACACGCTCAGCCCCATTCAGGACGATCGTTGCTGTTGGTCCGTTTGGCTTGATCTGCCTCGGCATGCTCGGCTAGGCCCTGCGCAAGCTGTCATCGAGGATCCGGATGGACACTAGCAGGAGCGGACCGACTTCCAGCGCCCCTTACCCCTTCCTGGAAGGCGGTGGCGAGATGGGCGCGCGCATGCGGGCGCACGACTGGAGCACGTCGCCGCTGGGCCAGCCGCACACATGGCCACGGACGCTGCGCACCCTCGTGCGCCTGATGCTCAACGCCAAGCAGCCGATGTTCATCGCCTGGGGGCCGGATCTCGCCTTCCTCTACAACGACGACTACGTGCCGATTTTCGGCGCCAAGCATCCCGGCGCCCTCGGCCGCCCCTTCGCCGAGGTCTGGTCCGACATCTGGGAGCAGATCAAGCCGCTCGTGGACCAGACCCTGGCCGGCCAGGCGAGCTGGCACGAGGATCTGCTGATCCCGATGGAGCGCCATGGCTATCGGGAGGAAGCCTGGTTCAGCTTCTCCTACAACCCGATTTGGGATGACGACGGCAAGATTGCCGGCATGTTCTGCGCCGCGACGGAGACGACCGGCAAGGTCCTCGGCCAGCAGGCCCTGCGCCAGAGCGAGGAGCGCGCCAGGGGCGTGCTCGATGGCATGGACGAGGCCTTCGTGCTCCTCGACCGGGAGTTCCGCGTTCTCCGGATCAACCCGGCCGGCTTGCGGCTGGAGACGCGGGCCGAGGCCGAGATCGTCGGGCGCACGCATTGGGAGGTCTGGCCGAACACGGAGAACTCTCCGCTGGGCAAGCTGTACAAGAAGGCCATGGCGGAGCGCGTGCCCGTCATGTTCGAGAACAGGTACACATGGCCTGACGGACGGGAGGCCTGGATCGAGATCCGGGCCTATCCGGCTCCCGATGGCCTGGCGGTCTTCTACCGCGACATCTCCGAGCGCAAGCACGCGGAGGCTCTGCTTCACGAGGCGGAGGACCACTACCGCCATACGGTCGAACTGAGCCCCCAGGTCAGCTGGACGTCCCTTGCCAACGGCCAGCTCGATCGCGTCGCCAGTCGCTGGCAGGACTGGACCGGCACCACGGGACTGGGCGGGACCTGGGCGCAGGCCATGCACCCGGACGATGTGGAGCCGACCTTGAAGGCATGGGCGCACTCCATTGCCACGGGGGAGCCTTTCGACATCGAGCACCGGGTCAGGATGCGCGCCGGCGAGTATCGCTGGATGCACTCGCGCGCTTCTCCGCGGCGCGGGGACGATGGGCAGATCGTCAAGTGGTACGGCACCACGGAGGACATCTCGGAGCGGCGCGCCAGCCAGGAGGCCCTGCTGGAGGAGACCCGCGCCCTGGAGATCCTCAACACGGCGCTTGCAGCCGCCGCGTCCGAGCTCGACCTGGACCGGCTCGTGCAGAAGGTGACGGATGCGGGTGTCGAGCTCACCGGGGCCCAGTTCGGCGCTTTCTTCTACAACGTGGAGAGTCAGGCGGGCGAGAGCTACATGCTCTATGCGATCTCCGGCGTTCCGCGCGAAGCGTTCTCCAAGTTCCCGATGCCGCGCAACACGCATGTCTTCGCCCCAACGTTCAGCGGCGAACGGATCGTGCGGTCGGACGACATCACCCAGGATCCGGCCTACGGACACTCGGAGCCGCACCGGGGCATGCCCCCGGGCCACCTGCCGGTCCGCAGCTATCTGGCCGTGCCGGTGACGTCGCGCTCGGGCGAGGTGATCGGCGGTTTGTTCTTCGGGCATGCGCAGCCCGGCGTGTTCCACGCGCGGTCTGAGCGATTGATCGTCGGCTTGGCGGCAGGCGCGGCGGTGGCCATCGACAACGCCCGCCTGTTCCAGAAAGCGCAGCGGGAGATCGAAGAGCGCCGGCGCGCCGAAGAGGCGCTGCGGCGTCTGAACGAAACCTTGGAAGCCGAGGTGGAGGAGCGGACGCGGGAAAGAGACCAGATCTGGCAGCTCAGCACGGACCTGATGGATGTGTGCCGGGCCGACGGAACCCTGTTGGCGATCAATCCGGCCTGGACCGCGATGCTCGGCTGGTCGGAGGCTGAACTTCTGGCCAGCAACTTCCTGGGTCTGATCCATCCGGACGATGCCGAAAATACGCTCGCAGAACTTTCACGCCTCGACCAAGGGATTCAGACGTTCCGGTTCGAGAACCGCTTCCGGGCCAAGGACGGCAGCTACCGGCTGATCTCCTGGACGGCCGTGCCGAAGGAAGGACTATTCTACGCCATCGGCCGCGACATCACGGCGGAGCGGGCTGCGGCCGAAACCCTACGGGAGACGGAAGAGGCTCTGCGTCAATCCCAGAAGATGGAGGCGGTGGGCCAGCTCACGGGCGGCATCGCTCACGACTTCAACAACCTCCTGACCGGGGTGATCGGCTCCCTGGACATGCTGCGCACGCGGATAGCGCAGGGACGGACGGACACCGCCGAGCGCTACATCACCGCGGCGACGACCTCGGCAAACCGTGCAGCCGCGCTGACGCATCGCCTGCTTGCCTTTGCACGCCGCCAGCCGCTCGACCCGAGGCCTGTGCAGGCGAACGCGCTCGTGGCCTCCCTGGAGGACCTGTTCCGGCGCACGGTCGGCGAGACGGTCACGCTGGAGGTGGTGCTGGCAGGCGGTCTCTGGCCGACGCTGTGCGATCCCAACCAGCTGGAGAGCGCCCTTCTCAATCTCGTCATCAACGCCCGCGATGCCATGCCGGACGGCGGCAATCTGACGATCGAAACCTGCAACGCCCATCTCGACGACGCGTATGTCGCCGCTCAGCGCGACGTGAAGCCGGGCCAGTATGTCTGCATCTGCGTGACGGACACGGGAACCGGCATGCCGCAGGATGTGATCGCCCGCGCCTTCGATCCGTTCTTCACGACCAAGCCCATCGGCCAGGGCACCGGCCTTGGCCTGTCCATGGTGTACGGCTTTGCGCGGCAGTCGGAGGGACATGCCAAGATCTACAGCGAAGTCGGGCAAGGAAGCACGATCAAGATCTACCTGCCGCGCTATCGCGGCGAGACGGAGGCGGAGATCGAGGCGGCGACCCTGGCCGAGGCGCCGCGGGCCGCGACCGGCGAGACGGTTCTGGTGGTCGAGGACGAGCCGGTGGTTCGCAGCCTGATCGTCGAGGTGCTGGAGGATCTCGGCTACCGGACCCTGGAGGCGGCGGATGGACCGGAAGGGCTCAAGATCCTGCAATCCAGGCGACGCATCGATCTCCTGATCACGGATGTGGGTCTGCCGGGCCTGAATGGGCGCCAGCTCGCCGATGCCGCGCGCGAAGGACGCCCCGACCTCAAGATCCTCTTTATCACCGGCTATGCTGAGAACGCCACCTTGGCAGCAGGCTTCCTGGAGCCGGGAATGCAAATGATCACGAAGCCTTTCGCCGTGGACGCTCTGGCGCAGAAGATCCGGTCAATCATCAAAGGCGATGACGCTGGCAGTTGAGGTACTCGACTGGGAGAAGAGCAAAGCTGAGGCCGGACAAAGGTGCCCCGGCCATATGGCCGGGGCACCTTTGCTGGCCGTGAGGAGGCTAGATCACGAAGAAGTCGCTCGCCGTGATGCTGGCCCTGTTGGTCAGAGTTGCAAACAGCGTCTGGTTGTCCCGAGCCCCGCCATCGGCATCGAAGAACAGGTTGCCTGTGCTCTGATCGTAGATGACCCGGTCGTCGGCCTCCGCGGCGGCGCTCGTGAGCGCGAAGGCGTTGGCGCTCAGAGCCCCGTCCGTCAACCCGACGAACACGGTGTTGTCGAGCCGCAGCGTATCGTCACCGGCGCGGAAGTCCCGGATCCTGTCGACATTGCTTGCCGGGTCGAGAGGAGCGGCAAAGATAAACGCGTCATCGCCCGTGCCGCCGGTGAGCACGTCATTGCCGCCGCCACCGATGAACGTGTCGTCGCCGCGACTGCCGCTGAGGCTGTCGTTGCCGGCACCGCCCACTAGGAAGTCGTCGTCTCTCCCGCCCGTTACCCGGTCATTGCCCATGCCGGCATTGAAGTAGTAGGCGTCGCCCGACTGAACGGCCTTGAGATTGTCAGCGCCTCTGGTGCCGAGGCTCACAACGTCGAACTGATCGCCGCGGGCTGCGCCCGAGACGAGGTCGCGTACGTCAAAGGTCAGTCCGGACCTGGCAGCATCGAACGTCATCCCCTCGTCGTCGAAGCGGCTGATGGCGCCAACGAGCTCGCCGGCACGGTTTTCGGACTGGAGGCGAACCCGAGGCCGCCATCCTGATTGGTCATCGTACCGGCATCGGTCGCCGTTCCGTTGCCCACCTCCGCGCTTGTAAAGGTGAGACGAACCTGCCGCGCCGAGGAAGCGGTGACACTGACCGTGTCGGAGCCCGTGCCCAGGTTGACGATGTCAGAGCCGCCGGACGAGACATTGAAGGAGGCCCGGTCGTTGCCCGTGCCGCCGAAGAGGTGATCGTGACCGGATCCGCCGGACAGCTCGTCGTTGCCCGACCCGCCGACAAGATAGTCATCGCCGGATTCGCCGAACAGCCTGTCATGGCCTGAGCCGCCGTCGAGATAGTCGTCGTCGGAGCCGCCGTAGAGCGTGTCCCGGTCCGAGCCACCGTTCAGGTAGTCATCGCCCGCCCTGCCAAACAGGACATCGCGGCCACCGCGCCCCTGGAGGTTATCGTCGCTCCTGGTCCCTCTGAGCGTGTTGTTGCCGCCATTGCCGACAACAGCGTCGCGAACCTGGAGGGAAACCGCAGCCTCGAAGGACGCAAGGGCGCTGTTGAAGGAGAGTTCCCGGATCTCACCGGACGCGATCGGCAGCACGAGCTTATAGCCTGCCGTTCCGTCCACCTCACCCGTCGTGCCCTGCCCATGCTCGGCGAGAACCGACTTGCCGTGCAGAACGATCTCGCGCCTGTTCAGCGATACGTCGTCCAGCAGCCTTGCGAGATCCCCATTGCGGGCATCCGACAGGTCGTAGGTTTGGGAGAACAGGAACGAGGTACCGGTGGGTGCAGGGAAACCGGAAGCACCAGAGCCAGGAGGGGACGTGAGGTTGAGGAGAACGGGACCATAGGTGTCCAGACCCTCGGCCAGCTCGACGAAACCATCCCGGTCATCGTCCTGAGCCAGGGTCGGCACCGTTGCGTTGCTTCCGTCCACGAAGCCGTGAATGTGCTGCGGGTGGATCTGGCCAGCCTCCACACCACGGGCAGCTGTGATGACGGTGAGCCGGTTGCCCTTGAGCAGGAGCAGAGCCCCGCCTTCGGCTTCGGAATTGTTAAGTTCGCTCAGGTCCGCAAAGAACACGCGGTCTGCACCGGCAAAGGCTTGAAGGGCGGCATTGAGGTTGGCGCTGTTGAGTTCCAGCGAACTATGCGATCCGCTGGCTCCGCCGGCAGACAATCCGCCGTGTGCCATATGGTTTTGCTCAGTCATCGACGACTCCCATGGTTGGTAGCGAGTGAGCTTCAGGGGAGTGGCGTAGCTGTGGCTCTCAGACAGCCGCACGCAAGACAAAGACGAAGCCCGCATTCACCCTGAGGAGACACTACACGGCAAATCAGCGACTGGATGCAGATTACCCAAAATAACCCGATGAATGTCTGCCGAGCTTAAGCTTGCTTATACTAAAGCTTGCGCGCTGATTTTGATGACAGCCAAAGAAATCAATGATCTGTTACTGAAGAAATTTGGATTTTATGTAACTTTATATCGGGTCCAGCGGATACAATTACGATATCGACAGCCATCGCCCTGCTCGCACGTTGCGCAAGAGGACAGGCACGTACACCCATGCCCTGTCGTGCACAAACACGAGACCGACGCCTAAACACGCACGATCTGGATGAACGCGTGCCAAAGGCCATCCTGGTCACGCGGCAAAATCTTGGACGTTTTCTTCACCCGGGCCCCTTCAGCGCATTCCTGTGCTCGTTCGGGCGCAACTACCGTCAATGATGAACAGGATCACCAACCCAATCTCTCCGAGACTTGCCGAATCCTCACGAGGACGTAACAGTGCCCGCCCGCCAGGATGAGAGTCGGCTCATGCACGTACACGCACCCGTTCAAGACCAGCCGCTCGCGGGGCGCCGTGAGTGGATCGGGCTTTGCGTGCTGTCGATCGCCTGCCTGATCTACTCGATGGACCTGTCCGTGCTCTTCCTGGCGATGCCCGCCATCGTGGCGGATCTCGATCCATCGGCTTCGGAACTTCTCTGGATCAACGACATCTACGGCTTCATGGTCGCGGGCTTCCTCGTGACCATGGGCACGCTCGGCGACAGGATCGGCCGCAGGCTCGTGCTGCTCATCGGAGCATTCGCGTTCGGCGTGGCGTCGGCGTTCGCGGCATTTGCCGGCACGGCGCAACAGCTCATCGTCGCGCGTGCGCTGCTGGGCATTGCCGGAGCGACCATTGCCCCCTCGACCCTGTCCCTGGTGGTCAACCTGTTTCAGAACGAACACGAGCGGAATCGTGCCATCGGCATCTGGGGCACCGCCTTCGCCTTAGGGGGACTGGTGGGGCCTCTCATCGGCGGGGTGCTGCTGCAATATTTTCATTGGGGATCGGTGTTTCTGATCAACATCCCGATCATGCTCGCGCTGCTGGTCGTGGCCCCCTTCCTGCTGCCGGAATACAGGACCGGGGGCGGCGAAAAGCTCGATCTCGTCAGCGTCGCCTTGTCGCTCGGGACGGTGCTGCCGATCATCTACGGCTTCAAGCACATGGCGGCCGACGGCTTCGCGCCGCGCCAGCTCGTTGCCATCGCGGCCGGCCTCTTGATCGGCGTGCTGTTCGTGCGTCGCCAGAAGAGCCTCGCGCATCCGCTGATCGACCTGCGCCTGTTCCGCATCCCGGCATTCACCGCCTCGCTGATCGTCAATCTGGCCGGCATGTTCTTCGTGTTCGGCGTGTTCCTGTTTCAGAACCTTTTCCTGCAACTGGTTCTCGGCCTGTCACCGCTCGAGGCGGCCGTGTGGTCCGTGCCGTCCGCGCTCGTCTTCACCATCATGTCGTTGCACGCGTACCGGTTCACGAACCGGCTCGGGCCGGTCAAGACGGTTCTCTTTGGGCTGCTCGTCTATGCGGTCGGCGTCACCGCGATGGCGGTTGCCGCCTATGCCGAGAGCCTCGTCGGCGTCCTTACGACCAGCATGCTGGTGGGTCTCGGCTTCGTGCCCGTCGTCCTCACCACCACAGGCCTGATCGTCGGCACCGCGCCGCCGGAGCAGGCAGGCTCCGCCTCGGCCATTTCCGAGACGAGCGCGGAGTTCGGCGGAGCGCTCGGCGTTGCCCTGCTCGGAAGCCTCGGAACGCTCGTCTATCGCATGACCATGGACGGCGTGGACCTGAGCGGGCTGAACGCCGCCCAGCAGCTCGCCGTCTCCAGCACGCTCGCCGGCGCGGTCGAGACGGCGAAAACCATGGGAGACACCGCGCCGGCATGGCTGGACGTGGCACGCAGCGGCTTCTCGCTGGGCTTCGCAACCTGCTGCGCCCTCGCGGCGATCACGCTGCTCGGCTTGGCCGCCTTGGCGCACAGGATCTATTCCAGCGCCCATATCGACGAGAACGCGGCGGTGCACCACTAAAGGTGAGAGAATCGGCTTCAGAGGGAAAGGAACACGCGATGGCAAAGAATACGATCTGCCTCTGGTACGACAAGGACGCCGAGGCTGCCGCCCGCTTCTATGCCGAGACCTTTCCCGACAGCGCCGTGCATGCGGTTCACCGGGCACCCGGCGACTATCCATCGGGCGAGCAGGGCGACGTGCTGACGGTCGATTTCACGGTTGCGGGTGTTGCCTGTCTCGGTCTCAACGGAGGTCCCGCGTTCAAGCACAACGAAGCCTTCTCGTTCCAGATCGCCACCGACGATCAGGAGGAGACAGACCGCTACTGGAACGCCATCGTGGGCAATGGCGGCCAGGAGAGCGCGTGCGGCTGGTGCAAGGACCGGTGGGGCATATCCTGGCAGATCACGCCGCGCGTGCTGACGGAGGCGCTGGCGGCAGGCGGCCAAGAGGCCAAACGCGTATTCGACGCCATGATGAGCATGACGAAGATCGACGTCGCTGCCATCGAGGCGGCGCGGCGCGGCTGATGCTCCATCGCAGCGAGCGGTCGGCCAGGGTTGTGCGGCATCGCTGTTCTCGGAACTTACGCCCTGCCCCCCGGTTCACCCAGGCGTTCCTTTTCACGATCCGAGACGCCGCTCCATCGCGCCGCCCCTGCCGGTTCAACGAACTCGGGTGGCGCAGAGGCGCCTTGCTCGAAGCGGCCTTCAAGGCAGCTCTCAATGAGGAAACCGACATGTCGAGATCACCAGGCGAACGCAGAACGACCGATCCCCTGAAGGCGGCCGAGGCGGCCTTCAAGAAAGTCACAACCAAGCCCATCGAGGGACCCGCGCCGGCGCCGTCGATTCCGGGCGTGAAGGAGAGCGTCACCCTGCGAATCGATCAGGATGTGCTCGAATACTTCCAGCAGGACGGTCCGGGATGGCAGGACCGCATCAATGCGGCCCTGCGCAAGGCGGCCGGCAAGTAGGGGGGATCAGGGCGTCTGCATGAACAAAGCGGCCTTGACCAGACGGTCGGGGCCGAGATCCTCCTGGGCATCGAGGGCCAGGAGTTCCGCCAGGCGGGTGCGGGCGCGGTTGATGCGGCTCTTGATCGTGCCGAGATTGGTGCCGCAGATCTGCGCCGCCTCCTCGTATGACACGCCCTCGGCGCCCACCAGCAGCAGCGCCTCGCGCTGCT
>NZ_JAFBID010000037.1 GCF_016811235.1 Microvirga arabica
AGCCATGATCGGGGTGGCCATGAGCAGTCTCATGCTCCGCCGCATCGCTCACCCGTAGCAATTCTCAAACGGGCACTAAGACTGCAACATGCAGGGGTTCGCACCCGGGTGCGGACTACAAGACTGTATACCTGCGGTGAATTCTCGAACGGGCAATAAATCGCACCGACAACACGATCCCATAGCGGCATTCAGCTGGAGCAGGGGAGGGAGGGCTCTAACCCTCCCTCGCAGGGCTCACTGACGCCGAGCGCCCTCCTCGAACTTGGGTGCGTTCTGGAGCTGTTCCTTGGTGGTCATGACCACGATGACCATGTCAGCCGCGCCGCTGTTCGCCCCGGCTGCTGCTTGGTTCTGAGAGTTGTTCGTGCCGGCAGCCGTGTTCTGACCAGCCGTACCTGTTGTCCCTGTGGTGGCTGTCGTCCCGGTCGAGCCGGTGGTGTTCCCAGCGGTGGTTCCAGCCGTGCCGGTTGTGCCCGCGTTCTGCTGGTTGGACCGCATCTGCACCTGCTGCATGGGAATTGCGACATGGGTCTCGCCGATGCCGAGGAAGCCGCCCACATCGACCACGACAGCACGGACCTGTCCACTGCGGTCGATCAAGACGTCGCCGATTTCGCCGATATCCTCGTTGTTGGCTCCAAGCACATCCTTACCGATGATCTCGGAGGCGCTGTACATGCCCGGCTCGCGCTGGGTCATGAAGCTGCCGCCTGCCATGTTGGCATTGCCGGTGTTCGCACCTGTGGTGGCGTTGGGGTTCGCGCCCATCGTCGAGCCGGCCGGTCCGGCGGGGGTGGTCACAGGAGCCGTGTTGGTGGCCGGAGCCGTCGGCGAAGTCTGAGCGAGAGCTGGGGCTGCGATCAGGCCAGTGGCCATGAGGCAGGCAACCATGTGGGTCTTCAGCATGGGTTTCTCCTGACGTTGCGGGCTCACGTGAGCCTGAGGACACAACGTCGCACCGCGCTCATTCGTTCGATCAAGCGGATGAAGTCCGGAACTCCAGTGCTCTACCTCAGTTGATTTCCTGACCTATTCAGCATGGGTCCTGAGGAACAAACTCACCCCGCTTTGTGGCGGGGTTCTTTTGGGGCGCTTTGTGCAAGACTGGTTGTAATTTCAGCGCCGAGCCAGATGCTGCGCCGTCGAGTTCCCCCGCCACTTGCATACGAGATATGTCCTCTCACCGCTGGATCACGCCGCAGGCCAGACGGTCACCTGCATTCCCGGAGGGCTGGCTGCAGTAGTCGTCGGCCCTCGCGTGCACAACCAGTGCCGACCCGTCCTGATCGAAGAGCGGAGCATCGCCGCTGTTGAACCTGACATAGGTATTGAACACCTCCGCTTTGAGTGTGCCGCCTTGCTCTACCGTCTGGTTCGGCATGTCGCCTGCGTGAGGTCCGCCTTCTATCGCAAAGCCGTGCTTTGCGCCGCGTGGGTCGTAATGCCCGCCTGCCGAGTCGAAGCCGGTGGCAGGGTCGCATTTCCCCGTCTGGTGGATATGGAAGCCGTGCACACTCGGTGGCAGGTTGGAAAGCTCGGCACTAATAAGGACGTCATTCGGAGCGTCGATCAGGGTTGCTGTTCCCAGAGTGTTTCCATTGCGGTCCATGAACACAGCCTAAGCGCTGTTTGGAGTTGAGGTCGGCTGCGGGGACGATTGCTGCGCATGGGCCACCGGGGCGCACAGGCAAGCCATTAGGCAAAAGGGCAGGAATTCTAGCCTTTATGAATCTTCGCTCGATTGTATGCGCACCCTCCGGAAGACAGAACCGGTTCTCTGCGGACTCCCGTCAAAGGCCAGCTGGAGAAAGTCCCGACCTGTCGATGGAAATGGCCGCTTGTTCAGCTTGTTCCGCCGTCACATGGGGCAGTCCGAAGTAGCTTGCACCCGGATCCCACCGGGTCTCGATGCCAGAGAACGGAAAGGCGATGGTCCGCCCGCTGGACTCGCCATCGCGGGTGATCAGAACGGCAGCGAGGCGGTTATCCTTCGTGACGATCACATCTGTCACATAGCCGAAGCCCTGTCCTGCCTGCAGGCGAGCGTAGTCTCCGATCACCTCAGTGATACGAAACTCCCGCGGCAGACTGGGAGTGCCTTCTGTGCCGGGAACCAGGCCGTAGTGCGGTCTATCGGCATCGGAGAGATCGACCGTGACGCCCGCCTCACCTGGTGTGGGATCAACTTCCATCCACGGAACGCGGTAGACTGTGTCTGGGATCTGCACCGGACCACCACCTTCAATAACAATGGCCACCATGCGGCCGTCCCTGTCGACGATGAGGTCACGCACCGAGCCGATGGAACGGCGATCCTGTTTGGTGAGAACCGAGCTTGCGAGGAGCTGACGTGCCCGCCAACCATCATATACCGTCTGCGCGCTGGTGGCATCCGACGAGTGACCTTGAGCTGCCAGTGAGAGACAGGCGCTCCAACTGACAAAAATTACGATCGTGGTTGCGGCGAGAACTCGATGCATAACACTTGGCCTCTTTGATGCAGCGGCGTCAGCTTCCCTGCCTGCCTTCAATCTTCTGACCCTTTGGGGAGACAAGATACCATTCTCCGCCACTGCCCTTCACATCCTGGCCGGCGGTCGACCCGGGGCCTTGATCCTTCGTGAAATAGTAGAGCGGCATGCCGTTGTAGGTAACCTGCAACTTGCCATCCTTGCGCTTGAGCGTATCCACCATCGCGTCATTCACAGCCTCGCCTTTGCGCGGTGTCTCGCTCGTGATCACCGGGGGCCAGGCCGTTGCGCAGGCTCCGTAACAGGTGCTTGTGCCGGGTTTGTCTGCGGTGAACATATCGACTGCGCGCCCCTCAGAGTCGGTGAGGTATTGATCGAAGGGTTGTTTCTCGCGAACCTCAATTTTCGCTCCGCCTAACATCTGCGCGGTAGGGCGGTTCTGTCCCGCCTGAGCGGTGTCGATACAGGCCTGGTACTGATTGCCTTGGCGGAAGACACGCATTTGCTAAAGAGCCTCATGGGCCTCAGCAGGTGGCTTCTGTTCCAGCATGCTGATGAGCCTGTCGCACTCCGCCTGTCCTTCATCGGTCCGGGCGTCGCTTGTGCTTGGTTGCACCGCGACGGCAAGGATCATGATTGTCGAACCGATGAATGCTCCGTGCTTCATTGGCACCCTCCTAAGTTATGCTGTCGAGGAGCCGGCAATCATCCTCGTCAGGCGAACAGGCTGCGGGCTCTCTCGTTCCTGTGCGGCATTGATGATGCTATTCGGTGGTAAGCTGGTGTACTTCCATCCTAGGCAGCTGTGCCAAGCAGCGCTACTAAACGAATGCGCCGGATCAAACTCAGGTGCGTGCTTGACGTGGTTCCGGTGAACGCCAGGCTAGACTGCACGTATCAGCAATAACCTGGACCGAGCGGCTTCATCGGCTCATACCCGGCCCAACACCCTACACACCGGAACTGAATACCCAAGCCCAGGTGGCTCTTGACTCACCTCGCCCTGTTCGCCTGGCTGATCGGCGCTCAGCGGCGGTCTCAGACCTCCAAATTGGTCAGCCGCATGCCGCAGCCGGTTCAATCTCTTGAGCAGCGGTTCGGGATTTCTCTGCGCACAAACTGAGGGTGGCGGAGCATGCCGGCTTTTGCCTCCTGCACTGGTTCGAGCCATGCACCCGGTACCCTTTGGTTCCTGGCCCAATAAGCAAGGCACTGTGGCGAAAAGATCAATGAGCAGGCAGAGTACTCGTTGGGGTTAGAGGGACACCAGAAGAAAAACGCCATGGAACAGGGCTGACGTACGCCTCTTTACAGGCTGGCGAGCCCCGCCACACAAAGCCAGCAGCAAGAGGAGCGCACCATGGCAGACCAGAACGAGAGGCAGTCGGAGCAACTGGAGCGGCACTACAAGGTGCGGCAGGTCACCGACATACAGGCGTCCTGGACCGAGCAGGGGCGCGGCGAGGTAGGAAAGTTCACGGTCCAGCTTATTCTCGACAATGGTGTCGAGGAATACATCCTTCAGCCCGACGCCGACGATCTTGATCCTATGCTGAGGCTGTTTCGTCTGAGTGATCACACCACTTTCGACTTCGAGCGCAAGGTGCTGATGTTCTCCAACCTGAAGACAAAATGAGGTGATGAACCAGCGTCCAATGAATAAAGCGGACCGCGTCACCGCCCCATGATTAGCGGGCGGTGACCGTTCCTACTCCTACCAGACTGCTCCTCATCCGAGCTTGACGAATATTGGACAAGCCGCCCCTGCGTTTGCCACGCGGCATTGTAGGTATCAGATGCTGATGAACCTGTTCGACTTCGACTGGAGTGTCATTCTTCATGATCTTGCGTACATGGGCATTGCCTTCGCTCTTGCCTTTCCGATCGGTTGGGAGCGCGGCTGCGGGTACACAAGCATCGGATTTCGAACGTTCCCCATTGTGGCCATAGCCGCATGCGGCTTTGCACTTCTCGTCAAGTTGATGCCTGGCACCAATGCGGAAAGCCAGGCACGCGTGCTTCAAGGAATCATTTCGGGAATCGGCTTCATCGGGGGCGGAGCGATTGTGAAGCACGGCACTGATGTGCGTGGGCTTGTTACGGCAGCAAGTATCTGGAATGCCGGGGCGATTGGTGTCGCTGTCGGCTACAATCGCCTTAACATTGCAGTCGTACTGAGCATAACCAACCTACTTGTCCTGTGGTTGCTGACGCCTCTTGCTGAGCGGCATCGTTCTACATCCGTGGAAGACGGCGAGAAATGATCGATCTGTCCTCATCGGTTCGCGTTCTTACGCAGGTATGCAGACGCAGGAACCAAGACCTGCAAGCGTTCCGAGAAAACTTGATCCAGGACGATTTTGCTCGCAGCTTGAGCACGTTCGCCACTGAACCGTTGTGAGGAGGAAGCGTTCGTCCAATCAGTGCCGGATCACGCCAAGATAGTTGGCATTAGCGGACGCACAAGATCGGGCTTTACAGGGCAAACTCTTACCAATCCGTCATTTATTCGAAAGGGTGACGTCAGCTGCACATCTGCATTTTCCCGCCAGACTGGTCTCCGAAGACCAAGCAACAGGAGGAATAGCATGTCGCATTACCGCTACGCTGTCTCAGACTCATTTGCCCATCGCCAAGCATCTCCAATCAAGGCCTACCTGCTCGGAGCTGCCGCACTTGCCGCCGTGGCGACTGGCCTTTTCGCAGCGCCGCAGCAGTCCCTGGCTCAGGGGGCTCCCTCCCAGCAGGCCGCACCTGCGGCTCAGATGGTTCCTTCCTTTGCCGACGTGATCGACCGGGTGAAGCCTGCCGTCGTGTCGGTCAAAGTCGAGGTCGACGGCGCTGCCGCAGCCTCTAATTCGGCTGCCCCTAGTCGTCCTGATAGTCCCAACTTCAGCTTGCCGGACGACCACCCGTTCCAGGAGTTCTTCCGCCGCTTCCGTGGCGGAAATGAGAATGCGAGGCCTGGCCCGCAGCCATCTCCAAGGCGTGGCGGCGCTCAAGGCTCCGGCTTCTTCATCTCCGCCGACGGCTATCTGGTCACGAACAACCATGTGGTCGACAATGGCTCCAAGGTGCAGGTGCTGATGGATGACGGCCGCACGCTTGATGCAAAGGTCGTCGGTACGGATCCAAAGACAGATATTGCTCTTCTGAAAGTCGAAGGCTCGAACTTGCCCTTCGTGCCCTTCGCGGCGGAGACGCCGCGCATCGGCGACTGGGTGCTGGCGGTCGGCAACCCATTCGGGCTTGGCGGCACCGTCACGGCGGGCATCGTGTCGGCCCGCGGGCGCGATATCGGAGCGGGCCCTTATGACGATTTCATCCAGATCGATGCGCCGGTCAACCGGGGCAATTCTGGCGGTCCGACCTTCAACCAAAGGGGCGAGGTCGTCGGCGTGAACACCGCCATCGCCTCACCGTCAGGCGGCAATGTCGGCATTGCCTTTGCCATTCCGGCCGAAACGGTCCAGTCGGTAGTTGCGGAGCTGAAGGAAAAGGGTCGGGTCGACCGCGGCTACCTCGGCGCTCAAATCCAGACGCTGACGAAGGATATCGCCACCGCCACCGGGCTCGAGAAAGCAGAGGGCGCCATCGTGGCGGAACTGGCCGAGAACAGCCCGGCCGCGCAGGCTGGCATCAAAACTGGCGATGTCGTGCTCTCCGTCAACGGCAACCCGGTCAAGAGCGCTCGCGACCTGTCCCGCCACATTGCGTCGCTTGATCCGAACACCACGGCCACGGTCGAGGTCTGGCGCGACGGCTCCCGGCGCACAATAGACGTCAAGCTCGGTTCCCTGCCTGATGAGAAGGCTGCGTCCGCGGCTCCGGCCAGCCAGAACACGCCCATCGCCAAGCTGGGCCTGAAGCTCTCCCCCGCCACCGGCGGCAAGAAGGGCGTCGCCGTGGCCGAGGTAGAGCCAAACAGCCCTGCCTCCGAGCGCGGCTTTAGGGTGGGTGACGTCATCGCCGAAGTGGCCGGCCAGCAGGTGCAGTCGCCCGCCGACGTGCAAAGGGCGATCGAGGAAAGCCGCAAATCCGGCAGGAAGGCGGTGCTCTTCCGGGTCGAGGCGCAGAACGGCTCCCGCTTCATCGCCGTTCAGGTGCCCGCCGCGTAGCTGAGGCATCGCTTGGCAGCAATGCTCGCTCGAAGAGCATGACATCATCGAAGAGGCTGGCGGCAGGCGCGACCACTCGTATCCTGCCGCCAGCCTTGTTTGTGGCCAATGTTATTCGGCCAGCCTTCGCCAGCACATATGAAGAAACCGAACCGACGCAGAGCTTGGCCAATATTTTGAATGCGGTCATGTAGCCTGAGCCAGTCTTCCGGCGTTCTGTTAGCGCGAGGGAGTGAAACGCCGCATGATCGCTGTCGGAACGCTGATTTTTGTTCTTCTCCTATCTCTGATTGTGGTCCGAATTGCAGCCGAGGCCTTGATCCTCACGGGCATGTCACGGGAGGCTGCCCGTTTCCAGGCCCGCTCGGCCTGGACCGGCACAGGTTTTACCACAGCCGAGGCAGAGCAGGCAGTGAACCATCCGGTGAGGCGGCAGATCATCAGCACGCTGATGTTTCTGCGCAGTGCAGGCCTTGTAACAGCCGCCTCGACCTTGATGCTATCGTTCGTCAGTGTCGAGGAAAGAGGAGACGGGATGCTGCGACTGGCAGCGCTCATCGGTGGTTTCGCGGCCGTATGGATCTTCGCCCGAAGCCGCTGGATCAGCCAGTGGATGTCACGCGTCATCGCCCGTGCGCTCAAGCGTTACACTGATCTCGACACCCGAGACTATGCGGGACTGCTCCACTTGGCGGGAGAATATGCAGTCATGGAACTGAAGGTGCAGGAGAACAGCTGGCTCTCGGGCCGCAGCCTGGAGGGTCTGCGTTTGCCTGAAGAGGGTGTTCTGGTCCTTGGTGTCACGCACGCGGACGGTCGGTACGAGGGCGCTCCAAGGGGCAGCATGGATATTCGATCGGGCGATACACTCGTCCTCTATGGACGCTCGCCCGTATTAGCGGAACTGGGCCGCAGGCGGGCCGGCCCAGAAGGGGAGATTGGACACAAGGAGGCCGTCAAGATCGAGCGGCAGGTAGAGAATGAGGAGGCCCAAACGGGGGCCATCAATTCTGGATAGCGGATTGCTTGGCAGGAAGTAGGACCGCGTAGATCAACCCGAGCGTGACTCCGAAGAGGAGATGAAGCGCAACAGGCATTAGAGCGGGCTCGGGCGACACGGTTGGATCAGCGGCCCAGACGACAAGAAGCATGACGAGCCACGCGCCCGTGCCGAAGACTGCTCCCTTGAACCAGAATGGGCCGGGGAGGATTGGGGTTAAGATCGAAAAGAGGGGTCCCCAGAGACATGTGCCCAGCACGAAGTGAACAACCCAGCTTAGACCCAGTGGCGAGAATAGGATGCCAGTCAAGGCATGAACGGGATCGGGGCTAGGGGCAAGGCCGACCATAGCAGAGAAGAACACCACTCCGGACACAGCCGCCGAGGCGATAAGGCCAGCTATGATACCTTTGCCAATATCGATCATCACTTATCCCATTTTCCTGAAGTCTGCCAAGCTTTCATAGGCTTGAGGCCGGTCTGGCTTGCCACTCTTTCAGAACCTGGTCGCGAGACTTCGTGAGGCGCACCGCGTCATTGATCCATATCATCGGTACCGAGGTCTTGTTAGTACCTGGCTGTGCCTCGACTTCATCGAGAAAGATGACATGCTCCATGATCTCGCGAACGGTGCCGAGCCGGTGGTCATCGGAGGTGGGCACCTGCATACCCTTATGAATCCTGCTGAGATCAAGCATCGAATTTCTCCAGCGCAGGTGCGGATGGCATCCGTGAAAGCAGCGTGCCTAATGGCTCAACACCAGAAGGGCCAGGAGGGTTCAAGGATGAGCGCCATGCAGGCCTAATGAGATGTCAGGAGCAGGGCTGCGTAAGCCCCTGTTCCGAGTGCGAAAGCCGAAAACCGGCTCTCCCGATCCTCCGGCAGTTCTTCCTTGAGCACGTTGAGGACGACGCCGCCGGCGAGGAAAGCAAACAAGGAGCCAATAGCCAGCAGCGGAAGCTCTGTCATCAAGCCAATTCCCCAGCCGAGCAGAGGGGCCACCGCCAGGATCCAACGGCCTTCCCGATCATAGGTCCTGCCGTGATGCTCACGCAGGCCCTGGTCGTTGACAACGAAGTGCAGGCGCATGGCGATGCCGTAGATGATGAGGCTGCGCACGTCCGTCTCCTCCCTGTGCAGGAGAAGATAGCCGATCAGCATGTTATAAATCGCAAACGAGCCGAGATGGAGCCAGAAGGCTCCGCGAGATGGCCGCTTGTCGCGTCCAGCCCGCTCCTCGTTCCTGGCCGAGGTGCGGGCAAGGCGATCTAAGCCATAGAGGACGGCCAAGCCGAGGAGAGCGATTAGATAGGTGTGGCTCTCGAGCCCTGAGAGAAAGCCACGGTTCTCCTCAGTCTCACGGCGGAAGGTCTCCTGGTGAGCGGCGAGCTCCGGCAGGAGATGCCCGAACACATAGGCGACCGAGACCCCGCCCGCGATGGACAGCCACGCACTGCGGGGCGTCGTTCGCAGAAACACCATGCTCTTGCCGAAGACATGCATGCCGGAAAACGCAAGAGCGATGATGAGGGCGAGAGTGCTTTGAGACAGCATCGTGTCCTGTTCTGCAGCAGAGATGGCTTCTGCCAACGCATGCTCCCGGCAGGAGTTCTCGGCCGAGCGTAAGCAAGTCTCACTTTTCGCCGCGACTCTGCAGGTGAGAGCGGATATCGTGCAGGATGACGAGGTTCGTCGCAAAGCCAAGAAACGTAAGGCCTACCGCACCTGCAGCGGCTGCCGACAGGATAAGGAGAGCACGCAGCGCTTCAGCCCAGAATGCGATCACAAGGAGCCCTGCGCCAGCCGCACATGCCAATCTTCCCGCAAGCCGCAGGATAGAGATCATGATCGGACGGTTGGGGCACATAAGTTTACTCCTCTGCTCTCATGGCGTGAACCATCAGCACTGCGCCGGGTTGCCTCGTCAGACTTTTGTCTCGCCACGAGGGGAGATGATAATGTTCAAAGGTCTTCTACTCTGGATGATCGGTATTCCGATCCCGATCATTATCCTTCTGTTCCTGTTGTTTTGATCCGGGACATCATCATTGGAGGGTTGTCGCATGACAAAGCATCTCAGCTTTATAGTCCCGCTCTTCGCTTGTGCCCTGCTGCCGAGCGTGGCCTTGTCGCAGACACAACCCTCGGGGTGTGGCGATGCGGTTACGGTGCAGAGGGGTGATACGCTAAGCAGCATCGCAGAGCGCTGCGACGTCACGGAGCGGAGCTTGATGCGGCTTAACCCACGTATTGAAGGATCCCGAGACCTTCGGGTTGGTATGCAGCTCGACGTACGCGGAGACGTCGGCGAGGGGCTCGGGCGCCTTGGGTCCCTTGCGGGGCAGGCCGTCGGCACTTTGTCGGACTTCGCCCGCAATCTCGGCTCCTCAGCCCAGGATCTTCTCGACAGAAACCCGGATCTTCGCCAGCGTATGGAGAGCGTTGAGCGCCAACTCCAGAGCTCCGGGACGGGGTCAGTCAAAGGATCGGTATCGGCTACTCCGGCAGAGATTGCCTCGGGCGAGACGCTAACGGTGACGGCACAGGGCCTGCCATCCGATACGCCAGTTGTCATCGGTGCGGGCCGACGCCAGGCAGCCTATGAGATCATTGAACGGGCGCGTACAGCGTCTGACGGTACCCTGCGTATGAACGTGCGTGTTCCCGATTGGGCAGCCGACATGAGGCAGCTGGCAGTCGTCGTGGCTGCAGAGAACAGTGATTGGAGTATTAGATCCGAGCAAATCACAGTGACTGGATCGAAGCTCTGGAGCGGCAATTGCCCTGGACAGAGCGAGCCTGCTGGCAACGGTCACGTTTACTTTGGCGTTCCACATCGGCACCATGACAGGCGAATGACACGATGTCCCTGAGCGGAATCCTGATAGCTCTCGTGATCCTCTTCATTGTCGCCACAGTCCCAGTCTGGCCCTACAGCCGGAGTTGGGGATTGTGGCCCAGCGGGGCTCTTGGGCTCGTGCTGGCGGCCATTGTGGGTATGCTGATCATGGGATAGTGCGGCCTTTGCCCGTGGCAAGCCGCGGCGTGCTACTACTGGGTTGGCTGGCGTGACCGGTTGAAACGGCTCGGGGTAGACCGATGTCATTGCTCAACTTCGGCACCTTCGGCCTCTGGGCTAACGCTCTGATCTTCGCCATGGCTGCAGCTTGCGTTTGGTGGGCCGGAACTCGCCTGACGGGGTATCTGGATGCCATTGCAGATCGAACAGGAATTGGACAGGCCTTCGCAGGCATGCTGCTTCTTGGAGGTATCACCTCCCTGCCGGAGGTGGCTGCCGTAAGTACCTCCTCCTGGACCGGAAATGCATCACTTGCCGTCAACAATCTCCTTGGAAGCGTTGCCATTAACGTCCTGCTGATTGCCCTCGCCGATGCGGTTCTTGGGCGAGACGCAATCACATCGGCGATAGGCAAGTCGACAACGCTCATGCAGGGTGTGCTCAGCATCACTGCCCTTGCTTTCGCTGCCATGGCTATCGTGTCCGGGGACGTCCCTGTGTCAGGTATAGGTGCTTGGTCGTTTGCCTTGTTTTGCTACTGTGTCTTTGCCTTCTGGCTTGCTGCCGCGTACGGGCGGCGCGCTCCCTGGCACACCGTCAGAGACGAGGGAACCGCGGTCGACACAAGCCAAGGTGCACCTGAATTTCGGGCTCCGCTCAAGCAAGTGTCGCTTACCAGCCTTATCGGGCGAACGTCTCTGGCCGCCTTGGTCATACTGGTAGCAGGCTTTGCCCTTGCACAGGCTGGAGATGCCATCTCGCAACTCACGGGCCTCGGCGCAAGCCTCGTCGGACTCGTGCTTGTCGGTTTTGCGACGTCCCTGCCGGAAGTTAGCTCGATCACGGCTGCCGTTCGTATGAAACGCTACGAGATGGCCTTAGGCGATGTGTTTGGCACAAACCTTCTCACGATCGGCCTGCTTCTGCTCGCAGATGTGTTCTACGCAGGAGAGCCTGTCCTCAACACCGCCGGACGATTTGAGGCAGTCGCGGCGCTCCTTGGCTTGATCCTTACCGCCGTTTTCGTGATCGGGCTCCTGGAACGCAAGAATAAAACCTTCCTGCGTATGGGGTACGACGCTTTGGCCGCGATCCTCATCTTCGTGGGCGGCATCGTTCTGCTCTACCTTCTTCAAATGTAAGATCTGAGGTCAGGAGCTAGCATCTATCCAAGGGGCGAAGCGACGGAACAACTTGGCCGTGGCAACGTTTGTCTGAAAGGGCCAGAAACAACCTAACATCCAGGAGCGGCATGCTCATGCCCCGCTTCCTCATTCCCTTTGCTCTTGCGCCCGCAACAGGGATGCTTCTGTTTGCAGTTGGGTATGCCCAAAATGGGCAGGTGCCAGATCCTGCCATCGTTCATCCGAGCGGAACCGATGTCGAACGCGGCCAGGCAATCGTGGTGGCCGCAGCCGGCGTTGGCCCGGGCGGCGCATGCTTTCAGTGTCATGGCATGGACGGCAAAGGCGATGCTGCGGCAGCCTTCCCGCGCTTGAGCGGGCAGGTCTACAAGTACCTCTACGATTCCATGAAGGATTATGCCTCCGGCGCTCGGCAGAACCCGATCATGACGCCCATCGCGCAGAGTCTCTCCGACCGACAGATCCGTGATGTTTCAGCCTATTACGCAGCGCAGGAGCAGGCTCCCTTCGTCTCGCCGGAAGCGGCTGATCCAAGACTCCTGCAGCACGGCGGAGCTCTTGCCGCTATTGGGAGCTCCGAGCGTAGCATTCAAGGCTGCATCAACTGCCACGGACCCGCAGGAGCTGGTTTGCCGCCGACCTATCCGTACCTTGCAGGCCAATACGCGATGTACATGGAGGCGCAGCTTAATGCCTGGAAAGGCGGAGCGCGCAAAAGTGACCGCCTCAGTGCTGTCGCCATGGAGGACATCGCCAAGCGCATGACGGATGAGGATATCCGTGCTGTTTCGCTCTATTACGCTTCGATCCGCCCACAGACGATCACCCCCGAACGGCTTCAGGCTGCGAGCCCTATGGTTTCCTCCCCACCGGGTGCAGTCCAGCGCCCAAACGCGAGGTGAGTGAGATGTATGCAGATCATACTATCCGCGCCCTGAGCGTAGCCCTGCTGCTGACCAATGGGGCCATGGCTCCAGTGGCCTTCGCTCAAGGCACTGACTCAAGCACCAATCCCGCTCAATCGGATAGCCGATCCCAAGTCCAAGAGGGAGAGGCTCGGCAGAAGGGGCAGGTTGCCCATGTGGGCGCGGGCACGACGGAGACCTCTACCACCGGTCATAGTGGACCAACACAACAATCGTCAGGCCCGCCCGGCGAGATCACTGTGCCCCCGCTGCCCAATGCGTCCTTATGCGATTCCTACAAGGACACCCCGGCTCACCAGGGCTGCCTCCAGGTTGTCCTCCGGCAGGAGCAGAAACCCCAATGAACGATGCCATATCCCGCCGTAATCTCCTGAAGGTGGTCGGCGCTGCCGGCGCAGCCGCCGCCGTCCCAGGCGCGACTGTTGCTGCACCTCAGCATATCGCTCAGGCGCCCGCGCCTGCGCCGGCCCAAGGAGCGGCCCCGCCCGTTTCCGCGCCACCGCAGACAGACGCCCTGTTCTTCTTCAACGATCAGGAGGCACGGTTCGTCGAGGCCGCGGTCGAGCGGCTGATCCCTGCCGATCCGGAATGGCCTGGTGCCGCCTGGGCCGGTGTCCTGTATTTCATCGATCACCAGCTTGCCGGGGCTTACGGTTCCGGGGCCAAGATGTATCTGAAGGGTCCCTGGGTTCCCGATGCCCCGCCGCAGCAGGGCTATCAGCTTCGGCACACACCGGCCGAACTCTACCGCATTGGCATCGAGGAGACCCGCCAGCATTGCCGGCAAGCCTACAATGGCCGCGAGTTCTGGGACCTGGGCGAGACAGTCATGGACGAGGTACTTAAAGGTCTTGAGAGCGCTCAGATACAGCTTCCCTCGCTGCCGGCACCGGTCTTCTTCGAAACACTGCTCGCCAACACGGTCGAGGGCTTCCTGGCCGATCCCGCCTATGGCGGTAACCGGGACATGGTGAGCTGGCGCATGATCGGTTTCCCAGGGGCCTACGCCCAGTACGTCGACCTCGTCGAGCTTTACGATCTGCCCTACACACGCCCGCCGATCAGCTTCGCGAACTCGGCCGCACGGCACGCCCATATTGCCGGTCACAATCACGATCATAATCAATAGAGGAGAGCGGCAATGGCGGTTCGCATGAAGCCTGTCGACGTTGCTCTCGTGGGAGGGGGGCTCACCGCCGCGATCCTGGGCAGAGAACTTGCCGAGGCGGGATATACGGTCGTTTCTCTCGAACGCGGGCAGATGCGCGACACCGTGCCGGACTTCCAGTCACCCACCATGCACGATGAGCTGAAGTACGACGTCCGCTATGCGCTCATGCAGGACCCGAGTGTGCAGACCCTCACGTTCCGCAACTTCGTCGGGCAGCAGGCGCTCCCAATGCGCCAGCTCGGCTCTTTCCTGCCGGGCGAAGGCGTCGGCGGCGGGGCCGTCCACTGGAACGGTCAATATTGGCGCTTCCAGCCGGAATGGTTCAGGCTAAGAAGCTGGGTGAACGAGAAGTACGGCCAGAATCACCTCGGGCCCGAGGTCACCATTCAGGACTGGGGCGTCAACTACGACGAGTTGGAACCCTTCTACACCTTCGCCGACAAAGTTCTTGGTATCGGCGGAGCCACAGGCAACCTCAAGGGCCAGATCCAAGTCGGCGGCAACCCCTTCGAGGGGCCGCGCAGCGAGCCTTACCCAAACCCGCCCATGAAGAAAAGCCACTCGGGCCACCTGTTCGGCCAGGCAGCTGCTTCACTGGGCTACAAGCCATTTCCGGTGCCTTCGGCCAATGTGACCCGGCCTTACAGGAACCCGTATGGCGCCGAGCTCAAGCCATGCATGTATTGCGGCTTCTGCGAAAGGTTCGGCTGCGAGCACTTCGCCAAGGCCAGCCCGCAGGTCTGCATCCTGCCCTCGGCGATGGCCAACAAAAACTTCGAGCTGCGCACCCGGGCTTATGTCACCCGCATCGAATACAACCGGCAGGCGAAGGTGGCGACCGGCGTCACCTATGTCGATGCGCAGGGGCGCGAGGTCTTCCAGCCCGCGAACATGGTGGTGCTTTGCGCCTTTGCTCATCACAACCCGATTCTCATGCTGCAATCCGGGATCGGCGAGCCTTATAACCCGGAAACCCGGACCGGCACGGTCGGGCGCAACTACACCTATCAGACCATGACCGGCATCAACGTGTTCTATGAGGGCGAGAAACGCATCAACCCGTTCATGGGCGCGGGCGCCTTGGGCACGGCTATCGACGAGTTCAACAACGGCAGCTTCGACCATTCCGGCCTCGGCTTTATCGGCGGTGGCTATGTGGCGGCTTATCAGACCTCCGGACGCCCGATCTATCATCACCCGGTTCCCGAGGGTACGCCCCGGTGGGGACTCGAATGGAAGCGGGCAGTGGCCCGGCACTACAACAGCACCGTCAGCATCAGCTTTCACGGCTCCTCGGTTCCGCACCCGAACAACTACATCGGCCTCGACCGCACCTACACGGACGCATTTGGGCAACCGCTCGGCATGCTCACTTTCGACTTCCCGCACAATGACCGTCTAATGGCTCGGCACATCACCGGAAAGGTGGTGGAGATCGCAAAAGCCATGGGTGGGAAGCAAATCTCCGTCGGATGGCTCGACGACCACTATTCCATCGTGCCCTACCAGACCACGCACAATTCGGGCGGAACCATCATGGGCACTGATCCGAAAACCAGCGTCGTGAACCGTTATCTCCAGTCATGGGACGCCCACAATCTATGGGTCATGGGCGCAAGTGTGTTCCCGCAGAATGCGGGCTACAATCCGACCGCTACGGTCGCGGCGCTCACGTACTGGGCGGCTGATGCCATGATCAAGCAGTACCTGAACAACCCAAGACCGTTGGTGCAGGCATGACGCGGGCAATTCCTCTCGCGCTCGGCATTGCGACCTTTGCCGCAGCGCCGGTCCTTTCGCAGAGCCAGAATCCTCCGGCAGGACCTGCGGGAGCGCCCGACATCATCCGCGGCCGAGAAATCGCATTGGGTGGCGTGCGCGACCGGCAGAACGTCCCGTGCATCCAATGTCATGGACTGGAGGGCGTCGGCAATTCGAGCGGAGTCTTTCCGCGTCTAGCCCCGCAGAGCGGCTGGTACCTCTACAAGACGCTCCAGGACTACGCCTCGGGTCTGCGCCCCAACGAGATCATGAGCCCCATCGCTAGGAGCCTGTCGGATCAGGACATGCAGGCTGTTGCCACCTATTACGCCTCCATCAGGAATGCGCCCACGCTGCCTCACGCGGAGGTGAATGTGCGAACCTTGCAGACCGGCGGGGCGATCTCGGCGGTCGGCATCCCCGAGCAGGCCGTTCCGCCATGCGCCGGATGCCATGGCGCGAACGGGCGCGGCGGACAGATGATCTATCCATCGCTTGCAGGCCAATATGCGCCTTACACGGAGCTCCAGCTTCGTCTCTGGAAGGAGGGGCGACGTGATGGCGATCCCATGAACGTCATGGAATTGATTTCCAAGGCGATGACGGACGAGCAGATCCGCGCCGTGTCGCTCTACTTCGCTTCAATCCAGCCTGGATATAGCCCGCAAGGAGAGCAGCGGTCTGGCGGTCCCAGCCAGAATCCGCAGGTTTGGCAGGGACAGCTTGCTCCTCCGTCTCCGAACGCAACTTCGCCGATCCCAGGGCTGCAAAATGTCAAGCCACCATACTTGCCGGAGGGACAAGCCGGTCCAGGTATGGGGAACGCCTCTACCGATGACCAGATCAACCGCTCACGATAGGGACTGCAGTGAAGTATGGAGATGCAGCACCTCTCAATGAGCATCGGCGGAATGGGCATTCGGAAGTGCGCTGCTGCACTATTCTTGCTTGCTGTCGGAGCGTGTAACGAAAGCGAAGTTCCGGCCGAGCAGCGTGTGGTCGGAGGCGATCCAGAGAGGGGCAGGGCCATCATAGACACCGTCGAATGCGGGGTCTGCCACATCATCCCAGGTGTTGCTGGAGCCCATGGAATCGTTGGCCCGTCCCTTGAGAAGTTCGGTCACCGCCAGCTTGTCGGCGGGGTCGCGCCAAACCATCCCGCCATTCTCACGCGCTGGGTCAAGGATGCACCCGAGATAGCGCCCAATACCGGCATGCCCTCCCTGCCGCTCACCGAAGATGAGGCACGCCATGTGGCGGCTTATCTCTATACATTACGGTGAACGCGTGATGGTGCATCGGGCAGTCCTCGGACTTATCGCGTTCGTGATGCTGAGTGGATGCAACACGCAGCAATCAGCTTTTCATCCCGGTGGTCCCCACGCCGATAGGGTCGAAACGCTGAGCTGGGTTATGTTCATCGGAGGAGGGCTCATCTTCCTCCTGGTGATTGTGCTGACGGCCATCGCGATGTTCGTTGCGCCCGAACGGCGACAATGGATGACGAACAGGCGCTTCATCATCTGGCTCGGGATCGTCTTTCCGGTCGTCACTCTCACAGCGCTTCTCGTTTATGGCTTCACGGTTGCCCGGCATCTCGTAACGCCTGGATCGCCTGCCCTGCGTATCGAGGTGGTCGGCGAGATGTGGTGGTGGCGGGTTCATTACTTGGACGCACAAGGCACGCCACGCTTGGTGAGCGCCAACGAAATCAGGATCCCAACCGGCAGGCCGATCGAGTTCGTGCTGAAAACCGAGGATGTGATCCACAGCTTCTGGGTGCCGAGCTTGGCGGGCAAGCTCGATATGATCCCTGGGCGCACGAACGTCTATCGCTTCGCGGCAGATCGCCCTGGCATCTACCGCGGGCAATGTGCCGAATACTGCGGCGACCAGCATGCGCTCATGGCCTTCTATGTCGTGGCCATGGAGTCGAACGACTTTGAGGCATGGTACGCTGCTCAGATCCAGCCTGCCGCCGAGCCGGTGGTTACGCAGCTCATCCAAGGCAAGGAGCTGTTCCTGCAGAACGGCTGCGGGGCCTGTCATGTGGTGCGCGGCACGCCTGCGAATGGAGCATTAGGCCCTGATCTGACCCATGTCGGCAGCCGCCTGTCCATCGCCGCAGGAACGTATCCAACCAATGTAGGCACTCTCGCCGGCTGGATCTCGTCCTCACAGCACCTGAAGCCCGGCAATCTCATGCCCTCGTTCGGCAACCTGCAGGGCGAGGAGCTTCGCGCCATCGCGGCCTATCTGGAGAGCCTCAAGTGAGCGATACGACCTGGCAAGGCGGAATGGCGGATACCCGCGAGCAGAAAGAGGCTGCTCCGGTTCAGTTTCCCAGCCCGGTGCCGCGGCCTGAAGGTGAGCTTGACGAGCTCAAGCGGATCTGGCGGGCCCCAAGGGGGATCCACATCCTGTCGGCGGTCAACAACACCTATGTGGGCCTGTGGTACGTTGGTGCTGCCCTGATGTTCTTCGTGCTGGCCGGGATTCTTGCCACCATCATGCGCACCCAGCTGGCACAGCCGGAGATGCGCCTGGTCGGGCACGAGCTGTACAACCAGCTCTTCACCATGCACGGCACGATCATGATGTTTCTCTTCGCCGTGCCCATGGTAGAGGCCTTCGGGGTCTTCCTCCTGCCCAACATGCAGGCCGCACGGGATCTGCCTTTCCCACGCCTGTCAGCTTATGCGTTCTGGGCCTATTTCATCGGCGGAACAGCGTTTTTCACCAGCCTGTTCTTCGGCCTTGCACCAAATGGCGGCTGGTTCATGTATCCGCCGCTCACGAGTTATGAGTTTTCACCCGGCATCAACGCCGATTTCTGGCTTCTCGGCATCGGCTTTATCGAGATTTCGGCCATTGCCGGCGCCATCGAGATCATCGTGGGTGTCCTGAAGACGCGCGCACCGGGGCAGAGCCTCGACAAGCTGCCGGTCTATTCCTGGGCCATGCTTATCTTCGCCCTGATGATCGTTTTCGCGTTTCCGGCGGTTATCCTCGCAACCCTTCTGCTCGAGCTGGAGCGGGCCTTCCACTGGCCCTTCTTCATCGCGGAAAGAGGCGGGGATCCGCTCCTGTGGCAGCACCTGTTCTGGTTTTTTGGCCATCCGGAGGTCTACGTCATCTTCCTGCCCGCAGCCGGCATGGTGTCAATGATGGTGCCGACAATGGCGCAGACGCCGCTTGCCGGGTACAGGCTCGTGGTGCTGGCGATCATCGGAACGGGCTTCTTGAGCTTCGGCCTGTGGGTGCACCACATGTTCACCACAGGGCTTCCGCAAGTCTCGCTCGGTTTCTTCTCGGCAGCCAGCATGGCGGTCGCCATTCCAAGCGGCATCCAGGTCTTTGCGTGGATCTCCACCATCGCGTCCGGCAAGCTGCAGATGCGAACGCCGACTTACTTTCTCCTTGGCTTCCTGTTCATCTTTACGCTCGGCGGGCTCACGGGCGTCATGGTCGCCATGGTGCCCTTTGATTGGCAGGCGCATGATACGCACTTCATCGTCGCCCATCTGCATTACGTGCTCATCGGCGGCATGGTGTTTCCGATCTTCGCTGCCTTCTATTATTGGGCTCCCACTGCCTCGACGCGGCCTTTGTCCGAGCGGCTCGGCAAGTGGTCGTTCTGGTTCATGTTCATTGGCGTGAATGTGACCTTCTTCCCCTTGCATATCGTAGGCCTGATGGGCATGCCCCGGCGCAACTATACGTACCTTGCCGAGATGGGGTGGGGCCCCATCAACCTGATCGCGACCATCGGCGCCTACATGATCGCGATCGGCGTACTGATCTTCCTGATCGATCTCGCCAAGAACTTCCGGCCCTTCCAGGGCGATGCTGGCAACGTGTGGAATGCCGGAACCTTAGAGTGGCTCCCGAGCGGCAACTATCAGACCCGCTCGATCCCCATTGTTACCAGCCGCGAGCCTCTTTGGGATCAGCCCAACCTGGCGCGGGACGTGGAGGCGGGCCGCTACTATCTGCCGAATGCTCCGACGGGTGGCCGTGAGACTATCATTACGAGCCCCATTGATGCCCGGCCGCAATATGTGCTGCAGATGCCGGGTCCGAGCTGGCCGACCGTCCTGGCGGCGGTGTTCACGGCGGCATTCTTCCTGGGCCTGACAGTCAAGCTCTATATTCCAGCCTTCACCTGCGGCGTTTTCGCCGTTGTCATGGTGATCTGGTGGATGTGGGACACGGATCCGGGACCAAGCTCTCCGTCCGTCGATATCGGCGGCGGCCTTCATTTGCCGACCTATGTTACGGGCCCGATGAGCCATTCCTATTGGGCGATGATCGTGCTCGAGCTGGTGGCCGGGACCACCTTCGCCTGTCTCCTGTTCTCCTACTTCTTTCTCTGGACTGTGAACCCCGAGATGTGGCCGCAGGCAGGCGGGCTGCCGTCGCTCGGCTGGCCTGCCGCGTCAGCCGTGCTCTACATTGTCGGAAGCGCCGCGATGTTCATCGGCGGGCGCTCCCTTGCCCGTGTGCCCGAGCGGAGCGCATGGCCGATGCGCCTGCTCGCCCTCCTGGCGATCCCGGCCTTCGTGGGAGCCGTGACCCTCGAGATCTTCGGACAGCTCTCCACGGGCCTTCGCCCATCGGAGAGCGGCTATGGCGCGGTGGTTTACACCATATCGGCTTGGCAGGGCTTCTTCGCCGCTGTGCTCGTCATCATGGTGCTCTATACCATCGCGCGCTCTCTGTCCGGCCGACTGAATGGTGTGCGACGGGCCACCTACGACAACACCCAACTTCTGTGGCAGTACGCGACAGTCCAGGGCCTCATCGGCCTGATTGTCGTCCATGCCTTTCCTCGACTGCTGGGGTAGGCGCGATGGGCGATAACGATTTCATCCGCAAATCGCTGTTCATGACGGGCGGGCTTCTCGTGTGGGCGGCCCAGTTCACGCTGGTTTATGTGTTCAATTCCCTGGCCTGCGCCCGCCGGTTCGCAGGGATGGAGCTCATGGGTATCGGCATCGTCCCGTTTGTCGTGACAGGCATAACGCTGGCCGCACTTCTCGCGACAGCCTTGGTGTTCTTTCTCGCTCTGCGGCGTCGAGGTCCAGCCTATCACTCGCGGGATGACAAGCCCGTCAATGACTTCATGCGCTATACCACCATGACCATTGCTGGGCTCTCCTTCGTCGCCATCGTCTGGAATGGCATCCCGGCCCTGCTGGTGCCGCCATGCGGTTGAGCTGCCTGGCTCTTCCCCTGCTGATTGTCATTGCCGCCGGTCCTGCGGCCGCCCACGGTGATGGCAAGCCCATCGGGCCCGATGATCTATGGCACCACTGGACCTTCGACCCCTGGATATGGGTGCCGCTCATCATCGTGGATTGGCTGTATGGACGTGGTGTGTTGCGCCTATGGAACAGAGCCGGTTGGGGCAGAGGCATTTCGATGCCTCGTGTCGGCGCTTTCATCGGTGGTGAGCTCATCCTCGTGATCTCCCTTGTTTCGCCCTGGATCCTCTTGGCGAGACCCTCTTCTCGGCGCACATGGCACAGCACACTCTCCTTGTTGCCGTCGCGCCGCCGCTTCTTCTCGCCGGGTTTCCGGGCGCTGCTTTTCCCTGGGCGCTTCCACGAGGCTTGGCTCCGTCGCAAATCCGAGGCAGGGATGAGAAAGTAGCAGGAGCTTCGTGACGCGCTTATGCGGCGAGCAAGTCAAAATGTTTGGCGAGCGGCAACTGCTGACTGCAGGCATATTTCGCCTGTTGTTTACGCATCATGTGGATCAACTCGATGCCTCCCAAGATCACTCGGGCACTGTCAGCAGACTTGAAGCCGAGCATTGGACGTACGCGGCGTTTGACGGCACGGTGATCCTGCTCAATGCGGTTGTTGAGATATTGACTCTGCCTGATCCTGATCGGTTTCAGCTTGCATCCTGACTTGTCCTGGAGCCGGTCAGCGGTATCGCAGGACAGGATCGCCTCACGGTTGGTTTGGCTCCCGTCGATCACGATCCGCTCGGGGCGACCGTGCCGTTTGAGCGCATTGCGCAGGAACTGCTTGGCAGCAGTGAGGTTACGCCGCTCGCTGAACCAGAACTCAACCGTGTCGCCGTTGCTGTCGATCGCCCGGTAAAGGTACATCCAACGACCTTTGACCTTGATGTAAGTTTCGTCGATGTGCCACTTGCGGGTGACGACCCTCTTGCGGGTATTGAAGCGCTGTAGAAGTTCGGGTGAGTACCGGATAACCCATCTGTGAATAGTCGCGTGATCGACTGAGATGCCGCGCTCAGCCATCATCTCCTCCAAGTTTCGGAGGCTGAGATTGTAAGCCAAATACCACCGGATGCAGAGCAGGATCACTGATCGATCAAAATGCCTGCCCTTGAACATCCCCCGTCTCCGCTGCTGTGACCGCAGCCACCGTAGCTGAAACTATGAAACAAAATGTTTGCGACGGAACCTATGGGCGTGCAGTACATGCTTTAGGCGATCATTTGCCAGTCGTTAATCGAGACGTGGTCAATCCGCACCAGTTCGGCATCCTTGCGAGTACCATAAACCTCGAAGGTGGATCCTTGGGCCAGATTAAGCTGAGCCTCGTAGAAGGTGAGCGTTCTGACATCAGATCCCGTAGATCCGAGCTGCTTACCAGCGATCCACGAGGCTGCTGTCGCACCGTTGACGCGGATGCCCATCGGGGATGCACCGTCGCTCTCGTCATAATAAGCGACCTGGACTTTGTAGGTGCCTGTCTGTCCCGTGAACGTCCCTTTGGCGGTCGCCTCGACATCCTTGTTCCGGTTCTCCACCGCTTGCCCACCTTGCGCCGAGCTTAGGCTGATTAAGGTGAATTTGTTGAGTGCAAGCTTTTCCAACTGCGTTGTGCCGACGCTGATCGCCGGAAACTGACTTGTGGGCGGCGGTGGACTGGTCTCTGGGACATCCTGCACGTTCAGCGTCACGATGCCGGTGGCCCGATCTCCGTCGGTGTCGAAAGCCGTGTAGCTGAAGCTGTCAGAGCCAAAGAAGTCAATCTTCGGCGTATAGGTGAAGGAGCCATCACCGTTAAGCGCCACAGTACCGCCCTGAGCAGTGGTGATCTGCCCTGCAACTGCCGCCTTGCCACCGTCCAGAGCCGTGTCGTTGGCCAGAACACCCTGTGCGGCACTAACGGTCAGGACGGTGTCCTCGGTCGCGCTGTAGGTATCGCTCGCTGCTACGACAGGATTGTCGGCAGGAGGCGTTGGGGTGCTGGCAGGCTCGACCGTGAGCGCATCAACCCGCACAAGCTCGGCATCCTTGCGGGTGCCATAGATCTCGATGGTGGCTCCCTTTGTCAGCTGAAGTTGCACCTCATAGGAAGTGAGCGTTCTGACATCAGATCCCGTAGATCCGAGCTGCTTATCAGCGATCCAGGAGGCTGCTGTCGCACCGTTGATCCGGATACCCATCGGAGACGCGCCATCGGTCTCGTCGTAATAGGCTACCTTGACCTTGTAAGTGCCACTCTCGCCCGTGAACGTCCCCTTGGCTGTGGCCTCAAGATCCTTGTTCCGGTTCTCTACCGCCTGCCCCCCCTGAGCTGAGCTGAGGCTGATGATAGTGAACCTGTTTAGGGCCAGCGTTTCCAGCTGGGTTGTGCCGAGACCAATCGCCGGAAGCCCGCTTGTGGGCGGCTGCGGGTTTGTGTCCGCGACATCCTGCACGTTCAGCGTCACGGTGCCACTGTCCCGATCGCCGTCCACATCGACAGCAGTGTAGGTGAAGCTATCTGAGCCGAAGAAGTTGGCTTTTGGCGTGTAGGTGAAAGAGCCATCCTTGTTGAGCGCCACGGTGCCGCCTTGGACGGTGGTGATCTGCCCCGCAACTGCCGCTTTGCCGCCATCGGAGGCCGTGTCGTTGGCCAGAACACCTTGGGCCGCTCCAACCGTGAGGACTGCGTCTTCTGTGGCGCTGTAGGTGTCGTCTGCTGCGACCACCGGACTGTCCGTGGTGCTGGGTACAGAGGTTGTGCCTGAGGCCATACCGGTGATAGTGTTGCCGGACACCACAGTGCCCGTCGCCCCAGCATCGTCGTTTGTTGGTTCTTCCCGGACTCCATAGCGGGCGTCAATTGCGCCATCCGAATAGATTTTATTGTTCAGGATCTGCGAGTTGGTTGAATAGTACGTTCGACCGGTCGTGCTATCCGCACGTTGGATGATCTGAACTTCATCGTAGGTGTTATGGCCCGCCTGCGAGTTGTTGTAGATGGTGCTGTTCTGAACGGTAGTATCGGTTGACCCCTCGATCCGCACTCCCTGTCGTTGGTTGCCGTAAACTGTCGCTCCGTCAACGGTGACATCGTCGGCCATCCTGGTGAGAATGCCTTCGCGAGCATTGTTGTAGTACTTGCCTCCGACAATCTGGATGTCGCTTGGCCAAGGGATGTTCTCGGAGCCGCGCTGCACAACGACGCCTGCCGAGCCATTGCCATAGGCTTCGTTGTTTGAGAGCAGAAGGTTGGTCGCCGTAGTCGTAATGTTGAAGCCGTGACGATCGTTGTCGTAAGCAATGTTGTTGCGGTAGACACCGTCAATGATGTAGTCAGCCACAAAGCCATCCAAGCCGTTGCCATGCGAGACGCAGTTCTCGATTGTTAGGCGGATGGTCTGTTCGTGCGGGTCAAAGCCGTAGCCGGAACAATCCAGGATCTCCACACCGGCAACGCGGATGTCGGCGTCCTGCTGAGTGCTGCCAGGACGTACGCCGGTATAAAAGCCGTCGATCTTGCCAGTCGTCTGGTCACGGTTACCGTCAATGGTCAGGTTCAACAGGCCGGCATCCTTGGTGACCTCGTTGTATGGCGTTCGCACGACACCGGTGATGTCGCCTGACCAACCGTCGGCCACCTTTAGGATCGTCTGACCCATGCCCGCGCCCTGAAGAATGGTGCCGGTGAGCAGTTTGATGGCTCCATCGCTCTTGTCCCCTGTGCCTGAGACAATGAAAGTGCCAGCCGGAAGAGTTACGGTGACTGGCCCAGCGGACGGGTTCTTCAGGTACTGGGCATTTGCCGCTCTGATTGCTGCGTTGATGGCTGCAGAATCGTTTGTTGTGTTGTTGGGTGTAGCACCATAATCCGAGGCGGAGATAGTCGGCATCAGTGGGTTTCCATTTCAGGGTCAGAGCAGTTAGGTATGCAACAATGCGAATGAAGCTTTGGGACAAAGCTCCTGACACTGAAATTCAAAGCGAGGCGACACGGTGGCAAGCGACTGGCGCAGAAGGATTATCACTCATACGAGTTGGATGCCCGACTGCCACATCAAAGCCAAGCTTCTCGGGCAGCCAAGCCCCAGCAACTAACCTCATCAACCCCAATTGCGCAGGCGGTACTATGCGCGATCTAGATCGACCGCCGCTGTCGCAACTCTTTCTCTCCTATCGCGGGCGACCGTGTTGCACGGATCGGTTTGTGAACGCATTCCGCCTATCCCATGCCTTCAGTTTAGGTGATGCGGACTGACTTCGGGCATCCAAGCTCGAGCATGCGGTTCAGGGCAGCAATGGCGATGGCCATCTCCGTCAGGCGACGCCGATCCGTCCGCGAGCGCAGCGCGTCCCCGGTCACTCGTTTAAGCCAGCTGATGGCCGCCTCGACGAGGGCCCGACGCGTGTACCCGGACCTCGTCTGCCAACCCGTGCGTCCATGCTCCGCGATGCTTTGGAGATGCCGATCGCGCTGGGTCGGAGTGCTCTGCGCCGTCTCAGTCAGCACTGCCGTTGATCGTGTCGGAACGAACACGTCAGCATCCGGATAGCGCTTGGCGATAGTGTCGTAGATGCGAGTCTGATCGTAGGCTCCATCACCGGTAAAGGAGGCGAGTGGACCTGGGATCTGATCGAGCAAGGGCTCGACCTGCGAGCCATCATCGACCTCGCTGGTCGTCAGTTCCGCCGCGAGGATCTGCCCGGTCTCAGCGCCAACACCGATGTGCAGCTTGCGCCAGGATCGATGTGTGCGAGTGCCGTGCTTCTCGACCAAACAGGGGAGCGCGCAAGGTTTGTGCAATAAACCTCGGTACCTTGGACGAAGCGTGAACATTCCTCAGGTGAGCACCCCTCAGGCAGCGTCTCGGTGGCGGACATTGCGGAGCGGACGCTGCTGCCCGGCTCCAGTAACAGCATGCTGCCAGAGATAGTCGCCGGTTAGGCTAATATGCCGCCAGCCCAGTGGCGCGATATGCGTGAGAAGCTCATCCGGCACGATCCTGCCTTGAGATCGCAGATGCTCCACCGCTCGACCCATGTAGAGCGTATTCCAGTACACGATTGCAGCGATCACCAGATTGAGTCCCGAAGCCCGGTAGCTCTGGTTCTCAAACGTTCGATCCGTGATCCGGCCCTGCTTATGGGCAAAAATTGCCTGAGCCAAGGAATTGCGGGCCTCGCCCTTGTTGAGGCCGACATGACAGCGCCGCCGCAGGTCCGGGCTCTCCAGCCAGTCGAGCGTGAACAGGCTCCGCTCGATCCTTCCGATCTCCTGGAGGGCGAGATCCACCCGGTTCTGGCGCTTGTAGGCACTCAGCTTCTTCAGCATCACGGACGGAGCAACGGTGCCAGCTTTGAGGGAGGCTGCCAGATGCAGCACCTCGTCCCAGCCTTGACGAACCATGTCGGCGCGGATCGGGCGGCCCATCAATGGCTGGAGACTGCTCGGCACCTCCAGGCCCGCCATGGTGGCCAGCCGCCGATCCTTCAGGTCCCGCAGGCGGGGCACAAACCGGAAGCCGAGGAGGTTGCACAGGCCAAAGACGTGGTCGGTGGCGCCGCCCGTGTCGGTGTAGTGCTCATGGATCGACAATCCGGTTCCGTGATGCAGCAGGCCATCCAGAACATGCGGCGCCTCGCTTGTGGTGGCCGAGATCACCTTGGTGTGGAAAGGGCCGTACTGATCCGACAGATGGGTGTAGAACTTCACACCAGGATCCGAGCCATACTTCGCGTTGACCTCGCCGGCTCCGGCACTCCTGCGCCCGGTACGGAAGAACTGCCCGTCTGAGGAGGACGTGCTCCCGTCGCCCCAGAGGGCAGCCAGCGGGAGACGTTGGTGCGCATCGACGATGGCTCCGAGCGCTGCCTTGTAGGTTTCCTCCCGTAGGTACCAGGAATGTACCCAAGTGAGTTGAGCCTTGGTCACGCCCTGAGAGGCATCGGCCATTCTCTCAATGCCCAGATTGGTCGCATCGGCTAGCACCGCCGCCAGAACAGCCGTTACATCATCGACCGGCCTGCCGTCGCGCAGATCCGTGAAGCTGTGCGCAAAGCCAGTCGCCTGTGCGACTTCGTTCAGCAGTTCGGTGATGCGGATGTTCGGAACCAGCAGGTCGAGATCGCGATCAAGCCGATCCGCTTCTGGAGGCGTGAGGGCCCGCAGTGGGGTCACATGGAGTTCCTCGCCACGAAGGGAGACACCCGGCACGGCATTCTTGCTCAGCGCTCGGGCGAACCGCTTCAGCCGCCACTCGAGAAGCTGGCTCCGCTCGGCCAGATACGCATCCGCATCATCCGGGGCTTTCAAGGTGGCGATCGCTGACGGGGCAGAGGCCGGAGGCAGCAGATAGGTATCGAAGCGCTGGTAGTTGCGGGTGCCCTCGACCCAAATGTCGCCGGAGCGCAGGCGATCCCGCAGCACGGCAAACACGGCCGTCTCATACAGCCGCCAGTCCGGTTGACCCGCTTCCATGATCAACTGCTGCCAGGTCTTTGGAAGGAATGACGTGGGAGGCTTCTGAGGCAACTCCCGGCGACGGGAGCGGAGGCTGTTCCGGATCACGTTGAGCGCCGCAAGAACAGGGTTGAGCCGGCTGGTGCTGCGGAAGGTGAAGGCCTCCAGGAAGGGCAGTGCGAAGCGGCGTACCGTCATGAACTTCGCGGCTGCCATGACGAGTGTGTCGCCATCAGCGAGTTGAGCCAGTTCCTCAACTTGCGGCTGGACTTTGATCAACCGGCTCCAGCCAACCTCCTCATCAATGATCTCGAATGGATCTCCCCGCGTGGCGCGGGCAGTGCTCAGGGCCGTGATGGTCGAATGGAACAGGCGCATCAGGCGGCTGACTTCGCGACCTGTGGTCTGATAGGCGCGCTCCTGGCGTCGGCGGGCACGGGTGAAGAGGCTACCCACCAGGCGATCAAACATCGCGATGGCAGCGTCGGCCAGTTTCGCCTCGAGTTCAATGATCTGCGCTACAAGTGTCGTCCGACGCCGACGCATGCCGTATTCGTCAATCAGGAAGGCTGGAGCGACAGATCCCTCGCGCACGAACTGCTGAAAGCGGCGTTCGTGGACCCGGCTCACGATCTCGGGGCTGATCTGGAGGGACCGAGCGAAGGTCAACCGCTCAAGGAGTGCCGTCATGTTGGAGGAATTGGGAGCTTCGGCGATATCGCGTAGCCAGGCGAGGGGAGTGCGCATGAGCGTGGGGTCATTCACCAGCAGGGCATCGATTGCCGTGAGCTGATCCTCTGTCAAAGGAGCAAGAAGCGCCTGGGCAGCGCGCCTGCGGGCCAGGGCTCGGCCGGCACGGGCAAGCCGCTCGAGCCTGTTGGGCGCTGGCAGAATGATCCGATGAGTGCGCAACCAGTCAAGAACTGCCTGAACAATCGCTACCCCATTGTCCGTCGCCCAGGCTGCTTCCGCCGCAACGTTCAGCATGAGCGGCCAGTCCTCCTGCACTGCGGGCCGCAAGTTCAGGCGGGCCATCAATTCGGCGGCATGATCGAGCCGGGTTTGTGGCCGCCGGCTGTAATCCTCGAAGACGTGAGGTGAGACCTGAAGCTGGCTTGCCAGGAAGGTGAGCATCTCTCGCGGAGGAGCCTCGTTGAGGCGCAGCCCAAACCCGGGATACCGCAGAAGACAGAGTTGCACTGCAAACCCGAGCTGGTTGCGGGCACCGCGCTTGCGCAACACCAGATCAAGGTCGTCTTGGCTGAGGGTACAGTGCTTGATGATCAGGTGTTCCTGCCGAGGGACACCGAACACGAGTTGGCGTTCATCCTCAGTCAGCAAGCCACGTTGTGCCATTGTACGCCCCTACACAGCCCCGGCTTGATGATTGAAAGGAGGCCGGGGTCCCGGACGGGATTATGGGATTGACGAGAGCGGGGCACCGAATCCTGTTTGGCCGCTGTCCACAGAGTGAGCGGGGAGGGTAGGCCGATCACGCTCTGCCCATCATCTTCTATGTTCCTGCTTTGTCCGGTTCACCGAGGTTTATTGCACAAACCTTGCGCGCTCCCCAACGACTACGCCCCGGGCTTCCTGGCAGCCAACAGGCGCGCAGCGACGGCCCGTGGCGGCGTTCCTGGCGATCGGTGGCCGATTGCACCCAACGCAGCCCGCCAGCCGTCCACGCCCTCCCCTGTGGCTTCAGTCGCAAAGTGTCCCAAAGGGAGCGAAGCTCTCAAAATGACAGTGCTTATGGGACACATAAAGAAAGGAATCGGCCTTCCTGCACAAGCCTTAGACCCAAACCCACAACTTGAAGCCGCCCTTGCACGACTCGAAGAGGGTTTTCGGCAAAGCCGAGGCGGTTTTGGCACCGACAACACGAAACGAGATTCTGATCTGAAAGAGGAGTTGTGAGAATGAGCGAGAGAACAGATCCGCAGTGGGTCGCACAGAACCCAAAGGAGGCCGCAGACCTGATCGACCAGCTAAACCGCCGTTATCAGGTCATGTCAGAAGACTTCAATTCCGTCTCAGACGAATCCTGGCGGCTCAAGCAACTATGGATGCAGGTCGAAACGCTAGCCTTCGAGATGTGCCAGACCGACGATAACGAGAACCTCCACAAGCTGCACGATCTGATCACGAGCGTCCACCGAAAGCCCTCCAAGGAAGGGAACAGCAAGTTGGTCTGAGGCCGCCAAGCGTGCCTGACGAGTTCCGATCACCGATCAAGCATCATCTTGTGCTTCACCGGATCGACCCCGAGCAAGGAATCCGACGGTTCTACTCGATCATGATCGAGCACGACCTGTTCGGCACAATCCGGCTTGTCCGGAATTGGGGGAGGATCGGCACCAACGGCCAGGAGCTCGCCGAGATCTTCGAGACCGTCGACGCCGCCGGCCAGGCGCTCGAAACCATTGCGCGTTTAAAACGTCGAAAAGGTTATTGTGACTTGTAATCAAAGAAAGAGAAGCAATGCCGGCGATTGTTAAGCTTGACCGCAGCCAAAGTCCATCCGATCCGGATAATTTCATTTTGGTCGATCATAACCAGGATGAAGAGATCAAGACCGCCTATAAAGTAGATTTTCAGGCTGATAATTCTGGCTTCCCGATCGGTGGAACGTTCTTCGCCCGAAGCCCAGAGTCGGCATTGAAAGAGGCTGTGCGGCTCGCTGAACTGTGGGGAATACCTGAAGTCAACACTTACGTTTGAACACCAGGAAAAGTCCCGCCACTGGGCAGGCCTGAATCTTGCAGCTATCTTTCTAGCAGCAATCTAAACGCGCAGCTTGCGTATCCTGTTGACGTGCTCATGAAAGGCCGTAAGGTTCGGCCAGGTTGTCGTTCTGCCTTCGACTGTCATAGTGACCTGGCCGTTCGACAAGACCATGTAGGGAACGCCCTTGTAGTTCGCCTGTTGAGGCACGCCCGAGAACTCGAAGCCGCAATGCTTACAGACGATGGCGGCCGGCTTCACACTCTCTGCGCAGCGTGGGCATGTCTTAGAGGCCTCGATCGGCTCCACCCGCGACATCACCGCGACGGCGATCAGCGTCAACAGCGGCGAGATCAGGAGCGAGAGGAAGAACCAGCCAGGGCCAGAGCGCCCCTTGTTACTGGCGACGACCGCAACAAGGACCGCGCCACCAATCCAGAAGAATAGAAGCTCCATCTATGCCCCCACGGCAGTTATGAAATGCTGATCCGAGAACTCTGGCAGTTAGATATCTAGCTGCTACCCACCAACCTAGTCTCCTGCATAATCAGAACGCGAATTGGCTTCCCATAAGAATCTTGAGGCCGTAGGCATATCCAACAAATACGAGTTTCATTACCTCATGGGCCATCGCTTCCTTTCCCGTCCACTTAGACGTGTCGGGCCCAGGTCCGGTGACGAGCGCTATAAGAATAAAGATACCTGCCGCTTGAAGAACGTTTAGCTGTGGTAGCCCTAAAGGAACGACGAACCAGTTCCAAAGCAGGCTCACTAAAAACCCATTATAGAGCGGTCCGATGAACATCGTGACGAACAGCATGAACGCCGCAGTCATAAGCAGCAGCTCTTTCCAATCGTCACCAAGGAGCCGGCTCATAATCCGGTCGGTGAGTGTCTTCTCTGTCATGAATAACAAGCCAAAATAGCAGCTATCTAGCCGCGTTCTTTTTCATAGGCCTCAATGGCCTTCTCGATCAGTTCTCCGAGTGTGATTCCATCGCGAGCCACGATCCGCTTCATCTGCTTGTGCGTCTCCAGCTTGATCCGCGTGGCGAATTGGTGCGTCCGGTTCGTGGCACGCAACGACCGGCCATCGAGTTCGCCAGGATCGTAGAGCCCTGGCGCGGGTAAGGAGGCCTGGAAGTTCGTCGTGAGGGCTTCCTCCTGGGCTTCCTCATTGACGGCGGCCGCGGCCGCCCGCGCCGTCCGTTCAGTGATCAATTGCGCAGCGCTTGGACGTTTAGTCATGGTAAGTCCCTATTTGTATTTCCGCCGCAGGGAAAAGCTGATTCAAGAGAATTAAAAGTTAATCTAACAGCAGGGAGGTGCCTGACATGAGGGTTGTCAGAAATATACTTGCATACTGTGTCCCTTATCTGAGCGCCATTAGCTTCATCAGGGATACATATCTTAGAATTTGGCATATCATTTGCGATATAGTCCCATTCATGTGCGTCAACTACGCCGAGAACATACCTAAGAGCCGAAAACGGATCGGTTGTGCAAGTTTTATGAAGATGCTCCCCTTGAGTAAAGTATGCCAATGTCACATTAATACTTGAAGAAGCTCCTAACATTAACAAGACATATACGGATATTTTTGAGATTTTACTTATCATAGCTTATCACCTAAGCGAGTAAGAACAGCATCGGCCAGGGCCGAGAACTCCCGGCCGGATTCACTCTCACTTGGCACCGGCTCACCGGCGGCCAGGCTATCAGCGACCACGGCACGATATGAGATCACCGGCGCGACCGGCTCCGTAAGCGCGGCCAGCATGGTGACGACCTCCCGCCCTGCCCCGGTTCGGCGATCGACGCGGCTAGGCACAACCAGCACATCAGGGCGGCCATTCCCGGCGGCCTTCCTATGCCGGCGAATGATTCCGACAGTTTCCGAGGCCCCGCGCACGTCCAGCACCGTCGCACCGGCCGGCACGAGGACGAGATCGGCCACCGCGATCGTAGCCCCGAAGGCGGCACCCATCGCGCCAGGCGCGTCGACAATCACGAAGTCCAAGCCGCCAGCCCTCACGCCCCGCACCCAAGCTCCAACGGCCTTGTCGTCGTCCGTGTCCAACAAGTGCGGCTTGACTGGAAAGGGCAGCCGGCCGTCCCCCGATACCGCCAGGGCGTTCGCCGCCGGATCCGCATCCATGACCGCGACCGTGGACCCGCGCCGCGTCAGCTCCGCAGCCAGGTTGATCGCGGCCGTCGTCTTACCGACCCCGCCCTTCTGGCTCACCAGTCCAATGATGGTTGTCATCGTAAAAACGATTGCTCCAGCTGTAAGCTTGCAAGCTGCAAACTAGCAGCAAGATTTCTGGCTGAGCATGGTTAATAATAAATGAAAGGCGGCATCGACTGCTTAAGAACCAACAGTTTGACATACATCCGCCTGCCGTCCGTTGCCGGTAGTTGAGACACCCACCACCGGGAACAGCAGAAGGGGAGAGGTGCTAAGCACCTCTCCCCTTCTCTTATTAGAAGAGGTCAGATTACTGACCGGGTTTCTTGCCTGCGGCAACATCGTTGATGGCATCGCCCACCGCCGCTCCCACAGCTGCGCCAGCATTGGGCGCGCCTACCAGTGCACCTGCGGCAGCACCACCAGCAGCACCAGCAGCGACAGTAGCTCCACGAGCGATTGGGGTGAGAATGGGCTGCTCGACATGCTTGTCGATGAAATTTCCCACTGTGCCGCGGAAGATGCCGCCCTTGCCAAAGAGGCCACCAGCCTCAGCATAGGTAGCGCTGCCCACCGTGATGAGTGCGGCCGCAGAAAGAGCAATGAGCTTCATAGTCTTCTCCTGTTGCTAAGGACGTCGAACCAGCGGATCCGGCATCCGGTAATGAAGACACAATGCAGGAGAAAAACAGCGACTTCCGCAGTTCGGGCCAATCTGCCGGCTGGCTCACAGATAGAACTGAAAGGCAGCGCGCAAATCGGGGGTATTCTGCTGGTAGTGAAGCATCACCATATTAAGGTAGGAGTGATATCTCTTCTAGGAGGTCTACATGCCTGGTCGAACCGTCCCTTCTGAACATCTCAGGGAGTTCTTGAAGCACCTTGAGCTCTATTCGTTTGAGGACATCTCGGACGAGTTGCGAGAACGAGGCGAGTCCGTCCATCCCGATACATTGAAGCGTATCGCAGAGGGTGAGGTGGCAAGAACACATCCGTTGGCCACTCTCCCTGCTGTTTTCTTCGATGTTCAGGCTCCGGAGTCCCTGACAGATGAGACCATTGCTCGGCAAGCATTCCTTCTCCATGAACTCATCTCAATGGCGAGCCGGGATGAACGTTTCGGCGAGCTTGGAGTCCTGATTGAGGTTGCTCGCTGCACTTATACAGTTCATCGGCCAAGCGCCTCGGAGATCACCTCGGCCATCTTGGACTACCTTTTGGCGCAAACGCACATCTTTCAAGTCAGGCATGGTTTGGCTGTGACTGACGATGAGGATGCTCGTCTTGAGGAAGAGGCAAAAACCCTCAAGAGAACCCTAAAACTGCTCAAACAGAGCATTGAGGGTTTTCGCGTCCATATGGACGAGGACAAACAAAGCTTTATTGAGTTTTTTCTTGTCCGAGCCTACGAGGCGCACCTTTATGCAGCTGATGCACTTGATGACCGCATGGTGCATGACGGCCAGCCCTCCGAGCTGGCCAACGCCCGCGCAAGTGCCAAGTGGCTTCACCAGATTGGTGCAATTGAACTCCTGCTTAGGAATGCCGAAAAGACAAAACGTGTCGTGGTAGCTTACAATGCTGCTGAAATGTCAGGCCTCGCGGATGATAAGACGCAATGCGAGCAGGCATTCGATCTGGCTTTCTGCCTACACCCACCTGCACTTGATGGAACATGGACCTTTCCCGGACTTTCAGCATCGCCATCCGCGATCGAGTATCTCCGCGATGCGTTCAATGCGGCTATGATTAAATTCATTGGACTCCAATGAGCAGAATGAAACAGGAGGATCTGAAATGACTAAGCGCATTCTTTCGTTTTTAATCGTCATGATGCTCGCGCAGGGTGCTTTCATTGTCGTAGGTAGTATGGACCAAGCTTCTGCGAAGCCAATTCACCACACAGATCGCGTGCTATAGTTGTATGAGGCTGTGCTGCCACAGCCTCATGTAGCATATGACCTATCGCAGGCGCCGGTAGTGCTCGGCCGTGAACTTCACGTCGTCGTTCAGATCGGACTTCTCCACGACCCAGGCCAGGTAGTCCGCCGGCACCTCGCTCCAGGCCATGCCGCGGTGCTTGCCAAACGCCACGCGGGTCAGCAGCACGGGCTCCGTCGTCCAGGCGATGAGCTCCTCGACGGTGGCGAGCTCCAGCAGCTCGCGCAGGAGAAAGGCCGTGACGTAGGCATCGGGCAGAGCGCGATGGGCGTTGCTGGCGAACACCGAGCACAAGCCCTTCGGCCGCAGCCAGTAGCGGAGCGCCTGGTTGTTGTGCGCTGGAGCGTCGGGCCAGACCCGCAGGGCGCACTTATAGGTGCAGATCGCCGGGCGCCCATCCAGCTTGTCCCCGAGCCACTGGCTGTCGAAGCGCCAGTTGTGCGAGGCGAACACGTCGATGTCGGCCTCGCGGGAGTAGTCGAGGTAGTGGGGCAGGAGCTCCTCAAGGGGGCGGCAGTGGCCCACGTCCTCATCGGTGAGGTGGTGCACGGCCGAGGCCTGAGGCGGGATCTTGGTGTAGGGCCGGACGAGGTCCGACCCGATGGGGACGACCTCCCGGCCGATGATGTCGACGGCGGCAATCTCTACCACAGCATCGTCGGGGCTGATGCCGGTGGTTTCGAGGTCGAGGACGCGGAAGCGGGCAGGCTTGTCGGAATAGATAGTCATGGATTCCTCCCCGCTCACTGGAGTCGCTTGCGCTTGAACACCTGGAGCGCCCGCTCCCAGCTCTGCGCCTCACTATCGGTGCGCAGGAAGTCGGCGGTGCTCGCCCGGAAGGTCGGGTAAATACCGGGCACGAAGATCACCTTTTCAAGGGACAGCGCGACGAAGGCCGACACGTCATAGTCGGTGTCCACGTAGGCGTAGGTGCCCGTGGCGGAGCGCCAGTTGCCCCGGGTCGCTCTGTAGTCCCAGCGGCTGCGCTTGGCGTTGCTGCGCCCCTTGACCTGCACCCGGCAGATCCGTCCGTCGCCCACATCGACGACAATGTCGTAGGGGAGGTCACGGCGGGCGTCGTGGGCATCGAAGCCCCAGTTCAGAAGCTTGAAGAGGACGAGGGCCTCGGCAGCATCACCGGTCCGCACGTCATTGCGGGTAGACCGCAGTGCTTTGGGTGGGGTGTCATCGTCGAAGAGAGAATACTGGCTCATAGGTAACCCTTTGATAGCCCAGGAGTGATGGCAAAGGCGCGCAGAAGGGCGGCCTCGTATGCGATCAGCAACGAGCGATTGGTCGATCTGTAAGGTGGCTAGAGAGTGCCGCAGCGGGCGCTTAGACCAGTTCGACAGATGCCATCATCGGCAACCTCCTCCTTGTCCTTGTGCGACAGGAGGGGTAGGGTTGGCCTCGCTCGGCAAGAGCACGGGGACATCCCCACCCAGAGCCGCGACCCTGCCAGGGGTTTAGCGGCTCTTTCCTTTCGCGCCTCCCGAGGGGAGGCTCCAAATGAGACATAAGCTCATCTGTCATTGATGCCTTGTAATGCCCTTAAGAGGCAACATGGCCGAGTCGAGTCCAGTTAACGATAGCCAGATAAGCTATTGAAAACACATCAAGATCTAATTTTACCAAAGGACTCCCTTTAGTCTGCTGCAGCCAGAATCAATGTGGGGCAAAACCACCTGTATGAACTAAGTCTTTGTTGCTGCTCAGCTTTTTATGTGCGTTTTGAATTTCACCTCAAAAGGGCATCAAACCGGCACCTTTCTACCCGTCCATCAAGCGCGAGATCGTCGAATGCGATACATTGTAGCTGCGCGCAATCTGAGTTAGAGGCTCGCCAGCTTCACGTCGAGCAAGAGCCTCCTGCTTCTGATGCCTTGTCAGCTTCGGCTTGCGTCCAAGCTTCACACCGCGGGCCTTAGCCCGCTCACGCCCTTCGCCAGTCCTGGCCCGGATGAGCTCGCGCTCGAACTCGGCCAGCCCTCCCAGCACCGTCAGCATCAAGCGTCCATGCGGGGTCGTCGTATCGGCCCAAGCATCGTTCAGGGACCGGAAGCCAGCGCCCTTCTTGGCGATCTCGTCGAGGACGTTGAGGAGGTCGCGGGTCGAGCGGGCCAGGCGGTCCAGCCGGGTGACGAGGAGCACGTCGTCGGGCCCGAGGGCGGTGATCGCCTTCTTGAGCTGGAGACGGTCGGCCCGAGCACCCGAAATCTTCTCCTTGAAGATCTTCTCGGCCCCGGCAGCCTTCAGCTGGTCGACTTGGGCCTCGAGGGTCTGCCCCTCAGTGGAGACGCGGGCGTAAGCAATCAGAGCCATCGGATCAGCACCTATTTCGCACATATAATTTGCACAGCCTAAGTGACTGATCCGATTGTGTCGGGGTCTTTGTGCGAAATTCGTGATTTATGCACAATCCTATACCGCTTGGCTTTTTATCATTCTTGATCGGCTGCCGATCCCGCCATATCTAGATACGTAGAAAATTCATTGGAACCAATTGACATGTATGATCATCGATGCGCATACATCGGGTGTTAGAAGATTTTTACAGCGTCTATAGATTGGAGATGGAAATGACATACATCAAACCAGAAGACGTGCATTCGCCGAAATCCCGTTGGCGCATGTTCGAGGTGATCCTCGATCGTGGTCCAGGGGATGCCGCTTATGCCATCGGCATGTGGGACAATGGGAGGGTTCTAGCGACCAGATGGAACGGCACTGACGACAACCCTATCGGGACGCCACAGGCGCGCGGGATGCCCACGTGGATGATCCTCGAGGAGCCCCTATACGACGCAGTAATCAGCATGGTGCCAGCTGACCAACAGCCAATTGCAAAGGCCTTTCTGGGCCGCAAGTAGCCAATTCTGATCCAGGCAGCCTTAGCTGGGCGGCAAACCCGGCTAACTGGAATATTGCCTATCGCGGGTTCCAGGTCGCGACGGGCAAATGCTCTTTCTCATCGTAAATCGCCCAGGCCACCGTGGCACGGAAAACGGGGCCATTTGTAAGTCAAAACATAAACCAGAAAAGCCAGAGGAATAAGAAGCATTCTATGAGGTAAAAATGCGCAAGACTGATCATCTTCAGGTCAGGGTAAAGCAGAGAGGCTTTAGAAGCGGAGATGACGATTTAATACTTACTCTCGGCATAGAGAGTTTCGGAACTGGATACTTCCTAAGATCGAAAGACGTTGAGGAGGCGATCCGAGCTCTGAAAGAAACGATTGTGCGCCTAGAGCGCCTGAAGGGAACACTTCTCGTGAGTGAACGAGGGGTGATGAAGACGATCTACCGCCCCTCCCGTCACAGGGAGCGGCGAGTGCTTCAGCAAGCTTCTACATGAGGAAACTGAATGGCTCAAAGCGTTTCATATGGCTGGGCACAGCCCTTCGTCACACAACTCTGTAAACTTGATCCCTTCAACATTGGCTTCTGTCTCGAGGCCGATCATCCGACCCGCCAATACGTTGTGCTGGCCTTACGCGGACTTGAAGTCCGAGGTGCCGGGCTCGCTGGATTGACGACCTTGGCTCATGACTTAAGCCGACTGCCGCGGCGGGAGGTGATTGCGCAGGTTTGGGACCAGGACCCGGGAAGCCTCACCGTCCTTAAGAAATGCCCAAACCGGATCCTCCCGCGTAATTTTTACGATGGCTTGATGGCCATCGTAACCGATGAAAAGCGAGTTTCCGCGATCAGGCATTGCAAGCAACTGACTCCAAAATTGGTTACAGCCGTTGTGCGCTCTGACGCCGATCTGCTGACCCAGGTGGATCCTGATCTGCTGACTCGTCTCGGAGGGACAGATGCGCTGCGCTACATTGTCGACGGAGTCCACAAGCTCAGGCCCGATCTCGACAGGGCTGCCATCATTCAATCTCTTAAGGCTCTTAAGAACACGTCTCATCTCGAAACGTGGTTAGCTAAACTGGTAATCAGGCTCGACCTGCCGCCGGCACCATGGGACGGCACAGACCGGATAGTTCCCGTCCGTAGCGTTAGGGAGCTCCGAGCCCTCGGGCATCGCTTTCAGAACTGTTTAGGCCAGTATCGGTGGCAGGGCGCTCTCAAAGGGGACAGGGCTTACTATCACTGCCGGGGCAGGCCGTCCGCCGTTGCATGTCTTGTCCGCGATCCGCTCTTCAATCAGTGGAGGTTGGAGGAAATCCGAGGGCGCAAAAACTCCGCCATCCGTGATCCTCGCTACGTTGAGACCTTTGCGTCAGCCGGATTTCCGATGCTCAACGACAACATCGCCTACGCCATCTTGTAAGCCGTCACAAAGACTAGCCACCAGAAACCAACCACCTTGCACTTTATCAACCAGATCTCGACCCGTTGGTCCGAGCTAAGAAGGAGCTGTGTCCATGTCGTATACTCTACCCCAAGACGTTCGTGCACCGCGTGACATGATCGAAATGGTTGATGTGTTGATTGATGACGGGGAGTATTCCCCAGCATACGCCTTGCTCCTGTGGAAGGAGAGCGGCGAGCATACGATCGGGTTCCGGTGGAATGGCGGGGAAGGCAGGGAGAAAGGAACGCCTATCTCCAATTTCCAGCCTGTATGGATCGTGCTGGACAGGCGCGTTTTCCCGGCTGTTCTCTCTGCTATCCCGGATGAAGCTCTGCGAGCTAAAGCAACAAAACTCATCTACGGCGGAGTCTAACAGGCCATAGAGAATGAGCAGCCTTGGCCCAAGTTCAGGGCTGCTCATCGCCATCAGGGAAACGGTTCACGTGCATAGCAACCTCATGACTCTAGGGAAAACAGCAGGAAGTTTTCCGTGAAGCAAAAGGAAAGCCCTTTGGACATCCAGAGATTGCCATGGCCGTTATACGTCCTCGATTTTGAAGCAAGCTCCCTCGAACCTGGGGGCTATCCGATTGAAGTCGGGCTCGCACTCTGGTCCGCACCGGATAAGCCCGTCCATAGCTGGTCCACGTTGATTTGTCCTACTGAGGACTGGCTTCGACACGGCGACTGGAGCAAAGCCTCCCGTGCGGTCCACGGGATCAGCCAGAGTGAGCTTAAGAGTAGCCCCAAGCCTCAGGAGGTCGCGCAAGCGCTGAACGAGGCCCTTGCATCAACCGGTATCGCTTGGTGCGACGGAGGCCCATACGACGCGCAATGGGCGCGCTCGTTATTCAAGGCCGCTGGTCTCAAACCCGCATTTTCACTGGGTGACTGGCATGGAATGCTGTCGAGGCTCGAAAGCGAGTCGCGGGAGCGCGCGCTTCACTGGCTTGAGACGACACCTTCCAAGCACCGAGCACAGGAAGATGCCGAGCACCTGGTGCTGGCGCTTGCCCATGCTGCCGGCATCGAGGTCGGGCCTCCCCAGCGGCTTGAGGCCCGCATTCCTGCTCTATCGGGGCTGACCGCCGCCTCAACAGATCATCAGGAACCTGACGATAAGCCCCGCAGTGGTCTGCCTTCATGAGCGGCGAACAGAGCACATCAGTGCCCAAGGTTGGTATCTTCTGGGTGTTGGAGACGGCACCGGTGATGATCCGGGTCGCTTCACTCTCGTAACCGATGCTACGGATCTTGCCCACGCTGAGCCTTACCTTCACTTCCTGACCTATCCCGGAGCGCATTACGAAGTCTGGGAGCGCTGGCGCAGCCTTGGACCAGCCGGATTGGCTAAGCGGGGCCTACCGAAACTAATCGCCTGGCATGAATACGAGGAGTTTCCACGCGGGCGGATCGTGTTTGATACAGAAACCGACACCTTCATCATCTACGCGGACCGGCGCCTGCAAGGCGCGGATCAGGTGGAGGCGATCCGGCGCGCCTTCGGCCTTGAGCACGCCACCATGGTTGTCCGCTCGGACGCGCATTACCAAACCCCGCCACCCCGGCCATAGTATACGCAGATGGAGATAAGCCAATGGATAGAGCCCAGCCGGACAATTATTGGTCGGATAGCCTGAAAGCAGCAACACGCGAGGCAATCAAGAACCTTGACGTCCTCGCCACCCCAGACGGAAGCCTGCCCCTCAAGCATGTAGACGGAGCCTTCGGCACAATTTCTCTGGATGATCTCGTGAGTGACAGGCTGCGGGTCGTTGACCGTCAGACCGGAGCGGAGAGCATGTTCGAGAGTGCCGATGCCCTCATTGCGGCTGGCTGGGCAATTGACTGAAAATCCAGTTCCGCGAAGGCGCTTATCGGGAATGGTGCACAATTCTGATTTATGCACAGCGCTTCAGCGCTGATCAAAGCCTCCAAGCCATATGGGTCCCCATTTGCGTGATGGGTTCCCCATCACGTGGAAACCTTCCCACTTTGATGACTTTCCTTGAAGTATATGGGTAACCCATCAATGTATAAGCTAACTATTACATGATGGGTGAGCCAATAATACAGCATACCCATAATAAAAATTGATATATAAGGGAAACAAAGAACGGAATACGATATTTATACTGTATAAGCCGCTTCTGGCTTGAGGGAGGTAGCAATGGAAGACTACGATTTTATCATCTCACGTTTAGGTAATCTCACCACATCCCAGATCTTCTCCGTGAAGCGCGCTGCAGAGGACATCTTGCGCAACAGGAACATCATCCGTGGTGGGAACAACGCCGTGTCTAGTTATGCCGAGACCCTCTGCTGCTCGGCACTCGACTTGATGCTGGAGGCTCAGTCGAACTCTGGCCACGACGCCATCTGCAGGAAGGGCCGCCGCTACCAGATCAAGGCACGCAAGCTGTCCAACCCAAGGGGCTCGCGCCAGCTCGGTGCCATCCGCCGGCTGGAGAGCAAGCCGTTCGACAACCTGATCGGCATCCTCTTCGATGAGGATCACAACGTCATCCGGGCAGCGGACATCCCGATCGACGTTGTTCGTGAGCGGGCCAAGTTCCAGGAGCACACGAACTCCTCGATCTTCATGCTGCACGATGATGTCTGGAGGGATCCACGCGTGAAGGATGTGACCGACTTGGTTCGGGGTGCAGCAGCAAAGCTGGAGAACCCGGACTCGTAGCGTTCAGCGCCATATCACCTAGTGCTCGATGGTGCCCTCGGTCCACGCCGAGGGCACTCTTTTATCGGTTCATAGACCTACATCAGCGGCTTGCGATGGCTCGGTAGATTGCACGCCATCGATTGAAAATGTCGGGGAGGCCGTTTCAACCACTACGGGGCTCAACTTCCTTCAACCGTCTGGAGCCTCGCCAGATTGTCCGGATCAGACAGGGCCAAGACAGGATTTGCCTTCTGTTGCCTCTGACCCTCGCCGGAATGGCTTGTTCTTGGACTTTTGAGCAAGACTACAGGATGAGGCGCAGGGCATGGGCGAGAACAGCAAGCGGCGTGCCCGCTCAGAGGTATTCTTATGGTCTGGTAGATATTCACCCAGACCACTCCAACCGAACCTTCGCTGACCTGGCTTAACCGGACGCTAGTTGCTCCAGTCCATGCGATAGGTCCAGTAGCACTCGGTCTCGCCCTCGGGGCGTAGGCATTGGTCGCTGGTGGTCTCGAAGGTGCGCTGGGCGTAGACCTTGGTGCCCTTCTCCAGGATCACACAGCCCTTCTCGTAGAAGAAGCGCTCGGCCGCGACCTTGTCCTGCAGCGACATTTTCCGGAGGTCCTGCCAGTCATGGGCGTAGGAGCAGGCGAGCAAGCTGCGCTCAAGAGTGACCGGGCCGACAGCGAGGGCGGGAGTGCCTGCGAGAGCAAGGATGAGGGCAGGGATGATCTTCTTCACGCTTGGTCTTTCCGGAGCAGCGCCTGATGGAACCTTGAACTCGCATCGCCCGATGCCACCAGCAAGCGTTAAAAGGAAGGAGCGTTAAAGCCGAAACTTCATTACGCTTAAACGCTTTTGGACGCTGAGCTCCCAGGATGAGGCACCGGAACCAGGCCGACGCAGGCCCCATGCCCTCCGAGAGGGTCAAGGATCTCTAGGACATCCACGTCCGGAGGCCCGTCAGAATGCGCCAAATTGAGGGTTGTCGGCATACTTCTGGTGCTTGGCTTCCTCCTGCTCCCGCGCCTTGCCGAGCTTGCTGGTGCTTCTCAAGAGGCGGCGGATGTTCTCCTCATTCCAAGGCTTGCCTTGAGGCGTGAGGCGGTTTCTCTGGTTCAAGGCATCGGCGAACTCACGGGCAGTCTTCGCGCCAGTATCACGGATCTGCCGGATGAGGGGCTCATACTCCAGGGTGCGGAGGGTTGACTTGCGCTTGGTGGCCTCACCGCCTTTGCGCTGGGCTTCCTTGAGGCTCTTGAGGTTCCCGAGACGCTGGCCTTGGTCTTTGAGGGTCTTCAGCTTCTTTCTGGTGCGCTCCGAGATCATGTCTCCATCCCTCTGCGCGCGCTTTGCCTGGCCTCTCAAGATGGCCTTGTCGGCACCCTCACCATCGTTGGCGCTGATGATGGTCAGCTCCGGATCATCCAGGAGCTTCTGGATCAAGGGCTCATGGCGGCCAAGGCGATCGATGTCGGCGATGAAGATGGGCCAACGCTTCTTGCGAGCGAGCTCAAGGGCGTCCTGAAGACCACGACGGTCTCGGACGCTGCTCTCCCCTCTGCCGGTATGGACGTCAGAAAACACCTTCTGGATCCGGTAGCCGAGCTCCTTGGCGAACTCCCTGATCTGGGTCTCCTGGGCATCGAGACCGAACCCACTTTGGCCTTGTGCCTGTGTCGATACCCTCGTGTAGCCCAGTGCTCGGTTCATGGTGGTTTTGTCGTCTCCGTTCTGGACATAGCTTAACGACCCCTTTTAGCCCTGTCCAGGAGTAAGGTCGTAAACGTCTGGATCCTCAACAGGCCTGTTGAGGACTCTCAAGCAGCTAAGCTACCATCATGATCTTGGTTGCCTCAGTTTGGGGCTGAGTAGTCCTTCAAGAAGCCCCATGAGCAAGAAGCCTTCAAAGCAGCCGGACCTTGTCCTTGGGCCGCTTCCCGCCGAAATCATCCGGACCACAATTGGGATAGACCTTGATCCGGGGAGTGTCATCGTCAGTGCCGCAGCTCAGCGCCACGCCGCAGTTCGGCATCCGGACGAGTATGGAGTTTGCCTGCCCCTGCTAGCCACGGTGGTTGCCGATCCTCTTTATGTTGGTGACGACTTCAGGAATGAGGGCAAGATCGAGATCATCGGCGGGGCGCTTCCGCCTGACGCTCTGCTGCTGATCGCTATCTGCATTGAAGCTGATACGGGCGGCCGTTATCACGTTGCTAGTTTCTACCCAGTTTCGCGCAAGAAAGCCCAGCACCGCAAGGACAAGGGATTTTTGAAGATTGCCCTGAAACGCTAAAGGGCTCCGATCTCTCGGAGCCCTTTTGAAGCTTTGAACACGAACTTTGCCGGGGTGCCCACTTCCGGATCTCTTCACCACTTTCGCGGCTACTTTGCCTAATAGACCTGTCCACTAGGCGTGTGAGGAGGCCGTTCTCACCTCAAAACTGTGTTCGGCTATAGGCCCAATATGTGTGGCGCCATTCCACGAGTCAATGGCGTTTTTGCATCATGGTTCCCCCAAGCTGCTATGGGTTCCCCATCGCATCATAACCTCCCCTCAACTGGAAAGGACACCATAACGCCTATCCCAAAGAGTGAGAGGGTAGCCTACACGTTCATACCTGCCTTCTGAAGACGGGTCTCGGCAGCTTCAACCGCATCCTGCTTGAACCGCTGTGTGCCAAATTCAACGACCAAAGCTTCAACAGTCGCTTCGAGCAGACCCATGCTGCGGAGGGTTTCAAATCCTTCGCTGCTACCTGCCTGCCGGACTTGGTTTTCCAAATGCTCGATCAGCCCATGCAAGGCAATCCAGTTCCAGGTCCTCTGCGCATGCCGGCGCGAGAAGAAGCCGTGTTTCTGGCGCAGCCCATACCGTTCATACACATCCATGGCCCAAGCCATACGAACTGCGAGCGGATCGTCTCGATCAAGCTTCTTGTCGTGCTGGAGCAGCTTGTCCAAGGTCGGGTTACCAGCCCAGCCCTCGTTGTAGACCAAGCCTCCAGCCTTACGGCCGGGAGCCTCGACCAACCTGATTTGGTTCTGCTTCCGCATGTCGAGCAGATGATGGTAAGTTGCGCGCTTCTCTTCGTCGGCTTTCGCGCCGACGCAGGCATAGACGCCATCATGCGAGATCGGTCCCTTCTCACGGACACACTCGATGATGAGATCCTCAATAGTCGGCGGCAACGTATTGGAAGTTACAGGCGTGGCTGCCTGCACAGGCGTAGCCTTGACATGATTGCGTGCCTCTTCGGCCAGCTCAGGCAGTTTGGCAATGAGTGCGTCAAAGTCTTGCCGCAGGAGGCTCTGAAGGACTGGGATGTCTGCTTCCGGCGTGGTCCTAAGCACATGAATCAGCGTTTTGTAGCCTGGCTGCATAAGTGCGTTTCCTTACAAAAGAGGGGCCTATTTTGTATAGAAACTAGGTATGGCTTCAGACCAAGAGAGTCAATAATGTTTGTTAAACAAAAAGCCCTGTTTAATATCGAAAGAGCACCGGGGGTATGATCAACAGCGTGCGCTAGCTCAGTAGTGAGGCAAAGGCAAAATCTTGAATATGAACATCCAGGGGTCGTTGAGGGCGATCAATCAATTTTGATGTAAGATATTGATACGTTTCAATAATATTGAAGAAATATGGCCCTTGCTATAAGCTCGAAAATGCATCTCTCCTTAGCTAGCTATTTGCTAGCTAGCAGATATCGTTCTTGGTGACATGCAAACCACTACCATCACTATCGAGGAGCTTGCTGACATCCTCAAGAACATGCCCGATGCCCATCTGGTAGACGGTGGTTCTTTTATGAGCACGACCGGTTACCACTGGAGCTATGGTTTCATGGTGATCATTCAAACCATCGACGAGATCATACTCGTGTCTGAGGTGCCGCTCCCGAAGCGTAGAGGCCATGGGCTGAAGCCGGCGCCTCATCACTGACGCCACGGAAACCTCAGGCGCGCCCTCGACCTCGCCGGCGGCCAGTGGCGCGGCACGTCCGGAAAGCCCTTTGTGCTCGATCGTGAGTGGAGCCCCGACGGTTGTAGCCGCTACATCTTCCGGCACATTCCGAGCGCCGCCAAGATTTTGAAGGACAATCCGGTCTATATCCCCAACAAGCTCCGGAGCCAGGCCAAGGACCTCTACAGCCGCGAGCGTGCGAGGCTTTTGGCGGCTTAGAGCTTGAAGGGTTTCGCCAGGAAGCGCTTGCTGACATCGTCTTTGCGGCGTGTCCGAATGCCCAGCATCATGCCAACGGCCATACCGCCGGATGCGAAGTTGGATCCAACGCCAGTATAGGCGGTAACGAACAAGCCGAGCACGACAAAACCGATCAATACCGGCAGCACCCCGGCCCATCGCGCCCAAGTCGGCAGTCCCCATAGGAAGTAGCCGACGCCGAAACCGAAGGTCATCGCAATCAGGAAAATAACAAAGCCCATACGGGTCTCCTTTCAGACCCTACCCTCAAGCGTAGCCTTAGAGCCCGCAATGGGAATGATGGACTAACTCCCAGCCTTATCAATCAACGTTGATTAAGGGCCACGTTAATCTTTAAGTAAGATAGCTGCTAGATAGCAGCCGTATGAGAAAGCTGGCATGTTCAACAATTGCTTAACGGTCTGTTTACCAGTGAGTCCGCGAAGTCAATGAAAGCTGAAGCATTGCGGGAATCTGTAGATCCGGCCATGCTTTGCGGTTAGGGCGCACCTGATTTGCGCCCAAGGAGACTGACCACGAAGACGCCGCGATAGAAAAAGCAAAGGCCCCCGAAACGCCAATTTCGGAGGCCTTGGAAATTCATAGGAGCTTTCGCAACCCGACAATTGCGAAGCTACCACGGCTCCAGCAGGAGTCAACGGGAAACGCCAATTTCTCGATCGGATTTGCTTTGCCTGACGCGGCCCAATGAGGGCCTAACCGTGCTTGTTCAACCCATGCTTCCTGTGATCAGGGCCAAGCCCCGACACCGGAATGTCCGCCGTCCCTTCCGGCCATCGCAGCCAGAGGGCAGCTATCGCTTACCGCGTGAGATCGCCGACCGCCTGGCGACCAATCTGGCCGGTTACAAGAACCGCGAGGCCGCCTTCACCCTGGCGGTCTTCATCGCCCGTTGGCACTCCGCGCCTCGTAAGATCGTCGAGGCCTTCCCGCTCGATCGCCGCGCCTTGGCCAACATCCCCGATTTGGACCTGACCGAGCGCCAGGCCCGCAGCGCCATCCGCGTGCTTGAGGAGATCGGCTTCCTCGACCGTGCGCTCGCATCCGGCTCGAAGTTCAAGGCGACCGAGGACGGCCTACGCCGCAAGCCAATCCTGTTCATGTTCGGCAACGAGGGGAGCGCGCAAGGTTTGTGCAATAAACCTCGGTACCTTGGACGAAGCGTGAACATTCCTCAGGTGAGCACCCCTCAGGCAGCGTCTCGGTGGCGGACATTGCGGAGCGGACGCTGCTGCCCGGCTCCAGTAACAGCATGCTGCCAGAGATAGTCGCCGGTTAGGCTAATATGCCGCCAGCCCAGTGGCGCGATATGCGTGAGAAGCTCATCCGGCACGATCCTGCCTTGAGATCGCAGATGCTCCACCGCTCGACCCATGTAGAGCGTATTCCAGTACACGATTGCAGCGATCACCAGATTGAGTCCCGAAGCCCGGTAGCTCTGGTTCTCAAACGTTCGATCCGTGATCCGGCCCTGCTTATGGGCAAAAATTGCCTGAGCCAAGGAATTGCGGGCCTCGCCCTTGTTGAGGCCGACATGACAGCGCCGCCGCAGGTCCGGGCTCTCCAGCCAGTCGAGCGTGAACAGGCTCCGCTCGATCCTTCCGATCTCCTGGAGGGCGAGATCCACCCGGTTCTGGCGCTTGTAGGCACTCAGCTTCTTCAGCATCACGGACGGAGCAACGGTGCCAGCTTTGAGGGAGGCTGCCAGATGCAGCACCTCGTCCCAGCCTTGACGAACCATGTCGGCGCGGATCGGGCGGCCCATCAATGGCTGGAGACTGCTCGGCACCTCCAGGCCCGCCATGGTGGCCAGCCGCCGATCCTTCAGGTCCCGCAGGCGGGGCACAAACCGGAAGCCGAGGAGGTTGCACAGGCCAAAGACGTGGTCGGTGGCGCCGCCCGTGTCGGTGTAGTGCTCATGGATCGACAATCCGGTTCCGTGATGCAGCAGGCCATCCAGAACATGCGGCGCCTCGCTTGTGGTGGCCGAGATCACCTTGGTGTGGAAAGGGCCGTACTGATCCGACAGATGGGTGTAGAACTTCACACCAGGATCCGAGCCATACTTCGCGTTGACCTCGCCGGCTCCGGCACTCCTGCGCCCGGTACGGAAGAACTGCCCGTCTGAGGAGGACGTGCTCCCGTCGCCCCAGAGGGCAGCCAGCGGGAGACGTTGGTGCGCATCGACGATGGCTCCGAGCGCTGCCTTGTAGGTTTCCTCCCGTAGGTACCAGGAATGTACCCAAGTGAGTTGAGCCTTGGTCACGCCCTGAGAGGCATCGGCCATTCTCTCAATGCCCAGATTGGTCGCATCGGCTAGCACCGCCGCCAGAACAGCCGTTACATCATCGACCGGCCTGCCGTCGCGCAGATCCGTGAAGCTGTGCGCAAAGCCAGTCGCCTGTGCGACTTCGTTCAGCAGTTCGGTGATGCGGATGTTCGGAACCAGCAGGTCGAGATCGCGATCAAGCCGATCCGCTTCTGGAGGCGTGAGGGCCCGCAGTGGGGTCACATGGAGTTCCTCGCCACGAAGGGAGACACCCGGCACGGCATTCTTGCTCAGCGCTCGGGCGAACCGCTTCAGCCGCCACTCGAGAAGCTGGCTCCGCTCGGCCAGATACGCATCCGCATCATCCGGGGCTTTCAAGGTGGCGATCGCTGACGGGGCAGAGGCCGGAGGCAGCAGATAGGTATCGAAGCGCTGGTAGTTGCGGGTGCCCTCGACCCAAATGTCGCCGGAGCGCAGGCGATCCCGCAGCACGGCAAACACGGCCGTCTCATACAGCCGCCAGTCCGGTTGACCCGCTTCCATGATCAACTGCTGCCAGGTCTTTGGAAGGAATGACGTGGGAGGCTTCTGAGGCAACTCCCGGCGACGGGAGCGGAGGCTGTTCCGGATCACGTTGAGCGCCGCAAGAACAGGGTTGAGCCGGCTGGTGCTGCGGAAGGTGAAGGCCTCCAGGAAGGGCAGTGCGAAGCGGCGTACCGTCATGAACTTCGCGGCTGCCATGACGAGTGTGTCGCCATCAGCGAGTTGAGCCAGTTCCTCAACTTGCGGCTGGACTTTGATCAACCGGCTCCAGCCAACCTCCTCATCAATGATCTCGAATGGATCTCCCCGCGTGGCGCGGGCAGTGCTCAGGGCCGTGATGGTCGAATGGAACAGGCGCATCAGGCGGCTGACTTCGCGACCTGTGGTCTGATAGGCGCGCTCCTGGCGTCGGCGGGCACGGGTGAAGAGGCTACCCACCAGGCGATCAAACATCGCGATGGCAGCGTCGGCCAGTTTCGCCTCGAGTTCAATGATCTGCGCTACAAGTGTCGTCCGACGCCGACGCATGCCGTATTCGTCAATCAGGAAGGCTGGAGCGACAGATCCCTCGCGCACGAACTGCTGAAAGCGGCGTTCGTGGACCCGGCTCACGATCTCGGGGCTGATCTGGAGGGACCGAGCGAAGGTCAACCGCTCAAGGAGTGCCGTCATGTTGGAGGAATTGGGAGCTTCGGCGATATCGCGTAGCCAGGCGAGGGGAGTGCGCATGAGCGTGGGGTCATTCACCAGCAGGGCATCGATTGCCGTGAGCTGATCCTCTGTCAAAGGAGCAAGAAGCGCCTGGGCAGCGCGCCTGCGGGCCAGGGCTCGGCCGGCACGGGCAAGCCGCTCGAGCCTGTTGGGCGCTGGCAGAATGATCCGATGAGTGCGCAACCAGTCAAGAACTGCCTGAACAATCGCTACCCCATTGTCCGTCGCCCAGGCTGCTTCCGCCGCAACGTTCAGCATGAGCGGCCAGTCCTCCTGCACTGCGGGCCGCAAGTTCAGGCGGGCCATCAATTCGGCGGCATGATCGAGCCGGGTTTGTGGCCGCCGGCTGTAATCCTCGAAGACGTGAGGTGAGACCTGAAGCTGGCTTGCCAGGAAGGTGAGCATCTCTCGCGGAGGAGCCTCGTTGAGGCGCAGCCCAAACCCGGGATACCGCAGAAGACAGAGTTGCACTGCAAACCCGAGCTGGTTGCGGGCACCGCGCTTGCGCAACACCAGATCAAGGTCGTCTTGGCTGAGGGTACAGTGCTTGATGATCAGGTGTTCCTGCCGAGGGACACCGAACACGAGTTGGCGTTCATCCTCAGTCAGCAAGCCACGTTGTGCCATTGTACGCCCCTACACAGCCCCGGCTTGATGATTGAAAGGAGGCCGGGGTCCCGGACGGGATTATGGGATTGACGAGAGCGGGGCACCGAATCCTGTTTGGCCGCTGTCCACAGAGTGAGCGGGGAGGGTAGGCCGATCACGCTCTGCCCATCATCTTCTATGTTCCTGCTTTGTCCGGTTCACCGAGGTTTATTGCACAAACCTTGCGCGCTCCCCTTCCGTCCTCATCACAAAGCCTGAGAGCATGCTTCAACAAAGCTGAGCCGTACCCCTTGCCCTGCTGCGCCGGATCCACCCCGATCAACGGCAAGTACCAGTGCGGCTCATCAGGATGATACTGCCCCATCTGCTCGAACACCGAGAACAGGGCGTCGTGCTCCTGCTCCGGGACAGTGCGCTGAAAGTGGGCCATCAAAGCCTCTTCGTCAGGCTGGATACCTGGCGGCAGCCACAACGCGACGGCTTGGGCATCGCCGATGAAATGGGCTGTTCCGCACTCGAAGGCCCTGCATCCAAAGATCCGGACAAGATCAGGGAAGTGGTTGAGATAATTCTCAGGCGCGGGATAGGTCCAGCGCGCGGCAGGATCCACACTGAAGGCGAGAACGATCGCAGCAACGAGGCGGGATTGATCGGCGACGCCGGCCGTCTGAACGTCACTATCCTTAGCACCATCCGCCAAGGTGGGGCTACGGGGCGCGCCGCTGCTCGAGGCGCTCGTCCGAGCCTCACGCGAGAATAGGTTCCCAGAGGTGTTCGCCTGTCCTGGCATCAGCCCCTCCATCAAGCCCCCTGGTCAAAGATCAACCGAGGCAGACGATATCAGGCATAAGACGACTATCCGGTGTGCCTGAGCACATGTCCAACTAGAGGAATGCTCACCCTAATCCGCCCCGGTTACAGCATTTGCATGTTCTGACATCACCGCATGGGAGCGGCAGGGACTCACATGTGAGCCGATAAAGGCCTGACAGTTCCCCAGCATGGCCTACGGCGCGCTGCGCTCTACCTTCCTGTCGGGCAAGGCACCACTGGGACCTCGCGATGACAGCTTCCGCTCCCATCTACCCAGCCCTCGTCCGCAAAGCCCTTGATCTTGCCGGGGAGGAGCTTCGAGGTCACCGGTATAAATCGGCATCGAGTACGGCCCCTTGGGCCGTCTGCCGTTACGCACATGATGTTGCTAGCGAATTCTTAGCATCAGCGGGGTCATCGTCGGCGCCGATGATGACCCCGCCAAATTCCTATTTATGCCGCTAAGCCGACGCGTTGCGCCTCCCTTGCGAGGGGTCAACGCTTCGGTGCCGTTTCACACCTTGCGAGGCATGCAGTGTGGCTCCTGACTATGCCGTGAAGTGAAGTGTCGCACCGAGTTGCCCTCATGTGAGGCGCAGCCCTTCCGCATCAGGGCTGATAGGATGAGGTCTGACTCAAAGGAAGTGTCCGAATGGCGACGAACAGCGGACCTTCAGAGGCTCCCGCTCGCGGTTACGGCGTGACCCAGTGCTGACCTTTCGCTGACCGTCTCACCAGTCTACGTGTTTGGTAGCGGAACGTTGTTGGGATCAGGTGCGTTGCGCGATTGAGGAGTATACTTGGCGCTTTGACGGCCTACGGCGCCGCGCTACTCACCGCAGGAGGAGGCCGTGATGCACTCCCTTCATCCGCAAGCCCGCACCACTCCAGCCGTTCGCCAGGAGATCGCCCGCTCGAGCGAGCCCACCGGCGTCTTGGCCCAGCGCTTCTTGCTCTGACAGCGACAGAGGAGCCGGATCGCGTGCTTGCGGTGATAGCCGGTGACTGCGACGAACTCATCCAGGATGAGCTGCTTGTCCACCCGGCCGCTTGATCGGTAACACTCGATGATCGCTTCAACCAGTTCCGAGCGTGTTGCCATGCTGAGACGCCTTGCCATCCACCATCCCCGCAACAGGATGAGAAAAGATGACCCATCCCACTCGGGAAGGCGAACCTACTGGTAACATTCAATGTGAGGCAATGCGCAATGGAACGACACCGATCCTGAACGGTTGTTCAGACTGCAGGTCGTGTTCCCATGCCTCCCCATGGCGAGATCTGCGGAATACACGCATTGGAAAACAGAGAGCCCGGCCTTGTGCCGGGTTCTTTGTGTGCAGGCCCAGAAACCTCCCGGAACATTGTCCTGAAGTGCGCCGTTGGATTCGACAGAACCGGGCTGAGTGAGTCCGGTCACATGGGAGATTGCACATGCGTGTAGCATTTATGACGACTGTTGCGGCGGCTGCTCTTTCCTTGAGCGTCGCGGCTATGGCTCAGACAAGCGGATCGGGCGGCACGTCGGGTTCATCGGGTTCGTCGGGTGGCACGACCGTCGCGCCGCAGGGCGGCAGCGGCGGGACGTCGGGCGGCGGTGCTGGGACGTCCGGTAGCGGAACCGGCACCTCAGGTGGTGCTGCATCAGGCACCTCGGGAGGCACGAGCGGCGGCACTTCGGGAGGCACGAGCGGCGGCGCAGCCAGCGGCACAACAGGCGGAGCTGGCACAACAGGCGGCGCTGCGAGCGGCACTTCTGGTGGTACGGCCGGCACGAGCGGCACAGCATCGGGCACAACCAGCTCCAGCAGCTCGACCACGGTCAACATCTCAGGCGAGCAGCGGACTCGCGCTGTTGAGACGTTGCGGAGCGTCAACATCCGGCCTGTGCAGCAGAACGTGACGATCACCGTGGGTCAGACGGTGCCGACCACCGTGACAGAACTTGTGGACTGCCCGACCACCCTTGAGAGCCTGATCACCGGCGTGCGGGACTGTAAGGTGGTGCTGGTCGGCGACCGGTACTACATCGTCGAGGGCAGCAGCCGTCGGGTTGTCACGGTCATCGAACGGTAAACCTCAAAGAGCAGGTTCCCTGGCATTCTTGAGCCCCGCGTCTGTCAATTACGTGGGGCTCTTTTCATTGACGCCGGCGTAAGCCCGCCTATGTTGCCGCTAACATAAGTTAATCTTCATGAAAGAGCCGAGCCTTGAACAAGCCGAAGCTGAACCTCCGGACAATCCAGGCTGGTGCGGCTATGTTGCACGGATTGGTTGGTGAACGTACTGAGCCCACCCCAAGCCTCTGCTTAAGCGATGCGGACGGATTTCGGGCATCCAAGCTCAAGCATGCGGTTCAGGGCATGAGCAGCGATGGCGACCTCCGTCTTGCGACGCTGATCCGTCCGTGAGCGTAGGGCGTTTCCAATCACTCGCTTGAAGCGGCTGATCGCCGACTCCACCAAGGCACGGCGCGTATACCCAGAGGTATTCTGCCAGCCGATGCGTCCATGCTCCGCGATGCTTTGAAGATGCCGATCGCGCTGGGTCGGAGTGGTCTCCACATCCTCACTCAGCACCGCTGTTGATCGTGGCGGGATAATCACGTCAGCATCAGGATGGCGCGTGGCGACAGCGCTGTAGATACCAGTCTGATCGTAGGCTCCATCGCCGATGACGGAGGTCAGCGGACCTGGGATTTGGTCAAGTAATGGCTCGACCTGCGAGCCATCATCGACGTCATTGGATGTCAGCTCTGATGCCAGGACCTGTCCGGTATCGGCATCGACGCCGATGTGTAGCTTTCGCCAGGCGCGGCGCCTTCGAGTCCCATGTTTTTCGATAAGCCATGCGGATTTCGCGGGATGGTGAGCACGGATTTCACCGCATCGTGAGCACGGATTTCAGAGGATCGTGAGCAGCGATT
>NZ_JAFBID010000038.1 GCF_016811235.1 Microvirga arabica
GCCCAGGAGCTGTCGCGCCACTCCAACGACCTCTCCAGAGAGGTCCAGGACTTCCTCCAAGGCGTCAAAGCCGCTTAGAAGTCGGGAGGCTTTCCGCTCCGGATTCTGGCCAGCCCCACGCGGCTCGCATTCCAGATGACAGCAATTCTCTCAAGCAGGAGCCGCTGGAAACAGCGGCTCCTTTGCTTTTGAGGCTCCGGATTAACGCTCCGTCAGCTTAAGTTCGATGCGCCGGTTGCGGGCATAGGCTTCTTCCGTCGTGCCGTTGTCCAGCGGCTGGAACTCGCCGAAGCCTGTGGCGGCGAGGTGCTTGGGCTGGACGCCGCGGGCCACGAGCGCCTGCACCATCGCGATGGCACGGGAGGACGAGAGGGCCCAGTTCGACGGGAATTGCGCGGTGTTGATGGGGCGCTGGTCCGTGTGGCCGTCGACCCGGATCACCCACGGGATATCGGGCGGCACCTGGCGCTCGAGTTCGATCAGGGCGCTGGCGATGCGGTCGATCTCGCCGGAGGCTTCGGGCCGCAGCGTGGCTTGGCCTGCCGGGAAAAGCACCTCCGACTGGAACACGAAGCGGTCGCCGACGATGCGTACGTCCGGGCGATTGCCGAGGATCTGGCGCAGGCGTCCGAAGAAGTCGGAGCGGTAGCGGGCCAGTTCCTGCACCCGCTGGGCCAGCGCCACGTTGAGGCGGCTGCCGAGGTCGGCGATGCGAGCCTGGCTTTCCTTGTCCCGGTTCTCGGAGGCCGCAAGCGCATCCTCGAGGGCCGCGAGCTGGCGGCGCATGGCGGCGATCTGCTGGTTAAGGATCTCGACCTGGCTTAAGGCGCGCCCCGTGGCTTGGCGCTCGCTCTCGAGCTGCGTGTTCAGCTGATCGGCCTGAACCTGTGCGGCGCCGCCGCTGTCGAGAAGGCTCTGAAGGCGCGCCCGCTCGGCCTCGTTGGCCTGCAGGGTCGTCTGGAGTGACGTGACCGTCTCCTCGATGGTGCGCCGGCTCGAGCGCTCCAGGGAGAGAAGGTCGGTCAATTCTGCGATCTGGCGGTTCAGCCGGTCGAGCACCGTGTCCCGGCCGGACAGCTCGCGGGACAGGAAGAACTGGCCGACGGTGAACACGGAGATCAGGAAGATGATGGCGAGCAGCAGCGTGGACAGGGCGTCCACGAAGCCCGGCCAGTAATTGATCTGGCCGCCGCGCCCGCGCCGCCGTCCGCCTGCGCTCGAGACCGGCATCAGGGCAGCCTTTCACGGGAAAGGCGGTCGAGCACCTGCTTCAACTCCTTCTCGCGGGCGGCCTGCGCTTCCACCCAGTCGCGGATCATCTGCTGCTCGGCCCGCATGTGCTGCACGAGGCCCTGCACGCCCTCGGCGAGGTTCGCCATGGCCTGCGTGGCGGCCCGCCCGCCGCCGCCCTCGTTGACGGCCGCGGAGAGCCGGTTGAGGGCGAGCGTCAGGTCCGGCGTGGTGCCGGCGCGGAGGGAAGCCTCGACGGGAGCGTCCGTGGTCGAGGTGGCGAGCCAGTCCTCCAGCTCCGTGTAGAAGCGGTTCTGCGCCTGGCCGGCCTGAAGGTCGAGGAAGCCGAGGACGAGGGAACCCGCGAGGCCGAACAGCGATGCCGAGAAGGCGAGGCCCATGCCCTGGAGCGGGCCGGCCAGCGAGTTCTTCAACTCGTCGAAGAGAACCGCCGAATCCTGTCCGGTCCTCAAAGAGCCGATGATCCGCCCGACCGATCCGACGGTGTCGATGAGGCCCCAGAAGGTGCCCAGCAGCCCGAGGAACACCAGAAGGCCGGCGAGATAGCGCAGGATCTCCCGGCTTTCATCCAGGCGGGCGCCGATGGAATCGAGAACCGAGCGTGTCGCCGCCACGGAGAAGCCGGACTGATCGGGCCGATTGCCCAGGAGAGCAGCCAGAGGGGCGAGCAGCACCGGCGGAGTGGGAGCAACGAGCCCTTCCTCGGTCCGCTGCAGGGTGTTGACCCACCGCACCTCGGGGCGCAGGCGCCATACCTGGCGAATGGCCAGCACGATGCCGATGACCATGACGCCCATGATCAGGGCGTTGAGACCGGGATTGGCCTGGAAGGCCTCCCAGATCTGGCGATAGAGGATAAAGGCGACAAACCCTGCCAGAACCAGAAAGACCACCATGCGGATCAGATAAATCCGCGGTGGGGTAAGGGGTTGGTCCGCCATCGTTATCCTGTGCGTTTGGGCTTCGGGACGGCACCAATGTGACCGCGCCCGTCCGAAGGATCAAGCGCGACCATCGGTTCCATAACCGGCACGAACAGAAATATGAGCTTGGACCTACCCCTTGGCCTTCTTCAGGAGCTTGAGCAGTTCCCGCTGCATGATCTCGTTGCCGCAGGCAATGGAGCCCTTGGCGATCGGGTCGCTGCCGCCGTCCGCGTCGGACACGAAGCCGCCCGCCTCGCGCACCATGAGGATGCCGGCGGCCATGTCCCAGGAGTTCAGCCCGCGCTCCCAATAGGCATCGAAGCGCCCGCAGGCCACATAGGCAAGATCGAGGGCGGCGGCGCCCCAGCGGCGCATGCCGCCCACATAGCCCATGACGGCCGCCGTCTCGCGCAGGAACAGGCCGTGGTCGCCCTTGCCGATATGGGGCAGGCCGCAGGCCACCACCGCGTCGGCGAGGTCGCTGCGGGCCGCCACGCGGATGCGGCGGTTGTTGAGATAGGCGCCCTTGCCGCGCTCGGCGATGAAGAGCTCGTCCTTGGCCGGATCGTAGATCACCCCGGCCACGATCTGGCCGTCGCGCTCCAGGCCGACGGAGATGGCGAATTGCGGCAGGCCGTGCAGGAAGTTCGTGGTGCCGTCGAGCGGGTCGATGTGCCAGCGGTGGCTGGTATCGGTGCCCTGGATGACGCCTTCCTCCTCCATGACGAAGCCGTAGCCGGGACGGGATTTTTCCAGGGACTCGCGCAGGATCTTTTCCGCCTTGCGGTCGGCGGCGGACACGAAGTCGCCCGGGCCCTTGCGCGAGACCTGCAGGTTCTCGACCTCGCCGAAATCGCGCTTGAGCGAGCGTGACGCCTTCATCACGGCATCGGTCATAACGGTCATGAGGGGCGAGCGGATCATCGTGCAGGTCCTGACAAAGAGCGGTTTTCAAAGAGAAGGTGGTCGATGGACCACGGAAGGGACGGCGTCAAGCGGTGGATTAACCGGGCGGGCAGCCCAATTGATCCACGAACTTGCGATTTTATGCGAGTGTCATCCCCGGCGCACGAAATGCGGGATAGGGATCCATAGCGCTGAGGGTATGAGTGGATTCTCTTCCCCTCCGCTGCGCTCCGGCCGGGAATGACACCGGAGGCAATTACCGCATCCCCAACCGTTCCGCCGCCAGCTTCTCGGATCGGGTGCGCTCGTCGGCGGTGAGATCCTTGAGGGCGTTGTCGAGCCAGGGGTCCGCCAGCCCCTGGGCTGCCGCCAGAATATGCCAGGCCGCCGCGTCGACCTTGTTGGCCGGCACGCCCCGGCCTGCCACAAGCAGGCGGGCGAGGCGGTTCTGGGCGATAGCGTTGCCCTTGGCGGCCGCGCGGCGGAAATGGCGGGCGGCCTGCGACTCGCTTGCCGGAACCCCGTCGCCGTTGAAGAGCAGGATCGCGTACTCCACCTCGCCGACCGAGCTGCCGTTGCGGGCGGCGCGCTCGAACAGGCGCGCGGCCTCCGTGGGGTTGCGTTCGACGCCGCGGCCCTTGAGGTAGAGCACGCCCAGCGCATGCTGCGCGTCCGGGATCTCGGCCTCGGCCGCACGCTTCAGGAGCGTGATCGCCTTCTGCAGGTCCGCAGGGGATTCGCTCGTGAGCAGGAGAAGGGCGAGGTTGTGGCTGGCGAGCGGGTTGCCCTTGGCGGCCGCCTCTTCCAGCCAGGCGCGGCCCTGCACGGCGTTCTTCGGCATGCCGCGCCCGTCGAGGGCCATGAGGCCCAAAGCCGCCAGCGCATGGGCATCGCCCCGCTGGGCCGCGAGCCGGTACCATTCGGATGCTTTCTTCGGGTCCGCCGCGACGCCGAGGCCCTGGTTGTAGAGCTCGCCCAGAAGGGTCATGGCGGCGGCGTCGTTGTTGTTCTTCTCCAGCCGCAGGGTCGCCTCGCGGAAAGCCGTCTGATAGAGGCCACGCTGATAGGCGCCGTAAGCCGCATCGGGCTGGGCTGCGGCGCTTCCGGTGGCGGAGGCCAGCAGAAGCGCGCCGCCGATGATCCAGGAGACAAGCATCAGCGCGACGCCTCCTGGCGCTCGAGGATTTCGGCCGCCGCCTTCACGGCAGCGGCGGGTCCATCCGCATGCGTCCAGACCGCGTCACCCAGCGCCACAAACTCGGCATTCGTGGCCGCGAGCGTCTCGACCGCGTCAAGGCTCGGGGCATAGGCCGCGCAGGGCGTCTCGAAGATCTCGGCCCACCAGGAGGCCCGCTCCACCACGCTCTCCAGGGAGGGGAGGGACCCGTCCGGGCGCGGCTCGCCGAAGAGCAGGTAATCGACCCCGGCCTCGCCGAAGGTCATGGCATCGTCCTTGGTGCGGATGGCGCCGACGCCAAGCGCGCGCTCGGACTTCAACCGGTCACGCAGCTCGCGCACAAGGGCCGGGTCGCCCGTGACGTGAACCCCATCCGCCCCGCCGCGCGCCGCGATGGTGGCGAGATCGGCCTTGGCCTCCGAGGTGACGATCACGGCGGCCCCATGCTCCTGCGCGGCGGGAGCCAGCGCCTTCACCTTGTTGGTGAGGGTGCGCTCGTCGGCGGGCGCCAGCCGCAGCAGCACGGCAGCCACCGCGCCGGTCGCGCAGGCCTCGGCGAGCTGCGGCGCGAAGGAGGCGTCCTCCAGGACGGGGGTGATTAGGTAGAGGCGGGCGGCGGTATCGGCCATGGGTCACTAGGATTGAGAAAACAAAAGACACCGTTCCCATAACGAAAACGGGGCCATCTTGCGAGGCCCCGCTTGTCGATCATGATTAAGGCGAAAGACGGATCAAGAACTTCTACCCCGTAGCCTCATCCTGAGGAGGACCGTCAGGTCCGTCTCGAAGGACGAGGCGTTTCCACTGTTCTCTGGACCCTCCTTCGAGACGCCTGCTGCGCAGGCTCCTCAGGATGAGGATAGTTTATGTTACTCCGCCGCCTGGCGGGTCGTGCCGAAGGTCGGGTCGAGTTCGCCGGAGGCGTAGCGCTTGGCCATCTCGGCGAGCGTATAGACCCGCTTGATCTTCGAGGCCTGGCCGGCGGTGTTGAACTCCTGCAGGCGCTGCTTGCAGAGCTTGGTCATCGCCTCCATGGCAGGCTTGAGATACTTGCGCGGATCGAACTCGCCCGGATTCTCCTGGAGAACCTTGCGGATCTGGCCGGTCATGGCCATGCGGTTATCGGTGTCGATGTTGATCTTGCGCACGCCATGCTTGATGCCGCGCTGGATCTCCTCCACCGGCACGCCCCAGGTCGGCTTCATTTGGCCGCCGTACTGGTTGATGATGTCCTGCAGGTCCTGCGGCACCGAGGACGAGCCGTGCATCACCAGGTGCGTGTTCGGGAGCTTCTTGTGGATCTCCTCGATCACATGCATGGCGAGGATCGCGCCGTCGGGCTTGCGGGTGAACTTGTAGGCGCCGTGCGAGGTGCCCATGGCGATGGCGAGCGCGTCGACCTTGGTCTCGGCCACGAACTTCACGGCCTCGTCAGGGTTCGTCAGCAGCTGGTCGTGGGAGAGCTTGCCCTCGGCGCCGTGGCCGTCCTCAGCCTCGCCTTCGCCGGTCTCCAGGGAGCCGAGCACGCCGAGCTCGCCTTCCACCGAGATGCCGCCGAGATGGGCCATTTCGACCACCTTCCTGGTGACCGCGACGTTGTAGTCCCAGTCGCCCGGGGTCTTGCCGTCAGCCTTCAGGGAGCCGTCCATCATCACCGAGGTGAAGCCGGCCTGGATCGCCGTCATGCAGGTGGCGGCCTCGTTGCCGTGGTCGAGATGCACGCAGACCGGGATGTGCGGGTAGATCTCGGTGACCGCGTCCATCATGTGCTTGAGCATGACGTCGTTGGCATAGGAGCGCGCACCGCGGCTCGCCTGAATGATCACCGGAGCATCGACCTCGCTGGCCGCCGCCATGATCGCGAGCGCCTGCTCCATGTTGTTGATGTTGAAGGCAGGCACGCCGTAGCCGTGCTCGGCTGCGTGATCCAGAAGCTGCCTCATCGTGATGCGGGCCATTTGGTCCTCCGTATTGGTTTTGCTTTTAAACAGCGCAGAAGCTGAACCTCAGCTTAAGCATCTAGGCCACAATTTGGCTTGGCAAAGTGGGTTAACCACTTTGCCTGCATGGACTTAAGCCCGCAGGGCTTCGACACCCGGGAGCGACTTGCCTTCCAACCATTCGAGGAAGGCGCCGCCGGCCGTCGACACATAGGTGAAGCTGTCGGCCACGCCGGCATGGTTGAGGGCCGCCACCGTGTCGCCGCCGCCGGCGACCGACACGAGCTTGCCGTCCTTGGTGCGCTGGGCGGCATGGCGGGCTGCCGCCACCGTGCCCTGGTCGAATGGGGCGATCTCGAAGGCGCCGAGCGGGCCGTTCCACACCACCGTGGCGGCATCGTTGATGGCAGCCTGGATGCGTTCGATGGACTGCGAGCCCACGTCGAGGATCATCTGATCCTCGGGGATCGCGTCAATGCCGTAGGTGTGGTTCTGGGCTCCCACCTTGAACTCGTAGGCGCAGACACCGTCCACGGGCAGGATGATGGCGCAGTTGGCGTCCCGCGCCTTCTCGATGATGCGCATGGCAGTCGCAGCGAGATCCTTCTCGGCGAGCGACTTGCCGATGCCGAGACCCGTGGCATGCACGAAGGTGTTGGCCATGCCGCCGCCAATCACGAGCGCGTCGACCTTGGTCACGAGGTTTTCGAGCAGGTCGATCTTGGTGGACACCTTGGCGCCGCCCACGATCGCGACGACCGGGCGCTTGGGCGCCTCCAGGCCCTTGGTCAGGGCGTCGAGCTCCGCCTGCATGGTGCGGCCGGCATAGCCCGGCAGCACGCGGGCCAGGCCCTCGGTGGAGGCATGCGCCCGGTGCGCGGCCGAGAAGGCGTCGTTCACGTAGAGATCGCCGAGCTTCGCCAGTTCCTGAACGAAGGCCGGATCGTTCTTCTCCTCGCCCGCATGGAAGCGAGTGTTTTCGAGGAGAAGCACGTCGCCGTCCTTCAGGGCATTCACGGGGGTGCTGGCGGCTTCGCCGATGCAGGCATCGGCGAAGGCCACGGATTTTCCGAGGTGCTGCGAGACCGCTTCCGCAACCGGCTTCAGGGACTCCTTGGGGTCGCGTCCCTTCGGGCGGCCGAAATGGGCGAGGAGGATCACCCTCCCGCCTTTGTCGGCGATTTCCCGGATGGTGGGCAGGACGCGCTCGATGCGCGTCGCGTCCGTGATCCGGCCGTTCTCCATGGGGACGTTGAGGTCCACCCGGACGAGAACGCGTTTTCCCTTGACGTCGGCCTGGTCGAGCGTGCGGAAGGCGGTCATTGGCAGCCTCCCTTAGATGAGCTTCGCCATGGCGATGGCGGTGTCCGCCATGCGGTTCGAGAAGCCCCATTCGTTGTCGTACCAGGACAGCACGCGCACGAAGTTGCCCTCCATGACCTTGGTCTGGTCCATGTGGAACACGGAGGAGTGCGGGTCGTGGTTGAAGTCCGACGAGACGTTCGGGGCGTTCGTGTAGCCGAGGATGCCCTTGAGCGGACCGTCGGCCGCCGCCTTGATCGCGGCGTTGATCTCTTCCTTCGTGGTGTTCTTCTTGGCCACGAACTTGAAGTCGACCACGGAGACGTTCGGGGTCGGCACGCGGATCGACGAGCCGTCGAGCTTGCCGTTGAGGTCGGGCAGCACAAGGCCCACGGCCTTGGCGGCGCCGGTGGAGGTCGGGATCATGTTCAGGGCCGCCGCGCGGGCGCGGTAGAGGTCCTTGTGCATCTGATCCAGCGTCGGCTGATCGTTCGTGTACGAGTGAATCGTGGTCATGAAGCCCTTCTCGATGCCGACCGCATCGTGAAGCACCTTCGCCACCGGGGCGAGGCAGTTCGTGGTGCAGGAGGCGTTCGAGATGACCACGTGGTCCTTGGTCAGCTTGTCATGGTTGACGCCGTAGACGACCGTGAGGTCCGCGCCGTCGGCGGGAGCCGACACGATGACGCGCTTGGCGCCGGCGGTCAGATGCGCCGAGGCCTTGTCCTTCGAGGTGAAGATACCGGTGCATTCCATGGCGATGTCGACGCCGAGTTCCCGGTGCGGCAGGGTCGCCGGATCCTTGATTGCCGTGACGCGGATCTTCTGGCCGTTGATGACAAGGAACTCGCCGTCGACCTGCACGTCTGCCGGGAAGCGGCCATGGACGGAGTCGAAGCGGAGAAGGTGGGCGTTCGTCTCGACCGGGCCGAGATCGTTGATGGCAACCACCTCGATATCCTTGCGGCCGCTTTCCACGATGCCGCGGAGGATGTTGCGTCCGATGCGACCGAATCCGTTGATCGCGACCTTCACCGTCATAGCTTTAGCTCCCTTGCGTAACGAGGCCTCGGTTCTTTTCGAGCCTCAGAGATTATGTGTCCGGAGAACCTTCTCCGCGATGGCCTCGGCGGTGATGCCGAAGTGCTTGTAAAGGTCCTTGTAGGGCGCGCTGGCGCCAAACCCATGCATGCCGACGAAAATTCCGTCAGGCCCGATGACCGAATCCCAGCCGAAGCGCACCGCCGCCTCCACCGCAACTTTGATCGGCGCATCGCCGATGATCTGGGCGCGGATCTTCTCGGGCTGGGCGAGGAACAGGTCGAGCGAGGGCACCGACACAACGCGAACGGCGAAGCTTTGTTCATCCAGAAGCTTCTGGGCCGCCAGCGCGATCTCCACCTCGGAGCCCGAGGCGAAGAGGGTGGCTCGCGCCTTGCCGTTGGCGGGCGAGAGCTCGTAGGCGCCCGTGGCCGAGAGGTTCTCAGCGCCACCTACTTTCCGGACCTGCGGCAGGTTCTGGCGGGTCAGCGCCAGCGTCGATGGGCCGTCCGTGCGCTCAAGCGCCATCTGCCAGCACTCGGCGGTCTCGATGGCGTCCGCCGGGCGGAACACCCGCATCTTCGGCATGGCACGCAGCGCCGCCAGGTGCTCCACCGGCTGGTGGGTCGGGCCGTCCTCGCCGAGGCCAATGGAGTCGTGGGTCATCACATAGACGGCCGGAATGCCGGCGAGCGCCGCGATGCGCATGGCGGGCCGTGCATAGTCGGTGAAGACCAGGAAGGTCGCGCCGGCCGGCACGTAGCCGCCATGGAGCGCGATGCCGTTCATGGCCGCAGCCATGCCGTGCTCGCGGATGCCGTAATGGATGTAGCGGCCGGCATAATTGCCGGGCGAAATGGCGTTGAGGTTCTTGGTCTTGGTGTTGTTGGAGGGCGTGAGATCCGCCGAGCCCAGCACCAGCTCCGGCACCGCCTCGGTGATGACCTCGAGGGCGATCTCGCTGGCCTTGCGGGTGGCGACGGCCTGCGGCTCGGCGACGAGCCGGTCCTTCAGCTTGGCGACCGCGTCAGCGAGGCCCTGCGGGCGCACGCCCTTCACCCGGCGCTCGAACTCGGCGCGCTTCTCTTGCGGCAGAGCCTTCAGGCGCTCGGCCCAGGCCTTGCGCTGGCGGCTTCCCTTCTTGCCGGCCTTCGCCCAGGCGCTGCGGATGTTGTCCGGAATCTCGAACGGCGCATGGCTCCAGCGAAGCGCCGCCTTGGCGCCCGCAAGCTCCTCGGCGCCGAGGGGCTCGCCGTGGGCCTTGGAGGTGCCGGCCTTCTTGGGCGCACCGTAGCCGATGACGGTCTTGCAGGCGATGAGCGTCGGGCGGTCCGACTTCTGGGCGCGGGAGATGGCGCGCTGGATCGCCTTCTCGTCATGGCCGTCCACGCGCACGGCATTCCAGCCGCAGGCCTGGAAGCGCTTCACCTGATCGACGGAATCGGACAGCGACAGGGGGCCGTCGATGGAGATCTCGTTGTCATCCCACAGGACGATCATGCGGTTGAGCTTCAGGTGGCCGGCCAGCGCGATGGCCTCCTGGCTGATGCCCTCCATCAGGTCGCCGTCGGAGGCGAGCACATAAGTGAAGTGGTCGACGAGGTCGTTGCCGTACTCGGCGTTCAGCATGCGCTCGGCGAGCGCGAAGCCCACGGCGGTGGCGATGCCCTGGCCGAGCGGCCCGGTGGTGGTCTCGACGCCCGGGGTCATGAAGTTCTCAGGGTGGCCGGGGGTCTTGGAATCGAGCTTGCGGAAGTTCTTCAGCTCATCGACCGTCATGCCCTTCACGCCCGTCAGGTGCAGGAGCGAATAGAGGAGCATCGAGCCGTGGCCGGCCGACAGGATGAACCGGTCGCGGTCGGGCCAGGTCGGGTCGGCGGCGTCGTATTTCAGGAACTTGGTGAACAGCACCGTGGCGATGTCGGCGGCGCCCATGGGCAGGCCCGGATGGCCGGATTTGGCTGTTTCAACGGCATCCATGGCGAGGACGCGCACGGCGTTCGCCAGATCAGAATGGGTGACGCGATCGGCGGAGACGGTATCTTGCACAGCGAGATCCACAAATCTTGAGGGCCCCGCAACGGGGCGGTCTGTCTGGGAAAGGTGCGGGCTCCTTAACACGGGGCAGGGGGGAGTCAAAGGCTCGAAAGGGCGTAATCCCCTTCTGGACCGTTGCCGATGAAGGGCTCCAGGCCTAGTCTCTTGCCCGAATCCCGGAGGCATGATGGCGCCCACACTCGATGAAGCGATGAAGCGGCTGGACATGGCCCTAGGCCTGCTCGAAGCGTCCGTATCCCGGCGCCTCGATGCCGACAAGCGGCGAGGGGGACTGGAGACCGAGCTTCAGCTCATGCAGGACGACCGGGCCCGCCTTGCGGTGGAACTCGACGGGGCGCTCACCCGCCTGCACCGCTTCGAGGCCGCCACCGACGACGTGAGCCGGCGGGTCCGCCAGGCCATCGGGGCCGTCGAGACCGTTCTGGCCCAGGCCGGCCAACCGGCTCCGGCCGGGCAATTCGAACCTGAGGAAGGCTGACGGCATGGCTCAGGTGACCGTGACCATTGCAGGCAGAACCTACCGGATCGCCTGCGCCGAAGGCGAAGAGCAACACCTCGAAGGGCTGGCGGCCTCCTACAATGCCCGGGTCGAGGAGATGCGCGCCACTTTCGGTCAAGTCGACGACCTGCGCCTCCACGTCATGGCGGCCATTGCCCAGGCCGACGAGCTGCAGGAAACCAGAAAGCGGATCACTGCGCTGACCGAGGAAGTGGCAATGCTCAACAGCGCCCATATCTACCGGGACGAGCGCCTCGGACAAATCGAGGCCAGGCTCGCCGCGGGCATCCAGCGGGCGGCCGAGCACATCGAGGAACTGGCCCGCAGCCTGAACGGGGCAGGGCAGGTTTAGCCTCCACGCCGATGTCATCACCGGCCTTGTGCCGGTGATCCCGCTTTGTTGAGGCGTCGCATTCCTTCGCATCGGAATGGCTGGCACAGGGCCGGCCATGGCGTGAGAGAGTGTCAGCCCCGGTACGACAATCGATGCTGCCGCTGCCGAAGCGTGGCGAGGAGCTCCACATAGGGCTCGCGCCTCTCCTGATGGGCGGCTCTGATCCTGCGCCCGATCCGATCCTTGATTTCCTGGTCGGCGGCGCTCTTGTCGAGCTTGTCCACCTGGACATGATATTCGAAATCGATGTTGCCGAGCCTGTGCAGGACCTCCCGCATCATGGCGTCGATGCTCGGCGAATCCGTCTCTCGGCGATAAATTTCTCGATATTGATTCTGTTTCAGATGAGCCATGTTTCCTCCACTCGATGGATGGCGCATCCCCTACAGGGCCATTAGGCGGCGCTCCGGCGATCCTGGCCATTCCGTAATGTTACGGAGGCGGCCTCCTTGAACTGCCTCCGAAAGATCGCTTTTGGCCTCACTTTTCCCCTTTCCCCGGCGCGTCCCAATCCCTACATAGGGAAGGCGGGGCTGCGGGGCGCGTTAGGAGTTCATATTCCCCGGGGCCTTATCGATCCCAACGGGAGCTGTCCCTGCCCGGTCCGTGGACCGGAACACACGGCGCCCACCTACTTTGTAGGTTCCCGGGATCGCTTCTCCGACGGTTTCTGTGGCTCCGCACCTGATGACATCTCTTCCCCCTCCCGAGTTGAAAGAACGCCTTCGCAGCGAGGGGTTCGCCCGGCGCGACGGGCTCGACAAGGATTTCCGCCACGATGCCGCGCAGCGCATCATGGCCCAGGCCCTCGACCTACCTGATCTCCAAGGCGTGACGCCGGTGGGCGGCTACTGGCCGATCCGCACCGAGGTCGATCCGCGTCCGCTGATGGAGGCGCTGCTCGAACGCGGGCAGGACGTGGCCCTCTCCCAAATTCTCCATCCCCACTTGAGCTGGCGCCTCTGGCAGCCCGGCGACGTGCTGGTCAAGGGCGGCTTCGGCGTGCGCGAGCCCGGACCCGATGCGCCGGAGGTCTTCCCCAAGGCGCTGCTCGTGCCGCTGGTTGCCTTCGACCGCCGGGGAGGGCGCATCGGCTACGGCAAGGGGCATTTCGACCGGGCCATCGCGGCGCTGGAAGAGCAGCATCCCACCTTGACCATCGGCCTGGCTTATGCGGTTCAGGAGATCGACGAGGTTCCGGTCGAACCCCACGACCGGAACCTCGACGTTATCATCACTGAGGCCGAACTCATTCGGACGAAATCCGCTTAAAGGTCCATCATGCGTCTTCTTTTCCTCGGCGACATCGTCGGGCGGCCCGGCCGCAATGCGGTGATCGAGCGCCTGCCCGGCCTTCGTGACCGCTGGCGGCTCGATTGCGTGGTCATCAACGGCGAGAACTCCGCTGGGGGCTTCGGCATCAACGAGGCGATCTGCGACGAGATCCTGGCCGCAGGCGCCGATGCGATCACGCTGGGCAACCATTCCTGGGACCAGCGCGAGACGCTTGTGTTCATCGAGCGCCAGCCGCGCCTCCTGCGGCCTGCGAACTACCCAGCCGGCACGCCGGGTCGCGGCGCCAATCTCATCGACACCCGCTCCGGCCACCGGGTTCTCGTGGTCAACGTCATGGGCCGTCTCTACATGGACCCGCTGGACGATCCGTTCGCGGCCGTCGACCGGGAACTGGAGACCTGCCCCATGGGTCAGGTGGCCGATGCCGTCATCATCGACGTGCACGCGGAGGCGACCAGCGAGAAGGAGGCCATGGGCCATTACTTCGACGGGCGGGCGAGCCTCGTGGTCGGCACCCACACCCATGTGCCCACGGCCGATCACCGGGTGCTGCCCGGCGGCACCGCCTACATGTCGGACGCGGGCATGTGCGGCGACTACGACTCCGTTCTCGGCATGCAGAAGGAGGAGTCGATCCGCCGCTTCATCCAGAAGACCCCCGGCGCCCGCATGGAGCCGGCCCTAGGGGAGGGCACGCTCTCGGGCATCGCGGTCGAAACCGACGATCGCACGGGCTTGGCCGTGCGTGTGGCGGCTCTTCGCCTCGGGCCGAACCTGGAAGAAACCTGGCCCCGCTTCTGGGACTGAGCCCGACTTCCATTGCGCCGGTCCCTTGGCGTGGAGCGTCGCCGTTCCCATCTGTCCCGTCACGGAGGAGACCGGTGGACGCGGATTTAGAGAAGACGACCGAGGCGAAGACAAGCATCTATCGTCAGGAGAGCGAGTTCCACCGGGTGCACGAGCACCAGAGCGCGTCGGCCGTCCTGCGCGCCGTGATCGACGAGGCCAAGGGCGAGACGATCTCGATCCGCGAGATCATTGAGGCCTTCGGCGAGCGCGCCTTCGGCTTCGTGCTGATCCTGTTCTCCCTGCCGAACTGCGTGCCGAACGTACCCGGCATTGCCGGCATCGTGGGAACGCCTGTTCTGATCTTCGGCATCCAGATGATGCTGGGCCACAAGCGCCCTTGGCTGCCGGGTTTCATCCTGCGCCAGACGGTCTCCGTCGCGAAGTTCAAGCGCCTCATCGACATCGCGGAGCCCAAGCTCCAGAAGCTCGAAAGCTACTGCAAGCCCCGCCTGCTCCAGCTCTTCGGCCCCATCGGCGACCGGGTGGTGGGGCTCTTCGCATTCCTGGTGGCGCTGTCGGTCCTGATCCCGTTCCCCGGCACCAACTTCCCTCCCTCCATCGCCCTCGTCATTGCTTCCATCGCGGTCATGGAGGAGGACGGCTATCTCCTGCTCGTCGGCTATCTCATCGGCTTGGCGGGGCTCGCTTATACGGTGACGATTCTCGGCGCCTCCTACCACCTCATCGTGGCGGCCATTCAGAACCTGCCGGGCTGGCTCGGGTTCTAGGCACGATCTCTTAAGCGCTTCGGCCTAGTCTGCCCTAGGGGAAGCAAGGGGCGGCAGGTGGGCGTACAATCACGCGAATGGAGCAGGGAATCTGCCGAAGGAATCCAGGCTGTCCGCCTGTCGGAGGTGCTGGGGGCCCTGAGCCATGCCCTGGACCTGACGGAGGGCCAGCCCGCCGGACATTGCGTGCGGGCCTGCTGGATCGGGGTCCATGTGGGACGGGAGCTGGGCCTGAACGAGGCCGCCCTGTGGGAGCTCTATTACACGCTCCTCCTCAAGGATCTCGGCTGCAGCAGCAACGCGGCCCGCATCTGCCAACTCTACCTGACCGACGATCTCTCCTTCAAACGGGACTTCAAAACCGTCGGCAACCGGCTCCCGCAGGTCTTGAGCTTCGTGCTGTCCCATACGGGTCTGAAGGCCGGGCTGGCGGAGCGTTTCCGGGCGGTCGTCAACATCGTCCAGAACGGCGGCGAGATCGCCCGCGAGCTGATCGAGACCCGTTGCCAGCGCGGCGCCGAGATCGCCCGTCAGCTACGTTTTCCCGAAGGCGTTGCGCAGGGCATTCAGTCGCTCGACGAGCACTGGAACGGCGGCGGCAAGCCGTATGGGATTGCCGGAGCCGAGATCCCGGTCTATTCCCGCATCGCGCTTCTCGCCCAGGTGGTGGACGTTTTCCACACCAGCACCGGAGAGGCGGCTGCCCGACATGAGGTGAGAGCCCGGTCGAGAACGTGGTTCGATCCCCAGGTTGTCGAGGCCTTCGAGCGCGTCGCTGGGAGCCCTGCCTTCTGGGAGGTTCTCCGCTCCGACGATGTGGAGACCGCGATCTTCGCCCTGGAACCGGCCCAGCATATCGAGAGCGCCGACGAGGATTATCTCGATGACATCGCGGCAGCCTTCGCACGGGTGGTCGACTCCAAAAGCCCCTATACCAGCGGCCATAGCGACCGGGTTGCGTTTTTCGCCGATCTGATCGCCGGTGAGATGGGCTTCGACGAGGCGGGGCGGCGAAGCCTGCGGCGGGCGGCCCTCCTCCACGACATTGGCAAGCTCGGGGTCAGCAACGAGATCCTCGACAAGCCGGGCAAGCTGGACGAGACTGAGATGGCTGCCATGCGCCATCACGCCCTCCACAGCGAAACAATCCTGTCCCGGATCCGCGCCTTCGAGGGACTGGCCCGTATCGGCGGGGCCCATCACGAACGCCTCGACGGCAAGGGCTATCCGAGGAGGCTAAAGGGCGATGAAATCGGCCGGGAGACACGGATCATCTCGGTGGCCGATGTGTTCGACGCCCTGACGGCGGATCGCCCCTACCGCGCCGCCATGCCGGTCTCAAAGGCTATGGGAATCCTGGAGGCCGATATAGGGGCGGCCTTCGACCCGGCCTGCGTGGATGCGCTCCGGCGGGCTTTGGACCGGATTGAGGGCAGGCAGGCCCAAAGGGGCTTTGCCTGAAGCCCTTCGCCGCCTTATAAGCGGGCCATCGTCAACTTCTCCGGCCTGACGGGCGCTTCTTGAGGCGGCTCTCGGCCGAAAATCCGGAGGCCCCCATGGCCGGGCATTCACAGTTCAAGAATATCATGCACCGCAAGGGCAAGGTGGACGCGGTGCGGTCCAAGGTGTTTTCCAAGCTTGCCCGCGAAATCACCGTGGCGGCCAAGATGGGCCTGCCCGATCCCGCCATGAACCCGCGCCTGCGCGCCGCGATCCTCGCCGCCCGCGCCGAGAACATGCCCAAGGACAATATCCAGCGCGCCATCAACAAGGCCTCCGGGGGCGACGCGGAGAACTACGACGAGATCCGTTACGAGGGCTACGGCCCGGGCGGTGCTGCCATCATCGTCGAGGCCATGACCGACAACCGCAACCGCACGGCCTCCGACATCCGCTCCTACTTCACCAAGAGCGGCGGCAACCTCGCCGAGACTGGCGCCGTGTCCTTCATGTTCGACCGGGTCGGCTACATCGAGTTCGGTCCGGACGTGGCCGATGCGGACGCCATGCTGGAAGCCGCCATCGATGCCGGTGCCGACGACGTGACTTCTGGCGAGAACGGCCACGAGGTTTATTGCGACCAGGGTTCCCTCAACGAGGTGACCAAGGCCCTGGAGGACAAGTTCGGCGAGCCCAAGGCGTCGAAGCTGGTCTGGAAGCCCCAGACCCCGGTGGCTGTCGATGACGAGACCGGCGAGAAGCTGATGAAGCTGATGGAATCGCTTGAGGAGCACGACGACGTTCAGAACGTCTACGGCAACTTTGAGCTCTCCGACGCCCTCATGCAGAAGATGGCGGGCTGATTTTTGCTGTGCGTCATGCCCGGGCTGGCCCCGGGCGTCCACGTCATCTTAACCGTTGATGGCGTGGATGGCCGTAAACCAATTCGGCCATGACGGTGGAGAACAACAGTGACTGAGCGCGTCCGCATCCTCGGCCTCGATCCCGGCCTGCGCAACACCGGCTGGGGCGTCATCACGGTCGAGGGGACGAAGCTGTCGTACGTCGCCTGCGGGGTCGTGACCTCCGACGGCGACCTTGAGCTGGCGCTGCGCCTCAAGCAGCTCCACGACCGGCTGACCGACGTGATCCGGACCTGGACACCCGACGAGGTCTCCGTCGAGGAAACCTTCGTCAACAAGGACGCGCAGGCGACCCTCAAGCTCGGCCAGGCCCGCGCCATGTCCCTGCTGGTCCCGGCCCTTCATGGCCTGCCGGTGGCGGAATACGGCGCCAACCAGGTGAAGAAGACCGTGGTGGGCGTCGGCCACGCCGACAAGAACCAGGTGCAGGCCATGATCAAGATCCTCCTGCCCAAGGCCGACTTCAAAAAGGCCGACGCCGCCGACGCGCTCGCCATCGCCATCGCCCACGCCCACCAGCGCAAGGCCCGCGCTTTGGCGGCGAGCTATTAATTTGATACAGAAGCACAAAGCGTCATCCCGGACGGCGTGAGCCGATCCGGGATCGTCAGACGGGTAAAGCGCAGGTGTCCCCTCCCTCCTTGTGGGGAGGGCTAGGGAGGGGGGTGTGAGCGCCAGACCCACATAGGCTATCGCTCAAACCCCCACCTCCAACTCCTCCCCACAAGGGGGAGGAGGGTTTATCGGGAGCAAAGACTGACGTGATCGGCAAACTCAAAGGCGTGGTGGATTCCTACGGCGAAGATTTCGTGATCCTCGACGTGCACGGGGTCGGCTACGTGGTCCACTGCTCCTCCCGCACCCTTCAGAACCTGCCGCCCACCGGCGAGGCGGCTACTCTGTCCATCGAGACCCATGTGCGCGAGGACATGATCCGCCTGTTCGGCTTCCGGTCGGATTCCGAGCGCGAGTGGTTCCGGCTGCTGCAGAGCGTCCAGGGCGTGGGCTCCAAGGTGGCGCTCGGCATCCTCTCGGTGCTCGACCCCGGCAGTCTCGCCACGGCCATCGCCACCGGCAACAAGGCGTCCGTTGCCCGCGGCCCCGGCGTCGGCCCCAAGCTCGCCCAGCGCATCGTCTCCGAGCTCAAGGACAAGGCCCCGGCCTTCGCGGCCGTGGATCCGGCCCTCATCCGCCTCACCGGCGCGGTCGAGGACAACAGCGCCCCGCGCCCCGTGGCGGATGCGATCTCGGCCCTCGTCAATCTCGGCTACCCCCAAGTCCAAGCGTCCGCGGCCGTCGCCGCCGCCATGAAGCAGGCCGGCGATGAGGCTGAGGCGAAGACGCTGATCAGGCTAGGCCTGAGGGAGTTGGCTCGTTAAAGCCATGGCGAATTGGTTCGTATTCATGGGGTTGGGGCCTATTATTGGAGCAATAACCTTCGCATTTGTCCTAATATATAAGATTCCTCCAACTGCTGAACTAGTAAACTGGCTGCCTGTCGCTGGACGGTTTCTATTGTTCGGATTGCTTCCATCCTATGTTGTTGGCCTTCCTTTCGCGTTAGCGACATGCTTCTTAATTCGTAGTCTACAACGATGAGCAATTTCATATGAGCTCATTTGGGTGTCGGGCATTGGCTTACTTTCAGGCGGTCTTTCTCTCGTCTTCATCGTTGCAGTGATCAAGTTGCCTATCGGCTTAATGATATTTGCTGCAAGGAGTGGACTGCCCGTCTCTCCATTTGAAGATTACGGCCCCTTTGTTCTGGTTGGCCTCGTCCCGACTCTTGCCTGCTGGCTCATTAGTAAAAAGCTTGCTGAGCCATCCTCTCTGAGAATCCTGTGACCGTTCAACGTTCCTGTTTTGATCTTGTTAAAGATGGCGTATTACACCGAAAACGCCTATATGAAGCCTTTGGAAGGTAAGCCTCTTTGACCGATTCCCGCCGCCTGATCAGCCCCGAAAAGCGCGAGGACGATGTCGATGCGTCGATCCGGCCGCTCTCGCTCGACGATTTCACGGGCCAGAAGGCCGCGCGGGCCAATCTCCAGATCTTCATCAATGCCGCCAAGGCGCGCGGCGATGCTCTTGATCACGTGCTCTTCGTCGGCCCTCCAGGTCTCGGCAAGACCACCCTGGCCCAGATCGTCGCCCGCGAGCTCGGGGTCAATTTCCGCTCCACCTCCGGCCCGGTGATCGCCAAAGCAGGTGACCTTGCGGCCCAGCTCACCAACCTCGAAGAGCGCGACGTGCTCTTCATTGACGAGATCCACCGCCTCAACCCAGCGGTGGAAGAGATCCTCTATCCGGCCATGGAGGATTACCAGCTCGACCTGATCATCGGCGAGGGCCCGGCGGCCCGCTCGGTGAAGATCGAGCTGCCGAAGTTCACGCTGGTCGGCGCCACCACCCGCGCGGGCCTGCTCACCACGCCCTTGCGCGACCGTTTCGGCATCCCGATCCGCCTCGAGTTCTACACCGTGGACGAGCTGGAGCTGATCGTGCGTCGCGGCGCCCGCGTGCTGGGCCTCGGCATGAGCGAGGAGGGCGCCAACGAGATCGCCCGCCGCTCCCGCGGCACGCCGCGCATCGCTGGCCGCCTGCTGCGCCGGGTGCGGGATTTCGCCATCGTGGAAGGCGTCCAGACCGTTTCCCGCGATCTTGCGGACAAGTCCCTGCGCCTCCTCGACGTGGACCCCATCGGCCTCGACCTGATGGACCGCAAGTACCTGACCATGATCGCCAATTCCTTCGGCGGCGGCCCGGTCGGCATCGAGACCATCGCGGCAGCCCTCTCCGAGCCGCGCGATGCCATCGAGGACATCATCGAGCCGTATCTCATCCAGAAGGGCTTCGTGCAGCGCACCCCACGCGGGCGCATCCTGACGCCCCACGCCTTCAAGCACCTCGGCATCCCCGAGCCGAGCCGCGAGACGGCGGCGCAGTTCGGGCTGTTCGGCGGGGATGCGGATGAGTGAGCGGCGGGATGCAAACACCTCCCCCTTGAGGGGGGAGGTCGCGCCGGAGGCGCGGGAGGGGGTGGGTAGCGCGACCTCTCCGAACGCTGCACTGCCACCCCACCCCAGCCTGACGGCTGACCCTCCCCCTCAAGGGGAGGGTGGACGCTGGCCCCACCTCTCCGGCTTGATGCAGGACGGCGCTCATATCCTCCCCATCCGCGTCTATTACGAGGACACGGATTTCTCGGCCCGCGTCTATCACGCGAGCTATCTCCGCTTCATGGAGCGCGGACGCACGGAGCTGCTGCGGGCCGTTGAGGTGGCGCAGTCCGATCTTCACGCGGATATGGATGGCCTCGCCTTCGTGGTGCGTAAGATGAGCATCGATTTCCTGGGCGGCGCCGTCATGGACGACGTGCTCACCATCGTGACCCGCCCCAAGGAGATGCGCGGCGCGTCGATGACGCTGGGCCAAGAAGTCCGGCGCGGCGACGAGGTGCTGGTCACCGCCGACGTCATGGTCGCGGCCGTTAGGGGCGGGCGGGCCGTGCGGATCCCGGATGAGCTGCGGGCGGCGCTGACGCCACCTCAGGCTTAAGACGCCCGGTCGAGCACCGGCGTCCCCGTCTTGAACCAAGCCTTCCTGATCTTCCCGCCCTCGACCTCGTAGATCCCGATCACATCGACGCGTCCAGGACCTTCCGGGAAGGTGCGGGTCACGACCTCCCTGTTGATCACCAAGTTGCCAACATTTATGCGGCTGATGAGCTGCCCGAAGAGATTGGGCTCCTTGAACCGGGCGACATGGCGCTCGCGGATCTGGTCCGCGCCCTGAGCCAGGAGCTCCGACGGGAAGGCTAAGAATTGCGCATCCTCGGCCCAGTGGCTCATGAAGGCATCGATGTCCTTCGCGTTATAGGCTTCAAGCTGCTTCCGCACGACCTCGGTCGGTTCAATCTGGTGACCCACAGCTAACCCCCTGTTTGATGGGTTGGAATAGTATTGCAGTCGAGCTTCGTCACAAGGCAAATCGTTCTGTTTGCACCGGATTGGGGCTGCCGTAGCGGCAGTGGCGCCACGAGGCTTGCCGCAGACGCATACCAGCCAAGATTCTGTATCAATTTCAGGCAATTCCGCCTTTTGGCAGCCGCACTTAAACCAGACCTTAACCTTACTCTGTGCCTAACAGGTAACGGTCCGGGATGATCTGAGGCTCATTGGTCGGCCGCCCTTATTTTCGACAGATTCGGGGGCGAACGAGCTGTGATACAGAAACAAGATTTTCCTAGATCAATCTGCGGTGGGCCTTGGGGCAACCCAAGGCTGCTCGAAGAGCGAGGACGAGATTCATGAATCCGGCTGATGTGGCCCAGGCCGCTCCTGTGGCCCACGACCTGTCCTTCTTCGGCCTGTTCTGGCAGGCCCATTTCATCGTCAAGCTCGTGATGATCGGCCTGCTGGCGGCTTCCGTCTGGTGCTGGGCCATCATCGTCGACAAGACGCTGCTCTACAGCCGCACCAAGCGCGCCATGGACCGGTTCGAGGACGTGTTCTGGTCCGGCCAGTCCCTGGAGGAGCTCTACCGCAATCTCCAGAGCCGCCCGGCCACGGGCCTGGCCGCCGTGTTCGTCGCCGCCATGCGCGAGTGGAAGCGCTCCTTCGAGGGCTCGGGACGCTCGTTCCAGACCCTGCCGCAGCGCATCGACAAGGTGCTCGACGTGACCATCCAGCGCGAGGTGGAGAGGCTCAACGCCCGCCTGACGGTGCTGGCCTCCATCGGCTCGGCCGGTCCCTATATCGGCCTCTTCGGCACGGTGGTGGGCATCATGAATTCCTTCACGTCGATCGCCGCCTCCAAGAACACCAGCCTTGCGGTCGTGGCCCCCGGCATCGCCGAGGCGCTGTTTGCCACCGCCATCGGCCTCTTCGCGGCCATTCCGGCGGTGCTGGCCTACAACAAGCTGAACTCGGAAGTGGGCAAGCTGCAGTCGCGGCTCGAGGGCTTTGCCGACGAGTTCTCGGCCATCCTGTCCCGGCAGGTGGACGAGCGCATCGGCCATGCGGGCCGCTCCCCCGCCAACGCGGCTTAAGGGAGAGCCCAAATGGCCATGATGGCAGGATCGGCAGGAGGCGGACGCCGCCGCAGGCGCTCCCGGCAGTCGGGTGTGATCAACGAGATCAACATGACGCCGTTCATCGACGTCATGCTGGTGCTGCTCATCATCTTCATGGTGGCGGCACCCATGATGACGGCCGGCGTGCCGCTCGATCTGCCGCAGACCAAAGCCGCGCCGCTCAACTCCGACGCGACGCCCGTGACCCTGTCGATCAAGGCCAACGGCCAGGTCTTCCTCGGCGAGACGGAGCTGACGGACGAAGCCATCGTGGGCAAGCTCGCGGAAGTGTCGAAGGCAGGCTTCGACGAGCGGGTTTTCGTGCGTGGCGACAAGAAGGTGGATTACGGGCGCGTCGCCCAGGTGATGTCGATCGTGACCACGGCCGGCTACAAGCGCGTCGCCCTCGTGACCGAGATCGACCAGCGCTGAGACGATTGAGAGCAAGGGGCACACACACGTGGCGTTGAAGCTGAAATTCAGCACTTCGGAGCCGGGCTTCTGGGTCTCGGGCGTCGCCCATGCGGCGCTGCTGACGGCTGCCATGATCGGTCTGTCTTCGGTTGCCGAATTTCCCGAGGCGCAGGAAGGCATCCCGGTCGAGGTCATCACCGATGCCCAACTTTCCCAGATCACCAAGGGCGAAATCAACGCCAAGGCACCGCAGCCGAAGCCCCGCGCCGAGCGCGTCGCCGACAAGACCGAGCTGAAGGATCCCGGCGAGGACAAGCGCGATGCGCCGGCCCCGCCGAAGCGCCCGGCCGAGATGAGGGTGGCCGACAAGGAGGAGCCGGTGGCCGCTGCGCCTCCGCCGCCCGCGCCGCCGACCCGCTCGCAGGAAGAGAAGGCCGCCGAGGCCAAGGCCGCGGAGGAAAAGCAGCTTCGCGAGAAGGCCGAAGCCGAAGCCATCGAGAAGGCCAAGGCCGCCGAGCTGGCCAAGGTCGAGGCTGAGGCCAAGGCAAAGGCGCAAGCGGAGGCGAAAGCCAAGGCGGAGGCCGAAGCCAAGAAGGTCGCGGAGGCTAAGGCGAAAGCAGAGGCGGACGCAAAAGCAAAGGCGGAAGCCGAGGCGAAGAAGCTCGCGGAGGCCAAGGCCAAGGAAGAGGCCGAGGCCAAGGCGCGCAAGGAGGCCCAGGTCGCCAAAAAGCTCGACATGGGCGACCTGAAGCAGTTCCTCGACAGCAAGGACAAGAGCCAGTCCACCGGCGCGACCGGCGCGGAGGTCCAGAGGACCGCCTCGCTCGGCACCGCGACGGGATCGGCCGCGAAGCTCTCGCCCAGCCTGCGCGACGCCCTCATCGGCATTCTCGTCTCGCAGATCGAGCGCTGCTACAGCGCGCCCATCGCTGCATCAGGCGGACAGGTCATGGCGCCGGTTCTCGATATCCGCCTGAACCAGGACGGCTCGCTCACCACCGAACCTCGCGTCCTCCAGGCCGGAAGCTCATCGACCGATCGCGCGGTGGCGGATGCCGCCGTCAGGGCTATCCGCAAGTGCCGCCAATTCGAGATCCCGGCGAAATTCGCGCCTTATTACACGGACTGGAAGGTCCTGAACGTCCAGTTCGATCCTCCTCTCTCTTAAAGCCCATCAAAGCTTGAGACAGCATCCCATGATCACTCGTCTTATCTCCCGTGTTCTCGTCGCGCTGGCCGTCGTCCTGCCGATGGCGGCGCTCGCACCCGCAGCACAAGCGCAGCTGTCGTTCCGCGTCGGTCCAGGCGGCCAGTTCCAGCCCATGCCCATCGCCGTTGCCGATTTTTCCGGCGAAGGCGACATGGGGCAGCGGGTCTCCGGCATCATCAACAACAATCTGCAGCGCTCAGGGTACTTCGCGCCGCTCGACAAGGCACGCTTCCCCGAGCGCCCGTCGTTCGACGCCGCGCCGCGCTTCGATGCCTGGAAGATGGCGGGCGCCCAGGCACTTGTGACCGGCCGCGTCTCGCGCGATCCGTCGGGGCGTCTGCGCGCCGAGTTCCGCCTGTGGGACATCGAGACGGGCCAGCAGCTCACCGGCCAGCAATACGTGACGGACGCCAATTTCTGGCGCCGGGTCGGCCACATCATCTCGGACGCGGTCTACACCAAGATCACGGGCTTCGGCGGCTTCTTCGACACGCGCATCGTGTTCGTCGATGAATCAGGCCCGAAGGAGAACCGCCGCAAGCGCCTCGCCATCATGGACCAGGACGGCGCGAACGTGCGCTACCTGACGCAAGGCGACACGTCGGTGGTGGCTCCACGCTACTCGCCGGCCACGCAGGACATCACCTACATGTCCCAGACTGAGGGCCAGCAGCCGCGCGTGCAGGTGATCAACCTCGAATCCGGTTCGCGCCAGGTGCTTGGCAACTTCCCCGACATGGCGTCCTCGCCGCGCTTCGGGCCTGAGGGAAGCCGCATCGTCATGAGCCTGCAGCAGGGCGGCAATGCCAACATCTTCATGATGAACCTGGGCTCGCAGGCCACCACGCGCCTGACCTCGACACCCGCCATCGACACCTCGCCATCCTTCTCGCCGGACGGCAAGCAGATCGTGTTCGAGAGCGACCGCGGCGGCAAGCAGCAGATCTACGTGATGAACGTGGATGGCTCCGACCAGCGCCGCATCTCCTTCGGCGACGGCTCCTACTCGCAGCCCGCCTGGTCGCCGCGCGGCGACTACATCGCCTTCACGAAACAGCGCGCTGGGGGCTTTGCCATCGGCATCATGAAGCCAGACGGCTCGGGCGAGCGCATCCTCACGGAAGGCTTCCACAACGAGAGCCCGACCTGGGCGCCCAACGGCCAGTACATCCTGTTCTTCCGCGATCCGGGCGGACAGGCCGGCGGCAAGCTCTACATGGTCGATATCACCGGCCGCGTGGAGCAGCCCGTCCCGACGCCGTCCTTCGCGTCCGACCCGACCTGGTCGCCGCTGTTGAGCGAAAGCCGGCAGAGCAACTGATAAGAAAAGGGCGCCTCAGGCGCCCTTTTTCATTCAGGCCCGCAGTGAGGCTGCGCCGCCGGTGTTGTCTCTGCGGCCTTTGAGCTTGAAGGCGAGCACCAGAAGGCCGATGCCGAAGACGAGCGCATAGGCGCCGAGCCACCAGGTCAGCACCACGGCGCCAACGAGCGGGGCGATCAGGAGCGCGATCCCGAACAGCACCGACACGATGCCGCTGAAGATCAGCCAGCCGCGCCCGTATTCGGGGTTGAGCTTGAAGGCGGCGACGATCATCAGGACGCCCGTGATCAGCGACCACACGGCCACAAGGGTGACGAAGAACAGCACCGTCAGGCCCGGCATGATGAACGCGATGATGCCGACCAGGATGTTGAGGATGCCCTCCAGGATCAGCAGGCCCCAGCGCTGGTGGTTGGATGCGGCCCTGATGCCCGACACGATGCCGAACACACCGTCGACCAGCATATAGGCCGAGAAGAACAGCACGAGGGACAGGATCGTCGCGCCCGGCGAGAAGAAGGCGATGAGCGCAAAGACGATGGCGAAGACGCCGCGCAGGGCCACGGCCCACCAGTTCTGCGCCAGGAGCGAACTCATGGCCTGAATGCGGTCGAGGGAATGGGTCGAACCGGAGGTGCCTGATGCCATGGGGATCTCCTCGCCAGTCGGGCTGCATCTGCCCGGCGTGAGGTCAACGCCAAGCTTGGCGGCCGGTTTCCGTTTATTCTCCTAGGGAAGCTTCCGGGGAGGCTTCCGTCTCCCTGATTTTGGTCAACCTTCGCCTCAGGGCGAGCTTGCGGCGCCTCAGGCGCACGCGCCGCTTCAGACGAAAGGCGCGAATGAGGAGAGCGAGGCTCAGCCATACGAGGACGATGACCACAGGCGATATGATCAGGACCGGGAAGAAGGTGATCAGCGCGGCGAGCGCCAGCAGGGCGAAGCCGATGATGGCAACGCTGCTCGCCTCGGTGGCGGTCAGCGACCGCGAATGCACCGACTTGCCGAGGGTGGTGGACAGGGCCAGCGCGCCGGCCGCAAGCCTGCGCACGCCGCCCTTCGTGTAGCGATGCCCGCGACGGGAGCGCATCTTCTTCGCCTGACGGCGGCGGGACTGCCAGCCGGGAACGATCTCCGTCGCGTTGGCGAGATCCTCGAGATACATCGCCTCCATGGCCTCGGCGAACTGGGTATCCTCGACGACGACATCGAGCTCCCAGTTGGTGGCCCAACTCGCCAGATTCAGGTTGGTGGAGCCGACACGGGACCAGCGCCCGTCCGCGACGGCGGTCTTGGCGTGGAGCATCGAACCGTTCCATTCGTAGACGCGGATGCCCGCCTCGATGAGGGAACGGTAGCCGGCCCGCACCACGGGCTGGAGTGCGGGAACGTCGCTTGATCCCGGCACCAGGATGCGCACGTCCACCCCGTCCCGCGCCGCCTCGCCCAAAGCCTGCACATAGGAGGTGGTGGCGACGAAATACGCGTCGGTCAGCCATAGGTTGCGCTGTGCGGTGGCCGCGATGAACTGATCGACCCGGTACGTGCGCAGCATCCCCGGCTCGCCGCTGATGACACGGGCCGCCATGGTGCCCGCCGGCGGGATCAGATCCGGGTGGGGCAGTTCGGATTTCGGGATTGGCCGCATGCCGGCGAGCCGCCAGGTTTCCGCGAAGGCCGTATCGAGGTCGGCCACCACAGGACCTTCCAGGCATATCCCGGTGTCGCGCCAGGGCGCATGACCGTTCTTGCCGACCCAGTTGTCTGAAATGCACAGGCCCGACACGAACCCGATGCGCCCGTCGACGGTAATCACCTTGCGGTGATCGCGGCGAACCCAGAACGGATCGGTCAGCCGAGGCGGGTTGAAGACCTTGGCCTGGACTCCGGCCTCGCGCAGCCGCTTCCAATAGCCGGGCAGGGCCCGGAACGACGAGCCGAGCCAGTCGTAGAGCACGCGCACTTTTACGCCCGCGCGAGCCCGCTCCATCAGGGCTTCAGCAAACTCTCGGCCGCTCTCGTCATCGGCTATGATGAAGTTTTCGAAATGTACCACCGACTGCGCCGAGCGGATAGCCTCCAGCCAGGCCGGGTAGTTCTCCCGCGAGTCCTTGAGCAGCGATACCGCATTCCCGTGCCGTAGATCGCTGTCGGCGATGCGCGCGAAGGCGCGCTCCAGACGCAGGTCGTCAAGGGCCTTGCGGTAGGGTTGTCCAAGAGTGCCGGGCGGGGTCGTCACGATATTCATGACCTCTCAACGCGTGAGACAGGCAATCGGCAGCAGCCTAGCTTCCGAGGGCTCTCCTTGCGACAGATATAAGGCCTCCGGCCGGAATTCATTCACGGTTGATTTACCCTAATCCTAACTTCCACAACTTGGCCATAATTCACCTTAATCCCGGGTCTCTCTCCTCGGTTGACGGAACCCTCCCTTAACCATCCTCCCGATATGAAAGACACAACGTTCGGCAAACGTATGTGTAAGGAGTATTGCCAATGATGACGCTGCGCGCCGTCAAATTCGCCGCTGCACTCGTCCTCGCCCTTGGGGCGGCGGCGTGTTCGTCCAACAAAGATGAGATGGCCGGTGGAGCCAGCGGCTTCGGAGCCGGCGGTGCCGCCACCCCAGGCAGCGCCCAGGACTTCGTCGTTAACGTGGGTGACCGCGTGTTCTTCGAGACCGACTCGACGGATCTGACCCCCACGGCGGTCGCGACCCTCGACAAGCAGGCCCAGTGGCTGCAGCGCTACCCGCAATATACCTTCATCCTCGAAGGCCATGCGGACGAGCGCGGCACCCGCGAGTACAACTTCTCGCTCTCCGCCCGCCGCTCCCAGGTCGTCCGCGACTACCTGATCTCCCGCGGCATCCCGGGCAACCGCTTCCGCACCGTGTCCTATGGCAAGGAGCGCCCGGTGGCGGTCTGCAACGACATCTCCTGCTGGTCGCAGAACCGGCGTGCGGTGACGGTGCTCGGCAACGGCGCCGGGGCATAAAGCCCCATCGGGTTCACGTTTTGTGAAATCGCAGAACGCCGCCACATTCTCGCCGTGGCGGCGCTTTTGTGTTATTGGCCCCTCCGCCTTGGATCCTTACGGTATTCCCAGCATGTTGCGACGCCTGTTTGTCTTTTTCGCCTTTGCCCTGGCTCTGGCCGCCCCCGCTTCCGCACAGGATGCGGCTGACGCGATCGTGCGCCTGAACCGGCTCGAGAGCCAGTTCCGCCAAATCTCCGGTCAGATGGAGCAGCTCCAGTACGAGAACCGCCAGCTGAAGGAACAACTGCGCAAGTTCCAGGAGGACGTGGAGTTCCGCTTCCAGGAAGGGCGCGGCGGCGGCGGCTCCAGGCCCGCTCCCGCACCGTCCACCGCGACGCCTTCGCGTCCGGCCCAGCCCCCGGCGCAGCCGGCCCCGGCCCAGCCGCAGCGCCGCAGCGACGTGTTCGACCCATCCGAGGCGCCAGGCGCTCCCGGCGCCCCCCGTCCGCTCGGCTCGACCCCGCCGTCGGCGCCGCTCGCTGAAGTCGATGCGAGCCGTCCGCTGCCGCTTCCGGGCGGGCAGCTGGCCGGAATCGGGGAGCTGATCGAGCAGGACGACCCCGAGGGCGCGCCGCTCGACTATCCCGCCGAGGCCCAGGCGGCCCTGCCTCAGGGCGCCATCGCCGAGCGCGCCAACCCCAGCGTGGCGGCAACCAGCGCCGGCAACCCCCGGTCGGACTTCGACACGGCCTACGCCTCCTTCACCTCGAAGCAGTACGACCAGGCTGAGATGGGTTTTCGCCGTTTCCTCCAGTCCAATCCGCGCGACAAGCTCGTGCCGGAGGCCACCTTCTGGCTCGGCGAGACCTATCTCATGCGCAGCCGGTACCGCGAGGCCGCCGAGCAGTTCCTGAACGTCTCGGCCGAGCATCCGGACGCGGCCAAGGCGCCCGATGCCCTGCTGCGGCTCGGCATCTCGCTGAACGGGCTGGGCGCCAAGGATCGCGCCTGCGCGGTGTTCTCCGAACTCGACCGCAAATATCCGCAGGCCTCCGCCCCCGTCCGCCAGGCCTCCGAGCGCGAGCAGAAGCGGATCAAGTGCAGCTGATCCGCTGACCGTTTGAAGGCCCGCGCTGTGGCCCCGATCTCGCCCCCCGACGATCCGCTCTCGGATGATGGGCTCGAGCGTCTTTTTTCGTCCCTGAACGAAGCCCCCGGCATCCTCGCCGCCGTATCGGGCGGTCCGGACTCCATGGCCCTCATGCAGAGCCTCGCCCGCTGGGCTTCCCTCGGACGCCGCCCTCCCATTCACGTTGCAACCGTCGATCATGGCCTGCGGCCTGAGGCTGCCGACGAAGCCGCCTTCGTGGCGCGCGAGGCCGCTCTCTTGAGCCTGCCGCATCGAACGCTCGCCTGGAGCGGACAAAAGCCCGTGAGCGGAATCCAGGAGGCTGCCCGCGAGGCGCGCTACCGCCTTCTGGTCGAGCATGCCCGCGAGGCGGCCGCCTCCCATCTCGTCACGGCTCATACCCTCGACGATCAGGCGGAAACGGTAATGATGCGCTTGTCGCGCGGCTCGGGCCTATCGGGCCTTGCCGGCATGCGCCGGGGCACGGACCGGCAGGGCATCCGTCACGTGCGGCCGTTTCTTGGTTTGCCGAAATCACATCTACTCGATCATTGCCGGCAGCAGGGCTGGCGCTTCGTCAGCGATCCATCGAACGCGGACGAGCGCTATGCCCGTGTCCGCTGGCGCAGGTTGATGCCGCTCCTTGCCGCGGAGGGTCTCACCGCCGAGCGACTGGCCCGCCTGGCGGAGAGGGCCGCCCAGGCTGATGAGGCCCTCGATATCAAGGCCTGGGAGGCATTCGACCGGGGCGAACCGAGTCTTGAAGCCGGAACCCTGTCGTTTCCGGCGCAGATTTTGACGGACGAGCCCTTCGACATCGCCCTAAGGGTGCTGGAGCTGGCTTTGACGCAGGCGGGATTGGATCTGGACAATAGCCGTCTGCGCCGGCTCGAGGCCTGCACGGAGCGCCTGCGGCAGGCGGCAGGCGCCCGGGAGGCGCTGAGCCTCACCATCGCGGGCGCCCATCTGCGCCTGACCCAGGCCGGGCGGGTATATCTGGGGCCGGAACCACCGCGCCACCGGGGCCGTTAGCCGAATCTCTCGGCTCAGGTTATCGGATGATGTCGCATCGGCGCCGCATTCCCTTGGCAAGGCGGGACGGTATGCCTACATTGAGTTTAGCCGCGCGGGGAGACCTCCTCACGCTTTCTCTCCCTCTGGGGCAGAACCTGATCAAATGAATTCAAATTTCCGCAACTTCGCCCTGTGGGTGGTGATCTTCCTCCTTGTGCTGGCGCTCGTGACCCTGTTCCAGAGCCCCGGTCAACGCGGCGGCGGCAGCGACATCGCCTATAGCCAGCTCCTCAGCGAGGCCGATGCTGGCCGCATCACCAGCGTGGTCATCTCCGGCCCTGAGATCAGCGGCACCTATACGGATGGCCGCACCTTCACGACCTATGCGCCGAGCGACCCGATGCTGGTCACGAAGCTGCAGCAGAAGGGCGTGCAGATCACGGCCCGTCCGCAGTCGGATTCGACTCCGTGGTTCATCGCGGTGCTCATGAACATCCTGCCCATCGCGCTCTTCATCGGCGCCTGGGTGTTCCTGTCGCGCCAGATGCAGAGCGGCGCCGGCCGGGCCATGGGCTTCGGCAAGTCGAAGGCGAAGCTTTTGACGGAGGCCCATGGCCGCGTCACCTTCGACGACGTGGCGGGCATCGACGAGGCCAAGGAAGACCTTCAGGAGGTCGTGGAGTTCCTGCGCGATCCGCAGAAGTTCCAGCGCCTCGGCGGCCGTATCCCGCGCGGCGTGCTGCTCGTCGGCCCTCCCGGCACCGGTAAAACGCTCACGGCGCGCGCCGTCGCAGGCGAGGCCAATGTGCCGTTTTTCACCATCTCGGGCTCCGACTTCGTCGAGATGTTCGTCGGCGTGGGTGCCTCCCGCGTGCGCGACATGTTCGAGCAGGCGAAGAAGAACGCCCCCTGCATCATCTTCATCGACGAGATCGACGCGGTCGGCCGCCATCGCGGCGCCGGCTTAGGGGGCGGCAACGACGAGCGCGAGCAGACCCTCAACCAGCTCCTGGTGGAGATGGACGGCTTCGAGGCCAACGAGGGCGTGATCATTATTGCGGCCACCAACCGCCCCGACGTGCTCGACCCGGCGCTTCTGCGCCCAGGCCGCTTCGATCGCCAGATCGTGGTGCCGAACCCCGACGTCATGGGCCGCGAGAAGATCCTGCGCGTTCACGTCCGCAAGGTGCCGCTGGCGCCCGACGTGGACCTGAAGGTCATTGCCCGCGGCACCCCCGGCTTCTCGGGCGCCGACCTGATGAACCTCGTCAACGAGGCGGCGCTGCTCGCGGCTCGCCGCGGCAAGCGTATCGTCACGATGCGCGAGTTTGAGGACGCCAAGGACAAGGTGATGATGGGCGCCGAGCGCCGTACGCTGGTCATGACCGACGACGAGAAGCGCCTGACCGCCTATCACGAGGCCGGCCATGCTGTGGTGGCGCTCAATGTCCCGGCCACCGATCCGGTGCACAAGGCCACGATCATCCCGCGCGGCCGTGCGCTCGGCATGGTCATGCAGCTGCCTGAGCGGGACAAGCTGTCCATGTCTTATGAGCAGATGACCTCGCGTCTGGCCATCATGATGGGCGGCCGCATCGCCGAGGAGATGATCTTCGGCAAGGAGAAGGTGACCTCCGGGGCTCAGTCGGACATCGAGCAGGCCACGCGCCTTGCCCGCATGATGGTGACCAAGTGGGGCTTCTCGCCCGAGCTCGGCACCGTCGCCTATGGCGAGAACCAGGACGAGGTGTTCCTCGGCATGTCCATGGGCCGCCAGCAGAACATCTCCGAGGCGACCTCCCAGAAGATCGACTCCGAGGTGCGCCGTCTCGTGGAGGACGGGCTCAATGACGCCCGCCGCATCCTCACCGAGAAGCAGCACGAGCTTGAGACGCTGGCCCGGGGGCTGTTGGAATACGAGACCCTGACGGGCGACGAGATCCGCAATCTGCTCGACGGCCAGCCGCCGGTGCGGGATTCCGGCGACACGGTCACCCCGACCCGCGGTTCGGCCGTTCCGACCACCCGCCCGGGCCGTCCGCGCGAGAGCGACGGGGGCATGGAGCCCCAGCCGCAGGCCTAAAACGTCAGTATCTGTGAAATCCAGGAACGCCCGCTCCCGCAGCGGGCGTTCTTTTTTGTTTACCTCAAAGTACTAATACTACACCTGAGCCAGGCGTAAGGTTTGTAACAATCGCTTATCACTTGTGATGCGCGGATTGGCCTCCATGCCTTGACCGGAATGGGGGAGGTTGCTTTGAAAAAGCAAAAGCGCGGATCGGCGCCAAAGAATGCGGAGACAAAGCACGTGCGTAAATACTTCGGGACCGACGGCATTCGGGGCCGCGCCAACGGCATCATCACGCCGGACCTGGCCCTCAGGGTCGGGCAGGCCGCAGGCCTCATGTTCCAGCAGCGGGGCGATTACCGGCACCGGGTTGTGATCGGCAAGGACACGCGTCTCTCCGGCTACATGATCGAATCCGCCCTCCAGGCGGGCTTCACCTCGGTGGGCATGGACGTTCTCCTCCTCGGCCCGATCCCGACCCCTGCGGTGGCCATGCTGACCCGCTCCATGCGCTGTGACCTCGGCGTCATGATCTCGGCCTCGCACAACCCTTATGAGGATAACGGCATCAAGCTGTTCGGCCCGGACGGGTTCAAGCTCAGCGACGACATGGAGCTCCAGATCGAGGCGCTGATCGATTCCGATCTGACCCGCCGCCTGTCCGGCTCCGCTACGCTGGGCCGCGCCAAGCGCATCGAGAGCGTCCAGGCCCGCTACATCGAATTCGCCAAGCGCACCCTGCCGCGCCAGGTTGATCTCGAAGGCATGCGGGTGGTGATCGACTGCGCCAACGGCGCCGGCTACAAGGTGGCCCCGGAAGCCCTGTGGGAGCTGGGCGCCGAGGTGATGTCGATCGGCGTGGAGCCCAACGGCTTCAACATCAACCACGATGTGGGCTCGACCGCGCCCGATGCCCTGATCCAGAAGGTTCGGGAGCTGCGCGCCGATGTGGGCATCGCCCTCGACGGCGATGCGGACCGCGTCCTGATCGTCGACGAGAAGGGCCACAAGGTCGACGGCGACCAGCTCATGGGCATAGTCGCCCGCTCGTGGAAGGAAGACGGACGCCTGTCGCAGCCCGGCATCGTCGCGACGATCATGTCGAATCTCGGCTTGGAGCGCTTCTTGGGTGACATGGGCCTTGGCCTCGTGCGCACGGCGGTGGGCGACCGCTACGTGCTCGAGCACATGCGGGCTCACGGCTACAACCTCGGCGGCGAGCAGTCCGGCCACATCATCATGTCCGACTACACCACCACGGGCGACGGCCTCGTGGCGGCGCTCCAGCTTCTCGCGGTGGTGAAAAGCCTCGGCAAGCCGGTCTCCGAGGTCTGCCACTGCTTCGAGCCCCTGCCGCAGGTGCTCAAGAACGTGCGCTACAAGGCCGGCAAGCCCCTGCAGGACGCCTCGGTCATCAAGGCCATCGAGGCCGGACGCGAGACTCTTGGCCAAGGGGGCCGCCTGGTGATCCGCCCCTCCGGCACCGAGCCGGTCATCCGCGTGATGGGCGAGGGCGACAACGAGGATCTCGTCAACCGCGTGGTCGACGACGTGGTCGATGCCGTGACCCGGGCCGCCTCGCAGGTGGCGGCTTAATATCGCCACGTCTTCTCAGTCTTCAAGCAAAAGCCCCGGCGAGATGATCGCCGGGGCTTTCTGTTTCGACTTCCGCTTCCTTGAGTTCCTCGGCCTCATCCTGAGGAGCAGCCGTGAGGCTGCGTCTCGAAGGAGGGTCCAGATTGCACTGGAGGCGCCCTGATCCTTCGAGACTGTGCTGGCGCACCTCCTCAGGATGAGGGCTTGGAAAGAGTGCTATCTCTCCCGATCACTCCGCCGGGTGAGCCGGAGGCTGCGGGGCGGTGTGGCGTGGCAGATCCTCGCCGTGCGGGCGCTGGCCGGTCTGCGACCGCAGCTTCTCGAGCATCTCACCCACATAGGTGGCGGGCTTGGTATAGCCGCCGATGAGCAGGTAGATCGCCGGCACCACCAGCACGGTAAGAAGGGTGGACATGGTCACGCCGCCGACGATCACCGTGCCGATGGCGTTGCGCGCCTCGGCGCCGGCGCCCGTCGACCACGCCAGCGGAATCGCGCCGCCGATCATCGCGATGGAGGTCATCAGGATCGGCCGCAGGCGCAGCACCGAGGCCTCGATCACAGCGTCCCACACGGACATGCCGCGCTCGCGCAGCTGATTGGCGAACTCGACGATCAGGATGCCGTTCTTCGTCATCAGGCCGATCAGCAGGATCATGCCGATCTGGCTGTAGATGTTGAGCGACTGCCCGGTGATCGTGAGCGCCGCCAACCCGCCCGTGACGGCGAGCGGCACGGTGAGCATGATGATGAACGGGTTGATCCAGCTCTCGAACTGCGCCGCCAGCACCAGGAACACCACGAGCAGCGCCATGCCGAAGGTGATGTAGATGGCGTTGGAGGAGTCGCGGAAATCCTGCGACTGGCCGCGATAACCGATGCGCGCATCCGCAGGCAGCTCTGCGCGCACGATCTGTTCCAGGGTCTGGAGCGCATCGCCGATCGACACGTCGGGCCTCAAGCCCGCGTCGATGGTGATCGCGCGCATGCGGTTGAAGCGGTTGAGTGTCTGGGGCGCGGCGGCCTCGGTCAGGGTCACGAAGGACGAGAGAGGAACGAGCTCGCCGTTGGTCGCGCGCACGAAGGTGTTGGCGAGATCGTTTGGCGTCGCCCGGTCCTCCGCGCGGCCGCGCATGATCACAGAGTATTCTTCGCCACGGCTGACGAAGGTCGAGACCTCGCGCTCGCCGAACATCAGTTCGAGCGTGCGGCCGATATCCTCCACCGAGACGCCGAGATCGGCGGCGCGCTGCCGGTCGATCTGGACGCGGATGTCGGGCTGGGACTCCCGGTAGTCGGAATCCATGTTCACGAACATGCCCGTTTCCTGCGCCTTCTGCATCACGGTATCGCGCCAGTCGCGCAGGGTGTCGTAATCGGGGCCGCCGAGCACGAACTGGATCGGCTTGGAGGGGCCGCGCTGGCCGAGCGAGCCGGGGCTGATCGGCGAAACGCGGGCGCCGGGCAGGTTCGCGACCTTGCGGTTGATCTCCTGCACCAGCTCCTGCTGCTTCATCGTCCGCTGGTCCCACGGCACCAGGCGAACGATGATCATGCCCGCATTCACCGGCGACGGCCGCGCGAAGCCGGGCGCGACCTGGCTCGTGATGGACGAGACCACGCCCTGCTCCTTGTAGGGCAGCAGAATATTCTCGACTTCCCTGACCCGCTCGCGGGTATAGTCGAGGCTGGAGCCTTCCGGCGCCTCGATCCGGACGATGATCGCGCCGCGATCCTCCGTCGGGGCGAAGTTCTTCGGCAGACCCTGGAAGAGGCCGTAGGCCGAAAGCGAGATGGCGAAGCCGATCGCCAGGATCACCAGGGGTGCCTTGAGAACACGGATCAGGATCCGGCGATAGACATTGTTCATGCCCGTGAAGAAGGGCTCGGTCATGCGCTGGATGGGGCCATGAGCCGGCACCATCAGCTTGGAGCACATCATCGGCGTGAGGGTTCGCGCGACAACGCCGGAGAAGAAGATCGCAGCCGCGAGCGTGATGCCGAACTCGCGGAAGAGCTGGCCCGTATTGCCGGTCATAAAGGCGAGCGGCACGAACACGGCCATCAGCGTGGCGGTGGTGGCGATCACCGCGAACCCGATCTCGCGTGCGCCATCGAAGGAGGCGAGCAGCGGCGGCTGCCCTTCCTCGATGCGGCGATGAACGTTCTCGATCTCCACGATCGCATCGTCCACCACGATGCCGATGGCCAGCACGACAGCCAGCAGCGTCAGCACGTTGATGGAAGCATTGAAATAGGCCATCACCATGCAGGCTGCGATGATCGAGACCGGGATCGCCACGATGGCCACGATGGTCGAGCGCCAGTCGCGCAGAAAGACCAGGATCACCAGGATCACGAGGCCGACGCCTTCGAGGAGCGTGGTCAGCACGCCGTTGATCGAGGAGCTGATGAACTGGCTCTCGTCATAGGAGACCTCAGCCGTGGTGCCCGGCGGCAGGGAGGATTTAAGCTGCTCCAGCTCGGCGCGCACCCCTTCGGCCACCGACAGGGTATTGGCCGTGGACTGGCGCACGATGCCGAGGCCCGTGGCGACCTTGCCGGCCTCGTAGAATTCGAAGCGGTTGTCCTCAGGCCCCACCTCGACCCTGGCAACCTCATTGAGTCGCACGAGGTAGCCGTTCTTGTTCGAAACGATCAGCTGCTCGAAATCCTGCGGCGATGACAGGCGGGAATCCGTCTTGACGGTGAACTCGCGTTGCGCGGATTCGATGCGGCCGCCGGGCAGCTCCACGTTCTGGCGCCGGATGGCGCTTTCCAGGTCCTGCACGGTGAGGCCGCGGGCCGCCAGCGCCGGGCGATCGACCCAGACGCGCATCGCATAGCGCCGCTCGCCGGCGAGATACACGTTGGCGACGCCCGGCACGGTGGAGAGCCTGTCCACATAGACGCGCTTCAGGAAGTCGCTGAGCTCGAGTGCATCGTAGGTGGAGGAGGTCACGCTGATCCACATGATGGCCGAGGCGTTGTCGTCGACCTTGCGGATCACGGGCTGGTCCACGCCGTCGGGCAGGCGGCCGACCACGCGGAACACCGCATCGCGCACGTCGGAGGTGGCGCCCTCGGGATCGCGCGATACGTCGAACTCAATCGTGACCGAGGAGCGCTCGTTCTGGCTCTGGGAGCGGATCTGGTCGATGCCCTCGATGCCCGCCACCGCGCCTTCGATGACTTCCGTGATCCGGCTTTCGATGACCTCGTTCGAGGCGCCGCGATAAACCGTCGAGACGGACACGACCGGACGGTCGACGCTCGGATATTCCCGCACCGGCAGCTGGATAAGCGCGGCAAGGCCGCCGACAATCAGCAGCAGGCTGACCACGACGGCGAAGACGGGACGGCGGATGAAGAGGTCGGAAACCTGCATGGCTCTAATCGATCCCGTTCGGGTCAAGTCTTCTGAAGGGTTGAGGCTCGGTGTCATCCCCGGCGAGCGACGCGAGGGAAGGGGATCCACTTGCACGCGCCGCGGCGATGGATTCCGTTCCCCTGCGCTGCGCTCCGGCCGGGAATGACACGAAGTGCATTTTACTTCCGTTCGGCCGCTTGGGCGCTGCCGATGGCCTGGGGCAGGTTCAGCGAGGAGCGCGAGGGCTGCTCGCGGTTGGCCGCAGGCGCCGGGGCGGCGGGTGCCGTGGAGCCGACGGGCCGGGCAATGACTTCAGCGCCCGGGCGCACGCGCTGGACGCCCAGCACCACGATGCTCTCGCCGGCCTTGATGCCGTCCACAACCTCGACCTTGCCGCCCTGGCGCTGGCCGATGGTGATGACGCGGCGCTCCACCTTGTTGTCCTTCACCGCATACACGATGTGGCGGAGGCCTTCGCTGACGATGGCCTCCTCCGGCACCACCACCGCGTCGTTCTGCGCCGAAACCTCCAGGGCGACCGACAGGAACATGCCAGGCTTGAGCGCCTCGTCCGGGTTGTCGAAATCGGCGCTCAGGCGGACGGTGCGAGTTGCGGGATCCACGCGAGGATCGATGGTGGAAACCGTGCCCTTGAAGATGCGGTCCCGGTAGGCTGCGGCTTTGGCGTTCACCGTCTGGCCCGGCTCGAGACGGCCCAGGAGGTTCTCCGGCACGGCGAAGTCGAGGCGTACCTTCGACAGGTCGTCGAGGGAGGTGATGCGGGTGCCGGGCGCCACATAGGCGCCGAGCGACACGGAGCGGGTGCCGACGCGGCCATTGAAGGGCGCGCGGATCGTCAACTCCTCGAGCCGCGCCTCGGCGGCCCTGCGCTGGGCCTGAGCCGAGGCGATCGAGCCTTCGAGCGACTTCATCTGGGCGGTCAGGTCCTCGACCTGGGCCTCGGTGCCCGAGCCGGTGCGGCGCAGGGCCTGGGCGCGCTCGAGCTTGATGGCGATCTCGTTCCGCAGCGCCGCGGCGCGGTTGGCCTCGGCGGTTGCCTGCTCGATGGCGGCGCGGCGCTCGGCGGCGTCGAACTGGACCAGCATGTCGCCGGCCTTGACCTTCTGGCCTTCCTCGAAGCCGATCTCGCCGATGATGCCCGCCACCTTGGCGGTCACCATGATGGATTCATAGGCGCGCACGGTGCCGACCGCCTCCCGGACTTCCACGATGCGCCCGGTCTTGACCGTGTCGACTTCGACGGTTGCCGGACCGGCGGGTCCGCCCCGGCCGCCCGGACCCCTCGCAGCGCCGGCCTGCTGGCCGGACGGCTGGCCCACATAGGCGCCGATCACGGGCATATCGGCCAGATGGCCGCCTTTATAGGCGTACCAGCCGCCAAAGCCTGCCGCCCCCAGCAAGGCTATGACAGCAAGTTGACCGGACACACGCATGCTCGCTCCTTACAGGTCAGTCTTTGTCGTTCGGTTTATCGGAACTTATCACAGGACTATATATGCCAATTAATCGGAACAGATCCTTCTGAACACAATGTTTTGTATTACGATTTCGTAATCTGGATCGCTGCCGCAAGGACAGATCAGGCCGCATCCGCCTTGACCGTCGCTTTCGCGTCCGTCATACCGGTCGGCGGGACACCTCTCCCCACCGAGAGGCGCCCATCTGAGAGGATGGATCACATGACAAGCCTGCCCGCCGCGCGTCCGCGCGCGCCTTTCTTTTCGTCCGGCCCCTGCGCGAAGCGCCCCGGATGGTCTCTTCAGAACCTGAAAACCGACAGCCTCGGCCGCTCGCATCGCGCCAAGCTCGGCAAGGCGCGCCTGAAGCTCGCCATCGACCTCACCCGCGAGGTGCTCGACGTGCCGGCCGACTACCGCATCGGCATCGTGCCCGCCTCCGACACCGGCGCCGTCGAGATGGTGCTGTGGTCGATGCTGGGCGCCCGTCCGGTCGACATGCTGGCCTGGGAAAGCTTCGGTGAGGGCTGGGTCACGGACGTGGTCAAGCAGCTCAAGCTCGCGGATGCCCGCGTGATCAGCGCGCCTTACGGCGAGCTTCCCGATCTGTCTCAGGTCGACACCAAGAATCGCGACGTGGTCTTCACCTGGAACGGCACCACCTCTGGCGTGCGCGTACAGAGCGCCGACTGGATTGCCGCCGACCGCGAGGGCCTCACCATCTGCGACGCCACCTCGGCGGCCTTCGCGCAGAAGCTCGATTTTTCGAAGCTCGATGTGGTCACCTTCTCCTGGCAGAAGGTTTTGGGGGGCGAAGCGGCCCACGGCATGCTCATCCTCTCGCCCCGCGCCGTGGAGCGGCTCGAGACCTACAAGCCCGCCTGGCCGCTGCCGAAAATCTTCCGCATGACCAAGGGCGGCAAGCTCATCGAGGGCATCTTCGAGGGCGAGACCATCAACACCCCGTCCATGCTCGCGGTCGAGGACTATATCGACGCGCTCGAATGGGCGAAGTCCATCGGCGGGCTGAACGCGCTCGTCGCCAAGGCCGACGCCAATGCGAAGGTGATCACCGACTGGGTCGCCAAGACTCCGTGGATCGCCAACCTCGCCAAGGATCCGGCCACCGCCTCCAACACCAGCGTATGCCTGGTGATCGCCGATCCGGACATCGTGGCGAAAGGCCCCGAGGCCGTGGCGCAGGTGGCCAAGGGTATCGTGTCCGCCCTCGACAAGGAAGGCGTGGCCTTCGACATCGGCGCCTATCGCGATGCTCCTCCGGGCCTGCGCATCTGGTGCGGCGCCACGGTCGAGCAATCCGATCTCGAAGCCCTGACGCCCTGGCTCGATTGGGCCTTCGCGCAGGAAAAGGCGAAGCTCGCGAAAGCGGCTTGACGTTCCTTTATCCTCCCCTCGAGGGGGAGGGTCGACGCCCGTCAGGGCGGCGGGGTGGGGTGGCAGCACCGCCCATCTTCGTCGCCCTCGGACACAACGCACAGACAATCGAACCGACAGCGTCGTCACCCCACCCCGGCTCTGCGAGCCGACCCTCCCCCTCAAGGGGAGGGTGGGACGGCTGCAAACAACAGGTGCCCCATGCCCGCTCCCCGCGTACTCATTTCCGACGCTCTCTCCCCCGCCGCCGTGCAGATCTTCAAGGATCGCGGCATCGCGGTCGATTTCCAGCCCGATCTCGGCAAGGACAAAGAAAAACTCGCTCAAATCATCGGCGACTACGATGGCCTCGCCATTCGCTCCGCCACCAAGGTCACGGCGAAGATCCTCGAGCAGGCCAAGAACCTGAAGGTCATCGGCCGCGCCGGCATCGGCGTCGACAATGTCGAGATCCCCGCCGCCACCGCGCGCGGCGTGATCGTCATGAACACGCCCTTCGGCAATTCCATCACCACGGCTGAGCACGCCATCGCCATGATGTTCGCGCTCGCGCGCCAGATCCCGCAGGCCGATGCCTCGACGCAGGCCGGCAAGTGGGAGAAGAACCGCTTCATGGGCGTCGAGCTCACGGGCAAGGTGCTCGGCGTCATCGGCTGCGGCAATATCGGGTCCATCGTGGCCGACCGCGCCATCGGGCTGCGCATGAAGGTGATCGCCTACGATCCCTTCCTGTCGCCGGAGCGCGCCGTTGAGCTTGGCGTCGAGAAGGTCGAGCTCGACGACCTGCTGCGCCGCGCCGACATCATCACGCTGCACGTACCGATGACGGAAAAGACGAAGAACGTGCTCTCGGCCGAGAACATCGCCAAGACCAAGCGGGGCGTGCGCATCGTCAACTGCGCCCGCGGCGGCCTCGTCGACGAGGCGGCTTTGCGCGCGGCGCTCGATTCCGGCCATGTGGCGGGCGCGGCTTTCGACGTATTCGTCGAGGAGCCCGCCACCTCGAACCCGCTCTTCGGTCACCCCAACGTGGTCTGCACGCCGCATCTGGGCGCTGCAACGACAGAAGCGCAGGAGAACGTCGCTTTGCAGGTGGCCGAGCAGATGTCGGATTACCTGCTGCAGGGCGCGATCCAGAACGCCGTGAACTTCCCGTCGATCACCGCCGAGGAAGCGCCGCGCCTGAAGCCTTTCGTGGCTTTGGCCGAAAAGCTCGGCTCGTTCCTGGGTCAGCTCACGGAAGCGCCGATCAAGGGCATCCGCATCGAGTACGAGGGCAATGTCGCCGAGATGAACACGCGCGCGCTCACCTCGGCTGCCGTGACCGGCGTGCTGCGTCCCTTCCTGCAGGACATCAACATGGTGTCGGCGCCGCTCGTGGCGCGCGATCGCGGCATCATGGTGGAAGAGGTCAAGCGCGAGAACGCGGCGCGCGACTACGAGAGCTTCATCCGCATCGTGGTCGACGCGGAGGACATGGCCAGGCATGCCGGCGGCACCGTGTTCCAGGACGGCAAGCCGCGCGTGGTCGACATCCGCGATATCGCGGTCGATGCGGAGTTCGCCCCGCACATGATCTATGTGCGCAACGACGACAAGCCCGGCTTCATCGGCCGCTTCGGCACGCTGCTCGGCGAGTCCGGCGTGAACGTCGCGACCTTCGCGCTCGGCCGCGACAAGCCCGGCGGCGATGCCATCTGCTTCGTGTCGGTGGACGAGCCGGTCTCCGACGAGCTGCTGCGCCGGATCGAGGAGATCCCGCAGGTCAAGCGCGCCCGCGCCGTGCGGTTCTAAGGTGTAATGCCATGGCCCATTCTCCGTCGCAGCGCTTCGTCCTGACGCTCGCCTGCCCGAACCGTCCCGGCATCGTGGCCGCCGTGGCGGGGCACCTGTCGGATGCGGGCCTCAATATCCTCGACGCGCAGCAATACGACGACACGCAGACCGACCGGTTCTTCATGCGTGTCGTGTTCGATCCCGTGTCGGGCGAGGCCGACCTCGACGCACTCAAGGATGGCTTCGCGCCCTTGGCTCAGCGCTTTTCCATGACCTGGGCCCTGCGCGATCCGGCCGAGAAGCGCCGCGTGATGCTGCTGGTCTCGAAGTTCGACCATTGCCTTGCGGACCTGCTCTATCGCTGGCGCATCGACGAGCTCGATTTCGAGCCTGTCGGCATCATTGCCAACCATCCGGCCGAGACCTATCCCCATGTGAGCTTGGGCGACATCCCGTTCCATTACCTGCCCGTCACGAAGGAAACGAAGATGGAGCAGGAGGCGAAGGTCTGGGAGATCATCCGCGAGTCGAAGGCCGATCTCGTGGTGCTGGCGCGCTACATGCAGGTGCTCTCGGATGGGCTCGCCGCGAAGCTCTCCGGCCGCTGCATCAACATCCATCACTCGTTCCTGCCGAGCTTCAAGGGCGCCAAGCCCTATCATCAGGCCCATGCGCGCGGCGTGAAGCTGATCGGCGCCACGGCGCATTATGTGACGTCCGATCTCGACGAAGGCCCGATTATCGCGCAGGACGTGGAGTCGATCACGCACCGCGACACGGCGGAGGACCTCGTGCGCAAGGGCCGCGATATTGAGCGCCGCGTGCTGGCCCGTGCCGTGCGCTACCACCTGGAGGATCGCATCCTGCTCAATGGGCGCAAGACGGTGGTGTTCGCAGACTGACAATTACAACCGTCATGGCCGGGCTCGTCCCGGCCATCCACGTCTTTGGCCGCGTAAAAACGTGGATGCCCGCAACAAGTGCGGGCATGACGGAGAGAGTGTCATCCCCGGCGGCCGTGAGGCCGGGAAGGGGATCCACTCACACGCACAGCGCCATGGATTCCCTTCCCCTCCGCTGACGCTCCGGCCGGGAATGACAGTGGGAGCTACCGCTTTCTCTCCGCGAGCCAGATGCCGCCGAGCACCAGCACGAGGCCGCCTGCGTGGTAGAGCGCGAAGGGCTCGCCCAGCAGCAGAACCGCGAGCAGGGCGCCGAAGACCGGCACGAGGTTGACGAAGAGGCCGGCCCGGGCCGGTCCGATGAGCTCCACGCCGCGCATGAAGAACACCTGCGAGAGTAGGGACGGCAGCAGGCCCACATAGAGCAGGATCAGCCATCCTTTCGCGGTTGGGAATTGCAGGCTGCCCTGAGACGCCTCGATCCACAGAAGAGGCAGTGAGGTTGCAAAGGCCACCACTGCCAGCGCCGCGAAGAAGATGAGGCCTGGAAGCGCGGGGCGATGGCGCAGGCCGAGCGTATAGCCCGCATAGAACACGCAGGCGATCAGCGTCCAGACGTCGCCGATGTTGAGGGCAAGTGTTCTCAGGATCTCGAAATCGGCCTTCACCGACACCAGGATCACGCCGAGGATCGTGACGATCATGCCGATGACCTGAAGCGGGATCACGCGAGCGTGGAAGAACAGCACCGTGCCCAGAAGCACGAGCACCGGGATGGAACCCTGGAAGATGGTGAGGTTTACCGCGGTCGTATGGTGCGCGGCGGCGTAGAACAGGGCGTTGAAGCCCGTGAAGCCGAAGGCTCCCATCAGGACCGTGAAAACCCAGCGCTCCCTGATCTGCGGCCATGCCGCGATCACCTGCCGGCCGACGAGCGGCAGCAGCACGACCACCACGATGACCCAGCGCAGGCAGGTGAGCATCATGGGCGACACCTCGCCCACAGCGAGCCGCCCGGCAATGGCATTGCCGCCCCACATGAGCGTGGTGAGGGTGAGGAGCACGTAGGCCTGCCCCCAGATTCCCTTCCAAAACGCGTGCAGGATATTCATCGGAGGTCGGACCTTATTGCACTTGCTGTCGTGCGCCGTTCGGCTAAACCGGCACGGAACAAGCGGGTGACAGGCATGGCCTTACGGTTTCTGGTGGTTGAGGGCAATACGCGGGGCGCAAGGCAGGCCCACAAGGAAGCCTATGGACTCACGCTCTCCGAGTCCTATGCGGAGGTGATCCAGGGGATCGCCCAGGATGCGGTCTGCGACATCGCCTTTCCGACGGATGAGGGCGCGAACCTGCCCGATGCGGCGGGGCTCGAATCCTATGACGGCATCGTGCTCACCGGCTCGCACCTCAACATCTACGACCGCACGCCCGAGATCCTGCGCCAGATCGACCTGATGCGGGCGACTTTCGCCTCCCGCACGCCGTCCTTCGGCTCCTGCTGGGGGCTGCAAATAGCAGCCGTCGCGGCGGATGGCGACGTGCAGCAGAACCCGCTCGGCCGCGAGGTCGGCATAGCCCGCAAGCTGACGCGGACGGAGGCCGGCAGGGCGCATCCGCTCCTCGAAGGGCGCCCGGCCGCTTACGACGCGCCCGCCATCCATCTCGACATGGTGACAGCCGTGCCGGAGGATTGCACGGTTCTTGCGAGCAATGCGGTGTCGCCCGTGCAGGCGGCCGAGATCCGTCGCGACGGCGGCACCTTCTGGGGCGTGCAGTACCACCCTGAGTTTTCGCTGGGCGAGCTCGCCGCTATCTTAAGCCGCCGGACCGACATCCTCGTGCGGGAAGGCTTCTGCCGGACGGCCGAGGAGGCGCTGTCCTATGCGCAGGATCTCGCGGCGCTCGACAAGGATCCGGCGCGGTTCGATCTCGCCTGGCGCCACGGCATCGATGCCGAGGTTCTCGAACCCGCCCGCCGCACCCGCGAGATCCGCAACTTCATCGAGCACCGGGTCAGGACGGAAAAGAGCGCTCGCGGACGGGCGTGAAGCGCCTTTCCGTCAAGGACTTCACGTCCCTGGAGATCCCGTGAGCGCGAGCCGCGCCAGTTCGGTTGCGGTCCTGCGAACCTCATTCTCCGCATAGTCCGTGGCCGCGGTCTGCGCCGGTGAGACCTTGGGTTCGGACAGCCGGTCGCCTTCAATCGCGAAGGTGTAGGACCGTCCGTCCGGCGTAAAGGTCACGATGAGCGCATCGCCATCACGTTCGAGCCTGAAATCGTCTGTCTTAGGGGCGTTTGGCTGGGGCTGCATCACTGTCTCCGAAAGGCTATGTCGCGGCTGATCTCATGAGGCGCTGGCGGACGGTGTCCCTGCGGGATTCTCCAGCTCCCGGATGAGCGTCTTCATCTCGTCGATCTCCCTGCGCTGGGCATCGATGATCCGATCCGCCAGCTGACGAACCCGGGGATCGGTAAGGGTCGCCCGCTCGCTCGTCAGGATGGCAATGGAGTGGTGCGGGATCATCGCCTTCATCCAGGCCACGTCCTCTACGGTGTCCTGGCTGCGGACGAGGTAGAGGGCTCCCGCGAAGACCAGGGCGGCGGCGAGGACGATGCCCAGGGTCGCCGCCTTGTTCTTGTACATGCCGAGCATGAAGGCCAGCATGACGATGGCCATGGCCGCCCCCATGATCAGGGCCATGTAGGCCCGGGTCTCGCTCCAGAAGATGTGATCGAGAGCATAGACGTTCAGGTACATCAGACCGAACATCACGATGGTGGATGTTGCGATCATCGCGGCAAAGCGCAGGTATGGGTGCATGCGGGCCTCGTCATGGATGAACAGAGGATTCGTTCACCAACAGGACGTGCGGCTCCCGGTTCCGGAGGGCCAGTGCTCCTTTGGCCGTGACGGAGTTGTCATTCCCAACGAGGGAAGGGATCCATTCACAGACGCGCCGCCATGGATTCCCTTCCCCTCCGCTACGCTCCGGCCGGGAATGGCACTCTCATTGTCTTGCATAGTGTTGATGCTCCTCCAGTCCTGCCACCCTCTGCGTCATCCCCGGACTTGTTCCGGGGATCCACGTCTTGCAACGTTGCGGTTCCTGAAGACGTGGGCGGCCGGGACGAGCCCGGCCATGACGCAGGAGCGAGATGACGGGGAGAGGCCAGCAGGTGAGAGCATGTTCTCACTTTGTTCTTGGCTGCTGCTCTAACCTTGGCTATATCTGGGCTCATCCTCGCCCGCCGAGGGGCGCGCTCGCGAGGCGTCGCAGATGCGGGGCAAGGAGCGGTCCCGCCGCAGGTCTCGCACCCCTGTGATCGCGGGTGGCCGATCCTGGCTTGTTCCAGGTCCGCTGAAACAAACCGCGCGTGACGAGCAGCTTGGCTCTCACCTTCCACACCACATCATCGAGCCGGGCTGCCCTAAACGCCTCCCTCGACACCTTCAGGCTCGCAGCACCCGCTGCGGGCCCACAGGTGCTGGCTCTTTCTCAGATCGATCTGTATTCGAGGCCAGGAATACAAAACCACATTCCCGCCTTTCCGCTGTTTATGATGCGGGGATGCAGGGCTCATTCCGCCTTGACCTGAGGCGCATGATCCACCATGAGGGTTTGCAAGGTTTTTACCCAGCCCTGGCCTTGCGCCGGGGCTTTTTCATGTGAGGGTTTGAGCGATGGCGAACGTGGTTGTCGTGGGCGCCCAGTGGGGCGACGAGGGCAAGGGCAAGATCGTCGACTGGCTGTCTGAACAGGCGGATGTGGTCGTGCGGTTCCAGGGCGGTCACAATGCCGGCCATACCCTCGTGATCGGCGACAAGGTCTACAAGCTCTCGCTCCTGCCCTCCGGCGTCGTGCGCCCGAACAAGCTCTCCGTGATCGGCAACGGCGTCGTGCTCGACCCGCATGCGCTCGCCGGCGAGGTGGAGCGCCTGGGCGAGCAGGGCGTCTCGATCAGCCGCGAGAACCTGCGCGTGGCCGAGAACGCCACGCTGATCCTCTCGATCCACCGCGAGCTCGACGCCCTGCGCGAGAGCGGCAGCGCCGGCACCAAGATCGGCACCACCAAGCGCGGCATCGGTCCGGCCTACGAGGACAAGGCCGGCCGCCGTGCCATCCGCCTCATGGATCTGGCCGATCTCTCGTCGTTGCGCGACAAGATCGACCGGCTGCTCACGCACCACAATGCGCTCCGCCGCGGCTTCGGCCTCGACGAGTTCAAGCCGGAGGAGATCTACGAGGAGCTGGCCTCGGTCGCTCCGAAGGTGCTGCCCTACATGGATGCCGTGTGGCGCCTCCTCGACGAGGAGCGCCGGGCCGGCAAGCGCATCCTGTTCGAGGGCGCGCAAGGGGCGCTGCTCGACGTCGATCACGGCACCTATCCCTTCGTCACCTCGTCCAACACGGTGGCCGGCCAGGCGGCAACCGGTTCCGGCATGGGCCCAGGCGCCGTCGGCTATGTGCTCGGCATCGCCAAGGCCTACACCACTCGCGTGGGCGAGGGGCCGTTCCCGACCGAGCTCTTCGACGAAACCGGCGAGCTGATCGGCCAGAAGGGCAAGGAGTTCGGCGTGGTCACGGGGCGCAAGCGCCGCTGCGGCTGGTTCGACGCGACGCTCGTGCGCCAGACGGTGCGCACCTCAGGCATCGACGGCATCGCGCTCACCAAGCTCGACATCCTCGACGGCTTCGAAACCATCAAGATCGGCGTCGGCTACAAGCTCGATGGCCAGACCATCGACTACTTCCCCGCAAGCCAGGGGGCTCAGGCCCGCGTGGAGCCGATCTACGAGGAATTCGAGGGCTGGAGCGGCTCGACCGCGGGCGCCCGCTCCTGGGCGGATCTGCCGGCGCAGGCCATCAAGTATGTCCGCCGTGTCGAGGAGCTGATCGGCGCGCCGGTGGCGGTGCTATCCACCTCGCCGGAGCGTGACGACACAATCCTCATGAAGAACCCCTTTGAGGGTTGACGGCAAAGCCCCGGCGGGTCATTCCCAAGGCAAATGGCAGATTATTACCCTCTCATCGCCCGGGCCGTCGAAGGCCTGCCTGAGCAGAATGCCGACAAGCGGCACGCCGTCTACGAGCGTGCCCGCACGGCCTTGATCGCGCAGCTGCGCTCGCTCAATCCGCCCCTGTCGGAGGCGGAGATCCAGCAGGAGAGCCGCTCCCTCGACGAGGCCATCGCCAAAGTGGAGGCGGATTATGCGCCGCCGGCCGGGTTCGATGCCGGTGGCTTCTCGCCCGTGCCCGCTGACGAGCCGCCGGCTCGGCCCGACACGCGCGGTGCAGCCTCGGTCCATGGATTGCGGGCGCCCGCTCCTCAGCAGGCGCAGGACGACGAGGTCGACGATTCCTATTCAGAGTCCGCAGTCGCCCGGCCCAAGATCGACAGCCGGCCGCATCCGGCCATGCAGAACAAGGGGCGTGCCCGCACCATTGTGTTCGGCTCGGTCCTAGCGCTGGTGATCGCGGCCATCGCGGCCTTCGCGTTCCTGTGGCGCGACAGGCCCGAGGACCTCGCCCCCGAGACTCCGGTCGCCGAGGCTCCGGCGCCGCCGCCGGCCGACACCAAGATCGACGAGCGCGTGGGGGGAGGGCAGGCGCCTCCGCCGGCATCGGCCCCCAACGCGGCGCCGCGCCAGGAAACGGGCGTCGCACAGCGCGCGGTCTTCTACGAAGAGGACCCCGCCAACCCTTCGGCTCCCAAGGCACAGGTCGGCCGCGTGACGTGGCGCCTCGAAGACGTCAATCCGGGCCAAGGCCAGCCGCTGGAGCGGGCCGTGATCGCCAATGTCGACGTGCCGGATGCCGGGCTGACCATGAAGATGGTGCTGCGGCGCAATCTCGACACCACCCTGCCGGCCTCCCATACGGTCGAGCTCACTTTTACGACCCGCGCCGGCGACACAAACCGGGTGATCCGCGACGTGGGCCTCCTGCAGTTCAAGAGCGAGGAGGCGGCGCGCGGCACCCCCGTGGCCGGCCTGCCGGTGCCCGTTCGCGAGAACCTGTTCCTGATCGGCCTCTCCAACCTGCAGGCCGATATTGCGCGCAACACGCAATTGTTCGTGCGCCGCAATTGGATCGACCTTCCGGTGCGCATGGCTTCGGGCCAGCGGGCTATCTTGAGCTTCGAGAAGGGCGGCTCCGGCGAGCAGGTGATCAACGACGCCTTCAGCCAGTGGCAATAGGCCGAAGGCGGACGACAGACAGCAAAAAGCCGCGCGTGATGCGCGGCTTTTTCCATAAGGATTGCTTTGTGACGCTTCAGGCCTCGGCGGACGAGGTCTCGATCTGGGTCAGGTTCTTCCTGACCGCGTCCTGAATCTTCTCGAAGGCACGCACCTCGATCTGGCGGACGCGCTCGCGGGAGACGCCGAACTCCGTGGAGAGCTCCTCCAGGGTGATTGGGTCGTCCGAGAGGCGCCGGGCCTCAAAGATGCGACGCTCGCGCGGGTTGAGAACGGACAGCGCATTGCGCAGAGCCTTCAGCCGGTTCTGGCCCTCCTCCTCCTCGACGAGCACCTGCTCCTGGCTCTGGCTCTGATCGACGAGCCAGTCCTGCCATTCGCCGCCGCCTTCACCCTCGTCACGCAGGGGCGCGTTGAGGGACGAGTCGCCGCCGAGCCGGCGGTTCATGTCCACCACGTCCTGCTCGGTCACGCCGAGCTGGGTGGCGATCTGCTTGACGTTGTCAGGGTGCAGGTCGCCTTCCTCGAAGGCGGAGATGCGGCCCTTGGCCTTGCGCAGGTTGAAGAACAGCTTCTTCTGGTTTGCGGTCGTCCCCATCTTCACGAGGGACCAGGACCGCAGGATGTATTCTTGAATCGCCGCCTTGATCCACCACATGGCATAAGTGGCGAGGCGGAAGCCCTTGTCGGGCTCGAAGCGCTTGACGGCCTGCATCAGGCCGACATTGCCCTCCGACACCACCTCGCCGATCGGCAGACCATAGCCACGGTAGCCCATGGCGATCTTGGCGACCAGGCGCAGGTGGGATGTAACCAGCTTGTGGGCTGCTTCGCGATCTCCATGCTCGCGCCAACGCTTGGCGAGCATGTATTCCTCATGCGGCTCGAGCATGGGGAAGCGACGGATCTCGTCGAGATAGCGCGAAAGGCCTCCTTCATTGGCAAGCACTGGAAGCGCTGTAGCCATCGTGTCTCCTCCTTTGGCTCCCTCACCGCGAGGCAAGCCTGCGGCGGCCCCCTCCCATGGCTGGCCGCCCAACCTCTTCATATAATCGGTTCAATCTCGTCCGAATAGAGGCGTCAGGCTTCAAGACGTGGTGAACGCTCCAGAATCGCAAGGGTGCCAGCGTGGCCGGATTTTGCGACCCATTGACGCTAAATTTCCGACCGCAGGGCCTCAAGCAGCGCAGCCATATCGGCCGGCATGGGGCTCTCGAATTGCAGGAATTCGCCGCTTCGCGGGTGCTCGAAGCCGAGGATCGTGGCGTGGAGCGCCTGCCGGCGTAAAGCGGTGAGCGCCTCCCGCGACTGCTCCGAGAGACGGTTCGCCTTGGTCTTGAAGCCGGAGCCGTAGGTTGCGTCCCCTAAGAGCGGGTGCCCGAGATGAGCCATGTGAACCCGGATCTGGTGCGTGCGTCCTGTCTCCAATTCGCACCGGACAAGGCTCGCCAGGGGCTGTGCAGGGGACAGGCTCTCCAGGAGTTCGTAATGGGTGATGGCATAGCGGCCGCGCTCCTCGCCCACCACCACGATCTTCTCGCGGTTGTGCGTGCTCCGGGCGAGGGCAGCCTCCACGGTGCCGCGCCGGCGCTCGGGCACGCCCCAGACGATGGCCAGATAGGCCCGCTCCAGCGGACCCGTGCGGCCGTGATCGGCAAACTGCGCCGCCAGAGCCTGATGGGCGAGGTCGTTCTTGGCGACCACGAGCAGGCCGGAGGTATCCTTGTCGAGCCGGTGCACGATGCCGGGCCGCTTCACCCCGCCGATGCCCGACAGGCTCTCGCCGCAATGGGCGATGAGCGCGTTCACCAGGGTGCCGGAATCGTGTCCTGCCGCCGGATGCACCACCAGGCCAGGCGGCTTGTCGATGACGATCAGGTCGTCATCCTCATAGACGATGCTGAGCGCCATCACTTCGCCGGCCGGCTCCGCCGGCACCGGCGGCGGCACGCTCAGTTCGATACGGGCGCCGCCGGCCACCTTGCGGTTGGGATCCAGAGCCGGCGCGCCGTCGACACTCACCTGACCGTCGCGGATCAGCGCCTGGAGGCGGCTGCGTGACAGGTCTCCTTGGAGCCGTGCCAGCACGCGATCGAGCCGCTCGGGCGCAAGACCATCCTCCAACATCCATTCGTGCCGCGTCACATCGTTCACCGCATCCTCATTTCCGGTTGGCCTTCGCTTTTTTCAGCAAAAGGGCTTGAAGCAAATCAGAAGGGTGGTTATACGAGCGGCCTCCACCTTGCTAGCTCCCTTCGTCTAGCGGTCTAGGACGTCGCCCTCTCACGGCGAAAACAGGGGTTCGAGTCCCCTAGGGAGCGCCATTGTTATCAATGGCTTACAGGTTCTATCCTTCCTATCTCACAGATCTGTCTCACACAGCCGTATCAAATGCTCCAATCCGAAGAGCCTGCGCCTGGGTGGGGGACTGCTGCCTGGCGCCATAGCGGTAGCTTCCCTTTCAAGCCCAGCCCCACCGTTTCCTAACACCTGGTCGAATTTGCGCCACACTCCTCTACCGGCTCGCCAAGCCTTTGAGGTCTCGTCATCGCTCGCCCAATTCGATCTGGCGAGCCACAGGACAAACGGTCCAAAGGCTTCCCCCCCGGCGTGCCTCGCATGAACCGCAATTATCCAGTGTCGGACGCAACTACGAAATTCGAGGGATTTTTAACTTTCTAACAACGCTGTTAGGTGGGAGGGCTGCATCTGCTTCCAAAGTGGACCCTCGATGCATGACAGGGAATTTCCTGGGTTGACCCACACTGAGCCTTCATCAACTGAGCTATGCAGATTGCCGTTTGCTGATCCAGAACTGGCGTTTCCTAATCCTGAAGAGCCTCTCTAGGTAAAAACAGGAGGGGGCTGACGAAGTGGGCAAGCAACTGTCACACGATCAGCTTGATGTTGCTCAATTTTATCCAAATGGGCGGGGGCTTTCGTGCAACACGCCTAAGACGATGTAGTTCATTAGGATCGTTGCCGCGAGGAGCAATGGCTGATGATGAGCAGCGCCCTGAAAGACGCGAGCCGTTCTGGCAAAGCCGGTCGTCATTACTGGGGAAGCGCCTTCTTCGGGTTCGGGAGCGTTGATCTGGTGGCTTAGCCTGTAAAGGGGACACCCGCGCTACGTGAGGTCAGTGGAGATAAACTTGGATGGATCCAGGCTCCAACGCGTAGGCTTGAAGAACATATCCAGTGCTTCTCCTGGGCCGGCCGCCTAACGGAAGCGGCACAGACCCGCTAGACAGTTCCTCATAACCGTTGCACTGAGCCTGAGATGTCAAACGCTCTGGACTTAGCAACATGTAGGGAGTGGCCGATTCTCGAACGGCCTGCTTCCTAAGCCTGGTGCTATTTTCTTCGCTTTTCCTACTCTCTGTCGGCATTCTGTTAGTTTCTTTTTAATTATTATGCACATCCAAGCTTCGAGGTGTTGGATTTTGGCCACAGTGGGGCGGAGATCGGATGCGGCTCTACCTCGAAGCGCGTCAATTCGCTTGATCACGAACTCGTGCTGGCTAATGTGGCTCCAGCGACGGGGGCACCCCAGTCGTGATCCTGGTGGGTTCGACCGAGAAGGCGAGCCGC
>NZ_JAFBID010000039.1 GCF_016811235.1 Microvirga arabica
AACGGTGTCCGGCTTCATTCCGGAATGCTGTCCGGCTTCAAATCGGAATACCTGTCCGGATTGCGTCGGAATCTGCACCTGGCCCTCGCCGGCGGACGGAGCCGCGCGGCTGACATCGGCTCAGCTGGCCATGCTGTGGGAGGGGATCGACTGGCGCCGTCCCGCTTGGTCCTCGCCACCGTCTCGTGTGGCGTGATGGCGGTCTGAGCCCAACAGGATAGCTGTTCCGCTCCAGGCAAATCAGCTAGCCTCCCGGATCATGGTGGCTCTTCCTGATCCGCTTCCATCCGAGCCCGATGGGCTGCGCGCGATTATCGCCGCGCAGGCCGCCGAACTGGCGGCCAAGGAGGCCGAGCTACGCTCGGAGCGGACCTTGATCGAGAAGCTGGAGGCGCAACTGCTCCTGTTGCGCCGGGCGCGGTTCGGCGCCTCGTCCGAGAAGATCGACCGGGCCATCGAGCAGCTTGAACTAGCCCTGGAAGACATCGAAGCGGCCGCGGCGCAGGAGACCGGGCCGGTTCCGCCGGCTGAGAAGCAACCGGACCGTGCAAGGCCCGCGCGCCTGCCGCTGCCGGACCATCTGCCGCGCGAAGACGTGGTCCATGCCACCCGCTGCGTCTGCCCCCGGTGCGGCGGCGACCGGCTGCGCCAATCGGGCGAGACGGTCACCGAGGTTCTCGGTTATGTGCCGGCGTCCTTCCGTGTGGTGCGCCATATTCAGCCACGTTATCGGTGCATGACGTGTGACGCGGTGGTCACGACCAGTATGCCCTCTCTGCCCATCGAGCGCGGCAAACCCGGCCCGGGGCTGGTGGCGCATGTGCTGGTCGCCAAGTTCTGCGATCACCTGCCGCTCTACCGGCAGTCGGAGATCTATGCCCGTGAGGGCGTCGAGATTGCGCGCTCGACCATGGCCGACTGGATGGGACGCGCGGCATGGCTGATGGAGCCGTTGGTTGCGGCGGTTCGTGCCCATGTCTTCGCCGGCACGCGCCTGCATGGCGATGACACACCGGTTCCGGTTCTCGAGCCCGGGCGAGGCCAGACCAAGCAGGGGCGGCTGTGGACCTATGTCCGGGATGAGCGCCCCTGGCAGAGCCCTGTGCCTCCGGCCGTGTGCTACTTCTACAGCCGCGATCGCAAGGCCATGCACCCGCAAGCGCATCTGAAGGGCTTCTCCGGCGTTCTGCACGCTGATGCCTATGCGGGCTTCAAGGACCTGTACCGGGTCCAAGCACCGGACGGACGAAGTCCGATTGTGGAGGCTGCCTGTTGGGCTCATGCCCGGCGCAAGTTCTTTGAGCTGACCGTCAGCGGAGCGGCCCCGATTGCAGAGGAAGGGCTCCGTCGCATCGGGGAGCTCTACGACATCGCGGCGACCATTCGCGGATCACCTCCGGAGGTGCGGCTCCAGGTGCGTCAGGAGCAGGCGAGGCCGAACGTCGAGGCGCTGCGACAATGGCTCGAGCGGGAGCTGGCGCGCCTGCCTCGAAAGAGCGCCACGGCACAGGCGATCCGCTATGCTCTGTCGCGCTGGACGGCCCTGTGCCGCTATCTTGATGACGGCACGATCGAGATCGACAACAATGCCGCTGAGCGCTCCATCCGCCCTGTTGCTCTTGGACGGAAGAACTGGCTCTTTGCGGGGTCGGACACAGGCGGAGAACGGGCTGCGGCCATTCTGTCGCTGATTGAGACCGCCAAACTGAATGGCCTTGATCCGGAGGCCTGGCTGCGCGACGTTCTGGCTCGGATCATCCGATCAACCGCGTCAGTGACCTGCTGCCCTGGAATTGGACGCCGCATGCAGAACATCCCACGTCGTCTGAAGCTGCTTGAGAAGAAGCTGGCCAGCTTGCCAATCGACAGTGATGCGATGCTGGTCAGTGAGCTCGATGGCTTTCTGGCGGGGCTCCTTGTCTGCCCTGATCTGATCATGCCGGGCGAGTGGCTGCCGCTGGTCTGGGGTGGGGACGAGGATGAAGCTCCTGTCTTCGAGAATGCCCGACAGGCCGAACAGCTCGTCGGATTGGTGATGGAGCACTACAACGCCACAGCCACCGATCTGCAGTCGGGCTGCTATGCGCCCGTGTTTGAAGTCGACGCCCGGCACGATGAAACGCTGTGGGAGCTCTGGATCGAAGGGTTTGAGACCGCCATGCAGCTTCGCCCGGACAGCTGGGCGGCCCTTCTCAAGGGCGACGAGAAGGCGCGCATGGCACTGACCGGCCTTGTCATGCTCATCGATATTGCTCACGCCGAAAGCGATCTGGCAGAGCAAGAGGTCCAGGAGCTGACCGAAAAGGCGCCTGATCTCATTCCCGCCTGGGTCGAGATCCTCAACGCTTGGCGGGTCAGCCAGCATCTTGCCGGCCAGCCAGTTGCGCCGGCACCGGCCTTTGGCAAAGTCGGCCGCAACGATCCATGCCCGTGCGGCTCCGGCAAAAAGTACAAGAAGTGCTGTGGTCTCAACTGACCGTCAGAGACTCACCGGACGCTTACCGCATACATGCCCGCCGCGTGTCCCGCGAGACCCGCAGGCCATGATACTTCAGAAGCAGCTGGCTCACCGGGGTCGGTCCAAAGTCCCGGAAGTGCTCCGTGACGTAGGCGATGGCCATCTGGCGAACATGCGGCCCCAGCCCACGATTGGAGGGTCGTCCACGGGCCCGGTGGCGAAGGCCACCTGCACCATGCTCGTCAAACTGACGCGCCAATCGGTGCGCCTGGCGCCTGGTGACGCCCAAGAGGTCAGGCGCTACGGTCATCGTCAACTGGTCTGCAAAACACCGAGGCCAGCACCTCAGCGTGGCGAAGCTCCCGTTCGCTCATCTCCACCCAGCCCTTGCCACATTCCCATGCACTGCCGTTCAGGGGGGTGACATTCCTAGTTTGCTACGGTGGGACACGCCGGGTACGGTCGGGAACGCTGTAGTAGTTGCCGCCAATCGACACGAGCCCGTCATGGCTGACGCGCCGTTCCAGCTTGAGAAGGGCATCGAAGGGCGCCGCCGGCAGGGGCTGCAATTCCGGCTGCTCGGCCGCGAAGGCCTCCGCGACGATCCGCTGCGTCGTGCCGTGCAGGCGGGCATTGGCCACCATATCCAGCCAATCCTGCAGTTGGGCATTGAGGTCATCGAGGTTACGGAAGCTGCGGGCGAGGAAGAAGTCCTGCCGGATGTAGCTCAAGGGCCGCTCGACCTTGCCCTTCGTTTTGGCCCGGTAGGGCCGGCAGGCTTTGGGCTGGAAGCCGTAGTGCTGCGCCAGGGCGAGCAGCGCCCGGTTGTAGATGATGTGGCCCTCGCCATCCTCCCCCGTCACCGCCGTCTTCATGCGGTCATAGAGGATCTCGAGCGGCACGCCGCCGATGGCCGCGAAGGCCAGCATGTGACAGCGCAGCAGGGTTTGCAGGTCCTGATGCATGACAAAGCGCGCGAAGATGTAGCGCGAGTGGCCGAGCACCAGGGAGAACAGCCAGACGATACGGGTGATCTCCGGCTCATCGGTGAAGGTGGTGACGAAGCGGGCGAAGTCGACCTGGGCCTGCTGGCCGGCGGGGGTCTCGAAGCGAACCTCGAAGGGCTTGGGCCGATCGGCGGGACGTACGGCAGCAAGGAATCGCTTCACGGCCGTGTAGGCGCCCTGATAGCCGCGCTCCCGAATCTCGCGGGTGAGCCTGACCGCACGCCGGATCGACTATTGCCCGACGGATCACGGTGGCCCGCGGCCTGCACAAGTTCCTGATCGCGGAGGACCTCGGCTCCCGCGATCCCACATCCAATCTGTCGACCATGCGCCGGCCCCGGAAGCTGCCCTTCGTCCTGTCCATTGCTGAGACGGAAGCCCTCCTGGAGATGGCCCACAGGCTTGCGGCCGATCCGTCAGTCGGCCTGTACCGGCAGGCCGGCTATGCCCGGCGGGCTGCTCTGTTCGAGACCCTCTATGCCTCGGGCATGCGCATCAGCGAGGCCCTGGCGCTGCCCTCCGACGCTGCGCCTCCCGGCACCCGTATGCTGCTGGTGCGCGGCAAGGGCGACAAGCAGCGGCTTGTGCCGCTGCACGAGCGTGCCATTGCAGCCATCGCCCACTGGCAGAAGCTGGCCCGCGCCTATTCCGGTGGAGCGCCCTCCCCCTGGCTGTTCCATGCGGTGCGCAACGGATCCAAGGCCCTGACGCGTCAGGCGGCCCTGCTCGAGATCAAGGAAGCCGCGGTGGCGGCAGGCCTTGCCAGCCCCGAGCGGGTCTCGCCGCACGTGCTGCGGCATGCCTTTGCCACCCACATGCACTCAGGCGGCACCGATTTGCGGGTGCTGCAGGAGCTGCTCGGCCATGCCGGCATCGAGACCACCCAGATCTACACCCATCTCGACACCTCTCGCCTCCACCAGATGGTGCGAGACCTCCACCCGCTCAACGAGGATGAACGGGACGAGCGCACGACAGCTGCCTGAAGCTCTGTAGCAGTATGGACAAGGGGCTCGGAAGCCGCGCTTGATCCGAAATCCTGCGGCGATACACTGAGCTTGAAGCGCTTCTCCTGCAACTCAACCAGGATCGAAGGATCATGCTCGGCAACCACTCCCTCTCCGGGCTGATGAAATGGCTTACACACGAGGAATGGCGCGAGCCGTTCGTGGAGGTCCTGGATCTGCACCTTGGTCCAGCATGCGAAGACTATGAGATGGACTTCGAAGACATCGCCGAGGTGATCGGCGATCACGCGGCCATGACCCTGTGGGGCTGCGCCTTCGAGGATTTCCTGGCCCAAGCCATCGAGCCGGACGGGCGCAACGTCGTCGAGGACTATCTCAAGCGCCGCGGCTGGAAGGAGAGTGCCGGCAACCGACGCTACATGGAGGCGCTACGGAACTCCTGCATGAGCCTGTACGAGGTCAGCGAGATCGTGCCGGGCCAATCTTTCCTGGCGCGAGATCTGCTGCGCGGCGGTGAGCCGATCAGCGTCAGCGAGCACTCCGCCACCAAAAGCCTCAAGGTCTGGGACAAGATCGGTGCCCGGATTGTCGAGGTCTCGGGCAAGAACATCCTGGCCGGAGGCCTCCTGCCCTTCCGCCCGAGCGCCGCCACTCTGCTCATGGATGAGCTTAAGGCTGCCAGAACACAGGCCCGGCGCGATTTGCGCAAGCTGACCAAGGAAGCCCAGCTGCCCAGAGCGACCCGGGAGGACGGCCAGATCGCCGATCTCCTGTTTATGGCTACGGCTGCACCAATCTTCAGCAACATCTGGCTGGACGATGCCTTGGCTTCAGCCCTCGATCAGAGCCTGCCGACCATTCTCAACAGCGATGGCGACGAGGTGGTCTTCTGCCGGGTTCGCTTTCCCTTGCGCTCAGAGGGTGCAGCCGCTGAAATCCGAGAGCGTTTGCGCTCCATTCCGGCATTCCAGGAGGAGAATGAGGGCTTCTGGAACTGGATCGAACCGGGTCAGCCTGCCACACGGAAATCCTCACGCAAGCCGGCGAGCAGGTTCGCCCCAGGGCAAGGCACGTCCGTGCGGGTGACGCTCGACACGGGCGACACGGTTCTGGGCACTATCGAGTTGACCGACAAGGCCTTGCTGCTGGAGGTGAACTCCCGCGAACGGGCCGAGCGCGGGCAGACCATCCTGGCTGAACTGGCCGGGGCGCTGGTCGGGCCGGCTCTAATCGAGATCGAAACGCTCGAACAGGCCATGGCCAGGCGAGATCGGGACATTGACCACAAGGCGAACGACCTTCCGGCCGACGTGCAGACCGAACTGATCCATGAGGCTCTGACCGACCATTACCGCAAGACCCTCGACGAGCCGATCCCGGCGCTTGGGGACCTGAGCCCGCGGGGCGCCGTTCAAACCGTCGCGGGACGGCGCAAGGTCGTGGACTGGCTGAAGCACATCGAGAACCAGTCGAAGGGCGGGAGGCAGCCCGACGATCCGATGGTCAGCTATGATTTCACCTGGCTCTGGCGTGATCTGGGGCTCGAGAAGCTCAGGCGGTAGGCCTGTGAAGACAGCGTCGGTTCAGTCCGGGCGGGAGCGTGTGGAAGAATTGCGCTCCGGAGAGCTGATCCGGGAGGCAGGCGATGATCCAGGCTTCGTGCCATACCGCCGACAACGCACTCGCTCTCAAGTTCTACGCGACACCATGGTTTCGCGAGGCCGATCCGCACAGCATTCTGCATCTTGCCGAGCAGGGCTGGTCCAGCGTCTGGGTCGCCGATGCGCTTGAAGCGCAGCCCGGCTACGACGGCCTTCATCGGCTCGTCGACTATGCGGCCACCCGGCTGAGGGACGAGTCACTCGAGGACCCCACTTAGGCCGCCGTCGAGTGTGTTGTCAGCCAGCCTGATGCCACCCAGTGGCTTGGGGAGAACAGGACGGAGATCGCGATGCTGCTTCAGTGTCGGTAAACGGAGTCGCAAGCTGGTTAGGCGGTACCCGGCATGCGGCCTCACTCTCAACCCTGGCAAGGAGATCCATCGATGCATCTCTTCGGAGCCTTGGAGCTCGTAATCCGGCCTGGAACACTGGACAACCCGCCAGCCGTGAAGATTGCCCTCCTCCGCTACACCCGGGGCGAGGATGGACGCTTGTTGATCACGCCCGAGTGCACGTCCTTCGAAGAGACCGAAGGGCAGATCAATTCGCTCTAAGACGAGTTGGACGAGATCCACTAGAGAGCTCAGCGCGCATTCCAGGTGACCTGAAATCAAGATCTTGAAACCGTGTACCCCTTTGGAGCGGCAGAGTTACCCCTTCGGGCGAGAGCCTGAACCAGGCAGGCAACGTACACTCATTGAAGGACCTCGTAGGGGAGGCTGCCGGATGAGGGTTGTACTTTCTGCTTGCACCAACAAAGCGTTCTCGTGCGGCCCCATGCCGTTGGCGCACCTGAAACCCAGGCCGCTGATGGCGGTGAATGATAACAACGCTGTGTTCAGCCCCCCGAAAGGCTGCCACGCCTTTCACGGCAAAAGAGCAGCCTATGGGCGAGCCGAGTTCATCATTGCGGTGCTTGCCGTCGTGGCTGGCATCATCACGCTGCCTCTGCTTCAAGGGCTTGCGGGTCCTGTCATAACGGCCAGTGAGGAGACGCCTAAGGTTCTGCGCGGCAATCCAGTTTCGCCCAATCTTCTTCAGACGCAGGGGAACGGGTGAGATGGTTTTCATGAGCCATTTGCGCGCAGCATCAAGGCGATTGCATTGATGTCTGCGGCAGAAGCCAGACCTGCGTGCGCTTCGGCATAGAAAGAGCCTCGTCGGGATTGGGCTGAACGGGGCTCAAGTCTACGGAGGCCTGGTGCAAGGAGAGCACAGGGGCTGTGGAACGCCTCCGCCATAGAACAACTCCCATGGGCCCGGGATTGTTGCGCTACAATGCCGGAGTACGGTGGCGCTGAGGCATGATCGAGGAGGAGCGGATGGGTGAGTGGAAAACAGTCTATGAAGACGAGGTTGAGGAGCGCTGGGTCACGCTCAAAGTCTACGAGAGCGAGGATGATGAAGACGAGGAGGGCAGCCCGGTCGTGCGCGTCACAGTAGCGCCCATTGCCGACGAGGCCAGTGAACCGGAGCAGACGGGCAACGAGCCGATGCCGGTTTCAGAGGCAGGTGCAGAGGACAACTCGATCACCCTTGATCCTGATGCCGTTGAGGATCTGGAAGAGGAGCTGATCGAGATCGGCTTCAGTCCAGAGGCGGTCAGATGGATCATCAGCAAGGTTCCTAAATGAGCTGCTTGATGACCGTAAACGAGGGGTAAACGCGTCCGATCCGTTCCATGCTCTTTCCGCATGGCTGGGGCGATCCCTTTCGGGTTTGTCTCGCGCCCCGTGCGCTGTAGATGACCCCTCCTCCGCCGCGGCCTCCCGGTGGCGGGTTCCCTCCCTAAACCCGGCCACCACCCTACTGGTGGCCTTTTTCTCGCTGCCCTTGCGCGACGCCTGTGCGCTTGGGCCGGCTCATCATTGAGGTTGCGTCATGTTTTTATCAGTTGTTCTGTCAAGCCTGCGTCGCTGGTTGTGGGCTCGTGAAACGGCACGGCAGTTGAATGCCTTGTCTGACCGTGAGTTGTCCGACATCGGCATTGCCAGGCACGACATCGCGCAGGTGGCCCGCCAGGGCCATTGAAGCCCGAGCTGAGTACTCCTGCAACAGATGAGCTTGAGTGAGGGTCAAGGACGGCAGTGCATCCGTGCCTGTCCTTGTCCCTGGGGCCAACATGCAGCTTGATGGTATCTTCGTGGCGCTGCTAAAGCAGATTCGACTTAGACGGGCTCATACCTGCAGTTCCTGATGTAGTTCTGACACTCATTCGGCTCGAAGGCATCAAGCAGTTCTCCGATCGTGGTCCAGAGCGCCTCCTTGGTACGTGCGCCCGCCTTGCGCAGGAGCGCCTTGAGCTTGGCGAACAGTTGCTCAATCGGATTGAGATCGGGACTATACGGCGGCAGGTACAGCAGGCTGGCTCCGACACCTCGGATTGCCTCCTCAACGCCTGCCACTTTGTGAGCGGCCAGATTGTCGAGCACGACCACATCGCCAGGCGAGAGGGCTGGCGCCAGCATCTGCTCCACATAAGCCTTGAAGATCTCGCCCCGCATGGGCCCGTCCACCACGAGCGGTGCGATGATCCCGTTCTCGCGCAGGCCCGCCACAAAGGTCGTGGTGAGCCAATGTCCGTGCGGCACCGCATCGACCACCCGCTGCCCGCGCGGTGCCCCGCCGTAGCGCCGGATCATGTTGGTGGCCGTGCCGGTCTCGTCCAGGAACACAAAGCGGCTGGCATCCATGAAGCGTTGCCACACCCGAAAGCGGCGGCGCTCCTGGGCTACGTCCGGCCGGTCCTGCTCGGCCGCCCGGAGCGTCTTTTTTTGTGCGTCAGGTCCATGCGCTTGAGCATCCAAAGTCCGGACGTTGGAGTCGAGCACCCTCTATCGTCCTTCAATCACAGTCTCGATGTAGCCGAATGTGCGAACGTTGCGGCTCCTTATCGCCTCAACGACCATCGACCGCTACATCCTCATGCACGTGGCCGCCGAGAAAAAGCTGACCAACGCGCGGGTCGGTTAGCAACTTCTTCGCGTTATCGTGCATGCGAGTTTGGCCAAGCTCAAGCACCAAGCCATAGTCTGATAGCGCGAGCGCGGCCTTGGCGTTCTGCTCCACCATCAGGATCGTCACGCCGCTGTCGCGCAGGCGGATCAGGGTTTGGAAGACCTCCCGCACCATGTTCGGCGACAGGCCGATAGAGGGCTCATCCATGAGCACCAACTTAGGATCGAGCAGAAGCGAGCGGGCCACCTCGAGCTGCTTTTGCTGACCGCCGGAAAGCTCGATCGCCTTACGGTTCCTGAACTCCCTTAGCATCGGGAACTGGTCCATCACCGCTTCGATGCGTTGGCGCACCTTGGCTTGGTTGGGCACAGTGATCCCACCAAGCTCTAGGTTGTGATAGACCGAGAGCTGCGGCACCACATTGCGGCCCTGCGGCACATAGGTCACACCATGGGCGATCATCTGGCGCGGCGTCTGGCCCGTAACCTCTTGGTCGCCTAGGAGGATTTGACCGGAGTGGATCTGCAGCAGGCCAAAGATCGCCTTGAACACGGTGGACTTGCCCGCGCCGTTGGGACCGATCATTGTGGTGATCGACGCCTTCGGGATCTTGAACGAGACGCCGTTCAGGATTGTGATCTTACCGTAGCCGCCATGAACGTTGCGCAGTTCAAGCATCAGTCAGCCACCGAGATAGGCATCGATTACAGTTTGGTTCGACCGAATCTCGTCCGGTGTCCCCTCGGCAATAACTGCACCTTCGGCGAGGACGATCACCCGGGTGCAGAGGTTCATCACGAACTCCATGTTATGCTCAATCACCACGAATGTCGTATCATGCTCGGCATTGTAGGCGGCGAGCCGCTCCCTTAGGTGTGCGAGCATCGTGAGGTTCACGCCGCCCGCCGGCTCGTCGAGCAGCACGAGAGCTGGACCCGCCATGAAAGCCATAGCAGCATCCAGCAGCTTTTGCTGCCCGTACGACAGCGAGCCCGCCAGCGTGCCCCGCAAATGACCCAGTCGGAAGAACGAAATCATCCTCTCAGCGTCTGCCGTGAGGCCAGCATCAGAGGGGCCAAAGAGTCGTGACAGCATTGTGCCGCGATGCTCCTGCCCCGCCAGGACGATGTTGTCGAACACGCTCATCTGCGGGAATACGGCGAGCTGCTGGAAGGTACGGCCGACGCCGAGCCTGTTCAGCTTCGACGGCCGTAGGCCTGAGACGTCGCGGCCGTTGACATGGACCTGGCCCGCATCAGGCTCGAGCTGACCGAGGATGCAGTTGAAGAGCGTCGACTTGCCGGAGCCGTTCGGCCCGATCAGGCCGAGAATCTCGCCCTTGTGCACATCGAAGGACACGCCCCTGACGGCCTTGATGCCCCCGAAGCTCTTCTCGATGCTGCGGACAGAAAGGACTGGCTGGCTCATTTGAGCTGCGCCCCCTGCTGGAGATCGGCGCGGGCGACAGGCCGCACGAAGAATCGGTCGCGGATGCGTCCCCAGATACCGATCATGCCCGATGGGACGAAGATGAGCATGACGATCACGAGCACCGCATAGATGATGAGGTAGTAGCCTTCGGCGAACCGGAGGATCTCGGGCAGCAGGATCACGACGCCCGCGCCCACGAATGGGCCGAAGAAGTAACCCGCACCACCGACCGCGACCATCAGTAGGATGCGCAGGGAATGGGCGAGCCCGAAGGAGCCCGGCTCGATGAACTGCACGAGCGATGCAATCAGTGCCCCGGCAAGCCCGCCGTACATGGAACCGATGGCGAAAGCCAGAAGTGTGATGCGGCGGGTGTCAACCCCTAAGCTCTCGGCCCGGATCGGGTTCTCACGCAGCGCCTTGAAGGCGCGGCCCCAGGGCGAGCGAACGATGCCCCACATCGCCAGCGCAGCGACGATCGTTACCGTTAGCGTGAAGTAGTAGAAGGGCAGCGACCGCATGGTCGAGAACAAGCCAAGGTCCGGCCGCGGAATGCCGACGAGCCCGTAGGTTCCGCCCGTCAACCACTCCTCATTGCGTAGCACGAGGAAGACAAGTGTGTTGAACGCGAGCGTGATGAAGGCGAGGAAGTGACCCTTTACGCGCAGAGCCGGATAGCCCAGCCCGAATCCGACGACGAAACAGGCCAGCACGCCGAGCGGCATGGCCGCAAGCCAGTGCCAGCCTGAAAGCGTGAGGAGCGCCGTCGTATAGGCCCCGATAGCCATGAAGGAAGCCTGCGCCAGCGAGATCTGGCCGGCATAGCCTAACGTCAGGTTGAGACCCATCGCGGCGATCGAGAAGATCAGCCAAGAGGTCATCACGTAGATGATGTAGTTGCCCTGTCCGAGGGGCGCGACGATCGCGAGCGCGATCAGTGCCAGGATCAGGATGCGGCGAAGCCAGGTGGCCATCAAACAGCCCTCCCCTCAGGCGTGCCCAGAATGCCTTGCGGTCGGACCAGAATGATAAGGATGAGAAGGATCAATGGCAGCGCAGCGCGGTATTCAGCAGTGATGTAGGTGGCCACCAGGTTGTCCAGGACGCCGATCAGCAAGCCACCCACCAGCGCGCCGCGGATCTGGTTAAACCCGCCGACAATGGCCGCGATGAAGGCAATGAGGCCAAGGGTTTCGCCGTTGGAGAACTTGGCGAGATAGACCGGCGTGATGAGGAAGGAGGCGAGCGCCGCGAGCGCTGCGTTGATCAGGAACGTGTAGAGGACCATTCTCTTCACGTCGACGCCTAAGATCTCGGCCACAGCCGGATTCTGCGCGGTCGCCTGCATACAGCGGCCGGTTCGGGTGCGGTTGAGAAAAAGCGTCAGCAGGACAACGATGCCCAGCGAGAGAACGAGGTTCAGGATGTCCTGCAGTGAGACGACCGCGCCGAAGATGTTGATCGGGTCGCTGGGGAGCACGGATGGGTAGGGCTGCCCCTCAGCACTGTAGAACTCCTTCACGCTCTCCCTGATTAGAATGCCGAGCGCAATCGTGGCAATGACGAGTGTGATGCCGCCATGCGGCAGGATAGGCTCCACGACTAGCTTCTTGAATGCTGCTCCCAGTATGAGGATCGACATGCCGAGGCCGAACAGCAGCGCGCCCCAGAGCGGGAGATCGAAGTAGTTCAGGCCGACCAAGACCAGGAACGCCGGAAGCATGACGAACTCGCCCTGGGCGAAGTTGATCGTCTGGGCCGCCTGCCAGACCAGCGCAAAGCCGATCGCCACAAGCGCGTAGATCGATCCAGTCGCGAGACCGGACAGCAGGATCTGGAGGAACTGGGACATCGTATGTTTTGGTTAGAGGCCTCAGCGACCGGCGTTGCCGGTGCGGCAGATCTTAGAGAATCGGACCCACAAGTGGGCTCCACTTTTGAGTCCGATGCCTCCTCTTGGAGGCGGCGCATCGTTCGGGGAAGGCTCCACTTTCCCGATGATGCGCTAGCGTTCAGTTGGCAGGAACGGTTCCGATCACGACCGGCGAGCCATTTCGAACCTGTACCATGAAGCTCGGACGGGACATCTCACCGCGGTTGTCCCAGCAGGTATCGAGCAGGATCCTCGGATACTTAGTGGCTGGCAGGCACAAGCCGTGCATCTTCTCCGAGAAGGCCTCGCCATCAAACTTACCGACGAGTTCGGTCACGTACTTGGTCGTCCAGGCTCCGATATAGCCCTTGATCGCATCGTGGGTCGGAACTCGCTTAAAGGTCTTCACGAACTTCTCTCTGAAGGCCGCAATCCCTTCGACCTGATCGGCAGTGGCCGTGATGCCGACGTGAGCGATCGCACCCTCAGCCGCGGGGCCGGCAAGCTCAATCACCTTGGCCTCCGTCAGCGTTACCTCGCCGACGAGCGGCATGGAGAGGTCCTGCTTCTTCGCCTCAATCAGGAAACGGGCGGACTCCTCTTGGTTCATATAGACGAACACAGCGTCGGCACCCGACTGCTTCAGCTTGGAGACATCCGACGCATAGTCGGTCTGCGCCTGCTCGGATGGCACGTCGGCGACAACCTCGATCCCAGCCTTCTTCATTTCGGCGATAAACACGTTGCGCCCGCCGCGACCGAACTCGTTGTTCACCCAGGCGACACCAACCTTTTTGGCCTTCAACGTGTCCTTGAAGTAGGGCACCAAGGCCGGGACGCCCTTCTGAGCGCCGGAGGAGGTACGGAAGACGAACGGGTTGCCTTTCTCGACGATAGTAGGCGCCTCAGAACCGACGAATTGCGGCACGCTGTTCTGCTGCGCTACTAGCATGTTGACCAGCGTTGAACCGGAATAGATCGTACCCCAGATCGCATAGGCGCGCCCATCGATCGCCTTCTGCACCAGCGCACGGGATATCTGCGGATCGGTCTGCGTGTCGTATTCGGTGACCTTGACCGGCTTGCCGAGAATGCCGCCTTCGGCATTGATCTCCTCCACGGCTATCCTAATGCCGTCACGCCAGTTGGTGCCCGCCGGTGCGCCGGCGCCGGAAAGCTCGACGACGACGCCGATCTCGACGGCCTCCTGGGCCTGTGCAGCCCCCACGAGGGTCAGCAGCGCCGCGCTCACCGCGAGAACGAATTTGGAATACATTGGTGATCCTCCCTACCCTCTGTTAGGCCGGCGTTGTCTCATTCGCGCCGTCCGAACCGTTTCAGCGGACAGGCACCGAACTTAGCCGTCCTGAAATTTTGTTGATCCTTTGACGACCTAAGCTGTAACGTCAATCGCAAATTTTGCCCGAAATTGGTATATAATGATAAGACCGCTTGATATTAGTAACGTTATCACGATTTTAGGAGATTGTTGTGGCAACTTTCGCGATGAAAGCTAGATATCCGACTGCGCCAGTCGAATTTTCGATATGAGCAGAAAAGACTAAAAAGTTCTGGGTGCATCATAAGCGAGATTCCCACAATACAGGGAATGCCATCTCTCGCTCATACTCAGCCCGCTAAAGAAGGTCGTTCTGACAGCTCCTGGAGAACGAGCCCTCTCAACCAAGCATCAAGACGTTCCCGAGATGCTCTTATACAGTCGAACTATTCTCTACTGCCTGTAGCTCTTGTGCGTAACACTGACAGATTACAGGCCGAGATAAGCCTTACGGATCATTGGGTGCCCCTGTAACTCCTCTGATGGGCCATCGAGCACCTGTTTGCCATTCTCGAGCACGTAAACGCGATGACTGACAGCGAGCACCTGCTTCACATTCTGCTCTACTAGTAGGATTGGAAGACCAGTCTCGGCGACCCGCCTGATCGCTGCCATCACTTCTTTGACGAAAAGCGGCGACAGCCCGAGACTTGGCTCGTCCATGATGAGCATCTTGGGCCCGAGCATAAGACCACGTGCAATAGCCACCATCTGCTGCTGACCACCGGATAACTGACCAGCCATCGCGTTGGCGTAGCGAACAAGGTCCGGGAAAAGCGTTTCAACCTTCGCCATGTTCTCGTCCCGGGCAGCCTTTGCTTCCGGCAGATAGGCGCCCAGCATGAGATTTTCCCGCACGGTCATGTTCGGGAACAACTGACGACCCATCGGCACATGAGCCAATCCTTTGCGAGCCATCTGGTGAGGCCGTGCTCCCTTGAGCTCCTCGCCATCGAATAGGATGCGTCCACTCCACGGAGCAATCATGCCTGAGATCGCTCTGAGGATCGTCGACTTGCCGCTACCATTTCCCCCAACGAGGCCGACCAGTTCACCGCGATCCACATGGAGGGACGCACCGAACACCACCTTCAGCGCGCCGTAGCCAAGGTCGACATTGTCAACCTGCAGAATTGCCTGACCCATCAGTCGGTCCCCAAATACGCTTCGATCACGCGCTCGTTGCTCGTTACCTGATGCGGGGTTCCCTCCGCGATCTTCTCGCCGCTGGCGAGTACGATGACATGGTCGGACAACTCGATGATTGCCTCCATGATGTGCTCGACCATCAAGACCGCGAGACCCTGCGCGCTTAATGAGCTCACGAAAGCGATCATCTCCCGCAACGCTGGAGGATTCAGACCCGCCATGATCTCGTCGAGAAAGATCACCCTCGGCTTTACAGCGAGCGCCTTCGCCAGCTCCAGCCGCCGTCGGCGTGCAAGGTTAAGATCCAATGCCGGTTGGTGAGCCCGATCCGCCAGCCCCACCTGCTCGAGAACGCTCATGGCGAGGCGCTCCGCCTCGCTCCGCCGTCCGACCGTCAGGAACGCGGCAATGAGCACATTCTCCAAGACCGTCAGCTCCTCGAAGGGCCGTTCGGTCTGGAAAGTTCGGCCAAAGCCCAAACGCGTCCGCTTAAATGTCGGGAGCGCCGTGATATCCTTGTCGAGCAAGGTAATCCTGCCGGAATGCATCGGAGCAAAGCCCGTCACCGCATTGAACAGTGTGGTCTTGCCGGCGCCGTTCGGGCCGATCAGGCCTAGGATCTCGCCGGAGCCGAGGGACAGGGAAACGTTGTTGACAGCCGTTACCCCACCAAACTTGACGGTAATGCCGTCAGCCCTGAGCACGTTTGGCATAGAGCCTCCGAATATGTCTGCGGGCTAACTCCCCGACGATGCCGCGGGGGACGAAAAGCACGACCACAAGGATTAGGATGCCATAGATCAGCATGTTCGCTTCGGCGAACGTGGTGCGGAACATCTCCCCTGCCCCAATCAGCACAAGGGCGCCGACTGCGGGCCCCCAGATTGTCCCACGCCCACCGATGATGGCGGTGAGGGCGATCTGCACGGACAGGAGAAGGGCGAAAATGACGTGCGGCTCGATGAAAGCCAGTACGATCCCGTAGATTCCGCCGCCGATTGAGGTGAGCGCAGCGGACAGCATGAACGCCTTCAGCTTCGTCGCCGTCGGATCGATGCCGGCAGCCATCGCCGAGTCCTCGTCCTCGCGAACAGCCCGGAGCTGATAGCCGAACCGAGCTCGAGAGATCACGATGACGGTCGCAATCACCACGGTCGCGAAGGCGAGCGCCATATAGAACTGGGCGGTTCTGGAGAAGAGGTCGACGCCGAATGGTTCGGGGAGGGTTGCAATGAAGACACCCGTAGCGCCGCCGGTCAACCACTCCTCGTTGATAGCGACCAACCGGAGAATCTCCGCAACCGCGATGGTGGAAAGCGAAAAGTACGGCCCTCGCAGGCTAAAGGTCAGCCATCCCCAAAAATAAGCGAGGACTGCCGCAACAGCGGCTGCCATGGCCATTGTCCACCATGGCGCAAGTCCGAACTGGCTCTGGCCGATGGCGACAAAATAGGCTCCGAGGCCCACGAACGATGCATGACCAAGGCTCACCTGGCCGTTCCATCCACCGAGCAGGTCCCAAGACGTGGCCCAGCCGGCGAACAGCAGGACAGAGATCGCAATCGTCAGATTGTTAGGGAAGATGGCCGGGTAGGCCACGCCGACAGCGAGCAGCACGCCCAGTCCAATGAGATGCTTTGTCATACGCGCTTCACCGTCCGTCCAAATAGACCCTCAGGCCGGAAGAGCAGGATCAGCAGGAACGCAATCAATCCATAAGCCTCACGGTACTCGGACATGAAGTAAGAGGCGCCCAGAACCTCGACGACCCCCAGCAGAATACCTCCGGCGATCGCCGCACCGACGTTCCCCAACCCACCGAGAACCGTGACGACGAAAGCCTTCAGCGTGAACACGGCTCCCGTGTTGGTCGGAGTTGCGAACAGGAGCGGGATGAGCGTGACACCTGCCATGACGGCCAACATCACGCCAAGGCCAAAGACGATGCTGTGGATCCGCCGGGTATCGATGCCAACGAGCTCGGCGCCAAGCCGGTTCTCCGCAGTGCCGCGGATGGCACGGCCAACTTCGGTCCGGTTGAGCAGCGCATAGAGTGCTGCGATCATAATTACGGTAGCGATCCCAGCAAGGAGCAGGACCATAGAAAGGTTGACCCCAGCAATCGAGAAGGTTGATGAGGCATACGACACCTGAACGGAGCGCGGCTCGCCACCGAAGGTGAGCAGGATTGCATTCCCGATGATTAATGAGATCCCGAGCGTCGCCAGAAGCGCAGATTCCGGCGGCGCATCGATGACGCGTGAGAGGATGAAGCGTTCAACAATGACGCCGGCGAAAAAGCCGATCGGCATTGCAAGAACCAGTGATAGGTATGGATCCCATCCGAGGAGCGCGTTGAAGAGGACGGCACTGTACATGCCGAGCACGACGAAATCGCCATGCGCGAAGTTGATCGTGCGCATGACCCCGAACACGAGAGTTAGGCCGATTCCGATGAGAGCATAAACGCCTCCCATCAGAACTCCGTTGGCGATGTTCTGGAGGAAAATATCTAACCCGGCCATTTTTTTTCCGATTGCTGTCACGCGTTCATCCACCGCAAGAACATGCACGGCGGTGAGCAAGCTTGTTATGCGATTGTAGCTCTGGTTAGAGCCGGCGGATGTGCCGCCGGCTCCTTTATGTCAGCGGGTCGACCATTCCGGCGTGGGGTGCTGCGCCTGCTTCGCGGCGAGATCGTCCGGGAATACCGTGACGTGTTTGCCATCCTGGATCTGCAGGATGAGGCTTCGGATCGGGTTCTGACCCTGGAAGCCGTCAGCACTCTTGAAGTTCACTGTCGTCACAGGTGTCGTGATGTCGGTCGCAGCCAGCGCCTCGCGCACGGAGTCACGCGATTTCGGGTCGGCACGGCGCAGAGCATCGGCCGCGACCATCAGCGCGAGATAACCTTCTGCCTCATAGAACGAGGGCTCACCGCCAGCCTTGGCCTTCAGGCGCTCATAGAGCTCCTGCGCACCGGGATACTTCACGTCTTGGCTCCAGCTTACGGCCGTTGCAACATAGTCAGCCGATTTTCCGACTTGCTGAACGAAGCTCGGAAGAGCCGCAGATGTATCGATGGCAATAACCTTGGCGTTGAGGCCAACCTCACGCATCTGCCGGGTGATCGCGACACCATCCTCTGCATAGGACACAATATAGAGGATATCCGGGTTGGCGCCACGGAAGCGGTTAAGAATCGGCCGGAAATCAGTGACACCCTGATCATAGGATTGGTCACCGACAACCTTGTACCCGCGCTCCGATGCGAGACGCTTGCCCTCTTTCGCCAGTGAGGTAGGCCATGCACCGTTACCGTACAGCATAGCGACCGTCTCAAGAGGCACATCTTTCTTTGTAGTCTTGAGGTGATCAAAATAGTCGAAATAAGCCTTCCCGACGATCGTCGAGTTGTGCTTGGCGCGGAACACCCACGGCGAACCCGGCTTCGTGATGCTGTCGTCGGCGCTGCCCAAAACGATCATCGGGACCTTCTGGCGTGTCAGGAACTGAGCAAGTGGTCCTGTGATCGAGGAGGCGTAGGACCCGATGACAAGCGGAACGCCTTTGCTTGCAAAACTCTCAGCTGCGGCAAGCGCACTCTTGGCTTCGGACCGGTCATCCTGGATCGTAAGGGTGAGCTGCTGACCCTTGATACCTCCGCTCGCGTTGATCTCGTCGAGCGCAACCTGAAGACCTGTGCGATAACGCTCTCCGAATGCCGCGAAGTTACCCGAAAGGCTGTTGATAACGCCTACCTCAACCTGCGCCTGAGCCGGGGCGCCGACCGCGCACAGAGTGGCCGCTAATGCAGCGGCGATAGCAATCCTCATTTGTTTCCTCACCTGTTTATCTGCTTCACTAGGAAGTCTCTTGCTGCAAGAAAGAGAACCTTCTGCAGTGGGTTAAACCTAGTGCGGGTGTTCCTGCCCCGCCAGACACTTTTTTCTCGACAGAGCTTAGCTGGATAATATCCTCACCTGCGAAATGAAATGGTTCATGGTTCGCATACCTGCGCTGCAGGAAGCGGCCATGTTTTAATATTACGAGGGACGCTGAATGGTCGTTTTGGAAGATGATCCACTTGGTCAGGGAGGGCTCTCTGATTTCGCCCGACGGTTTCGAGCCGGCGAGATTTCATCCGAGCAGGCAACGCGGGCTTATCTCTCCCGCATCGAACTGCTCGACCCACGACTCGGCGCATTCCAGCATGTTGCTGCAGAGCAGGCGCTTGAGACCGCACGCGCAATCGACGCGCTCTATTCGGCCGGCACTGATCTTGGTCCGCTGATGGGCGTACCGGTCGCGGTGAAGGATCTGTTCGTTGTCAAGGGCATGCCCACGACAGCAGGCACCAAAATGAACATCGACGATATCGCTGGACCAGAAGGCCCCCTGGTCAAAAGTTTGCGTCAGGCAGGATGCGTTATTCTTGGTAAGACAAAGACCGTCGAGTTCGCCCTCGGCATCACCGGGGTATCCAGTGCCCAGGGAACACCGATCAATCCATGGGACGCACAAACGCCGCGCCTGCCTGGAGGCTCGAGCTCCGGCTCAGGCGTTGCAGTTGCCGCCGCCTTATGTGCCTTCGCCATTGGGTCGGATACGGGCGGCTCGGTCCGCGTCCCCGCCGCGTTCAATGGGATATTCGGGTTCAAGACGACACCCGGCTTCTTCTCGACTGATGGAGCGTTCCCTCTGGCACCTCATTTGGATACGCCTGGCCTGCTAACACGGAGTGCCCGAGACGCAGCGATTGCTGTGGCTGCGCTCACCGGCGAGATGGAAGCACGCCCTCTTCCTGTCGAGGCGCTTCGGCTTGGCGTTCCGCAGGAGTACTTTTTTGATAACCTCGATCCGGTTGTCGAAGCGCAAATTAGAGGGGCGATGGAAGCCCTGTCGGCTGCAGGGAGCCGGTTGAGGCCTGTATCTGTTCCCGAGGCGAGCGAGCGCGAGCGCTATTTCCCCGCTGTTCTCCCGGCTTGCCTTGTTGCAACCCTCGGTCGCGATCGCTTCCTTGCCGGCCGCGACCATATGGATCCAATTGTTGCGAAGCGTGCAACCTCTGGCCTTGATGTGACAGCAGCGGATTATCTGACGCTTGAGGCAAAGCGAACCAAGTCCCGCCAGAGCGTGTCCGAGAAGTTCGTGGGGTTCGACGGTTGGGTCACTCCGACGACCGCAACGCCCCCCCCTTCCGTGGCAGACCTGGATGACGAACAGAAGGCCCTTGAACTTGCACTGGGCATGACCCGCAATACTCAGCCCGCGAATTATTTCGCATGTCCCGCCGTGAGCGTTCCGCTGCCGCAGAAGCCCGGGAATCTCCCAATAGGACTTCAGATTATCTGTCCCGAAGGGGCTGATTTGGAGGCACTGTCGATTGCGCTAGCGATCGAGGATGTGCTCGGAACGTCTGAGGCTCCAGACTTGACCAACTTCCTGAGCTAATCAGGCGCAAAACTGTCGCGGGAACGCTTCTTTTGAATGGCAACTCCTTCCAGGAGGCTGATACCCATGCCAAGGCTCGCCTCCGCTAAACGCGGCTCAGTCGTCGAGCAGACGAGTGGGTTTGATCTCAAACATCCGTATGGCTCAAAGGTGGATTGGCGGAGGGAAATTAGCAGATACTCAGTTCCAAGGTTTGCCGAGGACAAGGTGGTCCGCAAGGGGGCTTGTGCAAGATCCGCGTTTTCCCGCCGCTATAGCCCCACTACCGGCGCAGCAGTTATTGCTATCCCGATACTTTTTTGCTTCACTACCGCGACTACCGCAACAGGGCTCGCTGGTCCTATCCGCCGAGAAGCAAGAGCCCAACTTTAGAGGGTTGCCTCGTGGAATGATCATAGAAGTCCTCCCTGACAAGACATCCCTTGGAAGGCGGGCCGCCGCCGATGGCGCCAAGTCGATCCGTGACGCTGTGGCGGCCAAAGGCGAATGCACGATCATTGTCGCAACAGGTGCTAGTCAGTTCGAGATGCTTGATGCGCTCGTCAGTGAGCCTGAGATCGATTGGTCGAAGGTGACAGCCTTTCATCTCGATGAGTACGTCGGGCTACCGGAAAGTCACCCTGCCAGCTTCCGCAAATACCTTCTGGACCGCTTCGTATCGCGTGTCCCAGGACTTGGTGACTTTGTGCCAGTTCATGGCGACGCAGCCGACCTCGACGCAGAGCTTAAGCGCCTCAACACGCTACTAGGCAAGCGTGAGGTGGATATCTGCTTCGCCGGAATTGGCGAGAACTGCCATCTGGCTTTCAACGACCCACCGGCCGATTTTGAGGTAGACGCACCCTATATTGTGGTCACTCTCGATGAGGCCTGTCGACGCCAGCAGATGGGAGAGGGATGGTTTCCCTCCTTGGACGCTGTTCCCGAACAGGCAGTCTCCATGAGCATCCGCCAGATCCTTAAGAGCAAGCGCGTGATCCTGAGCGTGCCTGATGCTCGGAAGGCGCCGGCGGTCCGTGCAGCCGTTGAAGCCTCTATTTCCCCGGACTATCCCGCGTCGGTGCTTCAAAGACACGAGGACTGCACCCTCTATCTCGATCCGCCGGCGGCGTCGCTGCTCTCGCAATCCAATCCACGTTGAGGCGGAGATGCGCAGCGCCGGCCTCTTTGATCTGCAAGTCAATGGCTTCGCCGGCGTCGACTTCAATTCTGACGAGGTTGATGCGGATCGGCTCGATCACGCCCTTGAGGCCATGCTTGCCACAGGTGCGACCTCGTGTCTGCCGACACTGATTACAGCCCCGCCTGGCGTGCTCGCGGCCCGATTTGCCGCTCTCGATCGCGCGGTAGCCCGGAGCAAACTCGGACCGGTTATGGTGCCGGGCTATCACCTTGAGGGCCCTTTCCTCAATTCTTCTGACGGTTATGCCGGGTGCCATCCAGCCAACGCCATGGCGGCCCCGGAGATCTCCATGATCGAGCGGCTGGCGCGTAGTCTATCGCGACCCATTCTGCTCGTGACCATTGCGCCTGAACTACCCGGCAGCGAGGACTTCATATCAGCCATGTGCTCAGCCGGAAGGGTGATTGCTATTGGGCACTCGGCGGCCGATGTTGCAACCATCTCGCGTGCGGCGCAGGCAGGCGCCCGCCTGTCTACGCATCTCGGTAATGGGCTGCCTCAGACTTTGCACAAGGTGGACAACCCCTTAATGGCGCAGCTTGCCGAGGATCGCTTGAGCGCCAGCCTCATTGTCGATGGCATACACCTTCCTCCACACGCTCTCAAAGTCATGCTCCGGGTCAAAGGGCTGGAGCGCTCGATTCTCGTTAGCGATGCCGTCTCAGCAGCGGCAACTGAGCCGGGTCTCTACCCGTTTGCCGGGATGGTCGTGGAACATGCAAGCGACGGTAGCGTCCGGCTGCCGGGCAGCCATTACTTGGCTGGTTCTGCCCTCACTCTTGATGGAGCCGTGCGGAACCTTGTGAAATGGAGTTTGGCAACCCCGGAACAGGCAGTGCAGATGGCCTCTTACAATCCTCGCAACCTAATGCGCTTAGCATTCAGGACCTTCTCGATCACGAACGAGGTTGGCCAAGTCACCTGGTCGCCCGAGCTTCGCCCGCTAGAGGTCAGCGTTGGACCGGTGGGACGGACATTCCCAGCTACGACCCACAGAGGTTCGTCTGCCACCGATGGATAATGACCTGCTTAAGAAGACTCATGTGAGCTGTTATGTGAGGGAGGAAAAGCGATGAATGATCGTGGTATGAGGATCAACCGACGCAACCTGCTTGGCGGGGCCGCTGGCCTAGCGGCACTCAAGGCGGCCGGTGCCCGCGCACAGGCCCCTACCCTGCCGAAATCGCCTGTTACGCTCAGCGTTATGGATGTTGGTGGCGCTCTCGCTCTGATGCAGAAAGCATTCGAAGCGTATCGCCAAGCGAAGCCAGAACTCGTCTCTCGCATCACTTACGTCAAAGGCCCCGCGCCAGAGATCGCCAGCAAGGTCAAGGCGCAACAGGATGCGGGACGCGTCGACATTGATATGGTCCTGACCGGCAGCGACGGGCTCGCGGCTGGGCTTGAAAATAACCTGTGGCTGAAACTCCTGCCGACATACGGGGACCGCTTCCCCGGTTTAGAGGAGAACTATGAGCCTGCAGCGCTTAACCTGCACCGAGCACAAGGACAGGGTTACGGAATCGTCATCAACTACTATCCTTCTGGTCCGCTGCTCGAGTACGCGCCCGATCGTGTAAAGAGTGTCCCCACGACGGCGGATGAACTCCTCGCCTGGGCTAAGGCAAACCCGAACCGGTTTATGTATGCGCGCCCTGCCAATTCCGGTCCGGGACGGACGTTCATTATGGGTCTGCCCTACCTTTTGGGTGACAAGGATCCCAAGGACCCCGTCAACGGCTGGGAGAAGACTTGGGCCTATTTGGCAGAACTCAACCGGTACATCGAGTACTATCCGTCGGGAACAACCGCGACGATGAAGGAGTTCGGCGAGGGCTCGCGGGACATGATCGTCTCAACCACGGGATGGGACATCAATCCGCGAGCCCTTGGTATCGTGCCCAAGGAGGCGAAGATTGCAACCCTCAAGGGCTTTCACTGGGTCTCCGATGCCTTCTTCATGGTGGTTCCAAAAGGTGTCGCTGATGACAAGCTCGCAGTGCTTCTTGATTTGATGGGCTTCCTTCTGAAGCCAGAAAGCCAAGCTTTTGCCTACGACGAAGGGTATCTCTATCCGGGTCCGGCGGTGAAGAATGTTCCGATCACCATGGCCCCGAAGGAGAGCCAGGATGTCATCCGGGAGTTCGGCCGGCCCGAATACGCTGATCTAATCGCTAACAACCCGATCGAGCTGCCTCTCACGCCCGACAAGATGGTGGTTGCATTCCGCAGGTGGGACGAACAAATTGGTTCAAAGAGATCAAAATAGGTAAGCATTGAAGAGGATTCTGCCCCCAGACACAAGAATAGAGGTGCGACCTTGCTGGCCTTGATCGATACTCCAACCTCACCACTGGCCCGTGTCGCCGATATCACCCTGTTCACGCCGGCCCGCAATCGCCTCCTGCCAAATTCGCCGGCTGCAATATTCGCCCTCGCCGATGCGCTGATCACAGTCGTTGCGCGCGAGCGACCGACTGCCGTCGAGTCACTGAAGGACCTGAGTGAAAGCTTGGTTTGGACTTTCCATCATTAACCACCCAAACAATCCGTGCGACACGGTCGCGAAACCGGATGCCGCATCCAGGAACTGGATGCGGCATCCCCTCGCTGTGCGGCAGTGTCTGACCTGAGAAGTAGCGTTGAGATCAAGCAACCCGCTTCAAGGCATCAGACAAGGTATCGATGATGGCGTCGATCTGAGCGGTCTCGATAATCAGCGGCGGCGAGAGGGCGATGATGTCGCCTGTGACCCGGATCAACAGCCCTCTCTCGAAACAATCAACGAAAGCATCATACGCCCTGCTCCCCGGAGCCCCTGCACGGCTGTCCAGCTCGATACCCGCAATCAGACCGATGGTGCGAATGTCATTGACGTTCGGCAGCCCTTTCAAGCTGTGGATGGCATCATGCCAGTAGGCTTCGACCTCAGCCGCACGCGTCAGCAGTCCTTCTTCCCGGTAGATCGAGAGGGTCGCCAATCCCGCAGCACAAGCGGCCGGATGACCTGAATACGTGTAGCCGTGGAACAGTTCTATCTGGTTCTCGGGCCCGTGCATCAGTGCGTCATGGACCTTACGGCTGGCAAACACGGCACCCATGGGAATGGCCCCATTGGTCAGCCCTTTCGCTGCCGTCACGAGGTCCGGAATGACGCCGAAGTGGTCCACCGCGAACGGTGCGCCAAGACGGCCGAAGCCCGTGATGACCTCGTCGAAGATCAACAGGATGCCATGGCGGTCGCAGATTGCTCGCAGCCGCTCGAGATAGCCATTGGGCGGGATGAGAACCCCAGTGGAGCCGGCAACGGGCTCGACGATAACGGCTGCGATCGTTTCTGCCCCGTGCAGCGCAACGAGGCGCTCGAGATCATCGGCAAGTTCAGCACCATGCTCGGGTTGGCCCTTCACGAAGGCGTTGCGAGCGGGGTCATGGGTGTGCCGCAGATGGTCGGCGCCGGGAAGCTGCGGGAACACACGGCGGTTGTTCAGAATGCCGCCAACGGTGATGCCCCCGAAGCCCACGCCATGATAGCCGCGCTCCCGCCCGATGAGGCGCGTTCTCGTGCCCTGGCCGATGGCGCGCTGATAGGCGATTGCAATCTTAAGGGCTGTATCGACGGACTCCGAGCCGGACCCGGTGAAGAACACGCGGTCGAGGCCCGCACTCGGCCCACCCGGTGCAATGGCGGCCAGACGCTCGGCAAACTCAAAGGCAATCGGATGTCCCATCTGGAACGAAGGGGCATAGTCCATCGTGGAGAGTTGGCGCCCCACCGCGTCAGCAATCTCGCGCCGGCCGTGACCGGCGTTCACACACCACAAGCCCGCGGTGCCATCGAGGATCTGCCGGTTGTCATCGCTCGTGTAGTACATCCCTTCCGCCCGCGTGAGCAGGCGGGGTGAGGCTTTGAACTGGCGGTTTGCCGTGAAGGGCATCCAGTAACTGTCGAGGCGGAAGCTGTTGTGCCGTTGGGGAGCGTTCATGACCGTGATCCTTTCGATGGCGGATCATGGCCATGATCGAAGGAGGCCAACAAGTCCTTTTCTTCTATCTGCTAAGGCTCTGATATTGCTTAGTGCGCACCAGCGTGTTTGTCTTATCTTGAACAACTGAAACACACGGGTCACTGTGCTGCAATGGAATTCGATCTGGGCGGACGGCTTCGCTATGTTCGGGGGCTACATAACCTGTCTCAGCGTGAGCTTGCCAAGCGTGCAGGCATCACTAATTCGACGATCTCGCTGATCGAGTCGAACCAGACCAACCCATCAGTCGGCGCGCTAAAGCGCATTCTGGACGGCATCCCGATCGGATTGGCTGAGTTTTTTGCGCTCGAACCGGAGAAGCCGAAGCAGGCTTTTTACCGCGCCGACGAATTGATTGAGATTGGAAAGGGCAAGATCTCTTTCCGGCAGGTGGGCAATAACCTGTTCGGTCGTGCGCTTCAAATCCTGAAAGAGCGGTATGAGCCTGGTGCGGACACCGGCAAGGTTCCTCTGACGCATCAAGGCGAAGAGGGCGGCATCATCTTGAGCGGACGCTTGGAAGTCACTGTCGAGGGCGAACGGCGGATCCTTGGGCCGGGTGACGCCTATTACTTCGAGAGCTGGAGACCGCATCGCTTCCGATGTGTCGGCCCGGTGGCATGTGAGGTCGTGAGTGCCTGTACACCGCCAACGTTCTAACCCGGCACCGTCAGACCGACGTGGCTTGGGAGGCTTGTTATGAGGTGACGCTCGCTAAGGTGCACGATGTCGCAGCGTGGTGTGCCCGTTCTTCTGACAGCCTGCCGCACTTCACCGGATGCTGCTTCGGTGAAGTGCGATTTCACGATTGGGCCGGAGCCGAAACAGCGACCTATGCGGCCTGAAAACGCCACTCGTCTCTGTAGCGATCGGCGGCGAGATCTTTATGGGACACTTCGGGCAGCCGGCCGGAGATCAGATCGGCAAGCACCCGCCCGGAACCGCAGGCCATCGTCCAACCGAGGGTGCCGTGGCCTGTGTTCGTGTACAGATTCCTGTACCGGGCGGGACCCACCACAGGCGTGCCATCCGGCGTCATCGGCCGCAAGCCCGTCCAGAAGCTGGCCTGCCGGACGTCGCCGCCGTGCGGGAACAGGTCCATGACTGAGTGCTCCAGCGTCGCCCGCCGCGGCCTTCGCAGGCGCTGGCTGAAGCCGGCCAGCTCCGCCGTACCGCCAACCCGGATCCGATCGCCCAAGCGGGTGATCCCCACCTTGTAGGTCTCATCCATCACGGTCGAGACCGGCGCCGCATCCGCATCGGTGATCGGCATGGTCAGGGAATAGCCCTTCACTGGATATACCGGCAGGTGGATGCCCAGCGGCTTGACCAGATGGGGCGTATAGCTGCCCATCGCTGCCACATAGGCGTCCGCGGTGAGCACCTCGCCGCCGTTCACCTGCACGCCGGAGATCCGCTCGCCTTCGGTGAGTATCGTCTGGACGGAGGTGCGGTAACGGAACCGGACGCCCAGTTGCTCTGCGATCGCAGCAAGCCGCTGCGTAAACAGATGCGCATCCCCGGTCTCGTCGCCAAGAAGACGCAGGCCGCCGGCGACCTTGCTCTTCACTAGATCTAAGGCCGGCTCGACACCAACGCATCCTGCGGGATCCAGGATCTCGTAAGACACGCCATAGGCATCGAGAACAGCCGTGTCCTCACCGATTCCATCGAGTTGCTTTTGTGTGCGGAAGAGCTGGAGCAGGCCCTGCTCCCGATGATCATAGGTGATGCCGGTCTCCTGCCGCAGCTCGCGCAGGCAGTCCCGGCTGTACTCGGCGAGAGCGACCATCCGGCTCTTGTTGCGCCGGTACGCCTCTTCGGTGCAGTTGGCCAGCATGTGGGCGAGCCAGCCCCAGAGGCGCAACTCGGTGCGGGGCCACAGGACTAGCGGCCGGTGCTTCATCATCAGCCACTTCATGGCCTTGATCGGAATGCCTGGAGCCGCCCACGGTGCCGAGTAGCCGGGCGAAACCTGCCCGGCATTGGCGAAGCTCGTCTCCATGCCGGCGGAGGGCTGGCGGTCCACCACCGTCACCTCATGACCCTGCTTGGCGAGATAATAGGCCGACGTGACGCCAACAACGCCGCTGCCGAGAACGAGAATGCGCATGGTGTGCCCCTCAGGAATGGATGTACTGACGGTGGTACCGGGCACCTAAGCTGGTGAGCAGCTCATAGCCGATTGTGCCGAAACGGCCGGCAGCGGGACAGAACGAGCCACTGCAAAATGCGTCGAACGGAGAAGCTGCACTGCACACACCTCAAAGGACGCCCCAAAAGTAACGTAAATCGTCCTGAATATCCTGCCGAAGTGTCGTAGGGTTCGCGTATTTGCCTGATCATAGCTTCATAAAGTTCGATCGAATCGAACTTTCTATCCCCAAGGACGTCCTGAAAACTTCCTCAACGGAAGCCCAGGTGGGCCATGCGGCTGCCGCTCGTGTCCGCGATTGATCACTAAAGATCCGGCGGCTTGATCACGGCTCGGATCGCGAAGCTCGATTGAATGCGGGCGACGCCAGGCAGGCAGGATAGAACGTCCTTGTGAATGCGCTCGTAGCTCGCCGCGTCGGGCACGGCCACACGGAGAAGGTAGTCCGACGTTCCGGTCATGAGATAGCACTCCCGGATGTCGGGACATTGGCAGGCGGCCTTCTCGAAGCGCCTGAGATATTCGTCCGTCTGCCGTTCAAGGGTGATCTGCACGATGACGACCGTTTCCGATGCCGCTGCCCGATCATTGATCAGGGCGGAGTATCCACGGATCGTTCCGCTCTCCTCAAGAAGCCGCACCCGGCGCAGGCACGCCGACGGAGACAACCCGACCTTCTCGGCCAGGTCGGCATTCGTGATACGCCCGTCGGTTCGGAGAATGCTGGTGATGCGTTGGTCTATCGCGTCCATGGCGGCTCAAGGATCGGTGACATCGAACGACTGCAACGGAGATGGCGCCTTGCACAGCACAGTCGTCTGTGCAAAGTGAGCGGTCTCAGCCGGTGCTCAGCAAATCGGAGCGGAAGGATGCATCGAGGCGCTGCATGAAGCTTTCCGCGCAGCACATGTGTTCCCGCATGATCCGACTGACGTCACGGCGATCCCTCACACGGAAGGCTGCCACGAGATCCCGGTGGCTCGCCACGTTGTGCTGACCGAAGGCCTCGTGCTCGTCGTAGCGGTCGCTGCGGAACTCGACGAGATCGCGCAGGAGCCCGTTCAGGAAGCGACAGATGAAGGCGAGTAGAGGATTGTCGCAGCTCTCGCAGAGAATATCGTGGAACTCGATCTCGAGCCGACGGCCCGCGACACGGTCGCCGCTGTCGCGGGCTTCGACGCATTGCTCAATATTAATCTCGAGCCTCTGCAACTGGTCCTCCGTCAGACGGCCAACGACACTTTCCGCCAGGGAAACCTCGAGACTGCGCCTTAGGACGTAGATCTGCTCGAAATCCAGCACTTGGAAATGGAGGTAGCTGCGCAACTGCTGCATGGCCGCGTCGATGGAAACGGGTTGGATCTCGGCGCCACCGTTCGGGCCAGTCTGCATCTTCACAAGCCCCTGTACTTCAAGGGCCTTCAGCGCTTCGCGAAGCGTACCCTTCGCGCAGCCGTAGTGCTGCATCAAGGCTTTCTCGTTGGGCAACCGGTTACCCGGCTTCAGGCCTTCCCTCGCGATCCAGCGCCTCAGGTCTTCGGCGATCTGATCCGAGAGCTTCGTGCGCTGCATCCGTCCGCGCCCGCGGTCCGGGGCGCGTTCTTTGTCGCTTCTCATAGTCGAATTGCCTCAGCTCTCCACGGGATGTCTTGCTGAAGAGGATACACCGGATGGGCGAGTTTTTCGAAATGGAATAACTTGTAATCCGAACTCGTCACGCCGCAGCTCGCACACTCGACGACGGCCCGCGCGATGGGCTCGAACACGGGACGGCAATACATCCGGGATTTCAGGATCAGGTACCGGCACGCACGGGGATCGAGACCGACGCTCGTGAACACCGCAAGGTCCCACGGCTCGTGAGGCAGCTCGGTGACGAGCACCCGTGCCCGGCCGGTATCCAGCACGGCGGCCCGCCCCATGAAGCAGCGCATGCCCGTATAGGTCGGCCCACTGATCGTGTATTCCCCGTCGCCCAGGACGCGCACCACGCCTTCAAGCCGCAGCGGATCTTTGGAGATGCCGATGCGGGGCATGGCCACGCGGTTGCCGATTCCGATCTCGATCCGCGCGCCGACGCCCGCCGCCATCATGGCCGCCACGGCTTTCGGATCGCAGATCGGACCCACGATAATGTCGTCGAGCCCTTGCGTCAGCGCCTCGCTGAGCACGTCCATGGTGTCGCAGGTGCCGCCGGACATGCAGTTGTCGCCATGGTCGAGCAGCAGCACGGGGCCTTGCCCCGCTCCTTCGGCGGCCGCGGCGCGCGCGGCGCCCACGGACTGGTGGAGCGGCTCCTCGTGGTACACGAACTCGGCGCGGCGCTCCCACAGGAGCACGCCGATCTCGCGCGCGACCTCCGCGGCGAGATCGGCCGATTCCGCGACTGTGATCACCGATACACCCGCATCCGCGATGTCGGCGATGGGAAAGCCGCCAAAAACGCTGACAGCCAGCACGCCGGGCCGCTCCTCCGCGGCTCTCGCAGCCTTGATCGCGTCCTGCATGGCTCCGGGAGCGCCAGTGTTCATCTTCAAGGTGTGGGCCAGTTGCGGCGGATGGCACCAGGCCCGCTTCGGCGCGAGCCCCTCGTCAAGCATGCGTCCGACGAGCCGCACCGTATGAGTACCGGTTTCGTACATGTCCACATGCGGATAGGTCTTGAAGCCGACGAGCACGTCGGCGTTCGCAACCATACGTTCAGTGATGTTGCCGTGAAGGTCAAGGGCGACGCCGAGCGGCACATCGGGCGCGACGGCACGGATGCGGGCGAGGAGCTCTCCCTCGCCATCCTCCAGGCTCTCGGTGACCATGGCCCCGTGAAGATCCAGGAGAACGGCGTCGCATCCGTTCCGGACCGCGTCGATGATGGCGGCCGCCATGGCTTCGAAGGCGTCGTCCGCCACTGGGCCGCTTGGGTTGGCGGTGGCGAAGACTGGCGTCACCACCTCCGCGCCGCGCGCTTCCGCAAAGGCCAGGAAGGCCCCCATGGCAGTGCGCGAGCCCGTGCCCACCTGCAGAGCATCCTCACCCCAGCGCGGGTTGAACGATGCGAGCGGCGTCGGCACCGGAGAGAACGTATTGGTTTCGTGATTCATGCGGGCGACAACGAAGCGCATGCCTGTCTATCCTTGTGAAGGCGCCGGCCAGCGCCATGAAGTCCATGCATCCGGACGAACCCGGAGCGGTTGGTTCGAGATGCGTCAGCCCAAGCGTTCGGTCCCGCGCTCGTCGTAGTCGAGAACAGCGCCGAGGAGCACTTGCGCCCCTGCCCCGCATTCCTCGAAGGACGTGCTTTCTTCCTCGTTGTGGCTCAGCCCGCCCGCACAGGGCACGAAGATCATGGCGGTCGGTGCGACGCGGGCGACGTAGGCTGCATCGTGACCCGCGCCCGAGATCATATCGCGCGCCGGATACCCGGCCGCCTGCGCGCTCTTCTTCACGGACGCAAGGCAATCGGCATCGAACCTGACGGCGGGCGATTCCCAGACCTTCTTGGATTCCACGCCGAGGTTTCCCTTGCCGGCCATCTCGTCGATCGCGGCGAGGAGCTTCTGCTCCATCACGTCGAGGACGGCGTCGTCGGGATGACGGAAATCGACCGTGAAGAAAACGTGGCCCGGCACGACGTTTCGCGAATTGGGCTGCACCTCGATCAGCCCGACGGAGCCCACGGCGGAAGGCGCGTGCTCCAGCGCGATGGCCTCGATCCGGTCGATGAGCCGCGCCGCGCCCACGAGGGCGTCGCGCCGCATGGGCATCGGGGTCGAGCCTGTATGGGCCTCTCGTCCGGTGACGGAGACCTCGTACCAGCGCATGCCCTGGACGCCTTGGACGATTCCGATGACCTTCTCCTCCTGTTCGAGGATGGGCCCCTGCTCGATATGCAGCTCGAACATCGCTCCGAACGTGATCGATCCGGCCTTGGCTTCTCCCCGATAGCCGATCGCCTCGATGGCCTCGCCGAAGGTGACGCCCTGACGATCTTCCCGGCTGTCCGCATAGGCCCGATCGAAGACGCCCGCATAGACGCCGGATCCGAGCATCGCGGGCGCGAAGCGCGATCCCTCCTCGTTGGTCCAGTTCACCAGCATGAGAGGCGCGTTCGTCTCATAGCCGGAATCCTGCAAGGTCTTGAGGACCTCCAGGCCGCCGAGCACCCCGAGAATCCCGTCGAACTTTCCGCCCGTGGGCTGCGTGTCGAGATGGCTGCCGATCGCGACGGGCGGAAGATCGGCGCGCCGGCCGGGGCGAACGGCGAACATGTTGCCGACCTCGTCGACCGTCACGGTGCAGCCGAGCCTCTCGCATTCGCCTTTCAGCCAGTCGCGCACCTGCCTGTCGGTGTCGGTCAGGGTCAGGCGGGACACGCCGCCTTTCGCCGTTCCGCCGATCCTGGCGGTGTCCATCAAGCTGTCCCAGAGACGCTGGGGATTGATCTGAAGATTGGGAATCATTCGGTTTACCAAAAGCAGGGTCAGTGAGCCTTCACGCCCAGATAGCGGTCCTTCGTTGCCTCGTCGGCCGCGAACTCGTCATGTGTGCCGTGATAGACGACCCGGCCGAGCTCCAGGATATAGTGGCGGTCGGCGAGCTGCGTGCAGACGGCGAGGTTCTGCTCGACGAGCAGGATCGGGACTCCGGCGGCGCGGATTTTCTTGATCTGGTCGACGATCTCATCGACGATGACGGGCGCCAGTCCTTCGACGGGCTCGTCTAGCATCAGGAGCTTTGGCGCGTTGAGAAGGGCGCGGGCAATCGACAGCATCTGCTGCTCGCCGCCGGAGAGCTGGCTGCCTCCGTTGCGGCGGCGCTCTTCGAGGCGCGGGAAGATCCTGTACACGTCCCTTAGCGACCAGGGCGAGCCCTTCCGCTCCGCGATGCGCAGGTTCTCCTCAACGCTGAGCAGTCCGAAGATGCCGCGGTTTTCGGGCACGAGGGCGAGGCCACGCTGAGCGATTTTGTGAGGGCGCCATCCCGTGACGTCCGTACCGGCGAAACGTACGCGTCCGGCGCTCGGCGCGAGCAGGCCGCTGATGCTCTTCAGGGTCGAGGTCTTCCCGGCCCCGTTCCGACCGAGCAGCGTTACGACCTCGCCGGCCCGGACCTCGAGGGTCACTCCCTGAAGGATATGGCTTTTGCCATAATAGCCATGCACGTTTTCAATTTCGAGCAATGCCGTGGTCATGCGATATCACCCGTGATCATGTTGCCGAGATAGGCGCGCCGCACTTCCGGATCGTCTCGCACCACGGCGGGTGGGCCCTCCACCAGCACGCGCCCCGCACGCATGACCGTCACGGTGTCACTGATGTTCATAACGATGCTCATGTTGTGCTCGATGAAAAGCACCGTGTGGTCGCGCCCCAGATCGCGGATCAGAGCCTTCATCGCCTCTACGTCGTCGATGCCCATGCCAGATGTCGGTTCGTCGAGCAGGATCAGCCGCGGCTTTGCGGCGACTGCCATGCCGACTTCGAGCCGCCGCTGCTGTCCATGTGAGAGTTCACCAGCCGCCCTGTCCGACACATGGGTCAGCTCTAAGCGCTCCATCACTTCGTCGGCGACGGCGAGCGCGTTGTCACGCGGATTGACTCCGCGCCAGGGTGCGAGCGCCTGAAGAGGTGTGCGCCCCTGAGCCGCAAGGCGCAGGTTCTCGCGAACGTTCAGGTTCTGGAATAGACTCGTTACTTGGAAGGAGCGCGCGATGCCCAGAGGCACCCTCTTGTCGTCGGACACATGGGTGATGTCCCGTCCGTCGAGAGTGATCCGCCCGCTCGATGCTCGCACCCGGCCGGTGAGGGCATGAAACAGGGTAGTCTTTCCTGCTCCGTTCGGGCCAATCACGGAATGAATCGTATTGGGCTTAATCGACAGGGTGACGTCCGAGAGGGCGAGGAAGCTGCCATATCGGACGCTGAGTTTGTCGGCCGCAAGAATCGGAGTCTGGGTGCTCATATACCCCTCCCCTGGGATTCCGGCTGGATGGGCGCTTCGATGGAAGATTTGGTGGACGACTTGCGGCCCATGGGCAGGGCCTCGACCAGCCGTTCGAGGAGGCCCCAAAGACCCTTCTGCATGAAGAGCGCCACCACGATGAGGAGCCCGCCGAGAAGGAGAAGCCAGCGCGGCCAGATCGACGAGAGCAGATCCGAGACGATCACGTAGAACCCTGCTCCAAGCACGGAGGCGAACAGGTTTCCGGTGCCACCGATAATCGTCATGATCAGGATGCTCTCGCTCATGTGGTACTCGATGTTCGACAGAGGCGCGACGCCGATGAGGAGAGCATGGAGTGCGCCGGCAAGCCCCGTCACCGCGCCGGAAATGGCAAAGGCCGTAATCTTGAAGTCGCGGACGGGGAAGCCGATGGCGCGCGCGCGTTCCTCGTTGTCGCGGACCGCCAGCAGGGTACGCCCGAACGTGGAGCTCGCAACCCGCTGCAGAGCCGCGAAGAGGAGCAGAAAGAGCACCGCCACGAATCCGTAGTAGGTCCAGGAATCTCCCAGAGAGAACGGTCCGATGGCGGGCCGGGGAATATTGAGCAGGCCGTTGTCGCCGCCGGTGATGTCCTTGAACGTGTAAGCGAGGAAGTAGAAAAACTGGGAGAAGGCGAGCGTCAGCATGACGAAATAAACGCCCTGCCGGCGGATCGAGAGCCAGCCGACTCCCGTGGCGACGACGGCTCCCGTGATCGCCGAGAGCACGAGCGCCAGAGCGAGCGGCAGCGAGGTGTGCAGCAAGGTCAGTCCGGCAGCGTAGCTCCCGAGGCCGAAGAAGATTCCCTGACCGAAGGACAACAGGCCCGTATAGCCGAGGAGCAGATTGCAGGCTGCCGCCGCCATGGCGAAGATCAGCACCTCGGACGCAAGCGTGCCGGACCGCATGAAGAGCGGGAGCGCGATGGCGATGAGTGCGGCGAGAAGGAAATGTAGAGAAGCGCGGTTCATGATAGCAGCTCTCATGCCCGGCCGAGCAGGCCGCGCGGCATCGTCAGAATGACGAGACCCATGCCGAGATAGATCATCAGGCGGGCGCCCTCGGGCCAGAGCGTCGTCATGATGCTCTGCACGATTCCCACCAGAAGGCCTGCGATGAGAGCGCCCGTGTAGCTGCCCATGCCGCCGATGACGACGACCACGAAGGCGATGCCGAGAGCCTCGACGCCCATGAAGGGTTCGACGCCGCGGATCGGCGCCGCGAGGGCTCCGGCGAGGCCAGCGAGGCCAGCGCCGAGGGCGAAGACGGCCGTGTTCACCCGCAGGATATCGATGCCGAGCAGCGAGACCATGTCAGTCGACTCCGAGCCCGCGCGCACTACGGCGCCGAGCCGCGTGCCCTCCAAAAGCCACCAGAGGCCGATGGCGAGCACGAGGGTCAGCCCGATGACGAAGAGGCGGTATTGCGGATAGATGAAATCGCCCAGCATAAGCACGCCACTGAGCGCGCTCGGAGTCGAGACATTGCCGCCCACCGGCCCCCAAAGAATGATGACTAGTTCCTGCACCATCAGGGCGAGTCCGACGGTCACAAGGATGTGGAACGTATGCGGCAAGTGATAGATGCGCCGCAGCAGGACAGATTCCGTCAGGGCCGCGAGCCCCGCAACGATGAACGGCGCCATAAGAAGTGCCGCCCAAAAATTCAGGCCGCGCTCGGTCATGTCATAAACGAAGTAGGCGCCCAGAAGATAAAATGCGCCGTGGGCGAAATTCACGAAATGAAGCAGCCCGAAGATGATGCTCAATCCCACCGCGAGCAGGAAGTAGAGCATTCCTAGGCCGATGCCATTCACCAGCTGAAACAGATAGATCACGCGGGCACCTGATGTTGGAGGCAGTCAATGTTCAAAACAGGAAGGGGACGGCCGCGTGCCGCCCCCGCCGATGGTCAGGCCATCTTGCACTGGGCCTGCTCCGGAGACTGGAACGACTTACCGAAGCTGATGATGTCGGCGTAGTCGTCCTTGTCCTTCATGGCGCTCTTGGCCTTGCCCTTGAGCAGGTAATAGTTCTTGATGACCTGGTGGTCGGCCGCGCGGATCTCCTCGTCGCCGGTTAGGCCAGCATACTTCATACCCTCCATGGCCTGGATGACGGCTGGACCTTCTGTGCTTCCCGCCTTTGCGGCCGCGTCGATCAAAATTTTTGTTGTCAGATAGGCACTGGCGAAGGCGTAGTTCGGGTTCATCTTGTGCTTGGCCTGCACCTTGGCGACCAGCTCGCGGTTAAACGGCGAATCAATGCCGTGCCAGTACTGAGCCCCGAAGTAGACGCCCTCCATCAGCTCAGGCCCCAAGGCTTCAAACTGTTCGAGCCCCGAAGCCCAGGCCAGCAGAATCGTCATGCGGTTTTTCATGCCAAAGCTGACGGCCTGACGAAGAGTATCGGACGACTGGGAGCCAAAGTTGAGGATGAGGAGAGCATCGGGCTTCGCGGCCATGGCATTGGTCAGATAGCCGCTGAACTCCTTCTCGGTGAGGGAGTGATAGCTGTTGCCCACATGCTCGATCCCCTTCTCCTTGAAGATTGCCTTGGCGGCATTGAGCAGGCCATCGCCGAAGACGTACTGAGGCGTGATCGTGTACCAGCGCTTCGCGTTGGGGAGCTGCTCGATAAGCGGACGCACAGTCTGCTCGATGGCGCCGAATGTCGGCACGCTCCACCGGAACGTGCTCTTGTTGCACTCCGAGCCGGTGATCTCATCGGCGCCTGCCGTGGTGATGAAGACCCCCTTCCCTTTCGCGACCTCCTTGCCCATGGCGAGGGCCTCAGACGACAGGATGCCGCCGGAGAACAGCGTCACTCCGCGCTCCATCGCCTCCTGAACTTTGCGGACGGCTGTGGCCGGCTTTCCTTCCGTGTCGATCTCGAGATAGCTTAGCTTACGGTCTAAGACCTTGCCGATCTCCTCAACAATCATTGCAGTACCCATGGAGCCAAACTTACCATTGGCAGCGAAGGGGCCCGACATTGGAAGCGGCGCGCCAATGGTGATGTCCCCGCTGGCAGCGAAGGCCGGCCGGAGCCCCGCAGGAAGGAGCAGCGAACTCGCGGCAACGGATGAGAGTTTCAGCAGAGCACGACGATTAAGCATGAATTCCTCCTGGCTATTTATTCTATTTATACGTATAGTTATTATAGAATTTTATCTGTCAAGAAGAAAGGCGCCCAAGAGGAGAGCATGAGGAAGTGTGGGGCAGATTGGTAACGGGTTGGCTGCACAACATTTCGGGCCCAACGAAACAAAGCTGCGGGACACCCTCATTTGCCGAAACCCACCCCATCCGAACCCAAGACTCCTGATCCTTCTCCAACTCCGAAGATCCTGCAGTTCAAGGTCTGGCTGATCGGGCTCAGCCCCGTGATCTGGCGGCGGGTTCAGGTGCCAGACAGCCTGACGCTGCGGCAGCTGCACGGTGTCATCCAGGTTGTGATGGGCTGGGAGGGCATCCACCTGTTCCAGTTCGTGCTGCGGGCCAGACGGTTCGGCTCCATGGAGTTGGCGGCCCGGTCTCCGGATGTTGCACTTTCCGAGCTTCGCCTCCGCCAAGGAACCCGTTTCCGCTATGAGTACGACCTCAATGGGGCGTTGTCACATTAACTGAAGTATGAGAGCAAGGCGTGTAGGTGGACGGGCATGACCAAGCCCGTCAGCTACAAACGTCACCGCTTTCCACCTGAGATCATCGCCCACGCGGTATGGCTCTATTTCAGGTTCCCGTTGAGCCTACGGCTGGTCGAGGAGATGCTGCTCGAGCGCAGCATTCTCGTCTCCTATGAGACAGTCCGTCGGTGGGCTCTGAAGTTCGGGCCGGACTACGCCCGCCGCCTCAAACGCAAGAGGCCGAACCGGCGCGACATTTGGCATCTCGACGAGGTCGTGATCACTATCGCTGGCCGGAAGCACTGGTTGTGGCGGGCTGTCGATCAGAATGGCTACGTGCTCGATGAGATCGTCCAGCCGCGACGTGATACAAAAGCCGCTAAGCGATTACTGAGGCGCCTGTTGAAGAAGCAAGGCTGTCCGCCCCGGCGAATGATCACCGATAAGCTGGGCTCCTACGCGGCTGCCCGGCGCCAGATCATGCCAGCGGTCGAGCATCGCTCGCACAAAGGCCTCAACAACCGGGCGGAGAATTCGCATCTGCCCCTGCGCCGACGAGAGCAGGCAATGCAGGGCTTTCGATCAACGGGAGGGCTACAGAGGTTCGTCAGCGTCTTCTCGGCAGTTCGCAATCTCTTTGTGCCGCCCCGCTCCCGCCGCTCTGCCCTTTCTACCCACCTTCACCGCCTCAATGCCATAGCGGAGTGGAAGTCTGCAGCCAGCGTTGCCGCGTGAGCCTGTCAAGTGACCGAGTTTGCCCTGGGGCGCCCACTGTCAGTTAATGTGACAAGGCCCCTCGGACAGGCTATCCTTGTCCCGGCTCTGCGAGGCCGGCAGGAGAGCCAGCGTGTCGAGACGCTTGTCGCGGATGAGCGCTTGTGAAAGTTTGGCCTCGCCTTTCATGACGTTGATCAGGTCAAACACCACACGGCGCTCAGCGCCCATGACTAGGTCGAGATTGCGCAAGCCAACATCAAAATCGATGACAACCACCTTCTGGCCACTCTGCGCAAGTGCTGCCCCTAGTGCCGCTGTCGAGGTGGTCTTGCCGACGCCACCTTTGCCGGAGGTCACCACGAGCACCCTGCCCTGTCTGACCTTTGTCTTCGACTTGTTATGCTTTGGCCTTGGCTTCTTCATCGCTGGCATTTCTCCAGAGAAACCGTGAGGAGGCACGGCACCCACGCAGGCACAAGCGAGATTGAGAGGCGGCAATACGCAATGAGGCGGAAAGGCAATGGAGAATGTTACGGCCATACCCCTCGTAAGTCCCCTCATTCGGCGCCTGATGTTGTTACCAAACGGTTAACCGATGAAAGTAAGAGCACATTACAGCCGTCAAGAGGCTTGTTAGCGACCCGTTAACCATGATGCCATGCCCATACTCTGGCTGATCCGCTGGGATTCGGATCAGTCCTCACCTCCAAAGCAGTCGGGGCGCGGATGAACCGCCTCGATCTGCTTTGGGGATGTGAGCGTCCCGTGCAGTAACTGTCTCGTAACCACAACTCCAATCGCAACTGATCGAAACCTCAGGCACGGCGTTGCTCCTGTGCCTGAACGAGAGAACTGCTCATGACCATTCTCGATCCGATCACCGGAAACCTCGTCACCATCGACACGTCGAGCCGACCTCGCCGCTGAACCTTGCACGTGCCAGGAGGTGGTGATGAAACGATCCTCAGCACGCCGAGCCAGACGCTGGGTACTTTACGAGCTGACCCGCAGCCTCAACCGGCTGTCCGATACCACAGCCAGTATGACCCTATCGGGTGATAGCAGTTTCAGTGACGGCGGCGAAAAATCCAGCTTTAGCGAGAGCTGATTAGTGAAGGCCACACTGGACAGACCTCTGAAGCTTCAGGGGCTCGGAACAGATACGCGCTCAGGAATCCCTGACGCAGTCAGGTACGGTAGGCCGTCATCAGTGCGAGAGAACCTGTATCGTCGAGATGTCGGCTCTGGGCTCGGCAGACCGCCTCCAACACCGCCTCATAGTCGTTGAGCATGCGATGCAGGAGGTAGCGCTCGCTGGTCGAGACAGACCCGCTCCACTGGGTTCAGCGCAGGCGACGCTGGCGTCAGTGGAAGGTGGAGTGTGGTAAAGCGGTTTTGGGAGTACACGTCCCCTTAACCAGTGCTCGACGTCTCGGGCTTATGCGCTGCCTCCTGATGGTCCTATGAGCAGTCAGTGCCCATAAGCCTTCATGAAGGCTACTGTTAGGGTTCGCTCCAGCTCCGATGTCAGCGGTGTCGGGTTGGCTCTGTTCCACGCTCGCTGACCACGCTGGACGAAGCTCTTGCGCTTGCGCCTGGCGTCCTTGGGAAGATGTAGAGCCAAGGACTCAAAGCTTCGTCGCAGTTGAATTTCCGTCCTCTTTCTGGACGGGAGGGCAGCCTCAGCAGCTTCCGCCGCGGCGATGTTGTCCGGCGTTGGATCGGGATGGCCAGAGCATCCTCCTCAATCTGGAGGAAGGCTCTGTGCTGGGCGGCATCGTGCTCCTTCAGACCAGGTGTGTGTTCGAGGAGGTAGGTCTCGCGGGCCTTATCCAAATCGTCTCGCCTGGGCTTGGCAGGAGGAGTCTGTTCGCCCGGATTGTCTGCCATTGTGTGTCAGCCTTTCTGACTTCTGCCCTTCCAGGCGGAGTAAAGCTCGGGGTCGTGCCTGAATTAGGAGCGAGTTCACCCTGCTCGACAACTTGTCCTTGTGCGCTGTCCTCTGGGCCGAGAGACTATCTCGACCAGTTGTCATGACCGACTGCAAGTGCACGCAATGTGATTTCGCCAGTGATGTTGGCGAGTTCCAAGCCTTCCAGTGTGGGCTCAAACGACTCCAGTGGGAAGAACACATCGTTCCCGCCGAACAGCACGAGCGTGTAGGGCGCATCGGGCTTGTCCTGCTCCTGTACGAGAGAAAGCATCAGCCCGCCGATTTCACCAAAGGCATGCTTCTCACCGAAATGGAGCGTCTGTGTCTCTGTCCGCCTCGGGAACTGAATGACCTCTGCCATGCCTAGTCCTCTCCACCGGCTCCACGGATGTCAGCATCTCCGAACCATCTCTGCGCTTCTTCAAGACTGCCAAATGTATGCTCGAGCTCGGTGAACGGAGCAGGCCTCTCTTCAGGAGGCAAGTCGAGTAGAAGTTCTGCTGTCCACGTGGCGTCATCTGTTCTACCGCTTTGGACGAGGCTGGCGATAATCACCCCATGGAGCAGCACGTCATAGCTGCCTGGAGCAAGCCGGGAGAGTGTGTAGGCCATTCTGAACCTTCTGGAGAGGTCAACGACAGCAGCGGGACAGCAGGATGGATAGCGGACCGTGCCTCCCAACAGAAGCTCTACTCAGCACAGGGGTTGCGAGGCAAGCCTGTGCAGGTTGAACCTTATCTAATCGACATCGTGAGTTAATCTGCGGCGAGGGCAAAGTAGCCATTGATGTCTCTGAATCGCTTCATGAAATAGCCACGGTTGGCGGGTGTAGTTTGTCCTGCGGTGTCAGCTCCAGAGAACCGCATGCGCCTCGGCTGAGGGTCCTTGAACCCGATCTCCTCAGCCGAGGCGTTTGGCTTTCTAAGCTCCAATTGATGCCAGGAGCGAGCCCTTCGCGTCAGGGCCATGTCCTTCTGGAACCATCTCTGAGACAGGAACGATGTTCCATCGTGCCCGTTGTCTTCCGCTCATTGCTGCCTAGGACAGAAGCCCTAGCTTCTGTCAGGTGTTGTGGGGACTGGCATGACGGAAGATGAGGCAGTTGCGGCCGAGCTTGCGAAAGCCGGAGGTGTTTCCTGACACCGAGGAGCAGGGCGCGGTCCATTGAAGCTTGTCATGGACTGCTACACGTCGCATTAGGCACCCTCGCATCGGAACACCACGCGATCTGATCCAGGTCATGCAGACGCCGGGCAGGAAAAAGCCCCGTCGGGATTGGTCTGAACGGGGCTGAAGTCTACGGAGGCGGTGAAGGGGTTGCGGGATGTGCCTCCGCATTGAGGACATGGGGGTGCCCTTTCGGCACACAATGGCACTAGGGCCCTGAAGCACGACAATGTGATGGCGTTAAAGCGCTATGGTGCGACGGCATCAGTGCCGGGCCTTCCCCGGTACATGACTAAGGAGGGGAACATGGGCGAGTGGAAAACGGTCTATGAGGACGAGGTCGAGGAGCGCTGGGTCACGCTCAAGGTCTACGAGAGTGAGGATAATGGCGACGAAGACCCGATCGTGCGTGTCACGGTAGCGCCTCTCGAAGACGCGGAGCAGGACGAGGGCGGGCCGACGCCCGGTGCAGGAGCCGAAGTCAGCTCGATTCCACTGGAGCCAGATCCTATTGAGGATCTTGAGGAGGAGTTGATCGAAATAGGCTTTAGCCCGGTGGCGGCGGCGTGGATCGTCGGTAAGGTTCCTGCGTGAGCTGCCCGGCAGCCGTAAACGAGGGGTAAACGCTCCAAATCTGTTCCATGCTCATTCCGCATGGCAGGGCTGGGCTCAAGCGGGTTTGTCCTGAGGCTGATGCGCTGCAGATCACCGCTCCTCCGCCGCGGCCTTTCTGTGGCGGGTTTCCTCCCTAAACTCGGCCACCCCAGCAGGTGGCCTTTTTTCTCACAGCCAGTGCGCCGTGCCTTTCCGCTTGGGCCAGCACATCATTGAGGTTGCGTTATGTTTTTATCAGTTGTTCTTTCAGGTCTGCGACGCTGGTTATGTGCTCGTGAAACCGCACGGCAGTTGAATGCCCTGTCCGATCGTAAGTTGTCGGACATTGGTATTGCCAGACACGACATCCCGCAGGTGGTACGCCAGAGCCACTGAAGCCCGAACTGAGTGCCGCTGCGAAGGATGAGATTGGATGAGAGCCAAGGACGGCAGTGCATCCGTGCCTGCCCTTGGCCCTCGGACCAAGCGGCCACAGGGCTCACTTAAAGCGGCTCGATGACAGCCTCATGACGCCGTGACAGTTGGGATCGTACGGATTTGGCCAGTGTCACACCCGCTGAATGATTGATGCACCTTCTGATCCTTGGTGGTCGTCAAAGGGCCAAGGACATCTTTGAGATGTACTTGCCGCACGCAGTGCATTTCGACGTCTACCGTTTGTTTACTCTGATTGCGACAGGATCTCTGCTCGGGCGGATCGCGTATCCGCCCGAACAGAGACCCCGGCGCCGTTGGTCGATGGCCTCGGAGTTGATGGAGGGCTTCCTCTCCGCTGTTGCCCTGGCTGAGGTTAATCCTGACAGCACCTCAGCCGGGGCGCTTACCGCTTGGTACGGACCATGTCCGACGCAGGTGTGCTGGCCCAGAGGAGATTGCCGTGGCCCGCTACTACTTTGACGTTCAGGATGGCGCACAGAGCGTGCGTGATGACGACGGCACCGACTTCGACAGCCTGGACGCTGCGGTGCAGGCAGCCGCCCGCTCGGCGGCCGAGATCGGAACAGACCGTCTGGCAAAAGGTGACACCCGCGATGTTGTCATCGAAGTGCGGGATGAGCGCGGCCAGCGGGTCTGCACCGTCAGAGCATCGATGGAGATCGAGTGGCACGTCTCACGTTCTCAGGGTCCGCATCCCTGGAGCGCATAAGTGCGGATGGGCGTTCCTGCCAAAAAAGAACCCGGCGCGGGGCCGGGTTCTGCCTCAGAGACGGTCATGAGCATCAACACGTCTGCTTATCAACGCTGACGCCCATGGAGCCGCTCCAGAACGGGCGCACTGGAGGATTGCCTTCCTAGAGCTGATTACGGCTGCGGCCGCGACTGCGGGAGAAGTACCAGATGGCTGCGGCGACGATGACGACCAGCAGGATGATCCACCAGTAGTCAGCGATACCGCCGCCTGCTGCGGCAGCATCCCCGGCAGGAGGAGAGCCGGGAGTAGCACCAGGTGCCGGGGTGGTGGGTGCTGGGGTTTGCGCCCAGGCAGACGAAACGGCCAGGAAGATGAAGCCGATTAGTGCCGTGAGTTTGCTCATGGATGTGTCTCCGGTTGAGGAGGTCCAGCGCATACGTCGACTAAATTGCCAAGCTGGGCCTGTCGGTGAACGCCCGTCGCGAGGGCATGTTCCTATGCAAGCCAGATCCCTGCACGTAAGCTTCACCTGAGAGGACAGACACAGGAGCAGTCGGGATGGTGTTGAAGCGGCAGATGCTCGCGATCCAGGATGTCTATGTGCCGGTGACGCGGCGTCAGACGCTGGATCGGCAGAAGGTTGATGCCTTGGCAGAATGCATCCTGATCAAAGGGCAGGAAGCGCCCATTCTCGTGCGGCCGGACGGCAATCGCTTTGTTCTGGTTGAGGGATTGCATCGGCTGGAGGCCTGCAAGGCTCTTGGAGAGACGACGGTTGCCGCCTACCTGGTTCAAGCTCGCAACCATTGATCCGCGCCTGGTACGCTGCTGGGACGAAGACAGAGGCCTCACATGTAAGGAGCCACCTCTGCGATCATCCCTGTCGCACAGTTGTCCAGACTGCCGGGCTGAACACCAGGCTCAGAGGCTCCTGACACCGGGCTTGGAGATCGATATCTCAATTTGTCACAGCATTTCAGGCTGAGACCACCGCCAGCACCTCGCCCATGGTGATTTCAGGTTCGCCGTTGATGACATCGACAAGGCTTCCCCTAATCCAAGCGAGCGCCTTTTCGTTGGCTGCTAGAGCCGCCTCTTTGCTCTCGAACAGGCTCACAGATCCACCTACTCCATCGCTGGCATCGAACACGTAGTAGCCTTGGAAGCCAGGAGATTGCTTGAGAAGTCGGCCAAGACCACTCTCGGCCCGCCGTGCGGCCTCAGCCATCGAGCTGATGTGTTTGAACTTGCGGATGACCAAATACATCGTCGCCTCCCGCTTCACCAAGGAGCTGCTGCCCTCTACCACCACGCCAACATGGCTGAGGCACCAGGGCCAGTCGGCGACGCGACACTCCAATGAGACGGATAGCGCGACGCCGCCATCATGCGGATCGGGTTGACGTAGACCCCTGCCCGCTCTGTGGATGAATGCGGGCACTCAGCTCCGATCATCACCTTGCTTGACGATGACCGGCACGATCATATCGCCCCAATATCCGTGCTCAGAATGACAGCGTTTGACCCTTTGCAGCTCGATCGACAGGCCATGGTTGACGCAGTTCATCACCGCCTCATTCACCCGATGGAGCTCATTGGCAAGGATGCGGATAGCGCCCTCCTGATCAGAAGACATCGAGCTGGCAGCGTCCTCGAAGCGGCTTCTCAGTTGTGGCTTTTCAGAGATCGTCATGTGCTTCACTCCTGTTAAAGTCAAAGGTTGACCGCAGCATTTACTCTACCGGGAGGTTTGCGGCCTCTGTGTCGTCAGGCTTCGGTAAACCGCGGGTGCGAGGTGCAATCGACTAGCGTCGGCTTGGACTGCCCCCCGCCCGCTGATTACTTAAGCCGCAAACTGGTTCATCGTGTTGTGCGCGCCACCTGCTTTAAGCGCGGCCTCGCCGGCGAAGTATTCCTTGTGGTCGTCGCCGATATCGGAGCCGGCCATGTTCTGGTGCTTCACGCAGGCAATGCCCTGGCGGATTTCCTGCCGCTGGACGTTGCGCACGTAGCCCAGCATGCCCTGCTCGCCGAAATATTCCTTGGCGAGGTTGTCGGTGGAGAGTGCTGCCGTGTGGTAGGTCGGCAGCGTGATGAGGTGGTGGAAGATGCCGGCGCGCTTGGCTCCGTCCGCCTGGAAGGTGCGGATGCGCTCGTCGGCTTCCTGGGCGAGTTCGCTGCCGTCGTAGTCCACGCTCATCAGCCTGGCGCGGTCGTACTGCGACACGTCCTGGCCGGCCTTCTCCCATGCATCGTAGACCTGCTGGCGGAAGTTGATGGTCCAGTTGAAGGACGGCGAGTTGTTGTAGACGAGCTTCGCGTTCGGAATGACCTCGCGGATGCGGTCGACCATGCCGGCGATCTGATCCACATGCGGCTTTTCGGTCTCGATCCACAGAAGGTCCGCGCCGTTCTGCAGCGCCGTGATGCAGTCGAGCACGCAGCGGTCCTCGCCCGTGCCGGGGCGGAACTGGAACAGGTTGCTCGGCAGCCGCTTCGGGCGCAGGAGCTTGCCGCCCCGGTTGATCACCACGTCGCCGTTGGTGCAGTTCTCGGGCGTGATCTCCTCGCAATCGAGGAAGCCGTTGTAGAGGTCGCCGATGTCGCCCGGCTCGCGGCTGAAGGCGATCTGCTTGGTGAGGCCTGCGCCGAGCGAGTCGGTGCGGGCGACGATCAGGCCGTCATCCACGCCGAGTTCGAGGAAGGCGTAGCGGATGGCCCGGATCTTGGCGATGAAATCTTCGTGCGGAACGGTGACCTTGCCGTCCTGGTGGCCGCACTGCTTCTCGTCCGAGACCTGATTCTCGATCTGCAGGCAGCAGGCGCCGGCTTCGATCATCTTCTTGGCGAGAAGGTACGTCGCCTCGGCATTGCCGAAGCCCGCATCGATGTCGGCGATGATCGGGACTATGTGAGTCTGATGGTTGTCGATGGCCGAGAGGATCTCCCGTTCCTTGACCATGTTGCCGCTCTTGCGCGCGGCATCGAGATCGCGGAACAGCATGCCCAGCTCTCGGGCGTCGGCCTGACGCAGGAAAGTATAGAGTTCTTCGATCAGCGCGGGAACGCTGGTCTTCTCATGCATGGACTGATCGGGCAGCGGGCCGAACTCGGAGCGCAGGGCGGCGACCATCCAGCCCGAGAGGTAGAGGTAGCGGCGCTTGGTGGAGCCGAAATGCTTCTTGATCGAGATCATCTTCTGCTGCCCGATGAAGCCGTGCCAGCAGCCCAGCGACTGGGTGTAGAGCGACGGGTCGGCATCGTAGGCGGCCATGTCCTCGCGCATGATCCTGGCGGTGTAGCGCGCGATGTCGAGGCCGGTCTTGAACTGGTTCTGCAGCCTCATGCGGGCGACGGATTCGGGGTCGATGCCGTTCCAGGTGTTCTGGCCTTCGATAAGGATCTGAGCCTGTGTGATCTGATCCTGGTAAGCCACGGTCGTGTTCCTCGCTTTTGTGAAGGTTGAACGAGGAAGTACCCGGTGCGTTCGGGGCCGGGAAGGCGAGTTAAGGTTCAGGTGTCAAGCTTTACAAGATAACGGAAGTCAAATTGTAAATTCTTTACAAACAATCAGTTGTCTTCGAGTTCTGCCAAGCTGTTGATATTGCTGGGAGACTGCGATCATGATGCTCCTGCGTTTCCTAATTTGTTGATCTTGATCGCAGATAAGCCATCCTAAAGGTGAAGTCCCCCTGAAGGGGTAAGGCGAATGCAGTTGCCCTAGAGCTGTGACAAGACGGATGTCACTGTCTTTACAACATGGTGCCTTGCAGGGTGCTAGCCTGCACGAAATCTGCACTCTGTTGGAGAATGCGATCCACGCTGATGTCCCCCCACAACCACATCAAGGATGTCACCTGTCGACCCCGCTGAAGTCGTATGCCGAGTTCGCCGCGAAGGGTCAGCGCCATTCCGCTGCTGGTTTCCTGGCATGCCTGGGGAGCCATCGCCTCGTATCACGGGTACTCGCCTTCCAAGGTAAAGCCGGCCTTGAGCACCACCTGGTAATGCTGGACTTCACCGTTCTCCACCTGCCCACGGGTTTGCACCACCTCAAACCAGCGCAGGGTGCGCAAGGTCTGGTCGGCACGCTTGATCGCCGCTTGGATCGCATCCTCGATGCTGCTCGTCGATGAGCCCACCAGTTCAACGACTTTGTAAGCGTGCTTGGACACCCTAACCCTCTCCGCTTCCTTCCACAATCACAGGTAAAGCGGACGATCTCACCTGCGAGGCCGTCGTGCGCTCGACAGTCATGTGAAACGGCGATCAGGAGCAGCGACGCTGCTGACGTAGGTCGGTCGTCGTACTATGCCTGTAGGTGTGAGGGAGCAGCCGCTCGAAACTGCTGCGAACGGTGCCGTAGCACTCGCAAGAGGTCTGCTCCAGGCCGGCGCGGTTGGTCACAGTGATCACGCCCCGGCCCTGCTGGATGAAGCCCGCTTCCTGAAGGGATCGCGTGATGCTGCTGACGGTGGATCGCTGCACACCCAACATGTCGGCCAGGAACTCATGCGTGAGCGGCACGGTATCCCGGTCGAGCCGGTCATGCATGCTGAGGATCCAGCGGCACGCGCGGGCTTCGACTCTGTGAACCGCATTGCAGGCCACGTTTTGCAGAACCCGGGCCATCATCGCCTCAGTGAAGCGCAGCACCAGCTGGCGCACCTTCGGGCACTGGCCGATCACCTCGTGCAGGCGCTCCAACTCAATGCGCGAGGCGGTGCCTTTGGCTTGCACGATGTAGCGCCCGAAGGAATGGACGGCCGTCACGGCACTCACCAGACCCAGGGCTCCCTCGCGGCCGTAGACCGCCATCTCGGCCGAGCGGCCGTCCTTCAACACGGCCACCAGCGACACCACCGTGTCATGGGGGAAGTAGGCATGGCGCAGAGGGTCCCCCGCCTCGTACAGCACCTGATCCTGCTGCAGGTTAACCTCATGCAGGTGCGGCTCCATGGCCGCGAAGTCATCCGGCTCCAGTGCGGCCAGTAGCCGATTGGAGCGGTGATTAACCTTTGGAACCGGAGCGGCATGGTGGTTATGAGGTTTCATACCCCAAGCTAAACCGGCGGTAAGCTCAAAGCAAAGGTCTAAATGTCATCCGATTTGCCCAAGGTTTGCCGGCAACTGGGGTGGCAAGGGCCTTGTTGACGGACAGGACCACCCGGCTGGCATGGGAGTCACCACGACAACGACATGCCGTTCCCTGATCGGGCCAACCGGCAAGATGTTACTTGGTGGCGACAGGCTCACTAAGGCCAGTAGAGCTGGACTGCCGTTCAGATCCTGCGGGAGGCGGCCTTCCGGCGAACAATGCCCCACGATTTCGCCAGATGCAGCGAGGATGAGATGCCCACATCCAGCATGAATGATCCGGCTCCTACCGCCGCGACTTGAGCCTTCGTCCGGCGCACCGGCGTGCCGTGGCCCATGCCATCGATCAGGTACAGCTCAACGACCGTGTCACCCCTTCTGTTCGACCATGACCGTCTGCGGTGGCCCGCGACTGACGTCTAACTAAACACCTCCTCGCTGATACCGTGCACATTGGCCCACTGGCTGAGCAACGCCGCTGCATTGGAGGTCGCAACCGTCCGGTCATCTGTGCCATGCCAGATCGACACCGTCGGCCGCGGGCCCGTATAGGTCGAAGCGGCGCGGACGAGGTCGCCCCATTGCTCGCCGCTGCGCGGTTGCGGTCTCCTCATTGCGGACATGACCTGGCGCAGACCGGACGCAGCACCATAGGGAAGTCCGGCGATGATCCCGCCGCCGGCAAAGACCTCCGGGTAGGTGGCCAGCATCATCGATGCCATGGCGCCACCAGCCGAAAGGCCCGTGACAAAGATCCGGGCCGGATCAATGCTGTGGACCCGCCGCATGCGAGTCACCATCTGGCGGATCGACAAGGCTTCGCCTGAGCCGCGCCGGGCATCGTGGGGCTGAAACCAGTTGAAACAGCGGTTCGGGTTGTTGGCCTGGGACTGCTCGGCATAGACGAGCGCAAAGCCGTGCCGTCTCGCCAGCATCGACCAGCCGCTGCCCTCGTCGTACGCACGCGCGGTCTGCAGGCAGCCATGCAGCACTACAACCAGGGGCGCGGGTTTGGGCAATTGCGGGGGCGCATTGGCCAGCATCCGGAGATTGCCGTGATTGGACCCGAAGGAGCTGACCTCGGTCAGCCCGCTCTTCTTGGGTTGGGTCTTGCGCGGTCTGGTGATGAGCTTGCGCGACGTCGCCGTGGCCTTGACGAGGGCTTTCTCCCAGTGACGCTGGGCTTTGAGAAGGTGGGCAATCGGAAGCTTCAGGCGCATGCCCACCCGCTGAAAAGGTTTCGAGACAGGAGCGTCTCACGCCAGGCAACACACGCAATCGATGGAACGTCGGATGCCAAGGACAGTCCTGTGCTGTTGCCCGATCCCCGCTATGGCGCTCCCGGCTCGCAAGCCGGGAGCGTCGTCAGACAGACCCTTAGCGCCCGCGCCGGTCGTGCTTGGGTTGCGCCGTGAGAGTCCGGGTGGCCTCCTGGGCCACTTGGGCGGTGAGCTGCGCCAGCCGCTGGCTGTTCTCGAGCATGCGCTCAACGTTGCCCCGGACCAGCGCACTCTGGAGGCTGACAAAGTCCGGGATCGTCCGGCAGCTCAGAAGATCGGTCATCCCCTCAAGGTTCTTCAGCAGGCGCTCCTGACGGAGCCCGAACCACTCCAGCGTGATGGTTCCTGCCCCACCGGCCAGGATCCGATTGGAGCGGGCAACGGCTTGAAGGTAATCCGGCATCTGATTGACCAGGGTCAGGGCTTCTCGGCCCTGACGGCTGAAGCTTTCCAGTGAACGGCCGCCCAACTCGGATGCCGCCTGGGCACTGTCCTGAACCGCGTCCTGCGCCGCCTGCTCAAGGACCCTGACGCTCTCCGAGCCAGCCTCGACGGCAGCCAACAAGGTTCCGCCTGTGTCCGTTCTAGCATCGGTCGGCTTGCGTCCCCGCCGGGTTCGCCGTGGTTCAGTGGCCGCCTGCCGGGTCTCCGCGACCTCCTCCTCAACCTTCTCGACGACGGCCTCGACCTCCTCCGCGCTCAGGACCTTGAGCACCACCGGCAGCAACTCGTTCTTGTCGTTGCGGATATGCTGCTGAAACACCTTCCGCAGCTCTGCCACCTTGGCCAGGAACGCATCGCTGTCCTTGGGGGTGGCTCCGAGTTCATTCAGGAGAGCCCTGGTCTGCTGGTAGTCGTCACGAGCCCCGCGGACCAGGTCCGCCGTCTCCGGGTTCTGCTCCAGCACGGGGAAGAGATGCTCCTCCTGGAGATTGGCGAGCAGCTCAAGCTCCTGTCTCAGCTCTGAGAACAGCCGCTCGCGGAGCTCGAAGGCATCATTGGATGTCTCAAGAAGCTGGGCGAAGAGCTTGTTGGCCTGATCGGGCGGGGTTTGGCCGATGGTTCGATTGGGGGTCATCATTCCTCGCAAAGGTGGAAGGAGCGATCTGGACGATCAGTGGCGCGCAATTGTGCTGCGCTGATCGTAAAGCCAGGACCTCTCCTTCGGGGAAAGAACGTCGGGTGGGTACGCTGAACTGAACAAACTCATGCACGGAACTGGTGCCAAGGGGCAGCTGTAAGGCCGCAGAGATCAGCCTTAGCCTTAGGACACAATGATGCGTACTGCACTGCAGCATAACTTGGCAACAGCGGGCTTCGATCCCGGGACAAGGTGCGACATCTTTGTAAAAAGAAGTCGATCGGAAGGGAGGACATGGGCAAGCTCGTCCTATTGTGCAGCGCACAATGTGACTTGGCGTCAATTGTGCACTGCACCATAAACACATGCCGGAGTATGACACGGCTCAATATCTGAGAGGCGCCGAGCGCCCTCACCTTTCGGAGATTCCTGATGAACCAGCAGTTCGAGGCCGTTCAGAAGTTCGGCAAAAACAGTTTTGAGGCTACCGTGAAGACGCTTGATGTCGCCTCCACCGGTACCAAGGCTATCGTGGTGGAGACGACCGACTACGCCAAGAAGTCCTTTGAGCAGAATGCCGCTACGTTTGAGAAGCTGGCCGGCGTCAAGTCGCTTAAGCAGGCCATTCAGATCCAGAGCGACTATCTCAGGAGCGCCTACGAGGGCTTCGTCGCACATGCCACGAAGAGCCGTGAACTCTACACCAAGCTCGCCCAAGACAGCGTCGCGCCCTTCGGCTTCCTGCGCTCTGCCGCAGAGGCAGCCGTCGCCCCGACCAAGTCGGCCGCTCGCGCGAAGTAAAGACACGGCCCAATCAGCCGGTTCAGAACGCCCGCACTGGTGGCGGGCGTTCTCATGCTCTTAGTAAGTTGTCCAAACCCACTGCTGTGACCCTGTGCCGTTTCGCGATCAGCTTCACGGCAGGCTCAGTGTCCGGAAATCCGTGAGACGATGGCTGCCAGTTCCGTGCGGCTGGAGACAAAGCAATGCTGGAGCCTTGGATGAAGTTGACCATCGACACAACTCTTCTTGGCTTGGAAGCGCAGAGCGTCATAGGCCTGCGCCTGGCGCAGATCGCGCTGGGTCAGGGCACGCCGGCTGAAGCGCAGCTGATGATAACCGAGAAGATGCTCGCCTTCATGGACGCAGCTACGACTGTTGCAACAGGTGGGTCGACCGAAGCCCTCGTTGAGGGCTACCGAAGGCGTGTACAAGCCAAAGCACGGCGCTTGCGGCCGGCTTAAGGAATAAGCCGACCACAGACCCCATTGCAGGCCTGCTTGCAGCACGCTCCTTGGTTTATTCTAGGCCATGTACTGGCCGCCGTTCACCGACAGGGTCGAGCCGGTGATGAAACCGGCGTCGTCAGCGGCCAGGAAGAGCACCGTGCGGGCGATCTCCTCCGCCTCGCCGAGACGGCCCACCGGAATGAGCGGCAGAATCTTCGATTTCAGCACCTCTTCCGGCACCGCCTTCACCATCTCGGTGGCGATGTAGCCGGGTGCGATCACGTTGACGGTGACGCCCTTGTTGGCGTTCTCCTGCGCCAGCGCCTTGGCGAAGCCGATCACGCCGGCTTTGGCGGCGGAGTAGTTCGCCTGCCCCATCTGACCCTTCTGGCCGTTGATGGACGAGATGATGATGATGCGGCCGAAACTGCGCGAGCGCATGCCGTCGATGACGGGGCGTGTGCAGGTGAACATGGAATCGAGATTGGTGCGAATGACGGCCGACCATTGATCGAAGGTCATCTTGTGAAACATGCCGTCGCGGGTGATGCCCGCATTGTTCACGAGAATGTCGACGGGGCCCAGTTCGGCCTCGACGGC
>NZ_JAFBID010000003.1 GCF_016811235.1 Microvirga arabica
CCGGAGGCGCGCATGGTAGCGACCCTGCAACTCACTGATGTCGGCGTCCGCTATGGCAAGCAGGAGGTGCTCTCCGGCGTGACCACGCCGGTGCTGAAGGGCGGCGAGGTCACCGCCGTGATCGGCCCGAACGCCGCCGGCAAGTCGAGCCTGTTCCGGCGCATCGCCGGGCTGCTCGACGGACCCGGCGACATCCGTATCGACGACGTCGCCTTGAGGTCTGGCCCGAGCCCTGTCTGCTACATGCCGCAGGACACCTCAGTGAACACGGTGCTGACCGTCTATGAATCCGTGCTGCTCGCCCGCAAGCAGGGCGCACCGCGCAAAGTCAGCGACGAGGATCTCCAGGAAGTCGACCGCGTGCTCTTCAGCCTGCGGATCGAGACTATTGCCTTCAAGGGTCTCAACGAGCTCAGCGGCGGCCAGCGCCAGCTGGTATCGCTCGCGCAGGTACTCGTGCGCGAGCCCAAGATCCTCCTGCTCGATGAGCCGACAAGCGCCCTCGACCTGCACCGGCAGGTGGAGGTGCTGGCGCTCATCCGCTCGCTCGCCCGGGAACGGGGGATCTGCGTGGTGCTTGCCATCCACGACCTCAACCAGGTCCTGCGCGTGGCCGACCGGGTGATGGTGATCGATGCCGGCACCATGGTGAACTGCGGTCCGGTGGAGACGGTGATCACCCCGACTCTGCTGCAGACCATCTATCGGGTGGATGGACGGATCGAGCGCTGCTCGCGCCTGTGCCCGCACGTGATTATCGATGGGCCGCTCGAGCTTGCCTAAGAAGTGGCGTCATCGTCTCAGCCCTCCGGTCGCCGCGTTCAACACATAAAGGCAGCAACTGGATAGCCTCGCACCATCCCGCCTGCCTATAACGGGACCCTCTCGAATCATGGAAGCCCGTGCATGAGCCTTGGACTGCCTGAACGTCGCTCGGACGAGCGCTTCGCTACCATGCTGGAAGGGTGGATCCGAGATACGGAGAGCAAGGCCCGCATCGGATGCTCCGTGCGGGACCTGTCGCAGTCGGGCGTCCGGCTGGTGATTTCCGGCTCTGCGGACATTCCCGTGGAATTCGTGCTTGAGATTCCTGGTGCCGGTGCAACAGCCATGACACAGCTGGTGTGGACGGACGGAACTCATTACGGGGCGCGCTTTACCAGTTAAGCGGCAGATCCGGTCAACGCTCTACTTATTCCTGCGGTATCAACGCCGCATAGCATCACCATTCACGTCCTGCCCGACATGCCAGCCGGATTAGCGGGTGGCGTTCTCCTGTTTGCGCCCTTTCAGCCATCTGTCACTGGCGCACGGCTTATTCTCACCCGGACCAGACGGAGCTGCTCCCTACCCCCGAAGGGCATTGGCAATTTGCGCGTCCTCAAGAGACAAATGCTAACAGCGGGTTAATCCCGTTGATGGGGGGAGCAGTGATCAAACTCGACATGCGATCTGTGCATATGCGCATGGATGAAATGTTATCAAGGACGGGGCAAACTCAATCTATGAGCCCGCCGCTCTCAGATGAAGAGGCCCAAATTCTTCTCTTGATCGCAGCCGGTCATCAGAATGCGGAAATTGCTGCTGCCGCTGGCACTGATCAGCTTGCGGTGAGGGAGCACATCAAGGCGATCCTGCGCAAGGCCATAGCCGCCGGCAACGCGGCTAGCCGTCCGCGGGCGGTCAATCTTCGACCCGCGGAGTCTCCCTCCGACCTGCCGAGCCCGTTCATCGCCTAGCACGACGCAGGAACCATCTCTTCACAGCTCCCAGTTCTACCGTCTCCGTAACCCGAACACAGAGGCTGACGGCTGGCAGGGGCGCAAGGTATTCACTCTCCTTCAACGCAAAAGGATGTTAGATCTCCACCATGCATGGGGGCGAATGTGAGACAGGTAATCCATAACGACCGAAACTAGAGTTTCTTGGTTTTCATCATCTTTATGGGGATCATTGTCGGCACTGGTATGGGCCTAGCGGCCAAGACCATCACGCCTCTGCTGGCGTGGGCAAAAAGCTCTCCAATCGAAACTGCGAAGACGAAACGCAAAACTCTGCTTCCTGATGGAGCTCTGCAGGGGGCCAATCGGACAGCATGACCTGCTCCCACCACACCACGGCAGCCCTTCGGGAGGATCCCTCAAAAAGGGCTCGTCGATTAAGCCGGCGTTAATCGGATCAGGCGGAGACTCGGGCATCATCTGGAGGAAACCAGAATGGTCTCCACTTCCCGTTCCAAGGCTACGGTCCTTGTTGTCGAAGATGATGCGCTCACCCGCGAGCTTCTGGTCCAGCTTCTTCAGGCCGGTGGCTTCGATGTCATCGCTGTGCCGGCAGGAGATCAGGCCTTGCTGGCCCTTTGCCACCATAGCGAAGAGATCGACTGGCTTGTGAGCAAGGTCGGCCTCCCGGGCCTCATTTGCGGATGGATCCTGGCGGACGAGTACCACGAGCATCACCCCAATCGACCTGCGCTTCTGCTTTCGTCACTCGACCCGGCAGGCAGGGCGTCTGCCCGAGCGGTCTTTATCCCGCCGGCGGCTCCGATGAGGGTCCTTGAGGTGCTGCAGTCTCTCCAGAACCTGGAGCCCTCCCAGGTGCTCCAATTCCCCACTACGAAGGCAGCATGACCTCTTCCTGCCATGCCTCAGTGATCACGATGTGCGCCTTAGCTTGATGCCATTAACATAGGTTACATTATGTGATGGGACTGAGTTGGAACGGCACCCGACGGGAGCCGTTTTCTCGCCAAGCTCTCAAGAGAGCAAATCGGAGGAAGTTAATGCTTGATGAGGCTGTAGGGGACTGGCAAAGCGGCGAGCTTTTCGTGGTTCCGCTCGCCTGGCGGGATGATGGGCTCTGGTCCCAGATCCAGGCGTCCGCTCAAGAGCGTATCACCGCAAATCTTCAGACGATGTACAGCGAGGTTCTTCAGCAGCCTTTATCGCCTCTGCTCCGCGACATAGCCCACGAGGTTGAGCGGCGACTGGATGCCTCCTGACCGGTGGTAACAGGTTTTTCATGCCGGCATGGGATACCCATCCCATGACCTATTCCCGCGACACCCAAGCCATCTCCGAACTCACCGGCCAGCCCGTCAGCACGTGGTCCGAGGAATGGCGCATCGAGACCGAGGCCCGCACCCTCCTGAAAATGTCCAAGGCCGAGCGGGACGCGTTCTTCAACGGCAGGAAGGATGCGGATGGGAAGACGATCGATCGCGGGGTGATCGGGATCCGTGGCCAGAAGGCCGCCGAGGAGATCAAGGCGACGATGGAGCGGCTGCAGGCAATCCGCAGCGAGTCCAAGTAACGGACGCTATTCCTAAGCATAGAAATAAAAAGGGTCGCGCCCAGTCTTGTTGTATGACTGTGTTCGCGACCCTTGTGACCGTATTTTGCCCCTACGGTTAACCTGGGATAAACTATCCCTATTGTCCAAGCAAGACCAAATAGTTCGCAAATAAACGATCATTTGCGTCAGAATAGCGCGCCTATTCTCTTGATACGCTCAATTAACGCCATGAATTGTCACAATTTAGCCAGATTACTCTCCGAATAGAGAGGTTCACGACCCTCATTTTGCCCCTACGGGTCGGACCTTGAAGCGCCCCTCCATGAGCGGGCGCTTCCTTTTTGTGGCTGACCGCTGATTCGCTGCCCCAGGCGCAACCCCTTATGAGGCCCCCTGTGGGGCGAAGAAGCAGATGATGGCCCGGGTCGTCGGCTCCTCGCAGAGGTGGAACTTGGCGTCAGGCGACATCTTGGAATGCTCGCGGCCCACAAGGCGCCCGTCCCAGAGCCGCCAGCCCTCGGCGGTTTCCGTCACCGTCTCGCCCCGGGCCTCGATGAGTTCGCGGCAATCATGCTCGTCACAGCACCAAGCCGGATACCAGTCGTGGGCGTAGGACGTCCCGCTGAGCACGCAAGCCATTGCAACAATAGCCAGAGCCTTCACAGAGGCCATTCAGGACAAGCCTTTCCCGAGGATCTGGCCCCGATTGACGAGCTTGGCCCTCATCTTGGAGCGGGTCCTATGGCACGTCCAGTCCTACCCTAACGGCAGGATCTCTTCGCACTAGGCTTATTCCTGGGTCTTGAGGTAGGGCTCGACCTTGCCCTTGAGCTTGATGGTCATCGGGTTGCCGAAGCGGTCCTTCGCATTCCCGGCTGTGACCCGGACCCAGCCTTCGCTGACGCAATACTCGTCCACGTTGGTCTTCTCGGCACCGTTGAAGCGAATGCCGATCCCCTTCGCCAGCAGTTCCTCGTTGTAGAAGGGGCTGTCCGGGTTCGAAGCCAGGCGGTCGGGAAGCGTATCGGTCATGCGAGGGTCTCTCCAATAGGGTCGTTCAGGGGCGGCAACCTAGCGCATCGTGCGGAAAAGTGGACCCGGTTTTCCGCCTAAACGATGTGCTATTCAATAAATGAGCATCGGCCCCAGAGGCCGAAAGCCAATTCCCACCAGCCCGACGTGACAAGCCCGCCGCAATGTCCTACTTTCGTTGTACGCCCCAACGGCAGGACAATAATCCGCGCGTAAGCGGAAGAGACCAGGGAGAGAAAGACTTGTCGGCAGCGACAGACGGGATCCAAACAGATTTTTCCAACGATATGAGCTATGGAGACTATCTCCGGCTCGACACCCTGCTCTCCGCCCAATCGCCCCTGACATCTGAGCACGACGAGCTTCTCTTCATCACCATTCACCAGGTGATGGAGCTGTGGCTCAAGCTCCTGAACCGGGAGCTCGACACGGCGCTGGCCCATATCCGGGCCGACGAGCTCCAGCCCGCCTTCAAGTGCACCGCCCGCATCAACCGGATTCAGGAGCAGCTGATCCAGGCCTGGACCGTGCTCTCCACCATGACGCCCTCGGACTACCTGAGCTTCCGCCCGGCGCTCGGCAAATCCTCCGGCTTCCAGTCCTGGCAGTATCGCCTCGTCGAGTTCAAGCTCGGGGCCAAGGACGCGGTGAAGATGGCGCCACATCGGCACCGGAGCGATCTCGCCGAGCAGCTCGAGGCGGCCTACCGCGCGCCAGGCCTCTACGACGAGGCTCTGCGCCTCCTGGCCCGGCGTGGCTATGCCGTTCCAGCAGAGGTGCTGGAGCGGGACGTGACGCAAGCTTACACGGCGCATCCCGGTGTCGAGGCGATCTGGGAGGAGATCTACCGCCATTCGGGCGAGCATTTCGATCTCTACGAATTGGCCGAGGAGCTGGTCGATCTGGAGGACGCGTTCCAGCAATGGCGCTTCCGGCACATGAAGACGGTCGAGCGCATCATCGGCATGCGCAGCGGCACCGGCGGCAGCAGCGGTGTCAGCTACCTGCGCAAGGCGCTGGAAAAATACTTCTTTCCTGAACTCTGGTCCGTTCGCGGCAAGCTTTAATCAGGTTGAGTGCATCATGCTTGATCTTCGCTCCCAGTTCTCCCGCTTCCTCAGCTCAGAGCCCGATCGCCTGCATTTCGCAGCCCACAGCCACCACCCGTGGCCGGACGTGACCCGCGAGGCGCAATTGCAGGCTTGGGACGATGCCGCCCATTTGATGGACGACAAATGGGAGCACATTCTGGGGCCCGTGCTCGACGAGTTCCGCGGCCATGTGGCCGGGCATCTCAACCTGCCGGATCCTTCCGCAATCGCCGTGGCGCCAAACACGCATGAATTCCTGAAGCGCATTCTCTCCTGCTTTCCCGCCGACCGCCCGGTGCGCATCCTGACCTCCGACGGGGAGTTCCACTCCTTCACGCGCCAGATCGCCAGGTTGGAAGAGGAGCGGCTCGTGGACGTTACCCGCGTGCCGGCCGAACCCTTCGCAACCTTTGAGGATCGCTTGCACGCGGCCGCGAAGGGGGGCTACGATCTCGTGTTCGTCAGCCAGGTATTCTTCAATTCCGGTTTTGCCCTGGACGGACGCCATCTCGCGGAGTGCGACCGCAACGGCGCCATGATCGTGATCGACGGCTACCACGGCTTCATGGCGCGGCCGACGGATCTCGGCAGCATAGCAGACCGCGTGTTCTACATGGCCGGCGGCTACAAATACGCCATGGCCGGCGAAGGCGCCTGCTTCATGCATTGCCCGCCGGGCTGGGGCCTTCGCCCGCGCGATACCGGCTGGTACGCCGCCTTCGGCAGCCTGATGAGCGCGCAGAGCGGACAGGTGGGCTACAGCGAGGACGGCTGGCGCTTCATGGGCGCCACCTTCGATCCATCCGGCCTCTACCGCTTCAACGCAGTGATGCGCTGGCTTTCAGATGAGGGCATTACGCCAGGCATCATCCACGCGCACGCGAAAGCGCTGCAGCAGCATTTCCTGCGGCGCATCTCCGGTTCCGCCCTGTTCGCGAACGCCACGCCCGTGGTGCCGTCCGACGAGACGCGGCGCGGCAATTTTCTCACCTTCCAGACATCCGCTGCGCAGGCCATCCACAACGACCTCAAGGAGCTGCGCGTGGTGACCGACGTTCGCGGCCAGCGCCTGCGCCTGGGCTTCGGCATCTACCAGACCGAGGAAGAGGTGGACGATCTCGTGCAGCGCATCGACGAAGCGGGCGCGATGGAGTCCCTGCCCGTCGGCACATCGTCGGCTGCGTGAGACTTACAGCCCCACCATCTTCATAGCCGGTTCCGGATAACGCGTGCCGGCAGCGGCGCCCGGCGGGATGATGCGGTCGATGCGTGCGAGATCCTCATCTGTAAGGTTCACGTCAAACGCACCCGCATTCTCCTCGAGATAGCGGCGGCGCTTGGTGCCGGGGATCGGCACGATGTCGTCGCCCTGCGCCAGCACCCAGGCGAGCGCGAGCTGTGACGCCGTGCACCCTTTCTCTCCCGCCATGGCTTCAATCTCGCGCACGAGGTCGAGGTTCTTCTGAAAATTCTCGCCCTGGAAACGCGGCGAGTTGCGGCGGAAATCATCCTCTGCCAGATCGTCCACGCTCTTGATCTGACCGGTGAGAAAGCCGCGCCCGAGCGGCGAGTAGGGCACGAAGCCGATGCCGAGCTCGCGCACGGTGGGTAGGATCTCGTCCTCGGGATCGCGGCTCCAGAGCGAGTATTCCGTCTGCAACGCCGCGATGGGGTGAACCGCATGAGCACGACGGATGGTCTGGGGGCCGGCCTCCGAGAGCCCGAGATAGCGCACCTTGCCCTGGCGCACGAGATCCGCCATCGCGCCGACCGTATCCTCGATGGGTGTCTCGGGATCGACCCGGTGCTGGTAATAAAGATCGATCACATCGACGTTGAGCCGCTTCAGGCTCGCCTCGCAGGCCTGGCGCACGTAATCGGGCTTGCCGCTGATGCCGAGGCGCTCGCCGTTGGGGCCGCGCACATTGCCAAACTTGGTGGCGAGCACCACCTTGTCGCGCCGATCCGCAATGGCGCGGCCGACCAGTTCCTCGTTACGACCAACGCCGTACATGTCGGCCGTGTCGAGGAAAGTCACGCCAAGCTCGATGGCGCGATGGATGGTGGCGACGGACTCCGCCTCGTCGCCGCTGCCGTAGAACTCCGACATGCCCATGCAGCCAAGACCGAGGGCGGACACCTGCAATTGGCCAAGCCGACGCTGCTGCATGGGAGGTCTCCAATTCTGATGTTGAGAATGCCGCCGCGCATGGCTGCGGATGGAGCATCAACTGGACTCGCCCCGGCCGGTTTCAAGTGCGGCGAGCGTCAGACAGCCGCTTCTGCCAGCATCAGGATAATGCCGAGGGCAACGAGCATGATGCTGGGCCAATGGTGCTTGGGATGGAATCCGCGCACCCGCCCCTGCGGCTCGAGGGTCGCGCCCGCGCCCGTGGGACCCGTCCGGTGCGCATCGCTCAAGCGTCCCTTCCAGAGCACCTGGCCTGCCGCCAGCACAATCCCGGCAATGATGAGCAGCGCACCGATCCAGACGAGGACCATGCCCGATTGCATGAAACCCTCCTGATGTAAGCCCCACCGAGCGAAGCATAACACGGCTTCCACCGAAGGCCCAAAATGCGCGGGCTTTCAGCGAGACGCCGAAGCCGAGCGGTTGAAGAGCAATGCGTCTGGATGGTGACGCATCGCGCCTTCCGTGCACGCTTCGGGTCCCAGGGAGGAGCGAAGCTTCGAATAGGTCTTCGCCAGTTCGTCGAGAGTCACATTCTCCGCAATGCGGGGAGGGCGACGCAGACGGCGCCGTCCTTGCTCCACGCGGCCTCGAACGGCAGCGGATTAGCGCTGTCCGGCTTCTGGATGCCGAAGCGGTCGTAGACATCGACAAGGGTTCCGTCGCGCGTTGCAGGACGGTTATCGCCGCCGTAGTCGGCACGCATCATGTGAACGCAGGCGGCATGCAGCTCCTGCATCGGCACATCCGCTCGGTCATCCCAGGGACGATAGCCCATGAGGATGCACTTTCCCTCCGCGCCGCTGGTGCAGGTCAGGTCGACGCCCGTTTCCTTCTGAAGCGGCAGGCCGAGCTGCCGGCCACGCGCGTCGGGCATGCAGGCGTTCTGGAATGTTCGCCCGGCAGGATCTTCGACGAGAAACCGGTAGAGCACGACCGGGCCGCCGGGTACCCCGTCCTGCGTCTCGACAGCGTCAATCAGGACATGGATTGTCTTCTCGCCGCTGTGCATGACGATGCGGGCTCCAATCAGCGCCTCTCGCTCCAGCACCCGTCCCTCATCGAGGTGCAGTCTGAACTCACCCCTGTCCGCCTCCAAGCGGCCGTTCAGGGCCTGGCCCGCGCCGGAAGAGGCCAGGAGCAGAACGGCGCTGACGGCGATTGGCAAAGGCGCATGCATGGCACACCACTCCCCGGCGGATGCCAGGAGAACCCTCGCAGGGAAGCAACGAGGGTTCTCTGGCTCGGGCTTACTTGAGCGTGACGCGAGCACCATCCTTCAGGATGACGCCCGTGGCCTGCACGCCCTGGCCGGCGACGGCGCCCTCACGGGCAGCACCATTGATATTGCGGCCGTTCATGTTGCGGCCGTTGAGCAGGATGCCGTTCAGGTTTCGGCCGTTCTCGGACACGCCGTTGATGTTGCGGCCGTTGAACGACAGGCCAGGCTTCCGTGAATTGGCTTCCGAGGCCACAAGGAGACCTGCCGCCATCGCAGCGGTAAGAACAGTAAGAGACTTGATCATTGTGTTCACCTACAGCCCCTTTGATTGAACATGTCCTTGTCGGCCCGTATTTTGAAACTTTATATCGGAAAGTGACGCGCCGAACTCAATGAACCTTTTGTTGAAAACTTTCCTCACAAAAAGGTTATGTGTCCTAGCGCACATGCTCAGGGGTGAAGCCGCAGGGCCTTACCTGCTATCGCGACCGTGCTATGCTTGAGGGATGCTCTCGCCATCCGTCACCATCCGCCATCTCGGGCCAGGGGACGCTCCGGCTCTTCGCCGGCTGAACGTCTTGTTCGGACAGGCTTTCGCGGACCCGGAGACCTACACAAGGAAACAGCCTGAGGACGCCTACCTGGAGGCGTTGCTTGCCAAGGATCACGTTTTCGCCGTTGTGGCGCTGGCCGGCGAAGAGGTTTTGGGTGGGCTTGTGGCCTATGAGCTCGACAAGTTCGAGCAGGCGCGGCGCGAGGTGTACATCTACGACCTTGCCGTCCACGCGGAGCATCGGCGGCAGGGCATTGCGACGGCTCTCATCGAGCATCTGCGCGGGATCGCTGCGGAGCGTGGCGCCTGGGTGATCTATGTGCAGGCGGATTACGGCGACGACCCGGCCATCGCGCTCTACGAGAAACTTGGGACTCGTGAGGAGGTTCTGCACTTCGACATCGCGACGTCACCCGTGCCGCGCTAGTCAGGCCGCCTGCCCGGCGCACCACCCGGACGACCAGGCCCACTGGAAATTGTAGCCGCCGAGCCAGCCGGTCACGTCCACCACCTCGCCGATGAAGTAGAGGCCCGGAACCGCCTTGGCTTCCATGGTGCGGGAATCGAGTTCGCGGGTATCCACGCCGCCGAGCGTCACCTCGGCGGTGCGGTAGCCCTCCGATCCTGCCGGCTTGAAGCGCCAGCGGTTCACCGCCTCCTCGACGGCCCGAAGCCGCTTGTCGGAATAATCCGCCAGGTTGGCCGGCCCCTTCTCTGTCTCGGCGATGAGCTGCGCCAGACGCTTGGGCAGGAACGCCGAAAGCGCCGTCTGCAGGGCCTGACGCCCGTTCTGCGCCCGCGCCGCGCGCAATTCCTCGAACAGGTTCACGCCCGGCAGCATGGACAGGGTGATCTCGTCGCCCTCGCGCCAATAGGAGGAGATCTGCAGGATGGACGGGCCGCTCAACCCGCGATGGGTGAAGAGCAGCGCCTCGGGGAATTGCGTCTTACCGCAGGCCGCTACCGCATCGACGGCAACGCCCGCGAGAGGCGAGAGGCGCTCCAGTAGGGTCGGCTCCAGGGTCAGCGGCACCAGGGCTGGGCGGGTCTCGACAATTTTCAGCCCGAACTGCTGCGCGAGATCGTAGCCGAAGCCGGTGGCACCCATCTTCGGAATGGACTTGCCCCCGCTCGCCACCACCAGCGACCGGCACTGCACCGCGCCCTGCGAGAGCCTGAGCAAGAACCCCTCAGACGTCTTCTCGGCGGATTGCACGGAGGTGGAGAGCCGAAGCTCCACATGGGCCCGCCGCATCTCTCTGAGCAGCAGATCGACGATCTGCCTCGACGAGCCGTCGCAGAAGAGCTGGCCCAAGGTCTTCTCGTGATAGGCGATGCCGTAGCGCTCCACCAGGGCGATGAAGTCGCGCTGCGTGTAGCGGCGCAGCGCCGAAATGGCGAAGCTCAGGTTCTGCGAGATGAAGTTGGCAGGCCCGGCGTTGAGATTGGTGAAGTTGCAGCGCCCGCCACCGGAGATGCGGATCTTCTCGCCAGGCTTGGCGGCGTGGTCGATGACCAGCACGGAGCGCCCGCGCTTGCCGGCCTCCGCCGCGCACATCATTCCGGCGGCGCCTGCGCCGATCACCACAACGTCGAACTGATCCAAGAGAGGTCTTCCTGAGAGCCATGCAGGCCACAATGAGACGGTTCGGCCGATGGCTTTCGGCCTCACGATGGGCCGTAGGTATTCAGGTCAGGCGGCTGATGCAAGCGGCTCACGATTGCGCCAGCACGGGAAGCATGCCAACGCTCCTGCGTTAGATCCTCACACCGCCTCTTTCTCGCCGGTCATCCTGCCTCATGCCCCATCTTGCCGAATACGGCGCCCTGTTCGCCGCGGCCTTCCTTTCGGCCACGATCTTCCCGTTCCAGTCGGAGGCCGTGCTGTTCGCGATGCTTGTGGCCGAGCACTACACCTGGTGGGTGCTCATTCTCGTGGCGAGCGTGGGCAACATTCTCGGCTCAATCGTGAACTGGTTCCTGGGCCGCTTCTTCGCCCATTTCGAGGATCGGCGCTGGTTTCCGGTGAAGCGCCACCAGATGGCCAAGGCGGAGGTCTGGTATCACAGGTACGGCCGGTGGACCCTGCTGCTGAGCTGGGTGCCGATCATCGGCGATCCGCTCACCATCGTGGCAGGCTTGCTGCGGGAGCCCCTGCGGGTGTTCATCCCGCTCGTGGCGCTCGCCAAGACCGGGCGCTACCTCGCCGTCGGGGCCTTGAGCCTGGGATGGATTTGAACCACCGTTTCTACTGTCATTTCGGGGCGAGCGGTAGCGAGAGCCCGGAATCCATAACCGCCATCGGCGCAGCATAGGACGCAACGGTCCCTGAAGCATTCATTTGATAAGCGTCGTGTTTATGGATTCCGGGCTCGGCCTCCGGCCGCCCCGGAATGACAGAGGGAGCTTAAGATTACGGCCCCTGCAGGCTCGACCAGATCTCTTCCAGGTGGCTTGGCTCGATTACGTCGCCGGATGCGGTGCGGATGACCGCGTGCATTCCGGCGGGCGCCTCGTTGGTCATGGCCCAGTGAACGGCCTCGCGGAGCGTCGCGAATTCCATGATGTCGCTGGGAGCGCCCTGTCTGCCATTCTGCGCGCCCAGGGGCTCGTATTGCAGATGTGCCGGAGCATCCAAATCGGTTTGCATGACCATGTCGCCGTCCCGCTTTCGTTCGAAGGGTTCAGGCAGGACAACGCCGCTCAGGCTTCGGGCGTTTCAGCCCGATGTTCCTCACGGGCCTCCTCCCAGACCTCCCGAGCCGCATCCGCATTGACCGCCGCGATGGCGAGGCCGACGATCAGGTCCGGCCAAGCGGAGAGCGTGGCGGCCGTCACCAGCCCCGCTCCCACGATGGCCACGTTGGCGAACGCATCGTTGCGGGCGGACAGGAACGCCGCCTTGGTGAGGCTGCCGCCGTGATGGCGATGGCGGGCGAGCAGGAGCGCGCAGGCGAGATTGACCGCAAGAGCCCCTGCCCCGGCCAGCGACAGGAGCACCGGCTCGGGCGGGACCGGAGTCCAGAACTTCTCCCAGGCCATCCAGAGGGTGGCGAGGCCCGGCACGAGAATTATGGCGGCGAGCCCCATCCCCACACGCGCCCTCATCCTCAGCGTGAAACCTAAGGCCAGGAGGATGAGGAGGTTGATGGAGGCATCCTCCAGAAAGTCGATGCTGTCGGCAAAGAGCGACACCGACCCGATGGCAAGGGCCACCGCGAACTCGATGCCGAAATAGCCAAGGTTGAGGGCCGCCACGAGGGCGACCACCCGGCGCAAAGACCCATCGGAGGCCGTCTGATCCATTCCTTGTCCTCTTCAGGTCGAGCCTTATCAAGGACGGTTGCCCCTTTCCAGCAAGCTCGACCTTGAGCAATTCCATTGCGGCAAAGCAGGCGCGACCACAAGGAATGGCAAATTTTCTTGCAAATTTCGCAATTTCAGATGAACAAGACCCCATAGAATTAGGGGAAACCATGCCAGCCTATCGTTCTCGCACCACCACCCACGGCCGCAACATGGCGGGCGCTCGCGGCCTCTGGCGGGCCACGGGCATGAAGGATTCCGACTTCGGCAAGCCGATCATCGCCGTGGTGAACTCCTTCACCCAGTTCGTGCCGGGCCATGTCCACCTGAAGGACCTGGGCCAGCTTGTGGCGCGGGAGATCGAGAAGGCCGGCGGTGTCGCCAAGGAGTTCAACACCATCGCGGTGGATGACGGCATCGCCATGGGCCATGACGGCATGCTCTACTCCCTGCCCTCCCGCGAGCTGATCGCGGACTCGGTCGAGTACATGGTCAATGCCCATTGCGCCGACGCGATGGTGTGCATCTCCAACTGCGACAAGATCACCCCCGGCATGCTGATGGCCGCCATGCGCCTCAACATCCCGGTGGTGTTCGTCTCGGGCGGTCCGATGGAAGCCGGCAAGGTCGTGCTCAACGGCGTGACCAAAAAGCTCGACCTCGTGGACGCCATGGTGGCCGCCGCCGACGACAAGATCGCCGACGAGGACATCAAGGCCATCGAGCGCTCCGCCTGCCCCACCTGCGGCTCGTGCTCGGGCATGTTCACGGCCAATTCCATGAACTGCCTCACCGAGGCGCTCGGCCTGTCGCTCCCCGGCAACGGCTCGACGCTCGCCACCCACGCCGACCGCAAGCGCCTCTTCGTGGAGGCCGGCCACCTGATCGTCGATCTCGCCCGCCGCTATTACGAGCAGGACGACGAGACCGTGCTGCCGCGCTCCATCGCGTCTTTCGCGGCTTTCGAGAACGCCATGACGCTGGACATCGCCATGGGCGGGTCGAGCAACACGGTGCTGCACCTGCTGGCCGCCGCCCACGAGGCGGAAGTGAACTTCACCATGGACGACATCGACCGTCTGTCGCGCCGGGTGCCGGTGCTGTGCAAGGTCGCGCCTGCCATCGCCAACGTGCACATGGAAGACGTGCACCGTGCCGGCGGCATCATGGGGATCCTGGGCGAGCTCGACCGCGCAGGCCTTCTCGACACCTCTGTGCCGACCGTTCACGCCGAGACCATGAAGACAGCCCTCGACCGCTGGGACGTGCGGCGCACGAACTCCCATGCGGTGCACGACTTCTTCCGCGCAGCCCCCGGCGGCGTGCCGACGCAGACCGCCTTCAGCCAGGAAAGCCGCTACGACAGCGTCGACACCGACCGCGCCGCCGGCGTGATCCGCGACGCGGAGCATGCCTTCTCGAAGGATGGCGGCCTCGCGGTTCTCTCCGGCAATCTCGCGCTCGACGGCTGCATCGTAAAGACCGCCGGCGTCGACGAGAGCATCCTCGTATTCTCGGGTCCTGCCATCGTGTTCGAGAGCCAGGACGATGCGGTGAGCGGCATTCTCAACGGCAAGGTCAAGGCCGGCGACGTGGTGGTCATCCGCTACGAGGGACCGCGCGGCGGCCCCGGCATGCAGGAGATGCTCTATCCCACGAGCTACCTGAAATCGAAGGGCCTCGGAAAGGCCTGCGCGCTCATCACCGACGGGCGCTTCTCGGGCGGCACATCGGGCCTGTCCATCGGCCACGCCTCGCCGGAAGCCGCCGAGGGCGGCACCATCGGCCTCGTGCAGGACGGCGACCGGATCGAGATCGACATCCCGAACCGCCGCATTCATCTGGCGGTGGACGAGGCCGAGCTCCAGCGCCGCCGCGCCGAGCAGGAGGCCAAGGGCTGGCAGCCGGCCCAGCCGCGCAAACGCAAGGTGTCGGCGGCCCTCAAGGCCTACGCTATGCTCGCCACCAGCGCCGCCAAGGGCGCCGTGCGGCAGATCTGAAGCGAGGGAGCCCGGCAGGACCGGGCTCCTCCCGTGCTCGCCATGTGCGAAAACGCACACGATCTTGGCCATTTTCCTGAGCCAGGACCGTTTTCCTCCCTGAACGAGGAGTACCCCGACCACCCGCACCTCCTAGCTGACGCGTTACACAATAACGCAAGGGAGGAAGTGCCATGTCGGGTCGAGGCGACACAGGTTCGGGTGTTTCAATGCGTGGGAGGCGGTCAGGCACCCATTCGGCCACCGTCACAATCCCATGGATCGGACGCCCCTCCGCCACAAGCATTCTGGCCTTGAGCCTTGCAACGATGGGATCCGTTAGTTCGGCGCAGGCGGCCTGCACACCCAGTGCCGTCAATGGTGTGACACGGGTTATCTGCTCAGGCCCTACCAACAACCATTACTGGGCGCCCGAGAACACGATCTCCACGGTTCAAGTGCAGGCCGGCACCGTAATGGATGTCATCGAGGCGGCGATCCGCGTGAGAGCCGGTAGCACGGTCACCATCGAGAACGGCGCCACCATCACCGTGACCGGCGGCAATGCGGACGACGCCTACAATGCCATCTATGCGGGAGGCAACGACAGCACGATCACCAACAACGGCTCGGTCTCGACCACGCAGAATTCCGTCGACGGCCTGGAGGCGACAGGCAGCAGGAACACCCTCGTCAATGCCGGTCGCGTATCGACTCAAGGCACATCGTCGGAAGCCATCATCGCGCGCGGCCAGAACAACGTTCTGCGCAACAGCGGCACCCTGGAAACATCGGGCTCCTCGGCGCGCGGCATGATCGCGGAAGGCCACAACAACAGCTTCGTCAATTCGGGCACGATCCGCACCACGGGCGCCGGCGGCGAAGGAATTCGCGCGGATGGCGGCGGCACGGCGAACGCGGCCGAGAACGTCACGATCAGCAACAGCGGCACCATCACGACGAGCGGCTACACGGCTGACGGAATCCGGCTGATCGGCAACAACGGCACGATCACGAACGACGGCACGATCACCGCATCGGGGCTCGAGGCGCGCGGCATCAAGGTCGAGGGCAACGGCAACCGGGTCGATAACCGCGGCACCGTGCAGGGTTTGGGCGACGACGGCGAGGGCCTCTACATCATCAGCAGTACCGGGCAGACCAACACGATCGTCAACCATGCAGATGGCAGGATCATCAGCCGTGACGAGGTGGCCGTGCGCGGCCGGCACGGATCGGAGTTGATCGAGAATTTCGGCACGATCCGCACGCAAGCCACGCAGGGCACGGCGATCAATCTGGGCGATGGCAACGATTCGCTCCTCATCGGCGCGAGTTCGACAATTGAGGGCCATGTCCGCGCAGGCGCGGGCACGGACACGTTCAAGCTCGGCGGCCAGACGAACGCCACCTTCGACATGCGCGAAATCGGCGCGAGCGCCAAGTACCGCGAGTTCGAGCGCTTCGAGAAGGTCGACACCTCCACCTGGACCACGGAGAACGACAACAACGCCGCTATGCCCTGGGCTGTGCGCGAGGGCACGCTCCTCGTGACCGGCAGCATGGGCGGATCGGACATGACCGTGCATCGCGGAGCCACCCTCGGCGGCACCGGCACCGTGGGCAGCATCGATGCGCTCTCGGGCAGCATCCTGTCTCCCGGCATCGATGGCGCCACGAGCCGCGCGGGCGTCGGCGACATCCGCACTTTGAACGTCAGGGGCGACGTCAACATCGCGTCCGGCACCACCTACCGGGTCGACCTCAACAACCGCTTCGAGAGCGACCGGATCGTGGCGAACGGGCGCGCCACGATCCAGGGCGGCACGGTCGAGGTCCATGCGGAACGGGCCGCCTATTCGCCGGGCCGCTGGACCATCCTGACGGCGCAGCGGGGCGTGACGGGCCAGTTCAGCGGCGTGGACGACCTGATCTTCTTCCAACCGCTCCTGACCAAGGACGCCAACAACGTCTATCTTGAGCTTAGGCCGAATATCTTCGATCCTGGGACCCCTACCGATCCAGGCAACCCTCAAGAGCCGATCAGTCCTGAAAATCCTCCGGATCCTTCCACTCCCCTGCAGCCCGAGATCACACCACCGATTACGATCCTGCACCACGAGAACCTGTTCCGCGCGGCCATTCTCTGCCGCCTGCGCTGCTCATCCTCCGATGCCATGGGAGCCATGCCGTCCTTCGTGGCGATTGACTCCGTGCCGGTTCGCTACGCGGCGGATCTCCCCGGACGGAACGCCTTGGCGGCCGCTCCGGTCGCCGAGGCTCCGGCCTCGCGGGGAACCGGCTGGGGCGTGTGGGGCAAGGTGCTCGGCTCCTACGGGCGCACCGACGCGACGCCGACCTCCTCCGCCATGGAGCGGAGAACCGGCGGCATCGTAGTCGGCGTGGACGGTGGGCTCGGCACGCCCTACCGCCTCGGCATCGCGGCGGGTTATCTCGCCACGTCGTTCGACATCGACGCGGCCGCCGCCTCAGGGAACGTCGACAGCTTCCACATCGGCGCCTACGGGTCCGCCGCCTTCGGGGACTGGAGGCTGCGCGGGGGCGTGGCTTATGCCCACCACGAAATCGAGCTCGCCCGCGGCGCCGTGGCCGGCCGCTTCCAGGGCGGTGAAACCGACACCTCCGCCGATTCCGTGCAGGTCTTCGGGGAGGTCGGCTACACGTTCCGGCTGTCGGACCGTGTCACCCTGGAGCCTTTCCTGGGACTCGCCCACGTGCACGTGAGCAGCCACGATGTGGTGGAGAACGCCTCGCCCTTCCGGGCGACCGGTGAGGTGGCCTCGTTCGACACCACCTATTCCACCCTCGGGGCGAGGCTGGTCGCGACCATGCCGACCGAGGCCGGAATTGTCACCTTCAAGGGCATGCTCGGCTGGCGCCATGCCTTCGGGGACGTGGCCCCCGAGGCGCGCTTCACCGTCGATGGCTTCCCCACACCGTTCCTTGTGGTCGGTGCGCCCATCGACCGCGACAGCCTCGTGGTGGAGGCCGGCCTGAACTGGCAGGTGAACGAGACGGTCACGCTCGGCGTCATGTACGACGGCGCCATCGGGCAGCGCGACCAGGAGCATACCCTGCGCGGAAGCTTGAGCGTGCGGTTTTGAGATTCGGCAGGCTGCGGTGGCCCTGCCCGCCGCAGCCAAAGGTCTCAGGGCAGCAATCCTGCCTTGACGAAACAGTATCGCCTGGAGTCCAGTGGCCCGATCAGCCTCAGGATTCCCGATGACCCGCCTTCTATGGATCGCCAGCCTCTTCTTGCTCATGGGGCCGGCCGTGGCCCAAACCCCGCCGGAGGACAGGCCCCTCCGGCTCACCGTCCGCCCGTCCGGCGTTGAGCCGGAGGTCAACGAGGCCATCGAGAGGCAGCAGAAGCTCCTCAAGCGCCTGGAGCGCAGCAACCATATGGTGCGCTCGATCTGCATCAATTGCGGCGATGAGTGGAAGCACCAGATCTATGCCCCGTTCGATCCTTATGCTGCCCTGGGCCGTGCCGCTCAACCGTCCGACGACGCCGGTAACTAAGTTTGCTAGCTGACCTTTGGCCGCGCCGGTAACTTGTTGAGAAGGTTTTCCGGAACCTCTATATCCAGGGAGGTCGAGGACGACCTCGATCTCATGACCAACGGTAGGGACGGCCCTGCCTATGACGGAGGTCCTGTCATGGCATGGACTTGGCTGACGCTTGCCGGATTGTTCGAGATCGGCTGGGCCATTGGCTTGAAGTACACCGACGGCTTCACCCGGCCGATTCCTTCGGTTTTGACGGCTCTCAGCATGGTGGTCAGCGTCGTCCTTCTCGGCCTTGCCCTCAAGACCCTGCCGGTCGGAACGGGCTACGCCGTCTGGACCGGGATCGGCACCGTTGGAACCGCCCTGCTTGGCATCCATTTGTTCGGCGAACCGGCAACCGTGATGCGCCTGGTCTGCATCGGCCTCATCGTCTCAGGGATCCTCGGCCTGAAGTTAGCTTCAGGCTAGCCTGGATCTGTATGATGGGGGCGTCATGACCACATTTGCTCAGAAAAGGCCGAGATCCTCGGCGCGAGGCCTCCGGGTCTTCGTGCTCGTGGTCTGCCTTGTGATTCTGGGCTTGGAGGGTTGGCGCTACTGGCACGATCGGGGGCACGAGTTCGAACGGATCCGGGCCGAGACCCTGAATCTCGCCAAATCCCTGACCCAGCATGCCCAGGACACCTTCGAGCTTGCGGACGCGCTCCTGGTGGATGTGGTGGACCGGGTGGAGACGGGCGGCATCCTGCCGGACGCCATCGCGCGTCTGGATGTTTTCCTGGTCGAGCGGGTCCAGCCGCTCCAGCGCATCAAGGCACTGAGCATCTTTGGCGATGACGGCACTCTTCTAAGCAGTTCGCTGCCTGGGCACCGCGGTCGGGTCAATATCGGCACCCTCGCCTTGTTTGAGCATCACAGAACGTCAACCAGCGTCGACTGGTTCGTCGGGCCCCTGATCCGCGATCCGCTCGGCGGCGATTGGATCCTGACCATCTCGCGGCGCTTCAACAAGCCCGACGGGAGCTTCGGCGGCATCGTCCAGGCGAGCATTCCGCCCCGCTATTTCGGAAATTTCTTTGGCCGCTTCGATGTCGGCCAGCAGGGTTCGATCACCCTCCTTCACCAGAACGGAACGATCCTCTCGCGCTACCCCTATATCGAGCGCGGGATCGGATCCAACATCCTGAATGACCCGCAATTCAGGAACGCGAAGGGCTCCGGAAACTACGATTATGCCTCTCCGATCGATGGGCAGATCCGCATCGGCGGCTATCAGCGCAACCACATCTTTCCCGTCGGCGTGATTGCCGCCGTCGGCCGCGACGAGGCTTTCGCGCGTTGGAACGAGGAGTTCGTTTTCCGGAGCATCATCATCGGCCTGCTCATCCTGACGATCGGCTCGCTCGGCTGGATTCTTGCAGGAGCCCTGCGACGACGGGAGCAGGCGGAAGCCGAACTGGCCATCCTGGCCACCACCGACGGCCTGACGGGCCTGGCCAACCGCCGGACCTTCGACAGGCAGCTCGAAGCGGAATGGCTCCGCGCTGCGCGTCAGAAAACCCCCATGTCTCTGCTCCTGATCGACGTGGATCAGTTCAAAGCCTACAACGACATTTATGGGCACCAGGCCGGGGACGAATGCCTGCGGACCATCGCAAAGACTATTGCCGAAGCAGCCCGCCGGCCCGGCGATCTGGCGGCGCGCTACGGCGGCGAGGAGCTCGCCATTCTCCTGCCGGGAGCAGACGAGGCCGATGCGGCGGCGATCGCTGAGAATTTGCGCGCGAAGATCGAGTCCCTTCGCGTGCGCCACGAGGCCAACCCGCCGAGCTGCATCCTCACGATCAGCATCGGCAGCGCCACCCGGATCCCAAGCCTGGATCGCTCCCGCATCCGCCCGGACGACCTGATCACGCTGGCGGATTCCGCCCTCTATCGCGCCAAGCAGAACGGGCGCAACCGCGTCGCCAGCGAGAAGGCCGCCTGATCGGGCGGCCTTTGGTTAGAAAACATACTCGCTGAAGGCAGGCTTCACCGACCCACTCCATGCGCCGTGATAGCGCTCCAGCAGGTGCTCCGCCTGGGTGCGGCCGGATGTGACGATCTCCTCCGCATAGGCCAGATGCCGCGTCTCGTCGCGTCCTGCTTCGTCGAGGCAGGCGCGGCGTGCGAGACCCGCGCGCGAGAGCGCCAGCGCGTCGCGGGCGACATCCTGTGCGGAGCGACCGGCAATGCTCGCCTTGAGGGCCAGCTTCGGCACGTCCGCGCGCAGTTGCTCGCGCTGCTCCGCACTCCAGGCCTTCACCAGCTCCCAGGCGCCATCGAGGGCCGCCTCGTCGTAGAGGATTCCGGTCCAGAAGGCGGACAGCGCAACGATGTGCTCGAGATTGCCCACATCCGCGCCGCGCATTTCGAGATACCGCTTGAGGCGCACTTCCGGGAACAGGGTCGAGACGTGGTTCGCCCAGTCCGAGCGCGTGGCGCGCTCGCCCGGCATCTGCGCGAGCTTGCCGGCGAACAGGTCGCGGAAGGATGCGCCCGCCACATCGTGATAGGTCGCGTCGCGCTTGACGAAATACATTGGCACGTCGAGCGCCCAATCCACATAGCGCTCGTAGCCGAACCCATCCTCGAAGGCGAAGGCCATCATGCCCGTGCGGTTTCTGTCCGTATCGAGCCAGATGTTTGACCGCATGGACAGGTAGCCGTTGGGCCTGCCGTCGGTGAAGGGCGAGTTGGCGAAGATCGCGGTGGCGATCGGCTGCAGCGCCAGGGAGACGCGCAGCTTCTTCACCATGTCGGCCTCGGAGGCGTAGTCCATGTTCACCTGCACCGTGGAGGTGCGGTACATCATGTCGAGCCCGAGGGAGCCCACCTTCGGCATGTAGTTCGTCATGATGCGGTAGCGCGCTTTGGGCATCACGGGCGTCTCGGCCCGTGTCCAGAGCGGGCTCATGCCGAGGGTGAGAAATCCAACCCCGAGCTTCTCGCCCACAGCCTTCACATCCGCGAGATGCTGAGCCGTCTCGCGGGCCGTATCATGAAGATTGGCAAGCGGGGCGCCGGACAGCTCGAACTGACCACCGGGCTCCAGCGAGATCGCACCGCCGTCCCGGTCGTCGGCCAAGCCAATGGGATGGCCGTCCTCCATGATCGGCGCCCAGCCGGTGCGCTCCTGCATGCCTTCCAGCAGGGCCCGAATGCCCTTAGCCCCGTCATAGGGAACGGGCGAGAGATCGGCTTTGTAGAAAGGAACCTTCTCGTGCTCGGTGCCGAGCCGCCACGACTCACGCGGCTTCTCGCCGGAGGCGATCCATTCCACGAGCTCCGACCGCGCACCAATGGGGGTCGTATCGGATACGTCCCGCGCCATGCATCACCTCATCAAAAAGCGCGTTCAAGGCGCGCCGACTCAGGGTCGGGACTCAATAAGGGGCTTAACGCCAAGGTGCAATGAGAGAACGGGTGGGAGCCTGCAGGAATGCATGAGGAGACAACCATGAAGTGAGGCCTGCCCCCGGCTCTGCGACATTAATCCCGAAGGAAGACAGCGCCTCCCCTCCGTTCGAAGAGGAGAAACTAGGATGCCCTTAGGGTAGAAGCAAGCACGGCCTTTCCTGGGTTTTACCTTTCCAAGGCCGAGAGTTTCTGGCTGACCCTGTGGCGTCAGGTGTTTTCGCGCACCTCATGAGTCAAGTCTGTGTGGTTAGTGTTATGTTGTATAGTTTCAAGCAGCGATGGCGCTGGCACTAGGGAGTGATGTTCATGCCTACACCTATTCTGGTTGGACCCGAAATTGAGTTGGTCGCTGGACGTATCCGATCTTTGACAGCCCTTGCGAACGGGAGCTTCGTGACGACCACATCGACGGTCGATGTAGGCGGCGTAGGAAATGTCTACACTCACAAAGCGAACGGCAGCTTCAAGAGCGTGACTCTCTTGAACGACCCCAGCTCAAGCATTAACGAGAGCCGGTGGAGCACTTCTGCTTTGATCGATGGCGGTTTTGCGGTTTCCTGGAGTGAGGAAGTCAGGGACCCCAATACTGATCTCGGCTGGCGGTTCGATATCAAAACAGCTCTCTATAACGCGAATGGAAGCGCCAGGACGGGAGCTATTCTGGTCAGCAGCGAGCTCGCAGAAGCGCAAAACGCCACGATCACGACCCTCAGCAATGGGACCTTCGCCGTATTCTATACAAGCGAAGCCAGCGACTCGAACGATGTTTTCGTCAGGATGTTCGCGTCCAATGGAACACCGTTAGGCGCCTCCGTCCAGGTCAATACGGCGAAAGCAAACGGTCAGGACATGCCGGCCGCTGTGGGGCTCAAGAACGGCTCTCTGGCTGTCGTGTATGAGGACGACAGCAATATAGCTCGCACGACGATCCGTGCGAAAATCATCACGAATGGCAATCAGTCAGCCGAATTCGAGATCTCTGATCTCGCATCCGGAGGTGGTGTAGGCAACCAGAACGACCCTCAAATCGCCGCGCTGGCGGACGGTCGTTTCGTGGTGACATGGACTGACAACACATTTAGCGCGTCGTCCAAGGACGGCAGTGGTGGATCCGTACTCGGCCGCATCTACAACGCTGATGGGTCTGCTGCGACGGGCTCGTTCGTCGTTAACACCACCACAGCTTGGCATCAGGGCTACTCGTCTGTGACCGCTCTCAAGAACGGCGGCTTCGCAGTTGCCTACATGAGCGATCCCGATGCCACGGGTATTCCGGATGAGGACGGCGATATCCACGTGCAGGTCTTCAATGCTGCAGGGCAGAGAGACGGGGCGGAGGTCCGTGTCAACACGACCACCCGCGGCACCCAGACCAACCCCGTGATCACAGAACTGGGTGATGGACGTCTCGTCGTCTCCTGGGATGACCAGCCGCTCAAGACTGCTTATCCCAACGTCCGCTACCAAATTCTGGATCCGAGGGGCTCCAGCGTCTCCCTCGACGGCACGGCCGGAGCCGACGAGTTCATGGGCACTGCCGGCGCGGACCGGCTGAAGGGCCAAGGCGGCAACGACGTGCTCGACGGTGTTGCGGACAACGACACGATCTACGGCGATGCCGGCAACGACTAGCTGTTCGGCGGCCTCGGCAACGACAAGCTCTATGGTGGTTTGAGCAAGGACACCTTCGTGTTCAACACCGCCACGAACAAGCGCACGAACGTGGACAAGATCTACGACTTCAAGTCCAAGGATGACAGCATTTGGCTCGACAACGCCATCTTCACGAAGCTGGGCCGGGGCACCGATGCAGGCGTCAAGTTCAAGTCGAAGATGTTCAAGGAAGGCACGAAGGCCACGGATCGGGACGATCGCATCGTGTATGATAAGAAGTCGGGCTTGCTCTACTACGACCAGGACGGCTCCGGCTCCAAGGCACAGGTGAAGATCGCCACCCTGACCAACAAGACAAAGCTATACTACCACGACTTCTTCGTCATCTGACGGAAGACGCAGGATCGATACCATGCCGCCCGGCTTGCGCCGGGCGGCATTTTTCATGAGGGCATCAATGCCGGAACGCCGGCTCCCCTGTCGTTTCCGCGCTGAGCCAGTCGACCACGCCGGCGAGTGCGTCCCGGTTCGACAGGCCACGGCCGACCGCCTCGGTATAAAGCGTCAGCTGCTGGTCGGCGCTGGTGCCGCGGGCGACGATCCAGCGGGCGAGATCGAGCTCGCGCTGGCAGCCGAGTTCCCGGGCATCCTCGGCCACGAGATCCAGGGTCTCGTCGAGAATCTCGCGAACCGGCCGGGCCGTGCGGGTCTTCTCGTCGACGAAGCTGCCGTGGATGCCGTAGCGCTGGGCGCGCCAGCCGTTCTCGTCGTTGATGGCGCGCGAAGCGCCGGTCTGGCCGGCATTGAGCGTGGTATCGAGGCTGAGCCGGCGCACAAGGCAGCGATAGAGCGCCGCGATCGCGATGGTGTCGTCCACCCGCGTGCAGCTGTCGGCCACGCGCAGCTCCAGGGTCGGGTGCTTGAGCGACGGCCGGATCACCCACCAGACATAGCTGGAATTCTCGATGGCGCGGGCGGCCACCAGCGTGTCGATGTAGCGCTGATAATCCTGCGCGCTCTCGAACAGGTCAGGCAGGCCCGTGCGCGGCAGCTCGCGGTAGGCCGCCAGCCGGTAGCCGAGAAGGCCCGTGCGCTGCGCCTGCCAGAAGGGCGAGGAGGTGGAGAGCGCGAGCAGCAGCGGCAGGTAGGGCTGGATCCGGTTCATGATGTCCACGCGCATGCCGAGATCCGGCACCTCCACGTGGACATGCATGCCGCACAGCACGTTGCGACTCCCGAGCATCTGCAGGTCGTGCATCACCTTGCCGTAGCGTGGCTGCGCCGTGGGGCGCACGCGCGACCAGACGGCGAGCGGATGGGTGCCCGAGGCCATGATGGACAGGTTGAAGTCGCGGGCCACGGCCCCGACCGAGGATCTCAGGCCGGCCAGCTGAGCGCGGGCGTCGGCCAGCTCCAGGGACGGCTTGGTGGCGATCTCAAGCTGCGGCTCCAGCATCTCGGGCTGGATGTCGCCCGAAACCCGATCCCGGCAGGCGGCGAAAAACTCCCTGATCTTGCCTTTGGCGATATCCCGTCTGGGGGCATCGTTGACGAAGTACTCTTCCTCGATGCCGAACTTGAAGTCCCAGCTCATTTCCTCGTGTCCTCTTATTATGCAGAAATGATCTTATCCGTGTGCGGACCGGCCTGCAGCGATCGCCCAAACTCCGGCTCAATGGGGCCGGAATGGGGCGAAGCGGCGTAAAACTGCTAAGCTTTTGAGGCTAGAGGCAGATTGGCTTGAGCCGTCGTCGGACGGTGAGATCAGTTCCAATCGCCGAGCACGGACTGAACGATTGCCAGTGCGGCCACAGCGGCTGTGTCGGCACGCAGGATTCGCGGTCCCAACGATACGCAAACACATCTTTCGCGGGCAGCGACAAGCGCTCTCTCCTGATCGGTGAACCCTCCTTCGGGTCCCACAATAACGACGAGACCATCTTGAATGTTCCCAAGCTTGGCCAGAGCCTCGACCGGGTTCGAAACCGGCGCGTTCTCATCGCAGAAGATCACCAGGCGCTCTTTCTCCAAACCCTTGAGAAAGCGCTCCAAATTCTCTTCCTCGCGCACCTCCGGAATCGCCAGGATTCCGCATTGCTCGGCGGCCTCGATGGCGTTGCTGCGCATCCGGTCAAGGTTGACCCGCGAGCTCTGGGTCCGCTGCGTTAGGATCGGCTGGAGAACGCCTGCCCCCATCTCCACGGCCTTCTGGACCATGTAGTCGAGGCGGGCGTGCTTGAGGGGGGCGAAGGCATAGACGATGTCGGGCGCCGGGCTCTGCTCGCGGGTCCGCTCCACGCAGACGAGGTCGGCAGCCTTGCGGCCCTCCACCGAAACCTCGGCACGCCACTCCCCGTCCCGCCCGTTGAAGATCAGGACGGAATCCCCGTCCTTGAGGCGCAGGACGTTCACAAGATAGTTGGCCTGCCCCCGGTCGAGAGCGATCCTGGCATCGACCTGAAGGGGCGCATCGACGAAGAGGCGGGGAGCGTTGAAATCGTATCCGGCCATGACAACCTTGCGCTGAGCAGCCCTTGCTGTATCAATTTCCTCCGCCCCGAGGGAGAGGGGCGGCCGGTTTGGTCACGGGAAATTCAGGTGCTGTATGGCACAGCTTGAGGCCGAGGCGACCATTCGCCTCTTGGCCTGACGGCCCTTCACCTGATAACAGAACGCAAGCATGCGAGACGTCGCACGCTTTTTAAGGGAATTTTGGCATGACGCATATCCGTTCGCATCTTCTGGCTGCGTTGGCCGTCGCTGGCTTCTTCATGAGCGCTCCTGCCTTTGCGCAGTCGAGCGCCTGCCAGGAAGGGCAGAAGATCCTGCAGGAACGCCAGGGCCTCATTCAGCAGATCAACAAGCTGACCGAAGGCGGCAAGAAGAAGCAGATCGACCCGCGCTCCGCCTGCTCCATTTTCACGAAGCTCGTGGCGAATGGCAGCGCCGGCGAGAAGTGGATGACCGAGAACAAGGATTGGTGCCAGATCCCCGACCAGGTGGTCGAGGGCTTCAGCAAGGACCACAAGCAGAGCCAGACCATCAAGGGAAATGCCTGCCAGGCCGCGGCCAAGATGGCCGAGATGGAAAAGCGCGCCAAGCAACAGGCGCAGCAAGCCCAGCAGGGCGGCATGGCAGGCAAGATGGGCGGCGGCCTGACCGGCACCCTGTCGATCCCGAAGGGCGCGCTCTAATCTGACCCCTCAGCCGTGATGGAGCGCCCTGCAGCGCCTTCCCTGCCCGATGCCGTGCGGGGCCATTGGGCCGAGCGGTGGGCGCCATCGAGGCTCAAACCCTACCTGCGCCTCGCCCGGATCGAGCGCCCCATCGGATGGTGGCTGCTGCTTCTGCCCTGCTGGTGGTCGGCGGCGCTTGCGGCGCTTCACGCAGGCCGGCCTTGGCCCGATCCGCTCCACTGCGTGCTCTTCCTGATCGGGGCTGTGGCTATGCGGGGCGCCGGCTGCACCTACAACGACATCGTCGACCGAGACCTCGACACCAAGGTCGAACGGACCCGCCAGCGCCCCCTGCCCTCGGGACAGGTCACGCTCAGGGGCGCCCTGGCCTTCCTGGCCCTCCAAGGTCTCGTGGGCCTCATCGCCCTGCTCCAGTTCAACGGCTTCGCCATCGCTACCGGCTTCGCCTCACTGGGCGTGGTGGCTCTCTACCCGTTCATGAAGCGCTTCTTCTGGATGCCGCAGATTGTGCTGGGGCTCGCCTTTGCCTGGGGAGCCCTCATGGGCTGGGCGGCCGCGTTCGGCTCTCTGAGCGTGGCGCCGGTCCTGCTCTACCTCGGCAGCATCGCCTGGGTGGTAGGCTACGACACCATCTACGCCCTGCAGGACATCGAGGACGACGAGGTCGTCGGGATCAAGTCCTCCGCCCGCTTCTTCGGCGAGCAGGTGAAGCAGGGCGTCGGCATCTGCTATGCGCTGACGGTGATCTTCATCACCCTGGCTCTCGTGCAGGCTAGCGCGGGGGCAATCTCGTTCGCCGGTCTTGCCCTGTTCGCCCTTCACCTGGGCTGGCAGGTGGCGCGGATCGACCGGGGCGACGGCGCCGGGGCGCTGCGGCTCTTCCGCTCGAACCGGGATGCGGGCCTGATCCTGTTCGCGGCGATCACCCTCGACTGCCTGATCTAGGCCCCGCAAGATCATTTTAAGGCCTTGCCTTTATCGCTTCCGAAAAGGCGGGGATCGGTGCGGTGGGATATGGTATCCCCTCCCGGGAAGCCCCATCTCAGGTTCGATGCTGACCCCCTCACCCCAAACCCTGACCGCCCTGGCCCCGGCCGTGCGCGAGGCCGCCCGCCGGGCGGGAGACCTGGCCCTGTCCTATTTCCGTGCCGGCGGGCAGACGGCCGCGAAGCTCTGGTACAAGGGCGGGAGTTCCCCGGTCACGGAGGCGGATATCGCCCTCGACACGTTTCTGAAGACCCATCTTGGCGAGCTTCTGCCCCAGGCTGCCTGGCTGTCCGAGGAGACCGCCGACGATCCGGTGCGGCTCGGGCATAGCCTTGTCTGGATCGTCGATCCCATCGACGGCACGCGGGCCTTTGCCTCGGGCCACCCGGACTGGGCGGTGTCGATCGCCTTGGTCAGGGACGGAAAACCCATTCTCGGAGTCCTGCATGCCCCCGGGCATGACCGCCTCTACGAGGCCCGGTTCGGAGAAGGAGCCTGGAGCAACGGCGAGAAATTGCGGCTACCCGAGGCGGAGATCCTTTCCGGACCGGCCCGCGTGGCAGGTCCCAAGCCCCTCGTGGACCGTCTCGAGCAGCACATCAACCCGCTCGAGCGCCTGCCCAAGGTGCCCTCGCTCGCCCTCAGGCTCGCCCGGGTGGCGGACGGCTCCATCGACATCGGGCTCGTGTCGGCCCATGCCCAGGACTGGGACATCGCCGCCGCCGATCTCATCCTGCAGGAGGCAGGCGGCCGCCTGACCGGGCTCGACGGAACGATCCCGGTCTATAACAAGCCCGCCCCTTCACACGATGAGATGATTGCCGTTGCGTCACGGTTGCATCCTCGTGCTATTGGGGCCATGAGAGCCTGAAGAATGATGGCTCCAATATAGCCTCTGTTTCACCAACCCTCGTCAGAAGAGCCCTATCACCATGACCGACACGCCTGGCAAGCAGCTCCTGCATCTGGTTTTCGGCGGCGAGCTCACCAGCCTCGAAACCACCGAATTCAAGGACTTGTCCAACCTCGACATCGTCGGCGTCTTCCCGAACTACGCCTCGGCCCATGCGGCGTGGAAAGCCCGGGCACAGGCGACCGTGGACAATGCGCAGATGCGCTATTTCATCGTTCATCTCCACCGTCTGCTGGATCCGCAGAACGGCTGATCCGGGGCACGATGGGTCTCGTCAAGCGCATCACCCGCTCCCGTGCGGTGCAGGAAGCCCTGGGCTTCCTCGTCGCTGGCTATCTCAAGCTCGTGCAACGCACGAACCGGTTCGTCATGGAACCGGCGGATGCCTATGACCGGATCGAGATGCCCGTGATCGCCGCCATGTGGCACGGGCAGCATTTCATGATCCATTTCGCCAAGCGGCCGCAGGACCGGGCGGCGAGCCTCGTCTCCCGCTCGGGCGACGGCGAGTTCAACGCCATCGCCTTGCGCCATCTCGGGGTCCGGGCCATCCGCGGCTCCGGCGCGCGCGGCCGCGACATCCGCAAGAAGGGCGGCGCCCAGGCCCTGCGCGCCATGCTGCGCGCCTTGAGCGAAGGCGAGATGGTGGTGATGACTGCCGACATCCCGAAGATCTCCCGCGTGTGCGGCTTAGGCATCGTCACCCTGGCGCAGCTGTCCGGCCGGCCGATCGTGCCGGTCGCCGTGGTCACGAGCCGCCGCATCGACTTCAACAGCTGGGACCGGGCCAGCATCGGCCTGCCCTTCGGCCGCGGCGCCATCGTGCTGGGCGAGCCCGTCCCGGTGCCGCGGGATGCGGACGAGCAGGCCCTCGAGCGCCTGCGCCAGAGCGTCGAGCGGGAACTGGACCGGGTGCACGAGCGGGCCTATGCACTGGTCGGCTCCAGGGATCCGGGGGCCAAGGCCAGCCCCATGCTTGCGGGAGGCTCCCGGGCATGAGGCTGCCCTTCACCTTCAGAACCTACCGAACGGTCGTGTCCATCCTGGAGCCCGCCGTCCTGGGCCTCCTCTACTGGCGCCAGCGCAAGGGCCGCGAGGACAAGACTCGTCTCGGCGAACGCCAGGGCCATCCCAGCAGGCAACGGCCCAAAGGCCACCTGATCTGGGTCCATGGCGCGAGCATCGGCGAGACCCTGTCCCTCCTGCCGGTGGTGGAGCGCATGACGCAGCGCGGTCTCGCGGTCCTGGTGACCTCGGGAACCAAGACCTCGGCTGGCCTCATTGCCCGGCGTCTCCCGCCCGGCGCCGTGCATCAGTTTGTGCCGCTCGACGTGCCACGTTATATAAGGCGCTTCCTGGAGCACTGGCAGCCGGACTTGGCCCTCATCGCTGAATCGGAAATCTGGCCCAACACGATCATGGCGCTCTCGGAGCGGGACATCCCGCTCGTCATGGTCAATGGCCGAATGTCGGACCGCTCGTACCACCGTTGGCAGAAGATGCCGGGCATCATCAGGGGCCTGCTCGAGCGTTTCGCCCTGTGCCTGACCCAGACCGCTGAAGATGCGGAGCGGTTGGCGCGGCTCGGCGCCCCGCGCGTGGTCGTGACCGGCAACATCAAGTTCGACGCGGCCCCGCCGCCGGCCGATCCGCGGGTGGTGGCGCAGCTCTCGGGGCTGATCGCGGGACGGCCGGTCTGGCTTGCCGCCAGCACCCACCAGGGTGAGGAAAGCGCCATCATTGCCGTTCACCGCGCACTGGCGAAACGTCACCCCCATCTTCTCACCATCATCGCCCCGCGCCATCCGCACAGGGGACACGAGGTTGCCGCCCTCGCGAGCCAAGCGGGCCTGCGGGCGGGCCGCCGGTCGCAAGGAATCCATCCCGACCGGGCCACGGACGTCTACGTGGTCGATACCGTGGGCGAGATGGGTCTGTTCTACCGCCTCTCGCCTATCGTGCTCATGGGCGGAACCCTCGTGCCGGTCGGCGGGCACAACCCCATCGAGCCTGCCAAGCTGGGAGCCGCCATCCTGCACGGTCCCCATATCCATGCGGCCGTCGAGATCTACGAAGCGCTCGACCGCTCCCGCGGGGCCCTGATGGTGAAGGACAGCAACGGCCTGGCGCGGGCGGTGAGCGAAATGCTCGGCAACGCCGCGCTCACCCGGGATATGGCCCGGGCCGCCGGAGACGCGGTTCAGGCGCTTGGCGGCGCGGTGGACCGCACCATGCAATCCGTCGAGCCCTTTATCGTGCAGGCCAAGTTGGGAGCCCGCCGCTGATGCGCGCGCCACGCTTCTGGTGGCAACCCTCTCCCTCATTGCAGGCGAACCTGCTGCGCCCGGTCGGCCTGGTCTATGGTTCCGTTGCGGCACGTCGGATGAAGCGGCGCGGCGAGCAGGTGGAACTGCCTGTCATCTGCATCGGCAACTTCACGGCGGGCGGCGCCGGCAAGACCCCGACCGCCATTGCAATTGCCACGATCCTGGATGCGGCCGGCGAAAATCCGGTCTTCCTGTCCCGGGGCTACGGCGGTAGCCTTGCGGGTCCCGTCAGGGTCCAGCCGCAGCACGGGGCTGGGGATGTGGGCGACGAGCCTGTTCTTCTGTCCCGCACCGCCAGAGCTATCGTGTCCCGCTCCCGCCCCGCCGGCGCGCGGCTCGCCTATGAGATCGGCGCAACAGTCGTCGTCATGGATGACGGGCTTCAGAACCCTTCGCTGATTAAGGATTGCGCCATCGCGGTGGTCGACGGCGCCACGGGCATCGGCAACGGACTGCCCCTGCCGGCCGGGCCGCTGCGGGCCCCGATGGACGCGCAATGGCCCCTGGTCGATGCCGTTGTGGTGATCGGGAATGGTGAGCCGGGGCGGCTGGTCGCCCTGGAGGCGGACGAGCACGGCAAGCGCGTCTTCACCGCATCGCTCGAGCCTGCGCCGGAGGCAGCCGAGGCGCTCAGGGGCCGGAGGGTGATGGCCTTTGCCGGCATCGGACGGCCGGAGAAGTTCTTCGACACCCTGCATGCCTGCGGGGCCATCGTGGACGTGACTCATGCTTTTCCGGACCACCACTCCTTCAAGGCGGAGGAGGTAGCGGCCTTGCGGCAGGAGGCCGAAAAACACGGGCTCCTGCCGGTTACGACGGAAAAGGATCTTGTGCGGATTGCCGATGCTTCGGCAGCGTGGCCCGAACTGATGGCACTGCCGGTGCGGCTGCGGATCGAGAACGAGACCGGGCTTCGCAACCTTCTCATGCGGCGCATCAACGAGCGGCGCCTGCGCGTGACCTGAAGCCGCCTATCCCTTAGCTGCGGCTTGCCCTGTGATGCGCATCATCACCGCCTCGGGCGAGGCATAGGCTTCCTGACGCTCGACGCTCCAGTACTTCAGCTCGTCCAGGGGGATCTCGGCCCCCGTTACCGCGCAACGCACATAGGCCCCGGGCTTCACCACCCGAAGATTGCTGTCCAGATATTGCACGACGGCCTCGCCGCCGCTGCGTTCGAACTTGTTCAACATGAAAGACATCGAAGGATTGCGTTGCGCTTATCCCTCACATAGGGGCTGCGCCGGGGGATTGCCAATCTTTCCTCAGAAGAGAGCGCCCTGCTCCTCCGCGGCCACGATCCTGGGCTTCGCAGGCCTCGGCCGCGAACCGATGCGCCCGCCGGTGGCGTCAGCCTTGCCGTCGGCGAATTCGAGCATCAGCGCCTGTCCGTCATGCACAGCCTCGGCAGAATTGAGCGGCCGCCCGTCCGCATCACGCACGAGGGCGAAGCCGCGCTTGAGCACCGACTTGTAGCTCAGGCTGTCGAAGAGCTTGGATACCGCCTCCAGCCGGTCGGACTTGCGGGCGATCTGGCCTTGCAATGCAGGGACAAGCCGCTCGGCCACCCGCTGGGCCGTCTCGGAGGCCTGCGCCAGGCGCGTCCTCTCGGCTCGAAGAAGAGTCTGGCGGGAAACGGCAAGCCTTTCTCCCGTCTGCTTCAGCGTTTCACCCTTCAGCAGAATGGAGCGGCAGACCGCATTGTGGGGGCGCGGCCCCACCGCATCGAGGCGGGCGCGCATGCGGGCCACGTTCGCCACCGGGGACACATGGGCGAGCTGGCGCGCCAGCTTGAGCAGCCGCTCCTCGTGCCCGCGGGCATTGCGGGAGAGCGCCGGATAGAGCTTGGTGGCGGCAAGATCGAGCCGCTGGCGCTTGGGCGAGAACAGCGCCTCCGCGCTCGGCATAGCCCGGGTCGTGGCGCGCAGGTCCGAGCGTCGCCGCTCGACGAGCCGCAGCGCCGCCTCCACATGGCGGCGGGACAGGTCGTTGACGGCGGCGATCAGCTCGACGCGCACCGGCACCACCATCTCGGCCGCCCCTGTGGGCGTCGGCGCGCGCACGTCGGCGGCATGATCGATCAGGGTCGTGTCGGTCTCGTGGCCGACCGCCGAGACGAGCGGAATGTCGCTCTCGGCCGCGGCACGAACCACGACCTCCTCGTTGAAGCCCCACAGATCCTCAATGGACCCGCCGCCGCGGGCGACGATCAGCACATCGGGACGCGGGATCCGCCCACCGGGCTCAAGAGCGTTGAAGCCCCGGATGGCGGCGGCGACCTCGGCCGCGCAGGTCTCGCCCTGCACCCGCACCGGCCACACCAGCACCCGGCGCGGGAAGCGGTCCTCCAGCCGGTGGAGGATGTCGCGGATCACCGCGCCCGTCGGCGAAGTGACGACGCCGACCATCTGCGGCAGAAACGGCAGGCGCCGCTTGCGCTCGGGAGCGAAAAGCCCCTCCGCGTTGAGCTTGCGGCGGCGCTCTTCCAAAAGCGCCATGAGCGCCCCGATGCCGGCGGGCTCAAGGCTTTCGACGACGATCTGGTACTTGGACGAGCCCGGGAACGTGGTGATGCGCCCGGTGGCGATGACCTCCATCCCCTCCTCGGGCCGGATCCTGAGCTTGGAGAAGGCGCCCTTCCAGATCACCGCATCGATGCGGGCATTCTGGTCCTTGATGCAGAAATAGGCGTGCCCCGACGAATGCGGACCGCGATAGCCCGACACCTCGCCGCGCAGGCGCACATGGCCGAACGCATCCTCCAGGGTGCGCTTGAGGGCGCCCGCGAGATCGGAGACCGACCATTCCTGGGCATTCGAGGGGGCTTTGTCTGCGAACATGCCGTGAACCTAATCCGCCCCCAGGGGGTCTGCCAAGGGCGCGGGCGCAACAGGCGGCGACAACGGCAACCTATCCCCTGAGGATTTCGCCGCGCCTCGAGGCCACTTGTTATCTGCCATCCGATATGAAACTTTGTTCTATAGTTCACATCGGCGGTTTTTGATGCTGCGTCACCTGTCTACCCTGATTGTTTCATTGGGCCTTTCTGCTTGCACCACGAGCGGATCTCAAAAACCTGAGATTGACGGGCATCAAGAGAGTCTCCGCACGGCAATAGCCCGTCTCACTCTGCAGACACCTGAATTTGGCTCGATCTCTGTCATCAAAGCCAAAATCATCAATGCCCGCATCAGCGCACCTTTGGAGAAGCGCGAGGCCTTTTCGGGCGAGGCATACACCTCCTATTGCATACACGGCGCCATCGAAAACCCGCTCTTCCCAATTCACCAGCAGGCCTACGCGGAAGCTCAGATCAAGGAACGTGGCGGTCAGCGCAAAATTCAAATCCACGCGAGCAGGCTGGCCTGTGGAGGCTCTGGCTTCGAGCCTTTTCCGGAAATCGAAGAGCTAAGTATCGCACGCTATCGTTCTTGAGACCCTCGGCTTCCAGGCTAAACCGGGGATAGCCAATTACGCTGTCTCTTGATCAGACCACAGGCCTTAGGAATCGTATTGGCTATGGTTTACATCCTGCTGGTCTATCTCCCGCTCCCTGGGCTTTTGACTCAGTGTTTGTGTGACCGTCTTCGGCTTCTGCAAGTGAAGCGCTCAGCGAACCTTTCCAACAACTCGCTTGAGGATTCAATTTGCGCCTGAGCTTCGGACCCCTTAATGCCTGCTGCCGCAGCATAGGGAGGCAAGCCCATGAACATTCTTCTCATCGGTTCCGGCGGACGGGAGCATGCCCTGGCCCGCGGCCTCCAGGCGAGCCCTCTCTGCGATAAGCTCCTGATCGCTCCCGGCAATCCCGGCACGGCGCAGCACGGCACCAACGTGGTCCTGGATGTCACCGACCATCGGGCGGTGATCGATTTCTGCCGGGTGATGAAGATCGATTTCGTCGTAGTCGGGCCGGAGGCGCCCCTCGTGGCCGGGCTCGTGGACGACTTGCAGGCCGCCGGCATCAAGGCCTTCGGACCGAGCAAGGCCGCCGCCCAGCTTGAAGGCTCCAAGGCCTTCACCAAGGATCTCTGCGCCGAGTTCAACATCCCCACCGCTGCCTACAGGCGCTTCACCAATGCAGAGACGGCGAAAACCTATGTGCGCAGCTACGGCGTGCCGATCGTGGTGAAGGCGGACGGCCTGGCTGCCGGAAAGGGCGTGGTGGTGGCCATGTCCTTCGAGGAAGCGGAGGCCGCCATCGACATGATGATCGGCGGCGGCCTGGGTGCTGCCGGGGCCGAGGTGGTGATCGAAGCCTTTCTCGAGGGCGAGGAGGCGAGCTTCTTTGCGCTCTGCGACGGCACCCGCGCCATTCCCTTCGGCACGGCTCAGGACCACAAGCGCGTGTTCGACGGCGACAAAGGCCCGAACACGGGCGGCATGGGCGCCTATTCGCCTGCCGCCGTGCTGACGCCGGACCTGCAGGCGCGCGTCATGCGGGAGATCATCGAGCCGACCCTTGCGGGCATGAAGGCACGGGGTACGCCCTATACGGGCATTCTCTATGCCGGCCTCATGCTTACCCAGAATGGGCCGCAGCTCATCGAATACAATGCCCGTCTCGGCGATCCCGAAACCCAGGTGCTGCTGCCGCGCCTGAGATCCGACCTTGTCGCCGCGCTGCTCGCCGCCTGCGACGGCATGCTGAACAGCATCTCGCTGCAATGGTCGGATGCGGCAGCGCTCACCGTCGTGATGGCGGCCAAGGGTTATCCCGGCACCGTCGAGAAAGGCTCGCAGATCAGTGACATCGATCGGGCCGAGGAACTCAACGACGTGATCGTCTTCCATGCCGGCACGAAGCAGGACGGCGACCGGATCGTCGCCTATGGAGGGCGGGTGCTCAACGTGACCGCCCTCGGCGCCACCATCACCGAGGCTCAGCGAAAGGCCTACGAGGCCGTGGACAGGATCGACTGGCCCGAGGGCTTCTGCCGCCGCGACATCGGCTGGCGGGCAGTGGAGCGTGAGCAGGGTTGATACGCACCTACCCCTATTGACTGATAACGTTAGGTAAGTTTTCTCTCGTCCGAGTTGCGCCTCTTTTTCCAGGGCCGCTGAATCAACTTTGGGGATTGGCGCTCTAGCTTATTATGGAGGTCATTTCATAACGCTGAGCGGCTGCCCCATGAGCGATGATCTCTTCCCCGGTTTCGAGAGCCACTGGATCGACACCGAAGTTGGGCGCATCTTCGCGCGCAGCAAGGGCAGCGGGAAGCCGCTGGTGCTGCTGCACGGTTTTCCACAGACGCATGCCATGTGGCACCACCTGGCACCGACGCTCGCCGAGACCCACACGGTCGTCTGCATGGACCTGCGCGGCTATGGCTGGTCCACGGCGCCCAGAGGGGATGCAAAGCACGAGGCCTATTGCAAGCGCACCATGGGCCGCGACGTGATCGACGTCATGGAAGCCTTAGGGCATGTGCACTTCGCCGTCGTCGGGCATGATCGCGGCGCACGTGTCGGCTACCGGCTCGCGCTGGATTATCCGGGCCGTGTCGAGCGCCTCGCGCTGCTCGATATCCTGCCCACCTATCACGTCTGGGAGCAGATGCGGGCCGGCGCGATCCCGGAAGCGCACTGGGGCTATCTCTCTCAACCTTATCCCAGGCCGGAGGAGGAGATCGGACGCGATCCGATTCCGTATTTCGAAGGATTGATGCGGCAATGGTCCGCCGCCGGCGACCTCAGCGCTTTCGATCATCGGGCGCTGGAAGCCTACTGGCAGAGCTGCAACGAACCCACCCGCATCCACGCATTCTGTGAGGATTATCGCGCCGGCGCCACGCAGGACGTCGAAGCCGATGAGGCCGACCTTGCCGCCGGCAAGACGATCGCCTGCCCGACATACCTGATCTGGAGTGATTTCTATCTCGTCAGCGGCCCGATGGGCCACGCGCAGAAGCCGATCGATATCTGGCGCCGCAGCTTTGCGCCCAAGGCGAATGGCATCGGCGTGACATCGGGGCACTTCGTGGCGGAAGAAAACCCAAGCGCAACCCTGGAGGCACTGCAGACCTTCCTCTCAGCTGAACCCTGACGATCTGCATCGGCTCACGCATCCGTAGAGAGAGGAACCTGTGATGCAAGCGGCACGTTCCACCGCTGCAGACAGGATCCCTTTCATGGCCAAGCATATTTCAGACCAGCCGAACGCGCAGGACTCATTGTCCGACACTGAAGTCATTCCCATCACGGAAGAAGAACTGCGCCTCGACAAGCGAGAGGTCATAACGGGCAAGGTTCGTGTCCGGACCAGCGTCGATGTCGAGACGGAGCTGGTCAAGGCCACGCTCGAAGGCGAGACCATCGAGGTGACCCGTGTTCCCGTCGACCGGATCGTCGAGCGCGCTCCCGAGGTTCGCACCGAGAACGATGTGACGATCATTCCCATCCTCGAGGAAGTTCTTGTCGTCGAGAAGCGCCTTGTCCTGAAAGAAGAACTGCACCTTCACAGGCGCAGGACCACTGAGAACGTCGAAGCTCCGGTGGAGCTTCGCAAGCAACGCGCCGTGATCGAGCGTGTGCCTTCCGACGATACGAACACATGAAAGCACGCGTGAGCAGCTTATCCGTAGGAACGAAGTCGACGAGCAGCAATTGACAGAGCAATGCGTCTGGCGCCGCGATTTTCAGTGATGCGGCACAAGCATTCTGAAGCACCGACATGTTTAGCAACCAAGCTGCCTTTGACAGCCTAGGGAGATTTTGCGCAATGGCCAAGACTGTAACCTGCCTCTTCGGCAGCGACTCTCAAGCTTCTTCCATCGTCCGTGAGCTGGAGCAATCGGGCATTTCGCAAGGCAAGATCTGCCTGTTCACCGCCTCCGGCAACAACCGTACTTGGGATGGCACCAGCGGCTTCGATGAGAGCTCCAGCGGATCGCATCATGACCGTGTCGAGAACTACCTGACCGCGAACGGCGTGCCGCACGACGATGCCCGCGCCTATGCGGAAGGCGTACGCCGCGGCCATGCTCTTATTGCCGTGCGCTGCGACGATGACGAGGTTGATCGCGTGGTCGATATTCTCGATGACGACGATGTTCTCGATCTCGACGAGCGGCAGGATGCCTGGCGGTCGGAAGGCTGGAACCACCAGGGTTCGGGCGTTGCGGATCTGGGTGCCACGGCGACGACGTCGGCCGGCATGATGGGCAGCGGCATGACAGGCGGCAGCGCCATGCGCGATCGCGACAACCTTCAGGATGATGGCCTTTACGCTCAGGGTAGCAGCTCGGATCGCGATGAGGTGATCCCGGTTGCCGAGGAAGAACTGCATGTGGGCAAGCGCGAGGTCAGCCACGGCCGCGTCCGCATCCGCTCCCACGTGACCGAGCGCCCCGTCGAGGAGCAGGTTTCTCTGAGAGAGGAACACGTGTCCGTCGAGCGCCGTCCGGCCGAGGGCACGCTGCGCACCGGCTCGATGAACGATGGCGACCTCTTCCGCGAGCGCTCCATCGAGATGGAGGAGCGTGCCGAAGAAGCCGTTGTCTCGAAGGAAGCCCGCGTGGTCGAGGAAGTGGTGGTGCGTAAGGACGCCGACCAGCGCACGCAAACGGTCTCCGACACGGTGCGCAAGACCGAGGTGGAGGTCGACGACGAGCGCAGCGCCGGCATCTCGCGCACCGGCACCACCGACAAGAACCGCTAGCTCGGCTTCATAAGGTGAGAGAAAGCCCGGGGCGCATCGCTCCGGGCTTTTTCATGCCGTTGTCACCGCCGTCCCTCAAAGAACTCCCGCAGCAAGGCAGCCGCCTCGCCTTCCCTGATGCCGCCATAGACCTCAGGGGCGTGGTGGCAGGTGGGCTGGTCGAAGAAGCGCACGCCGTTGTCGACCGCCCCGCCCTTCGGATCATGGGCTGCGTAATAGACCCGGCGGATGCGGGCGAAGGAGATCGCCCCGGCGCACATGGTGCAGGGCTCGAGCGTCACGTAGAGATCGCAGCCGGAGAGACGCTCGTCGTCGAGGGCCTCGCAGGCCCGGCGGATGGCGAGCATCTCGGCATGGGCGGAAGGGTCGCGCAGCTCCCGCGGCCGATTGCCGGCGGAGGCGACGATGCGGCCGTCCCTGACAATTGCGGCCCCCACGGGCACCTCCCCGCGTGCGGCCGCGGCGCGGGCCTCGGCGAAGGCCACGCTCATGGAGTCTTGTCCATGGGGATCAATGGGGTTTGAACCGGCGTTGTCCGTCACGTGCGTTTGCCCCTTACCTCTCGCTTCTCTACCGCTCCTCTGCTATCAGGCTCTCATGACCGACAGCAACGACGATAATCGCAGGGGCCGTCCGCCGGGACGCTCCGACCGCAGCCGCACCTCCGGTGACAGGCCCCGCAAACCTCGCGAAGGTGGCGAGCGCCCCTTCCGCGCCCGTGGCGACGATGACCGCCCGCGCAAGCCCCGCGACGCCGGAGACAAACCTTTCCGCAGCCGCGATGGGGACAAGCCTTTCCGCCCACGCCCTGCGGGAGACAAGCCGTTCCGCAGCCGGGACAATGACGAGCGTCCCCGCCGCTCCGAGGGCGGCGACAAGCCGTTCCGCCCTCGCGGCGAAGGCGGCGACAAGCCCTTCCGTCCGCGTCGTGAGGAGGGCGACCGTCCCTTCCGGGGCCGTGGCGGCGACGAGCGCCCGCGCCGGTTTGATCGCGCGAGCGAGGATCGCCCGCGCCGCGCCCGTGAGGAGCAGCCTGCGGTGCAGGCCGAGCCGCAGGAGCCGGTGGAGGACCGTATCGCCAAGGTGATTGCCCGCGCGGGCGTTGCCTCGCGCCGCGACGCGGAGGTTCTGATCGCGGAAGGCCGCGTGACTCTCAACGGCAAGGTGCTGGAGAGCCCCGCCGTCAACGTGACCGCCGCCGATACGATCACCGTGGACGGCGAGCCCCTGCCCGCCAAGGAGCGCACGCGCCTGTGGCTCTTCCACAAGCCGCGCGGTCTCGTGACCACGGCCAAGGACCCGGAGGGACGCCCCACCGTGTTCGACAACCTGCCCGAGGATCTGCCCCGCGTGGTGGCGGTGGGCCGGCTCGACATCAACACGGAAGGGCTGCTGCTGCTCACCAATGACGGTGGCCTCGCCCGCGTCATCGCCCATCCGGACACCGGCTGGCTGCGCCGCTACAAGGTGCGCGCCCACGGCGAAGTGAACCAGGCCGATCTGGACGGCCTTCGCGACGGCATCACCATCGACGGCATCGACTACGGGCCCATCGAGGCGCGCCTCGACCGCATCCAGGGCGACAACGCCTGGATCACCATGGGCCTGCGCGAGGGCAAGAACCGCGAGATCAAGCGCATCCTGGAGCATATGGGCCTGCAGGTGAATCGCCTGATCCGCATGTCCTTCGGCCCGTTCCAACTCGGCGACCTCGAGGTCGGCTTGGTGGAAGAGGTGCGCACCAAGGTGCTCAAGGATCAGCTCGGGGCCGCGCTTGCGGTGGAAGCAGGCGTCGATTTCGAAAGCCCCGTGCGCGAGCCTATCGCGCCCTTCGGCTCGTCGAAGAAGGAACGCCCGGAGCGTGACGAGCGCCCGGCCCGCGCCTCCCGTGGGCGCGACGAGGAGCGTCCGCGCCGCCGTCGTGACGATGACGAACGGCCGTTCCGTGCCCGTGACGGCGAACGCCGCGGCCGCGACGAGGAGGAGCCCGCAAAGCGTCCCTCGCGCCTCGACCCGAAGCGCAGCGTGTGGCGCGCCGGCGAGACCGACGAGGATGCGCCGAGCAGGAAGGTGCCGCGCCGCGGCGCCGATCCGCGCGAGGCCCGTGCTGCGTCCGGGGAGCGCCAGCGCGAACGCATGGGCGCGATTACCTCCAAGGAAGGCCGCAAGGTCCGGGTGGAGCGCCTGGTGCGCCAGCCCGAGGCGGAGGAAGCGCCCGCTCCGCGCAGGGGCCGCGGAACCTCGGCATCCCGCGATTGGGATCCGGTCGGCCGCACAGGCCGCGGCGGAGAGTCGGCAGGGCGTGCCCGCGAGGGTGGCGAACGCCCGCGCCGTCCCGGCGGCAACCGCCCCTTCGGAGCCCGCGAAGGCGGCGAGAACAGCGTGTTCAAGCCGCGGGGCGAGCGTCCGTTCCGCTCCCGCGAGGGTGGCGACGACCGCCCCCGCCGCACCGAGGGAGACCGCCCGTTCCGCGCCCGCGGCGATGATGACCGTCCCCGCCGCGGCCCTCCGCGAGGCGGTGCCGGCGGTGGCTTCAAAGGCGGACCCAGGGGTGCGTCCAAGGGAGGCGCCTCGAAGGGCGGCTTCAAAGGTGGTTCCAAGGGCGGGCCGCGCGGCCGCCGCTGATAGGGGTTAAGCCATGAGAATCGTGGGCGGGCGCTGGCGCGGCCGCTCGCTCAAGGGGCCGAGCTCGGACGCCATCCGCCCGACCTCGGACCGCCTGCGCGAGACACTCTTCAACATCCTCCAGCATTCCTACGACGACCCGGTCGAGGGCGCACGCGTGCTCGACCTCTTCGCCGGCACCGGCGCCCTCGGGCTGGAGGCCCTCTCGCGCGGCGCCGCCTTCGCGCTCTTCGTCGACGACGGCGCGCAGGCCCGCGGTATCATCCGCGAGAACGTGGAAGCTTTAGGCGCCGGCGGCGCCACCCGCCTCTTCCGCCGCGACGCCACCCGCATGGGCGAGGCCGCACCCAACACCCCCTTCTCCCTGGTGTTCTGCGACCCGCCTTACGGCAAGGACCTCGCACCCAAGGCGCTCCGCTCCTGCGCGGAAGGCGGCTGGCTAGTGCCGGATGCGCTCGTGATCGTGGAAGAGGCGCAAGGCGTCGAGGTCTCTCTGCCGGAACGCTTCGAGGAGATCGAGCGGCGGGACTACGGGGAGACCAAGGTGGTGTTCGGGCGGTTCAGGGGGTAATCGCTCCGTCCAACCTCCACATCCTCTCACAAGACGGTTGTCCTAGGGTTGATTCTGCATAACATTGCGTCACCGCGCCGTTAGGCGCCATTGTTGTGACTGCGATGGGGATCGTCATGGCCGAACCGTTTCTCTGGGGATCTCCGTTCTCGCTTCCCACAACGGTCCCGTGGGATACTCCTCATGTGATGGCGCTCAGGAACGGCACTTTCCTGGTTCTCGGCGTGACAGGAGCAGATTGGGATGATCGCGCATTCAAAGCCTGGATTTACAATGCGGATGGCTCGCTCAAGGAGGAGAAGAGCCTTGAAATACCCAATGCCTACCGGGTCGAGGCGAACGCCTATGATTTTGAGAAGTATGTTCTGACTCCCGTTGCGGCGGAACTCCCGGACGGTCGCATCGGCATTACGTGGTCCATGTCACAAAACAACGGTGCGCACTATCGTGTTGCATGGTTGAGTCTCTACGGAGCCGATCTGCAGCCTCTGGGTCCGGCTCAATCGATCGCCGGCCTCAAGCGCAGCATCCCATATTCAGATGGGACTTACGCCTCAGACGATGTCATTAGCCTCAGTGACGGCCGTCTCGCCGTTGCCTACCGGAGCTATGCCGGCGAGGCCTTTCTGCGCATTTTAGGAACGGATGGCACTCTCTCGAATCCCATAAGCGTAGGTACCACATTTGGGGCCGATATCTCCACGTTCGCCAGTCTTGGTTCCGTAATCGATCTGACAGTCCTTTCAAACGGCAAGATGGTCGTTGGTGTTCGCGCGAGCGAAACAGCGAACCATTTTTACATTGTAGACCCTTCAGATGCTGCAAATCCCACCCTGTCAGACTGCTTCACCGTTCCGGTGAATACCCCCTCAGGCCTGAACTCAATTGAAGTGACTGCCCTTGAAGTTGGCGGATTCGTTGTGACATGGGTCGAGATGGGGAAGACCATTCCCACTTCGGAACCGACAGTCACGGTTAAATTCCAAGTCTTTGACGCTGCAGGCGGCAAGATCACCGGAGAACCGCTGGCAGTTTATGCGAGCGCCGAGGAGGCCAGCTCAGTCGGCACCCCCTACATCCTGTCGCTTCCGGGAGGCGGCTTTGCCCTTGCGGCCCAAGTTGTCCCAAGTGATTTCCCCATGAACTCGGAAGTTCGCCTTGAGATCTTTGACGCAACGGGCGCACGTGTGAGTGACAGGTTGCTCGTGAGCAGGCCCGCCGCAGAAGGCCTGTTCTCCCTTAAAGGGTTGTCCCTTCTGGCCGATGGTCGCATCGCTGTGCATCTCTCAAGTGGCATCCAGATCGTCGATCCGCGAGACAAGGCAATCTCACTCAAAGGCACTGCGCAGAACGACTACTACATCGGCACGGCGTTCAACGACACCTTCGAGAGCAGCGCGGGAGCGGACAGGCTCGAAGGCGCAGGCGGCAACGACACCTATCAGGTGGACAATGCCGGCGACCGGGTTGTTGAGAAGGCCAACGAAGGCATCGACACAATCGAGACGAGCGTCAGCTATGCCTTGAGCGCCCATGTCGAGCACCTCACCGCCACAGGCTCCGCCTCCGTCGCCCTCACGGGCAACGAATTGTCGAACACGATCACCGGCAATGCAGGCAACAATACGCTCGACGGCGGCGCGGGAGCCGACGTGCTCAACGGCGGGGCCGGCTTCGACTTTGCATCCTTTGCCTCGTCGGCAACAGGCGTCGCAGCAAGCCTCGGCGGGGGCGCAGGAGACAGCTTTGTCGCCATCGAAGGCATCATCGGCTCAGGCTTTGCTGATACCCTCATCGGCAATGGCACCGCCGAATTGCGCGGAGCAACCGGTGGCGACACCTATCGGGTGCGCGCCGGCGACGTGGTGGTGGAAGCACTCGGCCAAGGCAGAGATACGGTGCTCGCCTCCACCTCCTATGCGCTCTCCGCAGGAGCCGAGATCGAGGTGCTGAAACTCACGGGCGTGTTATCGCGCGCGTCCGCCAGCCTGACCGGCTCCAACACCGCCAACGAGATTGTCGGCCATGTAGGCCGGACCACGATCAAGGCGGGATCCGGCAACGATAAGATCTACGGTGGTCTGGGCAACGATAGCCTGTGGGGCCAGAGCGGTCGCGACATCTTCGTGTTTGACACGCGGCCGAACAAGAGCACGAACGTCGACCGGGTCTATGACTTTAGGTCCAAGGATGACAGCATCTACCTGGACAACAAATACTTCACGAACCTCGGTTCAGGCACAGCCACCAAGCCGAAGAAGTTCAAGGCTGACATGTTCGTGGCGGGCAAGACGGCGCAGGATGCGGAGGACCGGATCGTCTACGACAGGAAGACCGGCGCGCTCTACTACGATCAGGACGGCACTGGCTCCAAGGCGCAGGTGAAGATCGCCACCATCGGCAACAAGGCCAAACTCTCCTACCACGACTTCTTCGTCGTCTGAGCACCATAGAGCGCGGGGACTCGCATTTCTCTCTGTCATCCCGGGGCCGCTTCAGCGGAGCCCGGGATCGATAATCGCTGACGGTCCAAATACGCGGGACGCAGTTCGCCCTCTATTGAGCTGCGGTGGTTATGGATCCCCGCCTGCACGGGGATGACAGTGGAGGCGTAAGAGCCCAAGGAATGGGCGGCGAGAGTCGACGGCCTGCAACATTTGCCCTCCCCTCCAGCGACCGCTATACCGCCTTGTCGTCATTCGTCGCGGAGGAAAGGCTCATCATGAAAGCGGTTCTCTTCGAGCAGTTCGGCCAGCCGCCCCGCGTGCAGAACGTGCCGGATCCCACGCCTTCCATGGAAGGCGTTGTGATCAAGGTGGAGGCAACGGGCCTGTGCCGCAGCGACTGGCATGGCTGGATGGGGCATGATCCCGACGTGGTGCTGCCGCACGTGCCAGGACATGAACTCGCCGGCACGGTACTCGCCACCGGCAAGCAGGTCACGCGCTGGAAGAAGGGTGATCGCGTCACGGTGCCGTTCGTGGGTGGATGCGGGCATTGCCATGAATGCAACTCCGGCAATCACCAGGTCTGCGAACAGCAGTTCCAGCCGGGCTTCACCGCTTGGGGCTCGTTCGCGGAGTACGTGGCCGTCGACTATGCAGACACGAATCTCGTTGCGCTGCCGGACGAGCTCAATTTTGCCACCGCTGCCAGCCTCGGCTGCCGCTTTGTCACATCATTCCGCGCGATCGTCGACCAGGGCCGCGTGAAGCCCGGCGAGTGGGTGGCGGTTCACGGCTGCGGCGGCGTCGGGCTGTCGGCCATCATGATCGCAAGCGCCATGGGGGCGAATGTGATCGCCATCGATGTGACCGACGAGAAGCTTGCCTTCGCGCGGGAGATGGGCGCGGTAGCGACCGTGAATGCACGAGAGAATGCAGATGTGATTGGCGCGGTGAAGGAGATCACCAGGGGCGGAGCGCATCTGTCCATAGATGCCCTGGGCAGTCCCGTGACCTGCTACAACTCCATCGCCAACCTGCGCCGTCGCGGCCGTCACGTGCAGGTCGGGCTGATGCTGGGCGATCATGCCCGCGCGTCCGTGCCCATGGCGCAGGTCATCGCCCATGAACTGGAGATCTACGGCAGCCACGGCATGCAGGCCTTCCGCTATCAGGACATGATGGCGATGATCCGCACTGGCAAGCTCGCGCCGCAGAAACTGGTCGGCAAGCACCTGAGCCTGGAGGAAGCGCCCGCCGCCCTCATGGCCATGGACCGGTTCGAAGGGCTCGGCATCAGCGTCGTCACGCGCTTCTCGTCATAAGGGGCGCGACGCTCGCATTGTTGAACACGCACGAAGAGCGCTATGTAAGTCGTCTGCTGCATTGCCGCGCTGGAGAGTTCCATGACCTATCTTCCCGCCGAAAACCGCTACGACTCGATGATCTACAACCGGTGCGGCCACAGCGGCCTTCTGCTGCCGGCGATCTCGCTCGGGCTCTGGCACAATTTCGGCGAGGACAAGTCGGCCGCGACCGCGCGGGAGATCTGCCGGACCGCTTTCGATCTCGGCATCACGCATTTCGACCTCGCCAACAACTACGGCCCACCTCCGGGCTCGGCCGAAACCCTGTTCGGCGAGATCCTGCGCCATGACTTCCACGGACTGCGCGACGAGATGGTGATCTCCACCAAGGCCGGCTACCGCATGTGGCCCGGTCCTTATGGCGAGTGGGGCAGCCGCAAGTACCTCCTCTCCAGCCTCGACCAGAGCCTCAAGCGCATGGGGCTCGATTATGTGGACATCTTCTATTCCCACCGCTTCGACCCGAACACGCCCCTGGAGGAAACCATGCTGGCGCTGGATGCCGCGGTGCGGCAGGGCAAGGCGCTTTATGTGGGCCTGTCGTCCTACAACAGCCAGCGCACCCGCGAGGCCGTTGCGATTTTGCGCGAGTTGAAGGCGCCCTGCATCATCCACCAGCCGAGCTATTCCATGCTCAACCGCTGGATCGAGGAGGATGGGCTCCTCGACACCCTCGACGATCTCGGCATGGGCTCCATCGTGTTCTCGCCGCTGGCCCAGGGCATGCTGACGACGAAGTATCTGAACGGCATTCCCGAAGAGAGCCGCGCAGCCCAAGGCAAGTCCCTGCGCACCACCTTCCTGAGCGAAGACAATCTCTCCCGCATCCGCGGCCTCAACGGTATTGCCGAGCGGCGCGGGCAGACGCTGGCCCAGATGGCGCTCGCCTGGGTGCTGCGCGGGGAGCGCGTGACCTCGGCGCTCATCGGCGCGAGCCGTCCCGAGCAGGTGGTCGACTGCGTGGGCGCGCTCAAGAACCTGTCGTTCACATCCGAGGAGCTTTCTGAGATCGACCACTTCGCCGGCGAGGGCAACCTGAACATCTGGGCGGCTTCCGCGGAGCGAAAGGGTCCTTCGCGATAAAGCGGGCCACAATCCCCAATCCCTTCGGGGATACCCCTTTCGAGGGACTTGAGAAGGCGGTTAACAAATGGTTAATGCAAAGCTTCATTGGCCATTTGTCCCAGGTCGCTTCCATGGTCCCCGTCACTGCTTCCGACAACCGCCGGCTCGCCAGGCGCTTTCCTGCCCATCACCCGGCGCAGATCATGCTGGGGCCCGACGCGATGATCCCCTGCACGGTGCGGGATATCTCGACCGGTGGCGCCAGGATCGCCCTGAAGCCCCAGATGGACCTGCCAGAGACCTTCGAGCTGTTCATTGCAGCCCATGACCTGCAGGTCCGCCGGGCGCGCGTGTGCTGGCGCAAGGGCGGTTTCGCCGGAATTGCGTTCAGCGCCGACGAGGCCGATGCCGCGATGACCGCAGAGACGCCTCGGACGCTCACCTTCGAGGATTGCCTGGATCAGGCCGCCATGCCGGCCCACCTCGCAGCCAAACCGGCGCGCAAGAACCTCAAGCTCTGGCAGACCGGCATCTGACCGTCACGAATGTCTCAAAGGAAGAGCTTCGTCAGAAGCGCGTCAGCGCCGTCCGAACAGGCGCTCGATGTCGCTCAGCTTGAGCTCGACATAAGTCGGCCGCCCATGGTTGCATTGACCGGACAGCGGCGTCGCTTCCATCTCGCGCAACAAAGCATTCATCTCCTCCGGCCGCAGGCGCCGCCCGGCGCGGATGGAGCCGTGGCAGGACATGCGCGAGAGAACCGCATCGAGCCGCTCCTCCAGTGGGTGCGACGCGCCCTGTCCCCATTCGGCGAGCGCATCGGCCACGTCCTGCACCAGCGCCTTGATGCGCCCACCGGACAAGGCCGACGGCACTTCGCGCACGAGGAGCGCGCCGTGGCCGAAGGGCTCAACCACGAGGCCCAGCCCCTCCAGCGCGGTGGCTTCCGCCAGCACCCGGTCCGCATCCACGGGGTCGAGATCGACCACTTCGGGGATCAGCAGCAATTGCCGCCCAATCCCCGACGAGGCGCGCTCGCGCTTCAGCCGCTCGTAGACGAGGCGCTCGTGTGCAGCATGCTGGTCGACGATGACGATGCCGTCCTGCGTCTGCGCGACGATATAGGTGCCGTGCAATTGCGCACGCGCGGCACCAAGCGGCGATTCCTCAGTTTGAGGCTCCATCTCATGCAGTGTTGCGCGGCTGTCAGCGGAGGGCGCGGCGAGATCCGGCAGGCTCGCCTGCCTTTCGCCAAGACCATGACCCGGTATGTAGGATTGCTCCGGCGCATCGAGCGGGACCTGCCAGTTCGCGAAAGCGCTCGTGGGGCGGATCGCATGGGTGCGATGCGGGTACGCCGGGCGCAGGGGCACCGCGCCTTGCGGGCGCAGGCTTTCCAGCGTGCGCGTGCCGCCGGTGGACGAGGCGCGGAAGGCATGGCGGGTGATGGCTTCCTTCAGGGCTGCCACCACGAAGCCGCGCACGAAAGCGGGATCGCGAAAGCGCACCTCCGTCTTGGCCGGATGCACGTTCACGTCCACTGCGCGCGGATCGAGGTCGATCATGACGGCGAGAACCGGGTGCCGGTCGGAGGCCATCACGTCCGCATAGGCGCCGCGCACGGCGCCGAGCAGCAGCTTGTCGCGCACGGGCCGTCCGTTGACGACGAAATGAATCGCCGTGCCGGTGCCGCGATGATACGTCGGCAGGCTCGCAAAACCTGTGAGCTGCACGCCCTCCCGCTCGACGCCGATGCTCATGGCGTTCTCGTGGAACTCAGGTCCCAACACCCGCGACAGGCGACGCAGGAAGCCATGCTCGCCGGGCTCCTCCGGCGGATAGGTGAAGGCCGTGATGTGCTCGCCCGACAGGGTGAAGCGGATCGTCGGATGCGCGATGGCGAGCCGCTTGACGATCTCGGCCACCGCCTGCGCCTCCGAGCGGTCGCTCTTCAGGAATTTCAGGCGCGCGGGCGTGGCGGAAAACAGATCCGTCACCTCGACGCGGGTGCCCTTCGGCGCGGGTGCAGGCCGCACCGGGCTCTTGATGCCCGCTTCCACCACGATGGCCGAGCCGGTCTCGGCCTCCGCCGTGCGGGAGGTAATGGACAGCCGCGCCACTGCACCGATGGACGGCAGGGCCTCGCCGCGAAACCCGAGAGTGCTGATGGCGAACAGGTCGCCATCCGGCAGCTTGGACGTGGCGTGGCGTTCGACCGCGAGTTCCAGATCCTCGGGCGTCATGCCCCGACCGTCGTCGACGATGCGGATCAGGCGGCGCCCGCCCGCCTCCACGGTGATCTCAACGGAGGTGGCGCCCGCGTCGATGGCGTTCTCGACCAGCTCCTTCACGGCCGCCGCCGGACGCTCGACAACCTCGCCCGCAGCGATGCGGTCGACGAGGATGGGATCGAGGCGGCGGACGTGCATGAGGATTGCGGGTCTCAAGGATTCGGATGAAGGGAAGATAGGCGTTGAAGGCGGCGGAAACCAGAACGCGCGATGTTATTCCCCTGCTGACTTGGAGCGTCATCCCGGACGGCAAAGCCGATCCGGGATCGCGTGCAGGATAGGGTGCTCTTTCCCCTCCCCCCTTGTGGGGAGGAGGGCTCTTGCGCCACTCTCGTCATACGATCCCGGGCTCCGCTACGCGGCCCCGGGATGACCATCTCTCGGCGATGACCGTCTCTCAGACCTGCGCCAACTTTCACCCCTGCGCCAAATACTGCTTCGCCAGGATCTTGCCCTCCTCCACGGCAGGCTGGTCGAATGGATCGACACCCAGCGCATAGCCGGCCAGGATCGTCTCCAGCATGAAATGCATGAGCAGTTCGCCCACAGCGCGCTCGTCGAGCTTCTCGATATGGATCTGGCGGGTCGGGCGGCCGTTGCGGGCCAGGGTGTCGGCCGTAGCGCGTCCCTGCGCGGCCACAAGATCGCCGATATGCTTGCCGCCGAAGCCGGGCTCACCGGCCCGCTTGGCGAGCTTCTCGTCCATAAGCGGTCCCTTGCCGGCCACGCCCGTGGTCATGACCGTGAAGAGCTTGTCGTTGGGGCCTGCGAGATAGAGCTGGAGTTGGCTGTGCTGGTCCACCGGGCCGATAGCCGCCACCGGCTGGGTGCCGTGGCCGTCCTTACCGACGCTCTCGGCCCAGAGCTGCACCCACCAGCGGGTGAAGCGCTCCATCCGATCCGCATAGGCCATGGCCACTGTGATGCCCTTGCCGTCGCGGGCCATGGCCACGTTGAGGGCGGCACCGAGCGCCGCCGGCGCGTCCTTGGCCGCAGCGCCGTTGCGGAACGGCTCATACGCGTCCGCGGCACCCTGGCGGATGGCCGCGATGTCGAGGCCGAGCACGGCTGCGGGCAGCAGGCCCACATTGGTAAGCACCGAGTAGCGCCCGCCGATGCCTGTGTGGTGTTCGAGAAACCGTACGCCCTCGGGCTCCAGCAGATCGCGCAGCGCATTGCGGCTGCCGTCCTTGCGCGGCTCGGACAGCCCGAGGAACACGTCCTTGGGGTGCGCGCTCAAGCCCGCCTTGTCGAGAGCCGTGAGCACGGCAATCGTCTGCATCAGGGTCTCGCCCGTGCCGCCGGATTTCGAGATCGACACGAACTTGGTCGAGGAGAGCGGCAGCTTGTGCAGCACCCGATCAAAGGTGATGGGGTCGAGATTGTCGAGGAAGTGCACCCGGGGGCTCTCGGTAAAACGCCCGGCTCCCGGCACGGCATAGTCCCTCAGCTGGGCCAGCGTCTGGCCGCCGAGGCTCGATCCCCCCGTGCCGAGGAAAACCACATCGGTGGCATCGTCGCGCAGGAAGGTGGCCGCCTCGCGGATGCTCGCCAGGTCGTCGGTGGTGCGGGGCATGTGGAGCAGCGGCAGGCGGCCTGAAGAATCGTCCTCTGCCAGCCGCTTCATGGCCTGGTCTACCAGACCTAGAGCCTCGTCCAGCGCCGCCTGCGGCAGACCGCCCTCCCCGATACTGGCATCCAGGGCAAGATCGATCGATTGCTGCAGGGGCATAGGCGTACTCCGACTCGTTGCAAGTTGGAGCGCAAGATTAGGGCACGGAGGGGGGCACGGCTAGGGCTAAGCAGGGAACCCGCCGCTCAGGCGCCCGCCATCCTCAGCAATCGCACCCGATGACCAGGATTATCTCATGGTTATCGGGCCGCTCACACGCCGGTTGGCCGCCCCGCGATTACCGTGAGCATCCGGCCGTCGCCGAAGATGCGCTCGGCAGCCTGGCGGATGTCGGCCTGGGTTACCGCACCAACAAGCGCGTTGCGGCGCGCGATGTAGTCGATGCCGAGCCCCTCGAAGGCGATTTGCGCCAGGGTGTGGGCGATCTTGGTCGAGGTATCGAAGCCGAGCGCATAGGAGCCGACAAGATAGTCCTTCGCCTTCTGAAGCTCCTCGTCGGAGGGGCCTTCGCTCGTCAGCTTCGCCATCTCATTGGTGATGACGTCGAGAGCCTCGACCACTCGCTCGTTCTTGGTGGCCGTATAGCCCCAGGTCATGGCAGCGGAGCGGTAGCTTACGAGCGACGTGCCGACGCTGTAGGCAAGGCCGCGCTTCTCGCGCACTTCCTGGAACAGGCGCGACGTGAAGGCGCCGCCGCCCAGAATGTGGTTGAGCACATAGGCCGGGATGAAGCTCGGATCGCGCCAGGCGATGCCGTTCATGCCGAAGCGGATGACCGATTGCGGCACGTCGAGATCGACCACGATGCGCGAGCCGATCTTCTGCAGCGTCGCGGGCTCGATGATGCCCAGCGGCTTCGCTTCTGGCAGGGAGGCGAACACCCTGTCGAGCAGCGCCGACAGATTGTCGGCTCCGATGGCGCCAACCACCGCGACCTTGACGCGGCCGCGGGCGATGATCGCCCGGTGCATGGCCACGAGATCGTCCCGCGTGATCGCCGCGACGCTCTCCGGTGTGCCGGAGGTCGGGCGGCCATAGGGATGACCAGCAAAACCTTCCTCGAAGAAACGGCGGGTGGCCATGACGCCGGGATCGTTCTGCTGGTATTTCAGGCCGGCAATCGTCTGGGCGCGCACGCGCTCAATGGAATCCTGATCGAAGCGCGGCTCGGCGAGCGCGAGACGCAGCAGCTCGAAGGCTTCGTCCGCATGCTTGACCAGCGTCTTCAGGGAGCCGCCGAGCGCGTCGTTGCCGGCATTGAAGGACAGCTCGATGGCGCGTGCAGCCAGGCGCTCCTGGAAGGCGTCGGAATCGTATTCGCCCGCACCCTCGTCGAGCAGCCGCGCGAGCATCTGCGCAACGCCCGGCTTGTCCGCAGGGTCGTGGGCCGAGCCGCCCTCGAAGATGAACGAGACGGCGATGAGCGGCACCACGTCGGACTCGACGTGCCAGACCTCGACACCGCCCGGCGAGGTCAGCGCCTTCACCTGGGTGGGAGACGAGGACAGGGTTTCGACAGAAGCTGTCATTGTGACCTCAAATTCTGGGGCAGGCAGCTTCAAGAAGCCGACTTCTGCAGGTAGCCCGTCACGGACCGGCGGGGGACAAGATAGCGCTCGGCCGCAGAGGCCAGATCGTCCTTGAGAACGGTCTCGATCTCCACCGGCCAGCGGCGCACCTCCTCGATGGTCTCGCCGATGGCGAGCGCCGATCCATAGATGCGCGCGAGAGAGGACTGGCTGTCGGTGGAATAGATCGTTTCGGCCACGAGACGCGTCTTGGCGCGCTCGATGGAATCCGCGTCCAGCGCCTCGGACGGGATCGTCTTGAGCACCTGATCGACGGCCTCTTCCAGGGCCTGCAGCGACACGCCCTCGGATGGAACCGCATAGACGCAGAAGCGCGTATCCTCCATGGCGGATGACATGTACCAGGCACCCGCATTCACCGCGATGCCGCGCTCCATGACGAGCTTGCGGTAGAGATACGAGGTCGGGCCGCCGCCGATGACTTCGGCGAGAAGCTCGAGCGAGTAGCAGTCGCGCTGCGAGGCCGTGCGGCAGGACGGCACGAGGTAGAGCCGCTGCATGGTGGGCTGCTCGACCTTGGGATCCGCCACGGTGATGTGACGGGCCGCCACCGGCTCGGGCTCGCGCGGACGCACGCGGATCGGCCGCTTGCCCTGCGGCGAGACACGGCCATAGGTGGTGTCGGCGAGGCGCCGCACCTCGTCCTCGGTCACGTCGCCGGCAACCACGAGGATGCCGTTCTCGGGCGTGTAGAATCGACGGTAGTAGTCGAGCGCGTGATCGCGGTTGAGGGTTTCGATCTCGTGCATCCAGCCGATGATCGGAATGCCGTAGGGGTGATGCACGAAGAGCGAGGCGGCCATGGCTTCGGACAGCTGCGCCGAAGGGTCGGTCTCGACCCGCATGCGGCGCTCTTCCAGCACCACGTCCCGCTCCGGAGCGATGACGGATTCCTCCAGGAGGAGGTTCGTCATGCGATCGGCCTCGAACTCCATCATAGTCTTGAGGTTCTCGCGGGCGACGCGCTGGAAATAGGCCGTGTAGTCGAAGGACGTGAAAGCATTCTCCTGACCGCCGAGGCCCGATACGACCTTGGAGAACTCGCCGGCCGGGTGCCTCTCGGTGCCCTTGAACATCAGGTGCTCGAGGAAGTGCGCGATGCCCGATTGACCGATCGGATCATCGGCCGATCCGTTGCGGTACCAGATCATATGCGTGACGACGGGAACGCGATGATCGGGAATAACCACCACGTCGAGGCCGTTGTCGAGGGTGAAGGAGGACAGGTTCGGGCCGCTGCCTTCCGTCCGCCCGAAGGAGGCGGCGTCCGCGCGAAGAATGGGCTTAGAGGCAGTGTCCATGACGTTTCAACCTTGGCGACATCAAATCGTTTCGCAGGATCAGACCTACGGGAATAGTCGAATTGGGGGGGTACGCAAGCGAGGCCGAGAAACTTTCCGGTGGGGAGACGGTTCGCGCAGCAGGTGAACCGAACTTGGCCTTTCAGGACCCCCATAACGTTTTCAGGCGAAGCGGGGGAACCCGTTCGCCTGAAAAAGAGAGAAGAGTTGGTGGTTACTGCCGGCGGCGCTCTTGCTGCTGGCGGATGAAGGCCTGCGGGCTGTCGGGATCGCCGTTGACCACCGGATCCGCAGAAGCTTTGAGTTTGCCGCCGCCCTGGGCCTTGAGCAGCGTCCCCGGAGGATCGCTGAGGTAGCGCCGCTCCAGGCCGTCGCCGGCCAGCTCGACCTTGTCATCCTTCGCGTATGACCGCAGCTCGTCCGGCGTCAGGCGGCTCATCTCGGCCTGCGAGCCGGAGCGCACGGGGGCCGTGGTGACGATGTTGTTCGGGTTGCGGCCGGCGCGCATCTCCTCGATGGAGAGCCGCTTTCCCTCGTTCAGCTTGTAGCTGTTGGTCTCGGTGAAGGGGGTCCGGGCCTCGACGGCCGCCTTGCGTCGGGCTGCCACATCGGGGTCCTTGGGCCAGTTGCCGTTGCGCGCTTCGGCACCGCCGCCCGGCACGGGCGCGGGCAGGTTCATGCTGGGCGGGAGCACGAGCGGAGCACGCTCGTTATAGACGATGGGGTCCTTCTCCTTGGGAATGATGCCGATGCTGCCGAGCAGGCTCTTGACGGCCTCGCCCTCCTGCGCCGAAGCGCCGGTAGCGGCAACCAGAAGCGCCAAAGCCCCTGCGCACCCTACGATTTTCATTCCCTTCATGGCACCCACCATTAATTTCTCGTTGTGGCCGGAAGGCCTGATCGCTTATTCTGGCGAACATATGGCAGCCGGACGCTGTGCAATATCATTTCTTTGCCCGACGCCCTTCCAGCACGAAGGAGTCATAAAGCAAACCGACCACCCCCGCAACGATGGCCGCATCCGCCACGTTGAACACGTACCAGGACCATGAGCCGATATGGAACTGGATGAAGTCGAACACGGCCCCATAGGCGATCCGGTCGATGACATTGCCGACGGCGCCGCCGACGATGAGGCCCAGGGATATCGCCAGGAGCTTGGCCGAGGTGCGGCGAATCCAGACAGACAGGCCGATGGCGGCCAGGATCGAGATCACGATCAAGGCCCAGCGGCCGAGATCGGAGTTCTGCTGGAACAGCCCGTAGGAGATGCCCCGGTTCCAGACCACGATCAGGTTGATGAAGGGGGCGAACTCCACCGGCTCCTTCACCGGCAGGTCGAACACGAACAGGGTGTAGAGCTTGGTCGCTTGGTCGAGGACGAGCGTGATCAGCGCGGCGGAAAAGCCGAGGATCGCAGCCGCCGAGAGGCCTTTGCGAGCCGTGCGGCTCTTGCCGGAACTCCGCGGGCTGCGCGGACGCGTCGCAGCACCGGGGCGCTGCGGGGCAGCCCCTGCTTCCGGAATCGGCGCGCCGGTCTCGTTCGCCTTGCTCATTCCGCCGCCGCCTTCAGCTGATCCCACTCCCGCAGGGCCGCCGCGTCACGGGGCGTCACGTCCGGATAGTCTGGATCCGTGCCCACCTCCTGAGTGACCTTCCACGAGCGGGCGCATTTGCGGCCCTCGGCGAGGGCCGGCACGACGGCCACGTCCTTCACGTCGTCAAGACGGAAGGCGTCCGTTGGCCCTTCGCCCTGCACCACCTGGATGCCGGAGGTGATGCAGATCTCCGCGAGGTCGAGGCCCTGCACGGCCTTGAACAGGCTCTCATCCGCGATGTGCACCACAGGCGCAGCCTCAAGGCTCGCGCCGATGCGCTTCTGCGCACGCTCGATCTCCAGCGCGCCCGTGACGACACGGCGCACACGGCGCACCTTCGCCCAACGCTCGGCCAGCGCATCGTCACGCCATTCCGCCGGTGCTTCGGCAAAGGTCTCGAGATGCACCGACTCGGCCTCCGGATAGCGCTCGAGCCAGGCCTCCTCGGCCGTGAAGGCCAGGATCGGCGCGATCCAGGTCGCCACGCAGCGGAAGGTCTCGTCAATCACGGTGAGAGCGCTCTTGCGCACCTTGCTCGAGATCGGATCGCAATAGAGCGCGTCCTTGCGGATGTCGAAATAGAAGGCCGACAGATCCGTGGTCATGAACGAGGTCAGCAGGGCGACGACACGCTTGTAGTCATAATTGGAGTAAGCCTCCCGCACCTCGCCGCCGAGTTCCACCAGGCGGTGGAGCACGAAGCGCTCCAGCTCCGGCATCTCGTTGAAGGCCACCTTGTCGGCCTCGCGGAAATGCGCCAGCGAGCCCAGCATCCAGCGGATCGTGTTGCGCAGCTTGCGATAGGTTTCGGCCGTGGTCTTGATGATCTCCGGGCCGATGCGCTGATCGTCCCAGTAATCCACCGATGCGGTCCAGAGGCGCAGGATGTCGGCGCCGTAATCCTTGATGATAGTCTGAGGCGCCACCGTATTACCGAGCGACTTGGACATCTTGCGGCCCTGCTCGTCGAGCGTGAAGCCGTGCGTGACGACGATGTCGTACGGCGCGCGGCCGCGCGTGCCGCAGCTCTCCAGCAGCGACGAGTGGAACCAGCCGCGATGCTGGTCCGAGCCTTCGAGGTACATGACCTGATCGGGACCGCCATCGACCTTGCGCGTCACCTTCAGGTCCTCGCGCCTTTCCAGCGCGAAGGCGTGCGTACAACCGGAGTCGAACCACACGTCGAGGATGTCGTTCACCTTGTCGAAGTCGTTCAGATCGTAGCCGCCGGCCTTCAGGAAGCGTGAACCGTCATCGGCATACCATGCATCGGCGCCCTCCTTCTCGAAAGCTTCGGCGATGGCATTGTTGACGCGCTCGTCCTTGAGGATCTCGTTGCTGCCCTTCCTCACGAAGACCGCGATCGGCACACCCCAGGCGCGTTGGCGCGACACCACCCAATCGGGACGGTTGGCGATCATGCCGTTGATGCGGTTCTCGCCGGATTCCGGCACCCACTCGACAGACTCGATGCCATGGAGCGCGCGCTGACGGAGCGTATCGCCCTTATCGTCCAGCGGCTTGTCCATGGAGATGAACCATTGCGGCGTGTTGCGGAAGATCAGCGGACCCTTCGAGCGCCAGGAGTGCGGGTACTGGTGCTTGAGCCGCCCGCGCGCGATCAGCGCGCCGGTCTCGACGAGCTTCTTGATCACGGCTTCGTTGGCGCCCGCATCCTTGCCCTTGTCGTCGTAGATGCGCTCGCCCGCGAAGATCGGCACGTGAGGGAAGTAGGACGAGTCCGGCGAAACCGTATGGGGCACTTCCTTCATGCCGCAGGCAACGAACAGGTCGCGATGCTTCACATAGGTGTTGTAGTCGTCCGCACCGTGGCCGGGAGCCGTGTGCACGAAGCCCGTGCCGGCATCGTCAGTCACGTAATCGGCCGGCAGCACCGGGACCGGGTAGTCCCAATATCCATTGCCGCCTTCGATGCCACGGAACGGATGGGCGCAGCGCTCGAGCATCACCGGCAGCACGTCCTTCACGCGCTCGTATCCGGCGACCCGTGCAGCAGCGAAGACCTCGGCCGCGAGCTTGTCGGCGATGACGAGGCGGTCGCCGACCTTGGCCCAGTTGTCACTGGCTGCTTCCGTCACCGTGTAGAGGCCGTAGGCGATGTTCTCGCCATAGGCGATGGCGCGGTTGGCCGGGATCGTCCAGGGAGTCGTTGTCCAAATCACCACGAACGCGCCGTCGAGATCGCCGTCCAGGGTGTTGGTGATCTTGAACTTGACCCAGATCGTCGTGGAGGTCTTCTCGTGATACTCGACCTCGGCCTCGGCGAGCGCGGTCTTCTCGACCGAGGACCACATCACCGGCTTCGAGCCGCGATAGAGCTGGTCGCCTACGGCGAACTTGATGATCTCGCGGGCGATCTGCGCTTCCGCGTCGTACGACATGGTCTGGTACGGGTTCGTCCAGTCGCCCTCGACACCGAGGCGCTTGAACTCCTCGCGCTGCACGTCGATCCACTTCTCGGCAAACGCCCGGCACTCGCGCCGGAACTCGACGATGTCCACATCGTCCTTGTTCTTGCCCTTGGCGCGATACTCCTCCTCGATCTTCCACTCGATCGGCAGGCCGTGGCAGTCCCAGCCGGGCACGTAGTTGGAATCGAAGCCGAGCATGCCCTGCGAGCGGACCACCAAGTCCTTCAGGATCTTGTTGAGGGCGTGGCCGATATGGATGTTGCCGTTGGCATAGGGAGGGCCGTCATGGAGCACGAAGCGCGGACGGCCCTTCTGGACCTCGCGCAGGCGCTCATAGAGCCTCTTCTCGTTCCAGCGCTGCAGGAGCAGGGGCTCCCGCTGCGGCAGGCCGGCCCGCATGGGGAACTCGGTCTGGGGCAGGAACAGGGTTTCGGAATAGTCGCGGGCGGCGCGGTCTAGCTTGTCGGTCATGACGGTCAATCAGGTCTCGTGTGGCCCGGTTAGAAGGCGGGCGCATCAGGCTTCTCTTGAGGGCGAACGGCTAGGATCCCGGACCTTCGCAGGTCATGCGAAAGCCGGGCCGATAATTCGCGCCGCGCCTATCCGGGCTGCCGGCAGGGCCTGAGAAACCATGGGCATGGGGAGCCTTTTAGCAGCGCCGGGGCGGATAATAAAGCGTGGTGATTCCGGGAGCGGCTCCCTATTTATGAGCAGGAACCAGCCTTACAATGTCCAGCGAGTGACGGGCAGGAAGGATCAGATCATGGCAGACTCGACCACCACGGCCGAACGGCGCTCGAAAGCCGGCTTCGACCTCTCCCCGCCGACCCCCGAGCAGTTCCGCGCGCTGGTGAACAGCCTCGACGACGAGGAGCGCCGCGTGCTCCTGGAGCACGGCACGGAGCGGCCCTTCTGCGGCATCTTCAACGAGGCCAAGGACAAGGGCACCTATTGCTGCCGCCTCTGCGGACTTCCGCTGTTCAACGCGGGCACCAAGTTCGAATCCGGCACCGGCTGGCCGAGCTTCTTCGACCCCATCGACCGCTCGCACATCGCCTTCGTGCGCGACACCAGCTACGGCATGGTCCGGACCGAGATCCGTTGCGCCCGCTGCGAGGGCCATCTCGGCCACGTGTTCAACGACGGCCCGCCTCCCACGGGCGAGCGCTACTGCATGAACTCGGTCTCCATGCGTTTCGTCGCAGATGGCGATCCGCTTCCGGATGAGCTGGGACGCGGCGCGCCGGAGGGCGAGGCGGCGGGCTAGAGCCCTGTCAATGGAGCCGAGCCGGCAGGACACGAACGCAATGGCGGGCGCCGATTTCTACGCCCGCCTGCCGGTTTTCGACCACTTCTCCGACCTGACCGATCCTTCGCGCTACATGCCCGTTCCGGACGATTGGGTGCTCGGCCTCAGCGATATCGTGCGCTCCACCTCGGCCATCCAGGCGGGACGCTACAAGGAGGTCAACACGGCTGCCGCCGCCGTTATCGCCGCGGTGGCCAACAAGCTCGGCACGAGCGAATTTCCCTTCGTGTTCGGCGGCGACGGCGCGAGCTTCGCCTTGCCGGCCTCCCAATCCGACATCGCACGGGACGCGTTGAGTTCCGTCACGGCCTGGGTGCGGGATGCCTTCGGCTTCGAGCTGCGCATCGCCCTCGCGCCGGTCTCAGAGATCAGGGCGCAGGGCCATGATGTCCGCATCGCCCGGTTCTCCGCCTCGCCGGACGTGTCCTATGCCATGTTCGCGGGCGGCGGTCTGGCCTATGCCGAGCGGCAGATGAAGGGCGGCGCCTTCGCCATTCCTCCCGCCCCATCGGGCACCCTGCCCGACCTTTCGGGCCTGAGCTGCCGCTTCGACGAGATCAGGCCGGAACGCGGCGTCATTCTCTCCCTGATCCTCTTGCCCACTCCGGAAGCCAACATGGGGGCATTCAACACGCTCATAAACCAGGTGCTCGCCCTGGCCGAGGGCCAGGAAGCCGGCCGCCCGCTGCCGGACAAGGGGCCTCCGCTCGCGTCCCCATTCCAGGGCTTCGGGATCGAAGCCAAGACGGTCGGGACACGCGGCCTCCGCCTGCGCCCCCTGGTGCGGCTCGCAGCCGGGCGCCTGGCCGCGTTCATGATCTTCCGGACGGGCCGCTCGTTGGGCGGCTTCGACCCCGCCCAATATCGCCACCAGCTCGTCGAGAACACGGACTTCCGCAAGTTCGACGACGGCCTGCGCATGACCCTCGACTGCACGCCCGCCCTCGCCGACCGGCTTGAGGCTCTTCTGCAGGAAGCGGAGCAGCAAGGCATCGCCCGCCACGGTCTGCACCGGCAGGAGGCGGCCCTCATGACGTGCTTCGTCCCCTCGCCTACCCGAGCCGACCACATCCATTTCGTCGACGGCGCCATGGGCGGCTACGCCATGGCCGCGCAGGCGCTCAAGCCTGCCATGTAACAGGAGTCATCCCGGACGAAGCGCAGCGAAGATCCGGGATCGGGTGCAGGATGAGGCACCGAAACCTCGACATTGTCATCCCCGCGAAGGCGGGGATCCATAAACACGACGTCTCAGGAGAATGCGAACAGCGTCGCGCCTCATTCTGCACCGTCAGCGGTTATGGATCCCGGGCTCCGCTGAAGCGGCCCCGGGATGACGGTTCTAGACTGGTTTGCGCGATCCTGGATCGTCACTGCGCTTTGTCCGGGACGACAACTTATGGGTTCACCCAATCATCGAAACCGTCATGTCCTCAGCCAGCATCCGCCTCGCCTCGACCGAATCCCGGTCCATCTGGGCGATCAGGGCCTCGATGCCGTCGAACCGCTCCTCGCCACGGATCCAGCCGATGAACTCCACGTCCAGGGTCTGCCCGTAGAGATCGCCGGCGAAGTCGAAGAGGTGCACCTCAAGGAGCGGCGCGCCGTTGTCGAAGGTCGGGCGTCGGCCGAAGCTGGCGACGCCGTCGACGAGCCGGCCGCCAACCGACGCCCGCACCGCATAGATGCCGTGCCGCAGGCGGCCATCGTCGGGAAGGCGCATATTGGCCGTGGGATAACCGAGAACGCGCCCGCGCTTGTCGCCATGGCGGACCTCTGAGCGGATGAACCAGCGATAGCCAAGAAGCCGGTTGGCCGTGGCGATATTGCCTGCTTCCAGAGCAGCCCGAATGGCGCTGGAAGAGACAGGCTCCGTGCCCTCGACGATGGCCGGGGCACTGATGCAATCGAGCCCGCGCTCCCGGCACAGCTCCATCATGCGCTCCGGATTGCCCTCGCGCCCGCGGCCGAAATGAAAGTCGTGGCCGATCACCACGCCCGACAGTTCCAGGTCCTTCGCCAGCAGGTCCACGAAGCCCGCCGCCGTGAGCGCGGCGAGCGATCCGTCGAAGCGCCTCTGGAACACGCCCGCCAAGCCAAGGCGCGCGAAGATCGCCAGCTTCACCGGCTCGGGCGTGATGCGGAACAGCGGTTTGTCAGGCTGGAAGAAGGTGCGCGGATGCGGCTCGAAGGTCACGACCGCAGCCGGCCGCCCGGAGTTCAATGCCAGGGTCAGGAGATGCCGGTGCCCGCGATGCACCCCGTCGAAATTACCGATGGCCGCGACGGCTCCCTTGAGGCTCTCGGGCACAGGCTCGCCATCGCGGCAGATCGCGAAGGAAGTGGGCATCAGGGGAGAACCTCGGAACTCATCTGGGACGGATCAATGCCGCGCGACCCTGTCGAAAAGCAGCTGACTGGTCAAGGGAAGAGACGAGAGCGGCTGCCCCGGTGTCATTCCCGACCGGAGCGCAGCGCAGGGGAAGGGAATCCACTCTCACGCACACCGTTATGGATCCTCTTCCCGACCTCAAGGCTGCCGGGGATGACAACGCGGAAGCGGCTTCACCAGGCCAGCACCTCCGTGAAGGCGGTCGGCCGAACCGGCTGCCGATCGACCCAATCCTGCACGTGATCCGACACGAGATCGCCCTTGTGGAGGCCGAGCTCCTCCGCGTGGATGCCGCGGGCGATCATCAGGGCGTCGATGCCGAAGTTCACGGCGCCGGCGATATCGGTGCGGATCGCATCGCCGACGGCCAGCACCCTCTCCTTCGGGATTGGATGTCCGGCGAGATCGGACGCGACAGTGAGAGCCCGCTCGTAGACCGGTCGGTGCGGCTTGCCGGCATAGAAGACTTCGCCGCCCATCTCCTCATAAGCCAGGGCAATAGTGCCCGCGCAGGGCAGGATCATATGGCCGCGCTCGACCACGAGATCGGGATTGGCGCAGACCATCAGCAGGTTGCGCCGGCGCATGGCCTCGAGCTGCGGGCGGTAATCCTCGACCGTCTCTTCCTCATCGTTGTCGAAGCCGGAGCAGACCACGTAATCGGCCTCCTCGATGGAGCCGAAGCGCACGTCGAGACCGTTGTAGATCGGCATGTCGCGCGGCGGGCCGATATGGTGCACCACCTTGTCGATGCGCTCCTGGATCGCAAGCCGGGTCAGGTCGCCCGAGGTGACGATGGCGTCGTAGGCGGTGGGGGGCACTTGGAACCCGTCGAGCTGCGTTCCCACCGAGGCGCCGGGACGCGGAGCGTTGGACACGAGAACCACCCGTCCGCCCTTGGCGCGAAAGCGCGTGAGCGCGTCGCTTGCGGCCTCATAGGCTTTGACGCCGTTGTGCAGCACGCCCCAGACATCGCAGAGGATGAGATCGTAGCGTTCGGCGAGGGGCTGCAGCCCCTCGACGTGAAGGGGACGGGTCAGGGCGGTCATGGGGTCTCACTCGCGCATCGTGCGGAAAAGTGGTCCCGGTATTCCGGCCCACACGATGCGCACTTCAAGATGATGAGACCGGCGGGTAGGCCCTCGCGCTGTCCAAGTCAACCGGCGCGACGCAGACGGGTTGGCGCATCCTCCAGGCCGAAGGGGCGCGGCAGATCCTGCTCGCCGGCGATCTCCGGCTTGACCGGACGCGGCGCCGCGAAGGCGAAGCCCTGCGCGAGCGGGACGCCGAGATCCTCGAGAACCGGCACCATCTCGTCCCGGTCCACCCGCTCGGCGATCAGCCGGATGCCCTGGCGGCGCAGTGCGGAGGCGAAGTCCCGCACATCGAGCTCCGGTCCCGCATAGCGTCCGTCCTGCTGCTCGGCGGCCCTGATCAGCAGATCGGCCGGCAGCTTCATGAAGCGGACACCCAGCTCCGCAAGCGCCTGCGGGTCGAACCGGAGATCGGCCGCGCGGTCGAGGGAGAACGGCACGCCGCGCTCCCGCAGGCTCGCCAGCGCATTCTTGAGGTCGGCATCGAGATGGCGCCAGCTGTGCTGGGGCAGCTCCAGGACGATCCTGCCGAGGATGTCGGGCGAGGAATCGAGCAGCCCGGCAAGCGACCACAGGAATCCCGGCTCGACGATGGCGTGGGCCGACAGGTTCACCCCCACGATGGCCTCGCTGCCGCGGGCCACGAGGTGGCGGGCGACGGCCATGGCGCGGATCAGGATCCGCCGGTCGAAATCGGCCGCCCGGCCGGAGCATTCCAAGATAGGCAGGAACTCTGCTGGTGACAGCAGGGTCCCGTCCGCCAGGCGCAGCCGCGCCAGGGCCTCGTAGAAGCGGATCTTGCCCTGCGGCAGCGACACGATGGGCTGCAGATGCAGCTCGATCCGGTCCGCCTCGAAAGCCTGGGTGACGAGCCTGATCCGGCTCGCCTCATCGGGCGAGAGCCTGCGGATGGACGGCAGCAGCGACGGCTCGGGAAAGTTTTCGGGGTTTCCGGCCGATCCGCTCACAAGCGTCAGGGCAGGCTTGGCGCGCCGCGCCTGTGCAGCCGGCGCGGCGCCCTCCGGCGCCTCCGCAGCCTTGGCGAGCTCGCGCAGGAGAACTGCCGCGCCCTGCCCGGCAACCCTGGCCGGTTGCGGCGCGGGCGGAGCGTCCGGGAATGCGGGCCGGCTCCCCGCTTCGGCCTGCCGCCACAGAATGATGAGACCGCCGATCACCATCGTGATGAGTAAGGCGAAGACCAGCATGACAAGGCCCGCTTCCATCGGCACATAGGCCGAAGCCGACGCTGTCAGAAAGGCTGGCGTGAAGGCGAGCAAAGCCGCCTTCCGACCCTTCAGGGCCGGAATGATTTTCTTGGTAATGACCATGGGTGCCCCCGCTCCCCTGGCTCGGGTTCTATGCCCGAATCAGTGTCTTAACCGAATGTGAATCAAGGCGAATCGCGAGGCAAGTTTCGTATTCCCGCAATGGACATTTTTGCGCAACCGCGCGTTGCTCGCTGAAGGAACATGAGACATTTCGGAAAGGGCGTATCGATGGAAGAGCCTCGCAAGGACCTGCTCATGCAGGTTGAGGGAATGACCTGCCAGGGCTGCGTCAATTCGGTCACCAAGGCGATCCAGCGGCTGGATCCCGGCGCCAAGGTCGAGGTGGACCTGGATCATGGACGCGTGCATGTGGTCACCACGGCGCAGGCTCTCGAAGTGACCCAGGCGCTGAATGCCGCCGGCTATGAGGCGACCGGCATGACCATGTAGCGGAAGGGTTGCGCCCGGCTCATGGCTTGGCGCAAAGATCCTTTTGCCGCCTCGGGAAACGGCTGCTAGGCTCCCCGCCAGCCATTTCCGGGGATTAGCCATGACCGCCCAGATTTCCAGAGCCGCCAACGACTCGCTTGCACCCAACGACCTCGAGGCCTGGTGGCTTCCGTTCACGGCAAACCGCTCGTTCAAGCAGCGCCCGAGGATGATCGCCCGCGCCAAGGGCATGTACTACTACACCCCCGAGGGCCGCGAGGTGATCGACGGCGCCGCCGGGCTCTGGTGCTGCAATGCCGGCCACAACCGGGACGAGATCACCCAGGCGATCCAGGCCCAAGCCGAGGAGCTCGACTACTCGCCGGCCTTCCAGTTCGGCCATGCGGGCGGCTTTGCGCTGGCCTCCCGCCTCGCCCAGCTCGCGCCCGGCGACCTCAACCACGTGTTCTTCTGCAACTCGGGCTCCGAGGCCGTGGACACGGCCCTCAAGGTTGCCCTCGCCTATTGGAATGCCAAGGGCCAGGGCAGCAAGACGCGCCTGATCGGCCGTGAGCGCGGCTATCACGGCGTCGGCTTCGGCGGCATCTCGGTGGGCGGCATCGTCAAGAACCGCCAGTTCTTCGGCTCGCTGCTCGCCGGCGTCGACCACCTGCCCCACACCTACAACCGCGAGCAGCAGGCCTTCTCCCGCGGCGAGCCAGAATGGGGCGCGCACCTGGCCGACGAGCTGGAGCGCATCGTGGCGCTGCACGACGCGTCGACGATCGCCGCCGTGATCGTCGAGCCGATGGCCGGCTCCACCGGCGTGCTGGCAGCTCCCAAGGGCTATCTCAAGCGCCTGCGCGAGATCTGCGACAAGCACGGCATCCTGCTCATCTTCGACGAGGTCATCACCGGCTTTGGGCGCCTCGGCACGGCCTTTGCCGCCGAGCGCTACGGCGTCATCCCGGACATGATCACCTTCGCCAAGGGGGTGAATTCCGGCGCCGTGCCCATGGGCGGCGTGCTGGTGCGCCAGGGGCTCTACGACACCTTCATGAAGGGTCCGGAGCACATGATCGAGCTGTTCCACGGCTACACCTATTCCGGCCATCCGCTCGCCTGCGCGGCCGCGCTCGCTGCCCAGGACATCTACCGGGACGAGAAGCTGTTCGAACGGGCAAAGACCCTTGAGCCGGTCTGGGCCGATGCGATCCATGGGCTCAAGAGCCTGCCGAACGTGCTCGACATCCGCACCATCGGGCTCGTCGGTGCCATCGACCTTGCCTCGCGCCCCGACGCGGTGGGCGCCCGCGCCTTCGAATCCATGGATCGCGGGTTCCAGGAGCACGGCATCATGATGCGCATCACCGGCGACACCATCGCCCTCTCGCCGCCGCTGATCATCACCGAGGAGCAGATCGGCGAGATCGTCGACAAGCTCACCAAGGTGATCAAGGCGGTCGCCTGAAGCTTCCCACCCTCAAACCACCTGGACGCCGTCCAGGTGGCTTTTCAACATCTGCCGCAGTTCCGAATGGATAATGCGCCTTAGGTATTCATCCTCTTGCGAGTTGAGGGCAACGGCTACCTTCATGATCTGGAGGACAACAGCCGCCATGGCCTCCCGGCGCGTCTCCGGAAAAGGTGGCTGGGCCGAAGCGAGCAGTTCGGCAATCTGGCCCCGCATCGCGGCGCCCGTCCTGCGCTTCTGATCTTTGTCGATATCCCGCCGCTCCGCGAGCACTCCGAAGGCCGGGCGCACGGTTAGGAAAGCCAGGAGCCCGTCGAAAAGCTTGTCCGCCATCCTGGCGGGACTCTGGCCGGACGCCTCCTTGCTCAACCCGTCAAGCATCGCCGCCAGGTCTGCGAGATACGCCTCGTGCAAAGCCTTCGCCAAAAGCTCCTTGGTGGGAAAGAACTGATAGAGCGAGCCGATGGAAGCGCCTGCGCGGGCGGCAATCTCCGTCATCGTGGCCGCCTCATAACCCTTCTCGAAAAAGACCTCAGCTCCCGCATTCAAGAGTGCAGCCACTCGCTCGCGCCCACGCTTTCGCTGAGGGTTGCGTGGTGCAGGCTCTGAAGTTTCGCTTGCATTTTGTGAGGATGGTCTCATATAACTCACTTTTATGAGGATTACCTCATTTAAATAAATTGAGCGTCAAGGGAAGCGCCTGACGCCCCCTCATATATCAGGACTATGCCATGCTGAACGAGCTTGATCCACGCTTCACCGCCCTTGTCCTGATCGATCTGCAGAACTGGACGCTCGGTATGCCGATTGCCCCTCACCCGGCTTCAGCCGTAGTGGGCAACGCTTCCCGTCTGGCGCGCAGCCTGAAGGCCTCAGGCGGCACGATCATTGTGACCCGGGCCGACTTCTCTGCGGGCTATGCAGACGCCCTCCGTCAGCCAGTGGACATCCCCCTGCCTCTCCCTGAAGGCGGCCTGCCCCACGAGGCAGTGGCGTTGTCTCAGGCCTTCGATATCGAGCCCGATGCCGTGATCACCAAGCGCCAGTGGAGCGCCTTCCATGGCACTGAACTCGACCTGCAGCTTCGGCGCAGGGGCATCTCCACCATGATCCTGGGCGGGGTGATGACCAATTTCGGCGTCGAGTCCACCGCGCGGGACGCCTGGCAGCACAGCTATTCCGTGATCATTGCGGAGGACGCCTCCTCAAGCATCAACGCCGACATGCACCGTTTCTCGATCGAAAGAATCCTGCCCCGTGTGGCCCGCGTCCGCGCAACGGCCGACATTCTGTCGAGCCTTGCGGCTCCCGCTACCGCATAAGCCTTGCCCCTCCCCGCCGCAGGGAGTAGGACCGCAGCACGTTCTTTCCAACAAACGGCTGCCGTAAAATCCCATGTCCAAGGCCGACAAGATCAAGGCCCGCGCCCCGCGCGGCTTTGCCGACCGCACTCCCGCCGATCTTTCCGCCACCGAGCGCATGCTGGCGGCGATCCGTGAATCCTATGAGCTCTACGGCTTCGAGGGCGTCGAGACGCCCTTCGTCGAGTACACCGACTCGCTGGGCAAGTTCCTGCCCGACCAGGACAGGCCGAACGAGGGCGTGTTCTCGTTCCAGGACGATGACGAACAGTGGCTGTCGCTTCGCTACGACCTGACCGCGCCGCTCGCCCGCTACGTGGCCGAGAATTTCGATGCGCTGCCCAAGCCCTATCGCAGCTACCGGGCCGGCTGGGTGTTCCGCAACGAGAAGCCGGGCCCCGGCCGCTTCCGCCAATTCATGCAGTTCGACGCCGACACGGTGGGCGCCGCCTCCGTCGCGGCGGATGCGGAAATCTGCATGATGGCGGCCGACACCATGGAGCGGCTCGGCCTGAAGCGCGGCGACTTCATCATCAAGATCAACAACCGCAAGGTTCTCGACGGCGTGCTGGAGGCCATCGGCCTCGGCGGAGACGACAAGGCCGGCCAGCGCCTCACGGTGCTGCGCGCCATCGACAAGCTCGACCGCCTCGGGCCTGAGGGCGTGAGCCAGCTCCTGGGCGCGGGCCGCAAGGACGAGAGCGGCGACTTCACGAAGGGTGCTGGCCTTGAGCCGAACGCCATCGAACGCGTGCTCGCCTTCACCGCCGCTAAGGGCCAGGACAATGCGGCGACGGTCGAGAACCTGCGCAAGGTTGTCGGCTCCTCCACCCGAGGCCTCGAAGGTGCGGACGAACTCGCGGAGATCGCATCACTTGTTGCCTCTTCCGGCTATGAGGATCGCGTGACCATCGACCCTTCCGTGGTGCGCGGCCTCGAATACTACACCGGCCCCGTCTACGAGGCGGAGCTGACCTTCCAGGTTCAGGACGAGGACGGGCGTCCCGTCCGCTTCGGATCGGTGGGCGGCGGTGGGCGCTATGACGGCCTCGTGGGCCGCTTCCGCTCCGAGCCCGTTCCGGCGACGGGCTTCTCCATCGGCGTCTCGCGCCTGCTCTCGGCCCTGCAGATGGTCAAAAGCCCCATCGTGTCGGGCTCCGAGAAGCCCGGCCCGGTGGTGGTGCTCGTCATGGACCGCGACCAGATCGCCGCCTACCAGCGCATGGTCTCGGCCCTGCGGCAGGCCGGGATCCGGGCCGAGCTCTATCTCGGCTCCTCGGGCATGAAGGCCCAGATGAAATACGCCGACCGGCGGGGGAGCCCCTGCGTGATTATTCAGGGCTCCAACGAGCGCGAGCGCGGCGAGGTCGAGATCAAGGACCTGATCGAAGGCGCAAAAGCGGCCCAGGCCATCGCCTCCAATGAGGAGTGGAAGGCCGCCCGCCCGGCGCAGTTCTCGGTCGCCGAGAGCAAGCTGGTCGAGGCCGTGCGCGAGGTTCTCGCCCGCCATTTCGGTTAACCTTGGCCGTTCGGGAACCCCGATGCTAACCTTCGGGTTGTCTCGGAAGCTTGACCATCAGGAGATGAATATGGCGAAGGACAAGAAGAGCGGCAGTAAAGCGAAGAAGGCCTCTGGCAAGAGCACCGGCACGAAGCTGGCGAAATCGGCCAAGAAGTCGGGCCTCATGGATCTGGTCAATTCGGAGCTCGGGCGCGAGATCCTGGCAGATGCCCTGATCGCCGCCGCAGGTGCCGCCGCCGCCGCCCTGACCCGCACCCGCACCGCCAAGAAAGCGGGCGCGGCGGTGGCTGATGCCGGCTCCCAGACCGCCGACCTGACCCAGACGGCCGCCGGCGCCGTCGCTGGTGTCGTTACGGAAGCCGCTCGCCACTTCCTGCCGCCGAGCCTCGTGGGCGAAGAGAGCGGCAAGGCGGAACCCAAGAAGGTGAAATACGTGAACCGCTCGAGCGGGGACAGCAAGCGCAAGTCAGCAAAGGCCAAGAGCGATACGGCCGAGAAGCACTGAGGTTATCTGCCCCAACATCCTTTATCGTCATGGCCGGGCCCGTCCCGGCCATCCACGTTTTTGAGAGGCTAACGACGTGGATGGCCGCAACGAGTGCAGCCATGACGCAGTGGAGGCGAGGATGTGTTCCCACTTTGTTCTTGACTGTTGCTGCAAGCTCGGCTATAAGGTTGCGTAGATCTGCTCCTGACGAGGGGCGCGCTCGCGAGGCGTCGCAGTGTGGGAGCAGACACGGTCCTGTAGTGCAGCCTCGCAAGCAGCACCGACAGGAGGCCCAGGCTGTGGGCCGGTGGTCGGAATCGGTCTCAGGCCCCCGTCGAGCAGACGGGCAACGCCTGAGGCGGTCACCGGGCTGGTCTCGCTTGAACGCCTAAAGAAGCCGCGCGCGAAAGAGCAGTTCGGCTCTTCCACTTTCACCACACCACATCGAGCCGGGCTGCCCGTCGCGCCACCCTCGATCAACCTTTAGGCTTGAGGCTACACAGCCTCAGGCCCGAAGGTGCTGGCTCTGTGACAAGTCGCTTGCTGGCAGCTCCGCCTCAGCGGCAAGGCGCTTATCAAGCATGCCCGCTACGGACCCCGTTCACCCTTCCTGCCAAAAACAATCGCCATCGTGCCCCGGCATTGCTAGAGAGCATGCCAGCATAAGGGATTGAGCCAGGCCAGTGACGGAGACGGATGCCATTGTTGCGCTGATCGCGCTGTTTGAGCGCGAGGGCTATGCGCGTGTCGAGCCGCCGGTGCTGCAGCCGGCGGACGTGTTCATCGACCTGTCGGGCGAGGACATCCGGCGGCGCATGTTCGTGACGCAGAATGCTGACGGCACGGAGCTGTGCCTCAGGCCCGAATACACCATTCCCGTCTGCCTCCAGCATCTTGCCCAGCGCGGCGCCGAGCCCCTGGGCTATTCCTATGGCGGCCCGGTCTTCCGGATGCGTACGGGGGAAAGCGGCGAGTTCCTGCAGGCGGGCCTGGAATCCATCGGCCGGACCGACGTGTCGGCGGTCGATGCGGAAATCCTGGGCCTCGCCCTCGAAGGCTTGGCCCGGCTCGGCGGTCCCGCCCCTGTCGTGAAGCTCGGCGACATGGGTCTTCTCCACGCCCTGATCGACGCGCTGGGCGTGGCACCGGCCGCCAAGCGGCGGGTGATACGCGCCATCGTGTCGGGCCAGGGGCTGGCGAGCCTCGCCGAGCCCGAGGGTCCGGCCGCCCAGGAGCATGCGGGCCTTCTCGCCGCCATCGAGGGGCAGGCGCCCCAGGCGGCCAAGGCCTTCGTGGAGGACATCCTGTCGATTGCGGGCATCGCCCGGGTCGGCGGGCGCAGCGCTGGCGAGATCGCCGAGCGCTTCCTGGCCCGTGCCGCCAACCGCACCGGCTTGGCGGACGAGGCCCGGCAGGTGCTGGAGCGCTATCTTGCCATCGCAGGCGACCCCGATCAGGCAGCCCATGCGGTTCGGGCGCTCGCCAGGGATGCGGGCCTCGATATCGGCCCGGCCCTGACCCTGTTCGAGGAGCGCACCGGCTTCATGGCCGCCCGCGGCCTCGACGTTCGCAGCTTCTCGTTTGCCGCCACCTTTGCGCGCAATCTCGACTACTACACGGGCTTCATCTTCGAGGTGCAGGACACGCGCCGCAGCGATGGAAAACCCGTCGTCGGCGGCGGGCGCTATGACCGTCTGCTGGAGCACCTGGGCGCCGAGGCCCCGATCCCGGCGGTCGGCTGCTCCTTCTGGCTCGACCGCATCGTGGGGAGGCCCTGATGACCGATACTCCCCTTATTCTCGCTGTCCCCTCCAAGGGCCGCCTGCAGGAGAACGCGGCCGCGTTCTTCGCCCGCGCCGGGCTCGTCTTCACCCAGTCCCGCGGCGCGCGCGATTACCGCGGCACGCTCAAAGGCGTTCCGGACGTGGAGGTCGCTTTCCTGTCGGCCTCCGAGATCGTGAGCCAGCTCAGCTCGGGCACGGCCCATCTCGGTATCACCGGCGAGGATCTGATCCGCGAGCAGATCCCGGATGCGGATACGGCCGTCGAGATGCTGACGCCGCTCGGCTTCGGCCATGCCAACGTGGTGGTGGCGGTGCCGCAGGCCTGGATCGATGTGCGGACAATGGCCGATCTCGACGAGGTGGCGGCCGACATCCGTGCCCGCCACGGCACCAAGATGCGGGTGGCGACCAAGTACGTGAACCTCACCCGCCGCTTCTTCGCCGAAAAGGGCGTGTCCGACTACCGGATCGTCGAGAGCCTGGGCGCCACGGAAGGCGCGCCGGGCGCGGGCTCGGCGGAGCTGATCGTGGACATAACCACCACCGGGGCGACACTCGCCGCCAATGCCCTGAAGATCCTCGACGACGGGGTGATGCTGCGCTCCGAGGCCAACCTCGTGGCCTCCGCCCGGGCGCCCTGGACGGATCGGGCCAAGGCCGCCGCCACGGCCGTGCTCACCCGCATCGCCGCCGAGGAGGAAGCGCGCACGAGCCGCGAGGTTCGGGCGTGCCTCGATCCGGCGAAAGCCGCAGGCCTGGCGCCGCTCGTCAGGGAGCACGGCGCTACCCTGCCCTATGGCAATGCCCTGGGGCGCGAGATCGTGCTCCATTGCCGCACCGCAACCGTGTTCGACATCGTGACGGCCCTGCAGAACCTCGGAGCCCAGGACATCTCCGTCCGGGCCTTCGATTACCTGTTCCGTCCTACGAATGCGCTCACCGAGCGGCTGCTGCGGCGCATCGGCTAGGTGCGATTTCTCCAGCGGGACCAGGACAACATCACCATGTGATCACCTTGGGCGTTGCCTCTGCGCGCAAGGTTCCTTATGGTCCGGACGTTTCCGATGTAGAGGTTCCGATGAACGCGCTTCGACTTGCGACATGCCTGGTGGCTCTGGCCGCCGCCTCGGGAGCTCATGCCCAGTCAGCCGCCGCCACCCTCGGCCGCCCGGTCGGCCCGACCCGTCAGGTCGACACCAAGGTTCCGCAGCCTGGCCAGAACGGCAAGATCTTCCCGCTCAACTCTTCCTGGGTGGCCGTGAGCCTGAACGGCAAGCCCTTCACCGGCGAGCGCCCGAGCTTCAGGCTCGACGACCAGATGCGCGCCACCGGCTTTTCCGGCTGCAACACCTATGCCACCGCGGCCTACCCGCTGCGCGAGCAGGTGCTGGCCGTCGGCCCCTTCGCCCTGACGAAGAAGAGCTGCGACAAGTCCGCCATGGCCATCGAGCAGTCCTTCCTCGTGGCGCTCCGCTCTTCGGGCAAGTGGGACATCGATGGCCGCAACCTGATCATCAAGACCCAGAACGGCGGCGAGCTGCGCTTCGAGCGCTCTCTCTGAGGCTTTCGCTGGGGATTGAATGAAAAGGCCGGCTTCAAGCCGGCCTTCTTTGTTTGTCTCAGTGTCATTCCCGGCCGGAGCGCAGCGGAGGGGAAGGGAATCCATAGCGCTGAGCGTGATCGTGGATCCCCTTCCCGGTTCTGCGGACCGCCGGGGATGACACCCACCTCGTCATAGCCGGGCTTGTCCCGGCCATCCCATTTCCGAAAAGCATCGCGTTCAACATCATCGAGATCACCGGCACAATGCTGGTGATGACGAAGGATGCCTCACTCCGCAGGCTCCGCCTGGCGCAGGTCCACGGGGGTGGAGAGGCCGCTCTCCGTCTTCTTCATGTCGATGCGCCGGTCATGGAAGGCCGCGAGCGTCGAACGGTGGCCGATGGACACCACCGTGGTCTGCGGCAGCTTCTCCTTGATGATGCGATAGACCTCGGCCTCCGTCGGCTCGTCGAGGGCCGCGGTCGCCTCGTCCAGGAACAGCCAGTCGGGCTTGGCCAGAAGCGCACGGGCCACCGCAAGGCGCTGCTGCTCGCCCAGCGACAAGGTCTGGCCCCAGGCCCGCTCCTCGTCGAGACGATCGGCGATCTGGGGCAGCTTCGCCGCCCGCAGGGCCTCGGCGATCTCGGCGTCGCTGTAGGCATTCGCTTCCCCGGGATAGGTCACCGCCTCGCGCAGATTGCCGATGGGGATGTAGGGCCGCTGCGGCAGGAGCATCATGGTCTGCCCCTCCGGCACCTGCACCTCGCCCTCGCCGAAAGGCCAGATGCCGGCGATGGCGCGGAACAGGGTGGACTTGCCCGACCCCGACGGACCGGTCATGAGCGTGCGCTCGCCCGGACGGAAGGCAAGGCCCTCCGCATGTAGGAGGGTGCTGCCGTCGGGCAGGCGCACGTCGAGGTTTTTCAGGCGCAGCTCGCGGCCGGGAACCTGCGTGATGGCAAGCTTACTCTCGCCGCCGACCCGCTGCGCCGACGCGATCGCGCCCTCGAAGGTGGTGAGACGGTCGAGCACGGCCTTGTAGTCGGCAAGCGTCGTATAGATCGTGATAAAGTAGGTGAGCGCCGACTCCACCCGCGAGAAGGCGCCGACCACCTGCTGCATCTGGCCGAGCGAGATCCTGCCGATGAAGTAGTAGGGCGCGGTGAGCATATAGGGCACTACCACATTGGCCTGGAAATAGGCCGACGTGAAGGTGTTCAGCTTGATGAGGCGGATGACGATCCGCATGTAGTTGTCGACGATCTGGCCGAAGCGCCGGGCGATGCCCTCCCGCTCGGCCGGTTCGCCGGACAGAAGCGCCACCTGCTCAGTGTACTCGCGCAGGCGCGCCAGGGAGAAGCGGTAGTTCGCCTCCACCCGCTCCTGCTCGAAGTTAAGGCCGATGAGCGGGCGGCCGATCAGGTGCGTCACCCAGGTGCCGAGGATCGCGTAACCGGCGCAGACCCAGACCAGCAGCCCCGGCACCTCCACGTTTGTGCCTGGGAAGGTGAAGCCGGCCGAGATCGTCCAGAGGATCGCTACGAAGGAGACCAGCGTGGCCGCCTGATTCATGAGGCCGACAGAGAGCGAATAGGTGCTCTCGACAAACTTGCGCAGGTCTTCCGAGATGCGCTGGTCCGGGTTGTCGGCGCCGCGGCCGATCAGCTGCATCCGGTAATGGGCGCCGTCGCCCAGCCACTCGCCGACGTAGTAGGTGTTGAGATAGGCGCGCCAGCGGATGGTGAGTACGTTCTGCAGCAGCACCTCGGTGAGCGCGATGGCCACGAAGACGGCCGCGAGCGGCGTGAAGATGATGAAGAGCTGATACCAGAAGGCCGCCGCATCCTTGGCTTCCAGTGCATTGAACATGTCGCGCGAGAAGAAGCTGAGACGGACGTTGAGAGCCACCTGCGCGAGGTTGATTGCGATCAGGGTTCCGATGAACCAAGTGCCGATAGTGCCCTCCCGCGCCCGCACGAGACCGATGAATGGAATGCGGATGATGCTGTCGGCTTGGGAATTGAGGTATCGGTCGGTGATGCGGCAGATGGTGCGAATGACGGGAACATAGGAGAGCCCGAAGATGATCGCGCCGAATGCCGCCGCGCCGAGAGCCGCGGATGGCGGTGGGACATAGCCCGTGTAGTCGCCCGTGATAAAGCCGGCCCGGGCACCGAGGATCAGCGCCACAAGGATGAGATGCGTGGCCGTGAGCATCACGAGGAAGATGCGCAGGAATTTCGGGATCGCGCGACCCACGAACGCAACCCCGGCAAGGGCCAGGGTCGAGAGGGGCAGGTAGAACGGAACGTCGACCGCCACGGACACGGAGGCCGCCAGAACCCCCAACCCCACGAGTGCCAGCACGAGGCTCGCCTTGATCATACGCATCTCCTGCCAGGATCCCTGCCCCGGCTCTTAGAAACTCAAGGCAGCCGGATCAATGGCGCTTGTGGCGAAAGAAAGGAAGAACTTCTTCTCTGGGTGCGCCATAGCGGCCTTGTGACAATAACAGCCAGGGGTCTGGTGCGTTAGAACGTTCTTTAAAAAAAACTGTCCTCTTAAAAGAACAAAACCGTTGACATGGAGAACGGCATCCCCCATCTGTCTTGTCCGATACGAGACATCCTGAAGACGGATTAATGAACGCTCCCCTTGGCTATATCGGCAACACGCCGGCCCAGCGCCTGATTCCGGCCCAGCCCATCGTGCGCCTGGAGAAGGTGTCGAAGACCTTCCCCGGTCGCGACGGCCAGCCCGTGACGGCCCTGCGCGAGATCGACCTCACGGTCCCCCAGGGCTCCATCCTCGGCGTGATCGGCCGCTCCGGCGCCGGCAAGTCGACCCTGATCCGTCTGGTGAACGGCCTTGAGAAGCCCTCCTCCGGCAAGGTGATCGTGGATGGCGCCGACATCGCGGCCCTGCCCGAGGCGGCGCTTCGGCATGCGCGCCGCTCCATCGGCATGATCTTCCAGCACTTCAACCTGCTGTCCTCGCGCACGGCCGCCCAAAACATCGCCCTCCCCCTCGAGGTGGCAGGCTACGATAAGGCGGACATCCGGACGCGGGTCGAGGAGCTTCTCGCCCTAGTCGGCCTCTCCGACAAGCGCAACCGTTATCCGTCCGAGCTCTCCGGTGGCCAGAAGCAGCGCGTGGGCATCGCCCGGGCGCTCGCCACCAAGCCCAAGGTTCTGCTCTCCGACGAGGCAACCTCGGCCCTCGACCCGGAGACCACCCGGTCGATCCTCGACCTGCTCGCGCGCATCAACGAGGAACTCGGCCTCACCATCCTGCTCATCACCCATGAGATGGCCGTGATCCGCAATATCGCCCGCGAGGTCGCGGTGATCGAAGGTGGCGGCATCGTCGAGCAGGGCAATGTGTTCGAGGTCTTCACCCGGCCGCAGCACGAGGTCACCCGCTCCTTCCTGGCCGACGAATCCGGTCGCGCGTTGCCGCCCTATGTGCAGAGCAGACTCACATCCGAGGCGACGCCCGGCAGCCAGGCCGTCATTCGTATTGGCTTCCGTGGCCCCCATGCCACCGATCCGGTTCTGGCGCGGCTCGCCCGCGACCTCGATATCGAAGCCAATATCCTGTCCGGTTCGGTGGACGAGATTGCAGGACGCCCCTTCGGCACACTGGTCGTCGGCGTGCCGGAAACGTCGGTTTCCACCACCCTCGACTTTCTGAAGAAGCACGGTCTCGACACGGAGGTCCTCGGCTATGTCGCCTGAGATGATCAACCTCATCGCCGCCTCCACGGGCGAAACCCTCTACATGGTCGCGGTCTCGGCCCTGATTGCGACTCTCTTCGGGCTGCCGCTCGGCGTCTATCTCGCCACCTCGGGCAAGGGCGAGCTCTTCGCAGCCCCTTGGGTCAATCGCGTGCTCGGCCTGATCGTCAACGCCACGCGCTCCACGCCCTTCATCATCCTCGTGGTGGCGATCATTCCCTTCACGCGCCTGATCGCCGGCACGTCCATCGGCACCAACGCCGCCATCGTGCCGCTGACCATCGCCGCAACGCCGTTCATCGCGCGGCTCATCGAAGGTGCGATCCGCGAGGTGGATCAGGGTCTCATCGAGGCGGCGCGCGCCTTCGGTGCGACCCCGCTCCAGATCGTGCTGAAAGTCCTGATCCCGGAGGCCCTCCCCGGCATCGTTCTCGGCCTGACGCTCGCGATCGTCTCCCTGCTCGGCTTCTCGGCCATGGTGGGTGCGGTCGGCGGCGGAGGCCTCGGCGATCTCGGCATTCGCTACGGCTACCAGCGCTTCATGCCCGAGATGATGCTCGCCGTGGTGGTCGTGCTCATCGTCCTCGTCCAGGCGGTGCAGAGCATCGGCGATCGCCTCGCCCGCCGCCTCAACAAGCGCATCCGCCACGCCTGATCACCGTCAAGTAACATCGCACAAGGAGTAACACGATGTCCCTGAAGAACCTGGGCCTCGCCGCCCTCTTCTCCCTTGCCGCCCTGCCGGCTCTCGCGCAGACCCAGACGCTGCGCATCGGCGTCACGCCCGGCCCGCATGCGCAGATTCTGGAAGCCGTGAAGCCGCTGGCAGCGCAGAAAGGCCTCGACATCAAGATCGTCGAATTCTCCGATTACGTGGTGCCGAACGAGGCCCTGTCCTCCGGCGAATTGGAGGCGAACTCGTTCCAGCATCAGCCGTATCTGGACAACCAGAAGGAAACCCGCGGCTACAAGATCGAGACCGTCGCGCAGACCGTGAACTTTCCGATCGGCATCTACTCCAAGAAGCACAAGTCCTTCGATGCGCTGCCGAACGGCGCGAGCATCGCCATCCCGAACGATCCCACCAATGGCGGACGCGCGCTTCTGCTCCTCCAGGACAAGGGCGTGATCAAGCTGAAGGACGGCGTGGGCTTCAAGCCGACGATCCTCGACGTCACCGAGAACACCAAGAAGCTGAAGTTCACCGAGATCGACGCAGCTCAGGCGCCGCGCGTGCTCGACGACGTGGATGCCGCCGTCATCAACACCAACTATGCCACGCAGGCCGGCCTCGACCCGGTCAAGGACGCCCTCACTCGCGAGAACCCAAAGGGTCCCTACGTCAACATCATCGCCGTGCGCGCCGCGGACAAAGATAAGCCGTGGGTGAAGACCCTCGTCGAAGCCTATCGCTCGCCCGAGGTGAAGAAGTTCGTGGAGGAGAAGTTCAAGGGCGCGGTGCTCGCCAGCTGGTAAGCTCCGGTTGCTTTGCGATCTTGCAGAAGGCCGGGCTTGCGCCCGGCCTTTTTCTTTGCCGCGTCACTTCTGCCGCGGCTCCTTCAGGTTCTCTCCGGCCGTCACGAGGCTCCCCTGCCTCTTGGCCTTCACGGCTTCGAGCAGTGTCCAGGCGGCGTTGCGCACCTCGTCCTGTATAGCCTCGTCCTGATCCAATTCCTCGTGGCTCGTGGCATAGGGTTTCCAGTAGCCGATATAGCGGTCGAGCTCCGCGGCGGCGCCGGCCGGAATGAGATCCATGGCACTCAGCCAGTCGGAGATAGAGTGGCGAACGCCGCCTGCGCCCTCCGTGTCGCCGTGGACGATGACGGAGAAGAGCCGGCCTTCCAGGTGCTTGGGATAATCCCAGCCCTTCAGCTCCATGCCCTTCGCGATGTTGGTCTTCTTGCCCTGGGTCGAGGTCGGGTCCGGGTTGCCGCCGTCAGCGCAGACGAGGCGGTCCATCATCAGCTTCAAGGGCGAGGACACCTGATACCAGTTCACCGGCGTGACGATCATCACCCCGTGCGCCTCAACCCATTTCGGGTAGATCTCGTTCATCCAGTCATGGACCTGCCCGAGCGAGTAGTTGGGATAGCAGGAGCACGGCCAGTGGCACAAAGCCGCCGCCGTCGAGAAACAGGCCTTGCAGGGGTGGATGTGGCGCCCGTACTCCGCGGTGAGACGGCTGAGTTCCAGCACCTCGACCTCTGTGTTCTCGGCGCTGCCGAGAACCTGATGGGCGATCTCCACGAGGCGGTAGCTCTTGGACATCTCGCCCGGACAGGTGTGCTCGCTGCGGGAGGAGGCTGAAATCAACAGGAAGCGGGCCGGGCCGTTCGGATCCTCATGCCGCTTCTGCGCCACGTCGATGGCGTCCCTGGCGGCAATCCAGTCAACGGCAAGATCGTAATCGGGATCGGCGAAGCCGGGACCGGCCTTGCGGGTCTTGGGGCTCTTGCGGTGATGGCTAAAGGCATCCCAGGCCGCGTCGGCAATCCGCTGCAACTCGGTCCCGAGCGGTTCGTAGGCCGGGTCCTGAAACTGCTCGAGAAACCTGCTGCGGAACTCAGCCTCGTCGAGGGTCGGATCGGGCGTACCCTTTCGTGCTTCTGGAGAGGACAAAGCGCAGCTCCTGCGTTGCGGCGTGGTTGCCAAGCTTGGAACGCAGGTTATCCATGCCGGTTCCGGCGCTTCGTTGATGTTGGATCATCACTATTTGCTTATCGGGTCCCAAGCCCTACCTCGAAGCCCACCCTCCCTTCCGCACGATCTACGGAGCAGCCGATGTCGACCATACCCACGATCCGCCTGAACGATGGAAACGCGATGCCGCAAGTGGGCTTCGGCGTCTGGCGGGTCTCCAACGAGGAAGCCAAGAGCGCCGTCGCAGGAGCCATCGAGGCCGGCTACCGCTCCATCGACACGGCATCGATCTACGGTAACGAGGAGGGCGTGGGCGAGGCTATCCGCTCCACCTCCGTCCCGCGCGACCACCTCTTCATCACCACCAAGGTGTGGAACGACCGTCAGGGCTACGACAGCACCCTGCGCGCTTTCGACGAGAGCCTGGCGCGCCTCAAGGTCGATTATGTGGATCTCTACCTCATCCATTGGCCGGTGGCGGGCAGCGAGGCCTATCGCGACACCTGGCGGGCGCTGATCAAGCTGCAGCAGGACGGACGGGCAAAATCCATCGGCGTTTCGAACTTCATGGTGCCGCATCTGCAACGTGTGATCGACGAGACCGGCGTGACGCCTGCCGTCAACCAGATCGAGCTGCATCCCCGGTTCCAGCAGAAGGAACTGCAAGCCTTCCACAAGGCAAACGGCGTCGTCACGGAATGCTGGGGGCCGCTCGGGCAAGGCACGATCCTGTCCGACGAGACCTTCGCCGCCATCGGGCGCAAATACGGCAAGACGCCCGCCCAGGTCATCCTGCGCTGGCACCTCGACAACGGCTTCGTGGTCATTCCGAAATCCGTGACGCCGTCACGCATCCGCGAGAACATCGACGTGTTCGACTTCCAGCTCGATGCGGACGACATGCGCGCCATCGAGGCTCTCGACAGCGCCTCGGGCCGCGTCGGCCCCGACCCGGCGGTGTTTGCCTGATCATCGGGGATGGTTTCTACAGGCGGCTCTTCGCCGGTTCGCCTGTAGCCTCGAACTGCCTGTAGATCGCCTCCGCGATGGGCAGGAGCTGTGCGCGATCCACTTTCGCCGTAACCACGTAGGAAAGACCGTTGTCGATCCAGGAGAAGGCGGACACGTCGTCGCGAGACTCGAAGCGGAACGACGTCTGCGCGTCCGTTCCGCCGGAGCGCGCATAAAGCGTAAGCCGGTTGCCGCCGGCATTCTCGTACATGAAGAGAGCCGCCGCTTCGCCGCCGTCCGGGAGAAGCCGGCCGCCGATGAGGCGGTAGCCCTGGGCCGTCAGGTTCGGAGCACTCAGCGGCTTGCCGACGCGGCGGGACAGCCACTGCACGAGATGCGCCTCCTGCTCGGCCGGCACCTCCACCGGGTGCAGGCGCTCGCCGACATAGATCCGATGCGCCGCGATGGCGTTTCCGGCAACGCTCGTCTGCGCCAGTTGAGCCGGGCCGGATGACCACCAGATCCCGCCAGCCGCTCCCAGGACAGAGCCGACGAGGAGCCCCGCCACGGCGGCCGCAACGGCCGCAGGGCGGCCCCGCGGCGGACGGCGCTGCGCGGCCATGAGATTGGCGATCCGAAGGCGCGAGGGAATGGGCTCGGCGGCTTTGAAGGACAGCCGGGCGCGCAGGGCCTCGCGCTGCTCGATCTCCTGCCCCACCTGATCGGCCAGGGCCGGATGATCTTCCAAATAAGCTTTGACCGCCTCGCGCCGCGACGGGGTGAGCCTGCCGTCCACATAGGCCTGCAGATCGTCTTCTCCGATGGGTCGCTCGCCCGTCACTTTACTCTCCTCAAGACGGTGCTACGCCCGTTCTCCATGAATTCCCGCAGCCGCGCCCGCGCCCGGCTCAGGCGCGACATGACCGTGCCGAGCGGAATCCCCAAAACCTTTGCAGCCTGCTCGTAGGACAGATCCTCGACTCCAACCAGCAGCAGCAGGGAGCGCTGCTCTTCGGACAAGGCATCGAGCCCTACGAGAACGTCGCGCAGGCCGGCATGACTCTCCGGATCTGTCCCGAGAGCCTGGACGTCGTTCAGAGCGTCCTCACCCACCTGGGTTCCGCGTGCCTTACGCTGCCTCAAACCGTTGAGGAACAGGTTGCGCTGGATGGTGAAGAGCCACGCTCTGAGATCGCCCTCCTGCCGGCGCTGACCCCATCGGCTGATGGCCCGCTCGAGGGTATCCTGAACGAGATCGTCCGCCGCTTCATGATCGCGCAGCAGGGCCCAGGCGTAACGCCTCAGGGCCGGGATCTGCGGTTCGAGAAGGGCGGCGATCTCATCCAAGGTCGGTTCTCAGGCTACGGCATCATTCAAGGATGAACCGCCGGGCTCGGCAAGCCTCACGGCATCGCCACACGCCAGACATTGTTGACGCCGTCGCCCGTGACCTCGCCGGGCTTCGTGTCCTTCACCCAGAGATAGAGCGGCTTGCCCTTGTAGGCCCATTGCTTGGAGCCGTCGTCGCGGGTGACCACGCTCCAGTCGCCGGACGCGGAGGCATTCGCGGCGGCCATCAGCGGGGGCCAGTTCTGGGCGCACTGGCCGTTGCAGGCCGACTTGTCAGCCGTGTCGCGATCAAAGGTGTAGAGCGTCATGCCCTTGGCATCGACGAGAGCCTTGCCCTTGCTCGTATCTGCGACCTTCGCGGGAGCGGCGGTCTGAGCAACGGCGACGGATGCGGCGACGAGGGCTGCGGCCAGGATGGCGGGGCGCAGGATCTGTCTCATGGGTGTCCTCCAAGGTCGGGTGTGACCACAACCTCAAAGACACGGGGGCAGAGCCGCTTATTCCCGAAAGCTTGACAATATTCTCTGCGGATTAGCGGCCCATGGCGTTGAACTGCGCCGGGTCGTCGAGAGGCTCGCGCAGCTCGATCCGATGGCGTCCGTTGTCGCGGACCTGCGCCGTCCGGTAGGTTCCGTCCAAGTCGTCCTGCGGCGGCAGGAGGATGTCCACATCCGCCGCATCGAGGCGCCGCACCTCACGGTCGACATCAGGCACGAGCAGGCTGACGACCGGCGCCTTGGTGACCTGGACCGCCGCGGTCGTGTCCGGCTCCTGCTGCAGGATATGGTCCGCCTCGGAAATCTCGAGCAGGAAACCGCTGCGTTCCAGCACCGCCTTGCGTCCCGTTACGAGGCTTTGGCTGCCGAGCAGCCGGAATCCCAGCTTGTCCCGGTACCAGTCTACGCTCGCGTCGAAGTCAGGCGTGCGGATGGACGCCGAGCTCGGGCGAGGCTCGCTGTCGGCTGCCGCCGACCCTGCGGTCAGCAACCCGAGGCTGGCGACGATCAGCTGTGACGCAAGAAGGACGCGCCACAGGCTCTGCCGCCCCTTCGGAAGAATTGATTGTCCTGCGCTCACGTCCCGATCCTCGCTTAGCCAGCTATCGCTTAGCCGTATACACATGAACGCATAGAGCGGCAGATCGTTTGGCGGCGGGCTGAACGGTTGAGCTATGCAGTCAGGTCATTCCTGGATGAGTTTGAGCAGCAGGGCCGACAATTGCCCGGCTTCCTTGTCGGTGAGCTTGGCGCTGATGAACCGGTTGATCGCCGCGCCGTAGACGCTCCACATGCGCCATTGAAGGGCCTTACCCTCTTCGGTGATCTCGATCAGCTGGCGCCGCTTGTCGCCCGGAAAAGGGATGCGGCGCACCAGCCCTTTGTTCTCCATACGATCGAGAAGCCTGGACAGATTGTACTGCTCGAAGAGGCCGGCCTCCTCAATCTCGCGGGGTGTGAGACGGCCTTCCGGTCCCCGCTTCAGTTCGAGCAGCACATCATACCAGTGCAGGGACGGGAAGCCGGCGCTCTTCAGCTCCGCCTCGATGCGCCCCACCACAATGCGCTCCGCCCGGATCAGGCGGCCCCAGGCTCTGATGACGGAGGCAGGCGGCTCCGGAGGTGGTTCTTGCATTGCGGCAAAGCTCCTCTGTTTTTGATGCAATTGCATCGAGATTGACAGATCCATGCATCTGCATCAATTCATATGCACCTGCATGGAGATTTGCAATGTCACACCCTCAACCAACCAATTCCGACTACGCCGCCCTGCTCCTCAGGGTCTCGCTGGGTACCATGTATATCGCCCACAGCCTCATCCTGAAGTGGATGACCTTCACGCTCGCCGGCACGGCGCAGTATTTCGAGTCTCTCGGCCTGCCGGGAGCCCTCGCCTATGCCACCTTCTTGGCCGAGCTCATCGGCGGCATCCTGCTTGTTCTCGGCGTCCAGAGCCGCTGGGTCGCTCTCGGTCTTCTGCCGGTTCTGTTCGGCGCCGCCTGGGTCCACATCGGCAATGGCTGGGTCTTCTCGGCCCAAGGTGGTGGCTGGGAATACCCGCTTTACCTGATCGTGCTCTCGGTCGCTCAAGCCCTTCTCGGCGACGGGGCCTATGCCCTGAAGCCTTCGCGCCCGCTCGCCCTGTCCCCTGCCTCGGCATCGCTCAAGGCAGCGGCCTGATCCCGTCCACCCCTGGAGATACATCATGAAGCTCTACTACTATCCTGGCGCCTGCTCGCTCGCCCCTCACATCGTGGCCCGCGAGGCCGGCCTTGCCCTCACCATCGAGAAGGTCGATCTCGCCAACCGCACCACCGAGACGGGCGCAAATTATCTGGCCGTCAATCCAAAGGGCTACGTTCCGGCCCTCGGGCTGCAGGACAACTCCGTGCTCACGGAAGTCAGCGCCATCATCCAGTACCTGGCCGATGCCCAGACCGAGAAGACGCTGGCGCCTGCCGCCGGCAGCATGGAGCGCTACCGCCTGCTGGAATGGCTCGGCTTCATCAGCACGGAGATCCACAAGGGCTTCGGCCCCCTGTGGAACCCCGCGACGCCCGACGCGGTGAAGGCCGCCACCAAGGAGCGCCTCGCCAGCCGCTTCGCCTATCTCGACGAGACGTTTGCCAAGCAGCCCTTCCTGATGGGCGACACGTTCACCATCGCCGACGCCTATCTCTTCACGGTGGTGAACTGGACGAACTTCCACGGCATCGACATCTCGTCGTTCCCGAACCTGCAGGCCTTCCAGGCCCGCATCGCCTCCCGCCCGGCCGTGCAGCAGGCGCTCGAGGCCGAAGGCTTGGTGAAGAAGGCGGCTTAAGTCACACACAGCTCATTCAAACAAGAAACGCCCTGGAGCGATCCAGGGCGTTTCGTCGTGACATGTCGGGATGCTCAAACGATCCAGAAATCGTTCGCCTTCACAACGCTCATCGGTTCGAGCTGCGCGAATTTGACAGCGGCATACTTCGTGCCGGACCCGTCGGCATCGTAGACCAGATCACCGGTCTTCTTGTTGAACCCGATCCGATCCGTCTCGTCCTTGGCCTTGCTCCCGAAGAACAACGCGTTCTTCTTCAAGGCACCCTTGGCGATCTTGCTGAAGATCACCTTCGAGAGATGAATGGTGTCGTCCGTGGAGCGGAAGTCGAACACCACATCGATATTGTTCTTCAGCTTTGTGCTGAAGCTGAAGATGTCCTTGCCCTCTCCACCCAGCAACTGATCCTGGCCGAGATCCCCATCAAGCCTATCGTTTCCGGCTCCGCCGTCGAGAACGTTGCCGCCCTCGCTTCCGGTGAATTTGTCATCGCCATCGCTGCCGGAGAGATTCTCGATGTTGCGGATCGTTTCCCAGCTCTGCTGACCCGTCTTCTGCTGCTCCGTAATCCTCAGGTCCACCTTGGCGGCCTGCCTGTAAGACAGCGTATCGATTCCGTTGCCGCCGTCGATGAACTTGGTGCCCCACCCGGTCTCGAACACCTCCGTCTCGCTGCCGCCCCAGGCAATGTCGGATCCGGCATTGAGGACAACGACTCCTTTGATGGTGCCGCCGCGGCCGTCATAAACATCATCTCCCGAGCCTAGAACCACATCGCCACGGATCTGTCCCTGATTCTTGATGATGCTGGAGCCTTTTGAGGCCCCATTGATGGCTGCGAACTTCGTGCCCTCGATCAACCCGGTATTGTCAATGACGAGCCCCTCGTCCGAGCCGGATGCCACGATGCCGAAGTTGCCTTTGATCGAGCCTGAGTTCAGTACATGGCTCTGAAACGATTCGAGTCGGACGCCATAACTCCCTCCGCTGATTGTCCCGGCATTGTTCAGCACATGCGCTTGTCCAGGGTTGTTGGCGCCATAGAGGTAGACGCCATCCTGCGCTCCCGTGATGCTTCCCGATGCACCGACGGTGATGGTGCCGCTCACCACAACGGCAGGCCCCTGCTCGCTGTGAACGCTCCCATAGATCAGAAGGGAGTGATCTGGGTCGAATGATACCTCGGACGAAATCCCCACCGCTCCAGCGCCAGTCGCAGTGATCGAAACCCCTGCTGCCAAGACAAGGGTTGTCGTGAATTCGAGTGAAACCGCAGCAGAATACGGCTCGCTCGTTGACTGAGCTGTATCGATCACACGGATGATAGGCATGGCTGATCTCCCAGAACGGATCATAACGTTATATCGATACGAAACGCCCTTTCAAGGAAGCTCAGCGACCAACAAAAAGCCCCGGATTGCTCCGGGGCTTCTTCGTTTTAGGCTGTGGTGCCTGGACGTCTTAGAAGTCCATGCCGCCCATGCCGCCCATGCCGCCGCCCGGCATCGCCGGCGCGCTTTCGCGCTTGGGAGCCTCGGCAACCATGGCCTCGGTCGTCACGAGCAGGCCGGCCACCGAAGCGGCGTCCTGGAGAGCCGTGCGGACGACCTTCGCCGGATCGACGATACCGGCCTGGAGCATGTCCACGAACTCTTCCGTCTGAGCGTTGAAGCCGAAGGTGTCGGAGCCCTTGTTGTCGTTGATCTTGCCGACAACGATGGAGCCTTCGACGCCGGCGTTCTCGGCGATCTGGCGGATCGGAGCCTCAAGCGCGCGCAGCACGATCTTGATGCCGGCCTGAACGTCCGGGTTGTCGGTGGTCAGCTTCGCAACGGCGCCCTTGGCGCGCAGCAGAGCCGTGCCGCCGCCGGGGACGATGCCTTCTTCCACCGCAGCGCGGGTGGCGTTCAGAGCGTCGTCAACGCGGTCCTTCTTCTCCTTGACCTCGACCTCGGTCGCGCCGCCGACGCGGATCACCGCGACGCCGCCTGCGAGCTTGGCGAGACGCTCCTGGAGCTTCTCACGGTCGTAGTCCGAGGTGGTCTCCTCAATCTGCGCCTTGATCTGAGCCACGCGAGCCTCGATGTCGGCCTTCTGGCCGGCGCCGTCGATGATCGTGGTGTTCTCCTTCTCGATGCGAACGCGCTTGGCGCGGCCGAGCATCGGGAGCTGCACGGTCTCGAGCTTGATGCCGAGGTCTTCCGAGATCGTCTGGCCGGCGGTCAGGACGGCGATGTCCTCGAGCATGGCCTTGCGGCGGTCGCCGAAGCCGGGAGCCTTGACGGCAGCGATCTTCAGGCCGCCACGGAGCTTGTTGACCACGAGGGTCGCGAGAGCCTCGCCTTCCACGTCCTCAGCGATGATGAGGAGCGGCTTGCCGGTCTGAACGACAGCCTCGAGGATCGGCAGCATGGGCTGGAGCGAGGAGAGCTTCTTCTCGTGGATGAGGATGTAGGGATCCTCGAGCTCGGCCACCATCTTCTCGGCATTGGTGATGAAGTACGGCGAGAGGTAGCCGCGGTCGAACTGCATGCCCTCGACCACATCGAGCTCGGTCTCGGCGGTCTTGGCTTCCTCGACCGTGATCACGCCCTCGTTGCCGACCTTCTGCATGGCATGGGCGATCATCTCGCCGATGTCCTTGTCGCCGTTAGCGGAAATCGTGCCGACCTGGGCAACCTCGTCGGAGGACTTCACCTTCTTGGCGCGGGCCTGGATGTCCTTCACGGCCTCAGAGGTCGCGAGGTCGATACCGCGCTTGAGGTCCATCGGGTTCATGCCGGCGGCAACCGCCTTGGCGCCCTCGCGGACGATGGCCTGGGCCAGAACGGTGGCCGTGGTGGTGCCGTCACCGGCGATGTCGTTGGTCTTCGAGGCCACCTCGCGCACCATCTGGGCGCCCATGTTTTCGAACTTGTCGGCGAGCTCGATCTCCTTGGCGACGGTGACACCGTCCTTGGTGATGCGCGGAGCGCCGAAGGACTTCTCGATCACCACGTTCCGGCCCTTGGGGCCGAGCGTGACCTTCACCGCATCGGCGAGGATGTCGACGCCGCGCAGCATCTTGTCGCGAGCATCGGAAGAAAACTTAACGTCTTTGGCAGCCATGGGCTTTGCCTCCAGTTAAATTGGAAAATCTGTAATGGGTCCGTGGGCCTGATTAGCCGACGATGCCCATGATGTCGGATTCCTTCATGATCAGGAGATCCTGACCGTCGACACGCACTTCGGTGCCGGACCACTTGCCGAACAGGACGCGGTCGCCAGCCTTCACGTCGAGGGCAACAACCTTGCCGCTCTCGTCACGGGCGCCGGGGCCGACGGCGACGATCTCGCCCTCTTGCGGCTTCTCCTTGGCGGTGTCCGGGATGATGATGCCGCCGGCCGTCTTCTCTTCGGCTTCGATGCGGCGGACGACAACACGGTCGTGCAGCGGACGGAACTTCATGGAACTTCCCCTTTGACAATTGACGCGGCCCCTCTGGCCGCACCCTGGTCTGTCGGCTGTTAGCACTGTCTCCTGACGAGTGCTAACGCTGGCCGCGAGATAGGCATAAGCCGATGGGGAGTCAAGAGACCTGCCTTATGGTCAGGGCCGGAAAAGAAGCCTTGACGCTCTATAGGGGCGGGTCATGATCATTTCATGACCGATCTGGAAGCCATCGGCAAAAGCTGCTTTGCCCTTCACGCCCGCATGACGGCGCGGCTCCTGAGCCGCACCTACGAGGCGGCCCTGCGCCCTCTTGGTCTCAAGCTGCCCCAGTTCGGCATCCTGGGCGCCATAGGGCATGGCACGACGGCATCCGAAACCGTCCTGGCCGAGCGGCTCGGACTGGAGCGTACCACCCTTGTGAGGAACCTGAAGCTCCTGACCGAGAACGGCTGGATCGAACCCGTTCCCGGCGAGGGACGCGGCCTCCGGCACAGGCTCACGCCCGAAGGACAGGCCCTCCTGGAGGCTGCCATCCCCCTCTGGCAACAAGCCCAGGCTCAGGTGGAGGCTCGGCTCCAGGATGTTGAAGGCGACGAAGCCCGCAAGGCGATGCGTGCCCTGAGAAAGGCCTCTCATTCCTCTTAAAAGCCGTTGCAGGATCTCGCCCCTTCCCGTACCGTGTATCTACACAGACAGGAGAGAGCGATGCTTGAGCGGGTTCATGGAATCGTATCGCGGGATGTGCTGACGGCTGAGCCGGGCCTCGCCTTTCTGCGCGGCATGCTGGAGGGCCGCCATCCGGCGCCTCCCTTCTCGCGCTCCACCAATGTCTACATGATTCAGGCCGAGGAAGGCCGGGTGGTTTTCGAGGGCGAGCCGACGGAAAGCTTCTTCAACCCGCTCGGAACCATCCATGGCGGCTGGACCTCAGCCATCCTCGACAGCGCCATGGCCTGCGCCGTCCACAGCACCCTGGCCGCCGGCCAGGGCTACACGACGGTGGAGATGAAGCTCAACTTCGTCCGGCCGATCCTGCCGAATATGGGCAAGGTCACCTGCGAGGGCGTTCTCATTCATCGCGGCGGAACGCTCGCCACCTCCGAGGGCAAGCTCTTCGATGCCAAGGGCCGGCTTCTCGCCCATGGCACCGAGACCTGCATGATCTTCAGCGCGGCGGCCAGCAAGGCTGCCTAGGGTATCGGACCCAAAGTGGACTTGCACTTTTGGGATCCATCCGATGCTCAGTCTCTAAGCTAGCGCCGCGACGTCAGCATGGCGGCGGCCACGATGAGGATGCCGCCGCCCAGCGTCGCCCAGGTGGGGATTTCGCTGAACACCCCGTAGCCGATCAGCACCGCCCAGATCAGGGCCGTGTATTCGAGAGGGGCGAGCCGCGCCGCCTCGGCCTTGGCATAGGCGGTCACCATGAGCATATGGCCCATGAAGCCCAGCGCCCCCATGAGCATGAACCAGCCCAGATGCATGAGGTCGAGCGGCTGCCAGACGAAGAGCGCGAAGGGCGCCACGAGAATGGCCGGGCCGATATTCTGGAAGACCACGATGTGCAGGAACTTGTCCCGCTGGGCGCGCTGGCGCAGCAGCACCAGGCTGAGCGCATAGGTGACGGCCGATGTCAGCGCCGCGGCGACCCCGCCCCAGGACCGCGCGGAATTCGCCTCCTCGGTCTGGCCCAAGACCACGACGAGCGTTCCGGCGAACCCGATGGCGATGGCCCCGATGATCCGGACATCCACCCGCTCCTTCAGCATCAGGAGCCCGAAGAGCGCGATGAACATCGGCGAGAGGAACGACAGGACGAGGGTCTCGGCCAGGGGCAGCTGCCCCAGCGCATAGAAGAAGCTGACAGCCGTGACCACGGCGATGACCGAGCGCATTGAATTGGCGATCACCGTCTCGCGGCTCGGCCAACCGGGCCGCATGACGGACACGACGGCGGCCACGATGAGAGAGCCGCAGGCGAAGCGCAGGAAAGCCACCTGGAAGATCGGGTAAAAGGCGGCCATTCCCTTGATGACCGCATCCATGATGGACAGAACCGCGATGCCCGAGGCCGCCCGCAGGGCGGGACCGAATTTCATGATGTTACGACGATGTGAAAAGCAGCGTCCGGGATGAGCGCCGTCGAAGCGAAGGCTCTTACAGCACTTTCCTCAAAGCTTCATCTCTCTTTTCTCAGCATCGACAGGAAATGGGTCCTGACTTCGGCGCTTAAATTCATGCGAGCTTGGCGGAAACAAAAGCCGCGCTTGCCGTTAACTCAGCAAAACACAGCTATAGGACACTTCAATGCGTGCTTGGATCCCTTGCTCTGCAATGCTTTTGGCCGCCCTCCTGCCGGCCGCGGCCTCGGCCCAGCCCATGGGCCGCGCCGGACAGTTCTACGGCAACACCTACATCTCGTCGCAATACGATTACTACCCGTATGCGCGGACCCAGGACGGCTATGCGGAGGATTATCCGCGCGTCACGCGCCCGTCATCCCGCACCCAGGCCTACCGCACCAGCAGCTACCCGTATGACGTGCGCTCCACCGGCAGCACGGTGGCATCCTTGCCGCAGGATTACGGCAACGGCACCGGCTACGACAACAGCATCGATTATGCGATCGCCCCGCAGTTCCAGCGCCAGATCGTGTCATACCAGGGCCGGGAGCGGCCCGGCACGATCGTGGTCGATACCGACAACAGGTTCCTCTACCTCGTGCAGGACGGCGGCCGCGCCATTCGCTACGGCATAGGCGTTGGCCGCGAGGGCTTCGAGTGGAGCGGGCGCCAGACCGTTTCCATGAAGCGCGAATGGCCGTCCTGGCGTCCGCCGGCCGAGATGCTGCGCCGTCGCCCCGACCTGCCACGGTTCATGGAAGGCGGCCCCGACAACCCGCTCGGCGCGCGCGCTCTCTACCTCGGCTCGTCGCTCTACCGCATTCACGGCACGAACGAGCCGCACACCATCGGGCAGGCTGTCTCCTCGGGCTGCATCCGCATGCTCAACGAGGACGTGGTCGATCTCTACAACCGCGTGAAGGTCGGCGCGCCTGTGATCGTGATCTGATCGCCCGGAGGCGAGATCATCCATTCATGAAAACGGCCGGGCAAGCCCGGCCGTTGGCTTTATCGGAAGGTGCAGGCGCGTGTGATGTTACGGAGCCGATCAGGCCCAATCGCCCTCGTCTCCGCCATCGCCGCCGAAGTCGGAAAAATCCTGACCGGAATCCTGGTTGCTCGCGTCTTGGTAGAGTGAATCTGTGATGCCTTCATTGCCGGCGTTGGCAGCCTGATCGGCGCCCCCGAGGCCGGCCGCAGACGCCACATCGCTCACCGGATTGTTCTCGCCGCTGAAGGCACTCGTCAGGGCGTTCGCGATCATCATGCCGCCGGCGACGCCGGCCGCCGTCGAGAGCGCGGTTCCCAGGAACCCGCCTCCACCGCCGCGCTGCATCATGCCACCGCCCCAAGGGCCGGGCGTGCCGCCCTGAGGCGCGCCGTAGGGCTGCTGCGGATGGCGCTGCGGCTGGCCCCAGGGCGAGGCCTGACGGGCCGGCGGCGTGTTGTAGGCCGGCCCCGGCGGACGGGAGCCGCCGCCGAAGATACTGGAGAGAAAGCCGCCGGCTTGCGGCCGCCGGCTTGCCTGATCGAGCTCGGCGCGCAGATGCTCGTTCTCGGCCTGAAGTTTCGCGAGCGCCTGCTCCTGGACGTAGACCGCCTGGGCCATCGCATAGGGCGCATAGGGCTGCTCGCGCAGCTTGTCGGCGATGAAGCGCTCTGCCTCGGGATCGCGCGGCTGGTTCGCCACCTGTTCGAGCCGTCGGAAGATGTCGCTGATGACCTGGCGTTCTTGATCGTTCATGGCAAGCCTCCTTCAAGGGTTGTCGGAAACAGATGTAAGCATGGCGGTCGGGTTTGTTAGGGGGCCGCGAGGCCAAGCCTGCGCATATTCCGCAAGGCATGCGGGGCGATGGCCTCCAGCTCCCGAAGCCCGCGCCACGCGGCCCCATGCACCTCCCGCAGATCGGGCCGGAGGGCTGCGCTCTCCCGGGCTCTCACCACATAGCGGATGTCGTGATGCCAATGCTCGGGCTCGCCCCGTTCGGGACGGGCGGGAATGCGGTGGCTGTCGATGTCGATGGGAAGACCGGACGCGCGATGCCAGGGATCGATCGCAAGCCCCTCCATCCCGGTCTCCTCCACAGCCTCGCGCAGGGCCGAGGCCGCCAGATCCTCCGGCGCCTCGTAATGACCGCCGGGCTGCAGCCATCGTCCGAGGAACCGGTGATGGATCAGCAGGATTTTTCCGCCCTTTGCGTCGAGTATGAACGCCGATGTGGTGACATGCCCCGGAAAGGTGCGGCGGGAATGAATGTCATCCCCATTGGCGATCTGCCTGCACAGGAGAGCATGGCGTTCTTCAGGCACGTCGAACGCACTCGCATGCCGGTCCAGGATCGTCTTTACATGCTCCCGGAAGGCCGCAGCATCGAAGCTCACAGATGAGGCATCCACCCCCGCTCAGCCTTTCATCACCTGGGCGAAGGCATCCTTGTAGTCCGGATGCCAGCGCGACAGGGGTGGACGGTTCTCGGTGATATCCTCGGCGGCCCAGCGGATGCGCTTCTCGTCCATGTTGCGTGTGGTCTCGTTGTCCGGGCACAGCACGTAGAAGTCGCCCCGCTCCAGTGCCGGCAGCAGGAAATCGATCACCTGTTCCGGGGCCCAGGCGCCGGCGGGTTTCTCCGTTACGCCTCTGGCCTTGGTGAAACCCGTATAGACGAAGCCCGGGATGAGCAGGTGTGCCGTCACTTGAGCCTCGGGCGTGTTGCGCAATTCATGCGCCAGCGCCTCCGTGAAAACCTTCACGCCGGCCTTCGACACATTATAGGCCGTGTCGCCCGGCGGTGTGGTGATGCCCTGCTTCGACCCGGTGTTGATGATGGCGCAGGGGCTCTTCTGCGCGATCATGGCGGGTGCAAAAGCCTGCACGCCGTTGATCACGCCCCAGAGGTTCGTGTCCAGAATGGCGTGCCAGCGCTGCGGATCTCCAAAGATCTGCCCGCCGCCCTCGGTGCCGGCATTGTTCATCAGCACGGCGACCTCACCGAAAGCCGAAAGAACCTGGTCCTTCAAGCGCTCGATATCCTCACGCCGGCTCACGTCGGCTGCGACGGCCAGAACGTTGTCCGCCGATCCGGAGACGCCCGCCACCTCTTCAGCGCTTCGCTGGAGAGCCTCGCCTGGGAGATCGGCCAAGCACACTTTCATACCGAGTTCCGCAAAGCGCTTGGCGGCCGCAAAGCCGATGCCGCTGGCGGCCCCGGTGATGACGGCAACGCGGTTGGCAGTGAGTGCTGGATGCTGGGCCATTCGCTTGGTGTCCTTTGCTCTCGATCCGACAATGGACCCAAAGTGGCGCGCTGCGAATGGTTCGCCAAGGGACCCAGATCGAGCCACTCATGCATCCAATGAAAGCTGCCGTGTCATTCCCGACCGGAGCGCAGCGGAGGAGAAGGGAATCCATGGCACTGTGCGGACCGTGGATCCCCTTCCCTCGCCTTCGGCTCGCCGGGGAAAGCACCTGTGCTTCTTATCGGGAGCAAAGCGCAAAAGAAAAAAGCCCCGCATCGCTGCGGGGCCTTGGAGGTAGCTTGCTTATTCCGCGTCCGGCGACTTGAGCGGTCGGACATTAGTCTCGACCTCTTCCTCGTCGAAGAGGGTCGGGTCGTCCTCCTGCGTGTCGAGGCGCGTCTTCTTGCGCAGGGCCACGTATTTCTTCTGGATCTTGGTGCGGCTCTCGCGGGCGATTTCGAGGGCGCCCTGCACGAGGGAGCGCTCGGCCTTCTCGTTCTGCAGCTCTTCGGTGAAGCGCCGGTTGGCGGCTTCCAACGTGCTGCGCTCCTGCTCGAAACGCTTGGTGAGCTGGTCGATGCGCTCGGAGAGGCTTGCCACCTTGTTGTCGGAGCTTTCGATCTGGAAGTCCTTGGCCGCGATGGCCTTGCCCAGCATCTCCACGCGCTCCTGCAGCTCGATGCGCGAGCGCTGGAGCTCGTTGACCATGGCCACCTGACGCTCGACCTCCTGCTGGGTCGCCTCCAGGCGACGGTCGAGGGTGTTCTTCTCGATGGTGGTCTCTTTCAAGGTGCGCTCGACGCCGCGCAGGGCCTCGTTCTTGTCGCGCAGCTGATCGCGGGTATGGGCCAGGATCTTGTCGGTGGCCGAGAGACGCGAGGTCAGACCCTCGATCTTCATGTCGAGCGAGGAGAGGTCGGTCTGGTGGGCCGAGCGCTCGGAATCGATCTGCGTTTCCAGGCGCTGGCGCAGCACCTGCTCGGCCATGAGCTTGGTCTCGAGTTCGGAGGCGCGCTGGCGGGTGGATTCGAGCTGGGTCTCCAGTTCGCCGTAGCGGTTTCCGAGGCTGGAGAGGCGGTAGTTCTGCTCCTCGGCCACCTTCTGCAGGCGCTTGACCTCATGGTCCCTTTTCCCGGCGATTATGCTACACGAGAAAACCCTTTCGTGAGGTGCCATTATGCCCGATGCCTATTCGTATGTGCGGTTCTCAACGCCCGCCCAAATGCAAGGCGACAGCCTGCGTCGTCAAACCAAACGGTCAGACGATTTCGCCAAGAAACACGGGCTTACTATCGTCCGGAATTACCACGATCTTGGTGTTTCCGGCTTCCGTGGCAAAAACAGAGAAATCGGCCAACTTGGTGCCTTTCTGGACGCGGTAAAGGACGGTCGGATTAAGCGTGGGTCGTGGCTTCTGGTTGAGTCGCTGGACCGTCTGAGCCGCGACACCGTTGTGGAAGCTCTCCCCGGTTTCCTAGCAATCCTGAAGCAGGGTATCATTGTCGCCACCATCCAAGACGAACGGATCTATGACGAAATTTCCGTACAGGATGGCATGCAGTTGATGGGCAGCTTGATCGTTATGAGCCGCGCCCATGAGGAAAGCCGACGTAAGGCCGACCTCACGAAGGAAAATTGGAAGACCCGGCGTGAGAAGGGTAAGAAGCAAGCCCTCTGCCCTGCGTGGCTGCGGCTCCTGTCGGATGGCCAGACCTACGAATGCATTCCCGAACGGGTGAAGATTTTGGAAGAGATCTTCCAAATGTGCGTCGATGGAATGGGCAGCTACACTATTGCCAAGATCCTCAACGAACGTGGCGTTGATCCATTCTCAAAGAAACTCGACGGCAAGCCTCGTGCCGGGAAGGAGGCCCGTGGCTGGCACGCGGGGTCCGTGCTGGATCTCCTGACACATCGTGGCGTCCTGGGTGAACTCCATATCTTCCACCGGGAGGGTGCGAAGAAGTTCCCGTCCGACCAACCACCCATCAAGAACTGGTATCCGGCAGTGATTGATGAGGCCCTGTTCCTTCGGGCACAGGCCGCACGTCGGAAAGGTCGGTCAAAGGGTCGGAAGGGGCACACCTGGGAAAACCTGTTCCAAGGTATCGGCCATTGCAACCACTGTCAGGGGCCGATGCTCATCACCCACAGCCGGAACCAGACCTACTTGAAATGCAGTAATACCAAGAACGGGATCAACTGTAAGGAAGTAGGAGCACGCTACTTTCGCAACCGGACTGTTGAAGATGTGATCTTGGATCACGTTCGGGAGTACAAACTTTCTGAACTCTTCGCCAATCCTGTGACGGATGCGGAGCTTCGGAAAGTAGAGGTTGAGCTTGCCGGGTGTGCTGAAACAATCGGTCAGCTTGATAAACGCAATTCCAACCTCATCCGGCTGATGACCGACCTTGATCCGGATGACCCAACCATTGCCGACTATCAAAAAGTTGTGCGCGAACAGCGGGCGAAAATGGGCTTAGCCAACGATCTCCTGAAATCGTTGCAGGACCGTCGGGCAGAACTCGTGGCCCAACAGGACTACCGTGCGGACGTGGAAGCGATGGTGCTGAAACTCCGTCAGCAGATGGCCACAGAGGAAGATCCTACCAAGGTGGTTGCTATTCGGGCTAAGCTGGCTTCGGCCCTCAAGCTTTTCATCGACACCATCCAGTTCGACGCCAGGGAGGGCACCATTGATGTGATCCTGATGGGTGGTGCGGTGGCCTATCGGTTCAGACGGTCGGAGAAGAAATCCGGCTTCAAGCGTGAGTTCACCTATGCCTTTGAACAGCGGGTGAGTCTGCTGCCGGGGATGGTGGCAGGCATTCGGCCCATCGAAGCCTTCCTGGGCTACGATGCAAACGAAGAACGGGTGGAGAAGATGAAGCCGCTGATCACCCTATCCTGAGTTTTTTCGTTCACCGAAACCCTGCTAAAGCATCCACCAAACGGTGGGCTTTTCATGAGTGATTTGGCGGTCAAGGTTCAGCTTGATAGGAACGCTCGCAAGGAAGCGTCGGGCCGTGCCGCTGATGCAGCCTCCTATGGCCGGTTTCAAGCGTTTTGGCTGGCCTAGCGCCCACGTCCGATCACATCAGCGACTCGGCAAGCCCGCTCAATGTCCTCAAGGATGTCATCAAGTTCGACGGCAATCTGAGCAGGCACGCGGGCCTTGATGGCGCACAACCGTGATTGCAGGGTTTCGACTGTCACCGCCGACACCTTCACCATATCCCGGCCCGCGCGCCGAAACTCCTTGAGATAGCCGGGACCACGCGAGAGGAAACGGCAGAAATCCCGCTGCGATTTCACGAGTCCCATCTCGCGCAGCGACCGGTATGTATTTTCCAGGCCTATGCCCAGCATTTCGGACCTCCAAGCTAAATAGTTGGTGAAGAAGCCATCTGCACTGCTTTCTTCGGACACTTGGAGTTTATCATGGAAACCAACGTCATCGAGTCCGCGAATCAACTAATTATTCAGAGGGTCGCTGCCCGTTATTTAGCTCCCGCACAGGAAAGTTACATCTGCGTCATCGAAGGCGCGTGCGTTACAACTCGCCGGTCTTGGAACCGCTATGGCGTCCCCACTGATGCCACCTGCTGGCGGCATGTGTTCGAGCACCCGCAATATGGGTGGTCGTTCGCCGTCCGCAGCGTGTGGCGCGATGAGCGGCTGCACGAGCCAGTGGCCGTACATACAGTCATCACGGACTACTACATCGATGACACCAACCTGATCGGAGACGAAGCAGCCTGTATCCGATCCATTAACGAGTGGATGCAGACGGTGCCACTATGACTGCATGTAGCTGCACTCCCACCGTCCAACCTTCATTCAACGAGTGTTGGAAGGAAGCGATGGTGAATCATTGCCGGGATCTCGGCTTCACTCACGCCCTGACGTTGAGTTGGAACCGGAACGTCGTCCTGTCGGTCGCTAAAAGGCACCTGAAGCTGATCCACCGTAAGGTGGACCGAAAACTGCTTGGATGCCGCTACAACGCAAAACCACGGGACGAGCGCACGCTGGCCGTCTTTGTTTTCGAGGGGCTTAAAACAGGTCACATCCACGTTCATAGCCTGTGGCGCGTTAGAGACCGGCAGCACCTGATCCCGTTCGCTCGTCTGTTTCCGGAAGAGCGTGGTGGAATCTGGAACGGCATCGTTCGAAGCGGATCTTACAAGCTTGCTTTGGTCGATGATCCACACGTCTTCGCTGGCTACGCGCTCAAGGGCCAGCACCCATCGTCGGACGCCCAAGAGATGATCTGGTCGCTCGACTTCCTGCGCGACTAACGACCGACCGTCCTCCCGCGCCGATGAGGCGCATCATCCGCCATTTACCATCGCGCGGGAGTGGTTCGTCCGACATTACGAGAAATCGCAACCGGGACGCAACGGCGACCCGCAAAGCGAAGCTATGCCGATAAACCTAGATCAAACCTTCAACAGTGAGTTTCCAATGAGAATGAAGGAAATTGCCCCTTACCTAGATCCAGAACGAATTTCTCAAGATCTTCTCCAAGCCATTCAGAGAACCTTTGATCGCTCTCCACCGGTTGAGGACCGGAGCCACCTTATTCAAACTATGTACTCTACCGATGATGGTGACATGGACTTGCTCAGCGGAGAGTTCAATGCGCTTGCATCTGGCTGGGGCGCGGCTGATTTCGATCTCGATGATCTAGTAATCGATCCCCTTGAGAAGGAGGAGCAGAAGTTGGAGAACAAGCTTCTTCAACAGAAAATCGAAACGGAGCGGGAGCGCGGAAAATTGATCAAAGCCAAGCGACAGCAAAGTGTGTCCCTTGGATTGGAGGCCAAGGCCAAGGCGGAGACCGCACGCTCATTTTTGCCGTACTGGAAAAAGTAACGGCTTGCTGAGATAGCTTGCGAACCAGCACGCCATTATCTGGCGTCCACTGGAACCTCGATGCGCTTGGCGATCTTAGCGACAGTGGCACGGCTGCATCCAGTCGCCGCCTGGATCTGAGACCACGAAGTACCGGCCCGGAGCATGGATGCAATGCCATTATTGCGGGCTGTGTTTTCCTTGCGTCCGCGATAGAGCCCAAGCATCTTCGCCTTTTCCCGGCCCTGTGCGGTCCTATGTTTTCTATCCTCAAAGTCTTTCCTGGCCACAGCAGCGAGCATATCCAGCATCATTCCATTGATGGCGTCGAACATGCGCGCGGTGAAGTCATTTGCTTTGGCATTCAGCATCATCCAAGAGGTCGGAAGATCAAGTGCCACGACCCGTACCTGACGAGCGGCAAGCTCGGATTTCAGTTTCTCCCAATCTGAAGCGGTAAGGCGCGACAGCCGGTCAACCTGTTCGCAAAGAAGGATGTCACCCGGCAACGCATCAGAAAGCAGCCGGAACAATTCTGGACGGGCAAGCTTCGCGCCGCTTTCATTCTCAATGTAGGTGGCAGCTATGGTGAGGCCATGCTCCGCAGCGAAGGCTTCAACTTGCTCGCGGGCGCGGGTGGCGTCTTGCTGGGATGTAGAAGCGCGCAAATAAGCCCGAACGAACATAAAAGCCTCAATCGGTTCAGTTAGGATGGTTTATATATAGCCAGTTTACTTTGAATGGTCAAGCTTCCGGAAAATGAACCGAACAAGGCTGGTTTGCTTCGTCATGCTTGAACTGAACCACGACAGCTTCCGCAGAAGGCGTTTATTGAACTGCCAAGTTCAACCCATGATAAAGATTGTTCGCATTCTTCATGGTACGAAATCGTACATTTCTGGGTGTCTGGTGACTTGGCAATTGACCTCTCGCCCCAATTTGGAAGGCGAAGGCTATGCCCCACAACATCTCGTTTCAGCCCATGCGTGTGCTCATTGATGGCCATGACAGCGAGGGCAACCTTATCCTTTCGGATGACCAACTTGCTGCCGTGATCGTCCGCCTCGACGGCGAGTACCATGACCCTGAGCATAGTGGGTGGTGGTATCTGGAAGCGGGCTTCGGCAAATGCAGTGTCAGTAATGCTCCCTTGTTCAGAACGCCTAACGAAGCCGGAACCTGGGTTGAAGAAACCTTGATGGGCAAGGTCGTGCGAAATCCGCCCAGGTAAGCTTTGTTGGAGCGGAATGCTGCTCCGCGTCGAACCACAGCGAGGGGCATCCCCACGGACGATCACTGCGCCTGCATAGTATCAGTCTTCGTCGCTCCCTCCCAAGAACGGCAGGACCAGCACGGTCGCACCCTCCTCATCCGTGATGACGAACTCATCCTTCTGCCACTCACGCATCTCACCGTAGACATGCGGCAGCCGTAGCATGTCTCGCACGGTCTCAACGCCAAGCTCTCGCGCCGCGTCTACGTCAGGCAACTCGTCGCCTTCATGGTCAGGGATCAGCACCCCGTCTCGTCTGACGTTGAAGAAGTAGCGCGGCATTGTTACGCCTGTTGGATCAGGCGTTCATACTCGGCTTCGGCCATGCCGTAGGCATCATCTGCCAACTCTTCCAGCTTCTCCCGGTTGAGCACAATGATGCGCCCGCGCTCCGTGCGGATCATCCCGGCTCCTTCCAGCACATGGGTGGCGGTCGTCACCCCAGGACGGCGAACCCCGAGCATGGTCGCGAGAAAGTCATGGGTCAGGGTCAGTTCAAAGCCATCCGTGCGATCATGGGTCATCAGCACCCAGCGGGCCAGCCGCGCCTCCACGTTCAGGCTGGCGTTGGCGAAGGCTGTTTGGCCAGTCTGGATTGTCAGGTAGTACAAATAGCGCCCAAGCAGACCAGACAGCGACGGGCTCCGCTGCACGGCTGATCGCAGATCATCCGCGCTGATCCGCAAGGCTTGTCCATCAGCCTGACACATCATTGCGTGCGGGCTGCGCTCCGCTCCGAAGGCAGCCGCAACATTGCTCATGCCCTCGCGGCCCATCATCCCGACTTCGATCCGGTCATGGGGCATCTTCGCAAGGAGTGAAACTATGCCCTCCTCAATGAAGTGGGCGTGCTGGATCGGCTCACCGGCCTCGATCACCATCTGGCGCAGGGTGAGGTCCATCGGCTCAAGCTGCGGCTGAAGCAGGGCGAAGTCGTCGGGCGAGAGCGCCTTGAGCAGGCGATTGCGAACAGCAGATTGTTGAGGCTGAGACATGCTCTGCTCCCAAGCTGGGGCGGGAGCACTGTCGTGTCTCTCGGTCGCCTGCGCCCGAATAAATCGGCAGACGATATGCAATAGATGGCCCTTGGCTGCGCCCAATACAAGGTCGAGACCTGAATGAGCCACAGAATGTCCGGTTGAATGACCTTTCTCGTGAAATTCAGGGAGGCCCTTGGTCGAGCAATGTCTGTTTTCAGACCCTTTTCCACGACCGCCATTACATGGGTTATCAGGGTAGCATAACATCCTAGCTTAACCACGGCTTCAATTCATGATGTGTAATTTAGGTTCACACCAGCCTCGCTGTTTAATTGCTGAGGATCAGGCGCTGATCGGCATGGGGCTTGAGGCCACCTTGGAGGACATCGGCATCGCCGTTGCGGGGCCGTTCCCGTCGTGCAGCGAGGCCCTTGCCTGGATCGAAGCCGATAGACCCGATGTCGCTATCATTGATTACAAGCTCAGGGATGGCCCCTGTACCGAGCTTGTGACGGCACTTCTTGGGCAGGGCGTACCTGTCGTCATCTATTCTGGCTTTCCACAAGGCTCTGACATTGCACCTGAGCTTTGTGGGCTGACGTGGCTTGAGAAGCCCACCGCCCGTTCAGACCTCCTCGCGGCTATGGCGCGGATTGCACCGGCTATCGCTGATCAAATCACAAGCCCTGCACAATAGCAGCGCGGGCCGAGCGCCTTCCTTTGTAGACCAGAGCAAACATCCGGCCCATCGCGCCGGAAAGCGAGGCGCAATGCCACAGACACTAATCCGGAAACTTGAACAAATTGCTCCGCTTTCTGACGAGGAAAAGCAGGTTCTGAGAGAGGCAGTCGTTCGCACGAAAGATTTGCGCCCTGATGAAGACCTTATTCGGGAGGGCGAACAACCCACTGACTGTCATCTCATTCTCGATGGCGTGCTGTGCCGGTACAAACTCTTGCCAGAGGGTAAGCGCCAGATCACAGGCTTCCAGATTACAGGCGATCTGTGCGACCTATGTGGGCTGGTGATGGGGCGGATGGATCACAGCGTCGGAACCCTGACCCCAGCCAAGGTGGGGATCATCCCGCACCAGACCTTACGCAGGATCATAGAGCGCCATCCCCGCCTTGCCCAAGCCCTCTGGCAGGAAACCCTCATTGACGCCTCGATTGCCCGCGAGTGGATTGCCAATCTCGGGCGGCGCTCGGCTTACCAGCGCCTTGCCCATCTTCTGTGCGAGATGGGTGTGCGTCTGAACGCAGTCGGGCGGGTGGCGGATGGCATGAGCTTCGAGTGGCTAGTGACCCAGGCCGAGATAGCGGATGCAATGGGGTTGTCGAGCGTCCATGTTAATCGCGTGCTTATGCAGCTTCGGAGTGACGGGCTGATTGTCACAAACGACAACACGATCAACGTGCTGGATTGGCAGCGGCTTCAGAAGGTAGGCGAGTTCACCCCGGACTATCTGTTCGTCTCTTCAAGCGATGGGAACGGAAGAGAGCAGCCGCCTGCTGCATAGGTTAAGCTTCTTAATCCAATGCGAGATCACCGGATCAAACCGCCCAAGTTTCTTTATGTCTGTGACGCGCATACCTAGTGAGCGTCCAAGAGCAATCTTAAGTTTATCCAGCGGTGTTGTTATCTCTCAACGAGATTCCTATCGGGTTGCGGAGCAAGTGACCTCAATCACCTGCGTTCCGCACACTCCACCTGGGATGGTCGTGGAGGTCTGCGCGGTAGCGTAGCGTTGGCATTCCCTGTTGACCCAATCCGGCACGGAGCTTCCGCAGGGGAGAACCACGCTGGAATTCGGCGGGCATTTCTTCGGTTCGTTGGTGACGCAGATCCGATAGTTAGCCGTCATCGTCAAAGTTGGTGTGGACCTGTGGATGGTGGCCGGAGGGTCTTGGTTCGGCAGTTGAGGCGGCTGGGCCTGTGGTGGCTGGGGTGGCGAATGAAGCACCGCCTTGGGTTGCTCGACCGCAGCCGGAGCCGCTTGCTGCGAGCCTGAGTCGAAGTGAGTGAAGATGGCCCATGCTCCGCCGACGAGCGTCACGATTGCCGCGCCACCCATAGCAGCGATAGCGCGGTTATGTTCGTCCCGAAGCCAAGCGTACAAGCGTCCAAACATTTACAGGTGCCTAGTTGATCCGCTCGCAACGGCCTTGTGCAAGGGAATGGTTCTTCCCGCTCTCGAACGCGGTGAAGCGCAGATCATCGAAAAGGACGAAGGCTGCATACTGACTGTTGAACCGTATCGTATCCTCTGAGTACGATACGCGTGGTCGGATCTCGGCCTTCATGGCCATGCGAAACTTCTTCCACAAGTGAGGGGGAGCGGCCTGGATCTCGATGAAGAACTTTTCCTCACTCGGGTTAATCTTCCCAACATAAGGTCTCTGCGTCAGGTCAGGGGTGCCGTTGACGACCGGATGCTGAATGCCGACCGCATTTTCGTAGAAACAGAAGTATTTGCCGATGCGTGCTTCCTGCTGTTTCCGAACACACTGTTCATAGCGGTCCCAAAGAGCTTGGTCGTCTTCAAGATTCGGTAAGGCGCAGTCTTGGGCAAAGGCTGCTCCACTAAGACCCGTGAAGACCAGCGCCAGGAAGGCGAGGATAGTACGGTGAGTTGTCATTAAATTCCCCCTGGCAGCATAGGAACCACAAAGATTCGGGGGATGCCAGCCCGTGTGGATAACGGTTGGAACTGACGGGAAGTTGTTCTCGTTTCGTTCGCATTATGCTAGGCGCGGCCATGGTGGATCGTCTGAGCCAGTTTCCATGGGTGATCGTCCGCATCGGGTGCAATCTGTGCAACCGGCAAGGCGCTTATCGCCTTGCCCGTCTGGCCGCAAAGTTTGGCCCTGAGATCCCACTTGACGATTTGCTTGACCGGTTGGCTGCCGATTGTCCTTGGCGTAGAGGCCCTGGCGAACGGCCACCCGGCAAATACCCCCCTAAATGCCATGCCTGCTTTGTGGACCTGATCTTCAACCGGCCTCCACCCGATCTACCGCCACCCATGCGGCGGTTCAGGGTCATTGAGGGTGGCAAGGATTGAGCCGGTGCCACGCCGCAGCCTACACGCTTTGGCAGCTTCACCTGGGCGAAGTTTGAGTTTTAGCCGTTAGGGCAACACTACGGACGTGATGAAGCTTGTGGGCATCTGTCCGTGCTCGCTTCGAAAACCGTCTCGGCAGACGGGTTTCGCCAGTGGCCAGGATTTCGAGACATTCCAGAACATCATCGGGCAAACCCTTGATGGGCTCCGATACTGCCGCAGCCTTGTTCGCTTCTGGCCCAACCTTGACCCTGCCAGCGTGCCGGAACACCGACATAGTCAAGTGCCGCTCGACGTAGGAGCCGAAGAAGGCGTCCCAATTACTGGACATGATCCCCTGTTCCTCAACCCACCATCGGAACAGCCGCGCAATCTTCTGGATGTAAGACGCTTCCCTGCCATCCTCAATCAAAAGGGCAATATGAAAATCTTTTGGTTCCCATTCCGCAGGGAGGGTTTCTTTCTCTAAATCTTGATTTGAAAAATTATTATAATCTCCACGCGCACGAGGCGAGTCACCGTGACGTGCCGGTGACTGGCTTGTGATAGCCTTGGCCGCAGCCCTTGTGGCGCGGTTCCGCCGCTGTTTTTCGGCATTCTTGTCCCGCTCCTGCTGAACGTAGGCGGAGATGATCTCCCGCACCTTGGAGTCCAGGGTGGCGGCATAGATGGCAGCTTCCAGTTCTAACAACGTCATAGCACCCTCTTGGGTGCCTTTGGGCCAAGCGAGAACGTTCCCCGTCTTGACGGGGTAAGGGCAGGGTGTGAAGATCCGGATTGCTAGAGGCGGTCCTCACATGGACTGTCCAAGAGCCCTGAAGCCTGTGGCGGGCTTCGGGGCTCTTCTCGTTTCAAGGCTAGGCCATCGGCACGCTCCTATCACCCTGTATCGGGCAATTGTGAAACATGGAGCGGACTCTCGCCCTTGTAAACCCTTGATTAAATTGATCTTTTCGTTGACGAACCGGGTGAGTTAAATCGTATACCGCATTGGGCGCACAATTGAGATCCTGTGGTCGCCCAGTACGGTGCGGCATTCCTGTAAAACGGGTATTCTCGGAAGAGTCTTCTGAAGTCGCGTCAGATCAGCCGATCTGTGCCTTTGATTCGCGCAATTGATGGCTTGCGTCGCGACAAATACCCCACTGCTCATATGCAAGATTCCGCCTACAGCCTTCACCTCAATCCCGCTCTAGCTTTTGGCCAATGTGCAGGTAATCGGGACTGTACTAGGCTTCGCTAGGAGCGAGCACATCCGTTCAGGCCAAGTGGCTTCCCTATAATTTGCCTGTGATTTGGCAGATTGCCTGTAGTTTACGCCTCTTCCCAATCCTCCACGGAGGGTGCCTCGTTCTGGCTCTTTCGGGCTGTGGCGTAGAAGAGGTAAAAGCCGTTAAACCTCACACCAGCAAGTGCTGCTCGATTGTGGAAGCCGGATGGGGCGGCATCCTGAACATGAAGGATGCGGTCGAAGGACCATGCTTGCGCGACGAAGCTCGGCACTGGACGGTGTTCAGGCACGGCGCAGAATAGTTCGACCCGTTCATTGTTTCGGAAAAGATTGTACGCGCACTCCCGCCTCTCTGGACGGGCGGGTGCTGTTTCATCAGATAACGCCATGGCGCTCCCCCCTACAGACCGCGTGCGCCGACCTATTCTGAGGAACCCACTCTTTGTTGCTGCTGCGGTGGCTCCAAGCGCACACTGCTACCCATGCATATCCAAGGCGTCTTGTCTGTCGGGAATCTTACAAAAATAGCGTTCTATGGGTCACCCCGGCTCCGCCCCCATGTATTGGCAACGCTCCGCGTATGATCCTCTGAGGGGTACGGCATGGTCGCGCTTGAACTTAAGGAGTTGAGCCGCATTGGATCACCAGCATTATCGTGGTCGGGCAAGTTAGGCCGGTTCTGGAGCTTTGAATGAGGAAGAGCAGCAGGGCCAAGCTCAGGCAGGCGTTCCTGCACCTTGAGAATGAGGTGCCGGGAGGAGTGGCGCGACAAGTTCGCAATCTGCGTCATCCCAATGCTCGGTGGGTTCGGCTACCGGTCGGTGTATTGTTCGTGCTCGGCGGTCTGGTTGCGCCGCTGGTTCCTGTTCTTGGGGTCTGGATGATCCCGCTTGGGCTGCTTTTACTCGCCTACGATGTGCCAATCCTACGCAGACCAACAGCGAATTTTACAATCTGGAGCGCGCGCAAGTGGGTTGTTCTAAAAAAACGGTTCAATCAGCGTGTGAGAGGTTCAGCCTGACGAGATCACCCGGCACGCTCCTCAGCACCACCTTAGTACATTGCAAATCACCGCTGCCCGTCTTTGTCGTCCGCTCTAGGAGCACGATCCCCAATGGCGGTCGAAACAGCATCCGACAAACCTCGGGCGGCTTCAGGAAGCCCCTTGGTCATTTCCGTGACCGTTTCAGGCACTCGCCGCAGGGTACGCGGCAGTTCCCGCACTGAGTGGACAGTGGCTTGGCGGTTGCGTGGAAGAAGGCTGTAGAGGATGAAACCCGCGAGTGCGATGCTGCCGCCGATGACAAAGGGGTGAGTGGCAGCAGCTTTGAACGCACCTGATCTCAACTGGCGAAAAGCATAAACCGGCGCTGAAATATGGAGTAGGCTCTCCACATGCTCCAGATTTCTCTCGCTCGTATGAATGGCCAAGTCACAGGATTCATCAGTGTTCCGGTAAATTTCGATACTATTGCGTGCAAAGCCGTTTTCGATCAAACGGCTTTTGATTTTCTCGGCGGCCTCGTGCGACGGAAATTGTGCCCAAACAACAGTTGTGTTCTGCGTCATTAGAAGCTTCCACCAATTGCCGAGGGTTAATTCAGCGTGATGATTGAGGTTCCAAGCTGACATCGGAGCCACACCCGTGGAGCCCGCTTAACCAGCTTGCCTCGCGGTCGATTCTACTGATGGAAGGGCGGGGTCAGTGCCCCGCCGCCGTGGTCAATGACGGGTCGTGTCGCGATTGCGTCGTCCCATGAGACCGGCCAACCCAACCAGACCAAGCAGGCCGATCCAGCCATAGTCAGTGCCGTCATCGTTCTGCGTGGTGTTGGCTCCTCCGCCACCGGGTGCTGGAGCCCCCTGAGCTAGGACGAGGCTAGGACTGGCTGCTAAAAGCACCAATGCAAGGGTAGAGACACGCAGCAAACCGATGTTCATAGGATTTCTCCGGAGTTGTGCAGCCTGAGCTAACCCGTCTCGTGACGTGCAGCAGGCTCCATAAGAACCCAATCCCAACAGGGATGTTCCTCTCTACTCCTTTGGGGAAATAGTGGCTGCTTTTTGACTACGATAGTCAGACAGGAGTAAGCTCCAGAGCGTGAATAGGTTCTGGTTACAATCGGAGTCTCAATCCCGCTCTAGCTTTTGGCCGATGTGCAGGTAATCGGGACTGTACTGGGCCTCCTGCTGAAGGCGCTCCCAATCGTTGATAATCACGGTCTTGCCGCGTGTTGTGATGAGTCCATCAGCCCGAAGGTCTTGGAGCACTCGGTTGACGTGGACGGTGCTCATGCCGAAGGCATCACCCAACTCCCCCTGCGTGATCGGCAACTCATAACTGTCGTCCTTCATCAGGCCCACAGTGTTCAAGCGGTCCCGCATCTCGCAGAAAAAGGTGCATGAGGCGTTCACGGGCCTCCATTTGTCCAAGAGTGGTCATCCATATCCGATGCACGGCAGCATCAATCAGCGTGGTTTGCCAAAGTACACGTGTCAGATACGGGTACTTCTTCGTAACTTCCTTCAAGTCGCTGTGAGCCACCTTGGCCACCGTACAGGCAGTGAGTGCCCCAACCCCGTCGTCTATCCTCTTCAGGAGGAAGCTGTGCAGGTCGGCGAAGTCACCGGGGATGTGAAAGGCCGTGATCTGCCGCTTGCCATCGAGCAAATGCTTGTGGCGGGTCGCGAAGCCCGACACAATGAGGCTGCTGTAATCCGGGGTGCTGCCTTCCGGCACAATGTCCTCCCGTGGCCCAAAGACGACTGTTCGGGATGAGATTTCCCGAAGCACCTGTTTTTCCTCATCGGAGAGAGGACCATGCCGTTCAAGTTTGCCAATCAGCGGGTGGGACATGCTGGCATTCCCCAAGGCCAAGGTTTTCATGGTGATTTAGAGGTGGAGGATGCCACGGCAAGCAATGCCTCGGATAGGCGCGGTGGCAGGGCCTCGATGAAGGGGATCGTCATCAACTCCCGGCCTGTCTCGTCCGCGATGACGATGGCATCATCGAGCAGGTCGTCTTTTCCTTGTTTAATGGCTTCAGCGAGAAGGTCTCGGATGCCATTAAGAGCTTCGGTCCGAGCGGCATCGAGGTTGGGGCGCTCAATCCCTTCCGGGTCTTCGATGAGCCGGTCGCTCTGCCGGATGTGACGGTAATATCGGGGCATGTCCACAAACAAGGGTGTCCCTCCGTTGTTCCGCTATGATTTAGGTGGCGGAATGGCCCGCTCGTGGAACTTTAAAAGTTGCCAATTGGGTTGCTCCTGAACTGCGGCTTCCAGCCTTTCCATCGAGCCATCACACCATCGCCTGTGGTCGCACAATTACCGACTTATGGTCGAGCAGGCCGTTGCGCTCACGGGTCTCGATGAGCTCCCGCTCGGCGCGGGCAACGGTCTGATCGGCCTCCTGGGCCTCCAGGCGCAGGGCCTGGTTCTCTTCCGTGATGTTGCGGGCCCGCTCGGTCTCGATGGCGAGCTGGTTTTCAAGGTCGGCGACGATCGCCTCCTTGTCCTTCACGTTCAGGCGCAGGTCCTCGATGAAGCTGTCCTGCTCGCGGATCTTGGACTCGGCCTTGCGCAGCTGGGATACGGCGGCGTTGAGGTCGTCGACCGTGCGGGCATGGAGGCTGCCGAGATCCCCCAGCTCGCGGCGCAGGCTCTGAGCGGTCTCGGTTTCCTGCTTGAGCACCGCCTCGGTCTCGAGGAGCCGCGACTGGAGCTGCGGATAGCTGCGAATGAGCTCGGTCACCGGCTCGTTCAGGAGAGCGAAATCCTCCTTGAGGCTCCGCAGCTCCTCCAACCGGTCGATCATGTTGGCGAAGCGAACGCGGATCAGCTCGTTCTTCTGGCCGACCGAATCGAGCATGCCATTGGGCCGGACGATGATCGGCTCGGGCTTTTCCGGCGTAGCGGGAGCCGGAAGGGCCGGAGCGGCCGCCGCGCCGCCGCTCTGCGGCTGCGGCAGCAGAGGGACAGACTCGGCCTCATCGGGCTTTTTGCCAAAACGGTTCCTGAAAGACGTCCATCCCGAAGACATGATGCCGGCCCTTACGTCCTGAAATTCATACTTTCCTAACTTTTACCCCAGTCGGGCGCAGTTTTGAAACAAAATTTCGTTGCGTAAGAATGTAGCAGCCTCACTCTGCTGCGATGGTTAACGGCTGACCGGAGCGCTTACCGAATCCCGCCTCCTCCAGGGTTTCAGGCATCGGGCCGCCGGTCGCCCAGTCGAGAAGCTCGACCGTATGGACGATGGGGATTCCGGTGCCCTGCCCGATCTGGGTCATGCAGCCGATATTGCCCGTGGCGATGAGGTCGGGCTTGGTGCGCTCGATATTGGCGACCTTGCGGGCCCGGAGCTGGGCGGCGATCTCGGGCTGCAGCAGGTTGTAGGTGCCGGCCGAGCCGCAGCAGATATGCCCCTCGGGCACGTCCTTCACGGTGAAGCCCGCCTTCTTCAGCAGGGTCTTCGGTTCGGTGCGGATGGCCTGACCGTGCTGCATGGAGCAGGCGGAATGATAGGCCACCACGAGATCCGTCTCCCGCACCGGCTCCATGAGGGTCAGGGACGTGACGTATTCGGTAACGTCCTTGGCGATGGCGGACACGCGGGCCGCCTTCTCGGCATAATCCGGGTCCTCCCGGAACATGAAGCCGTAATCCTTGATCGTGGTGCCGCAGCCGGACGCAGTGATGACGATGGCATCCAGCCCCTCCCCGTCCATCTCGGCGATCCAAGCGTCGATGTTGCGCTTGGCGAAGCCATGGCTTTGCTCGTCCCGGCCCATGTGGTGGACGAGCGCGCCGCAGCAGCCCTCCCCCTTGGGTTGGACCACATCGACGCCGTGGCGGTTGAGGAGGCGGATGGCGGCCTCGTTGAAGCCGGGCTTGAGCACGGGCTGGGCGCAGCCGGACAGGATGGCGACGCGGCCCCGGCGCTCACCATGCGCTTGAAACGTCCCGGGCTGGTCGAAAGGAGAGCGGGCCGGCACCCGCGCCGGCGCCAGCTCGATCATGGCCTGCAGGCGGTTGCCGACCAGCGGCAGCGCGCCGATGAGACCTTTGAGGGGCTTGGCCATCATCGCGGCGCCGAGCGCGAAGCGGAAACGGTTCGGATAGGGCAGCACGGTGGCGAGAACCCAGCGCAGAAGCCGGTCGTGCCAGGGCCGCGTATAGGTGGCCTCGATATAGGCGCGGGCATGATCGACCAAGTGCATGTAATGCACGCCGGACGGGCACGTCGTCATGCAGGACAGGCACGAGAGGCAGCGGTCGATGTGCTTGACCACCTCGGGAGAGGCGGGCTTACCGCTCTCCAGCATGTCCTTCATCAGGTAGATGCGCCCGCGCGGAGAATCAAGCTCGTCCCCGAGCAGCAGGTAGGTTGGGCAGGTCGCCGTGCAGAAGCCGCAATGAACGCAGGTGCGGAGAATCTTCTCCGACGCCGCCATGGCGGGATCTCTCAATTGATCGGGCGTAAAATTGGTTTGCATGACGGATCAAAAATACTTTCTGCCAATAGCCACTATCAGATTACGCTCTTTGCACGCATTGACTACACCCCCGCATACATCCTCCCCGGATTGAGAATCCCGGCCGGATCGAAGGAGGCCTTGATGCCGCGGGTCAGCGTCATCAGCGCGTCGGATTGCGGCTCGAACACGTCGAGGGCCGAGCGCACCTCGGCGGGCGCACGCACAAGTGTGGCGTGGCCGCCATGGGTTCTGGTGGCTTCGCGCAAGACCGAAGCACCGGCATCGCCGTCGACCGGCGTCGAGATCCAGACGAGGCCGCCGCCCCAATCGTAGAACCATTGCGCGTCGAGAGCCTGCGCCACATGCGCGGCCACATCGGGTCCCTTGGTCGGTGCGGTGGAGACGCGCCAGATTGCGCGTTGACTCTGATCGGTTAGGATCGTTGCGTCGCGCACCGATTGCCAGAGCGCCTCGGCGCCCACGCCTTCGAGAATGTCCATGAACCGGAAGCGCTTCAGCAGGCGCTTGAGTTCGTTCATGCGGTAATCGACGGACACCCGGAAGCCTTCGAGCCGGATCAGCGTGCTGCCGCCGCGCCGGTCCCGGTCGGGGAGATGCGCGGCGCCCGTCACATCGAAGGGCGAGCCGAGGGCCATGGACAGGGCCTCGATGGCCTGATTATCGTCGAGGCCGCGGATGACCAGCGTTGCCATGCGCTCCGGTTTCGGGAGCACCTTGAAGGTGACTTCGGTGAGAAAGCCGAGCGTGCCCCAGGAGCCCGCCATGAGCTTCACGAGATCGAGCCCCGTGACGTTCTTCATCACGCGCCCGCCCGACTTCACCACCTCGCCGCGCCCGTTGACGAAGCGCGCGCCGATGAGGCTGTCGCGGGCCGCCCCCGCCATGATCCGGCGCGGGCCGGAGATGTTCATGGCAGCGATCGCCCCGATGGTGGGATCGCCCCTGGTGCCGAGGATCGAACGATAGTCCATCGGCTCGAAGGGCAGCTCTTGTCCCTTTACGGCGAGAACGCGCATGACCTCCAGCACCGGCGTGCCGCTTTTGGCCGAGATCACGAGTTCGGCCGGCTCGTAGAGCGTGATGCCCGACATGGCGGCGGACGAAATCGAGGCATCGGTCTGGTTCGGACGCCCCATGGGCGCCTTGGTGCCGTTACCGGCCACGTTCAGCAACGTGCCCTTGTCGGCCGCGTCGCGGATGATGATGGAGGCGTCCTGCTCGTCGCGGGGGGTGTGAACGGTCACGCGGCGAACCTTCCTTCGAGCGGAAACACTTTTGCCGGGTTGAGGAGCCAGCCGGGATCGAACACGCCGCGCACGCGCATCTGCTGCTCCAGATCGACAGGGTTGAACTGGTAGGTCATGAGGTCGCGCTTCTCGATGCCCACCCCATGCTCGCCGGTGAGACAGCCGCCGACCTCGACGCAGAGTTTCAGGATGTCCTCGCCGGCCTTCTCGGCCTTTTCCATCTCGCCCGGCACGTTGGTGTTGAACATGACAAGCGGATGCAGGTTGCCGTCGCCCGCATGGAATACGTTGGCGACGCCGAGCCCATAGGACTTCACGATCTCGTCGATGCGCTTGAGCACATAAGGCAGCTGGCCGGTCGGGATCGTGCCGTCCATGCAGATGTAGTCGGCGACGCGGCCCGTGGCGCCGAAGGCCGATTTGCGGCCCTTCCAGATCGCCGCGCTCTCGGCCTCCGACTGCGAGACCTTCATGGTCTTGGGCTTGAACGGTTCGGCGATGGCGACAATGCGGCGCAGCATGTCGTCGATCTCCTGGTCCGAGCCCTCGACCTCGACGATCAGCATGGCCTCCACGTCGAGCGGATAACCTGCATGGGCGAAAGCCTCGCAGATCTGGATCGCCGGCTTGTCCATGTATTCGAGCGCCACCGGAATGATGCCCGCGCCGATGATCGCCGCCACGCAGGCGCCCGCATCCTCCGCCTTCTCGAAGCCGAAGAGTGCTGGCCTCGCGCCTTCCGCCGCGCGCAGGATCCGCACCACCGCTTCCGTGACCACGCCGAGCTGGCCTTCCGAGCCGCAGACGAGGCCGAGGATGTCGTAGCCTGCGGCATCGAGATGTTCGCCCCCGATCTCCACCACGGTGCCATCGAGCATCACCAGGGTGACGCCCAGAAGGTTGTTGGTGGTCACGCCGTATTTCAGGCAATGGGCGCCGCCGGAATTCATCGCGATGTTGCCGGCAATCGTGCAGGCGAGCTGGCTCGACGGATCGGGCGCGTAGAAAAAGCCCTCATAGGCCACGGCCTGGCTGATGCCGAGATTGGTGATGCCGGCCTGTACCCGCGCGGTGCGCCCCTCGAAGCTCACATCGAGCACCCGGTTCATCTTGGCGACGCCGAGCACGATGGCGTCCTCCTGCGGGATCGCCCCGCCGCAGAGCGACGTACCGGCCCCGCGCGGCACCACCTTGACTCCATGGTCGTGGCAGAAGCGCATGATGGCCGAGACCTCCTGCGTGGTGGAGGGCAGCACGACCGCGAGCGGCATCTGACGGTAGGCGGTGAGGCCATCCGTTTCGAAGGCGCGGCGCTCATCCTCCGAGACGATCAGGGCCTCCGACGCGACAAGGCGCCCCAGCCCCTCGATGATCTCCCGCCGGCGCGCCAGAACAGCCTGGTCCGGTTTGGGAAATGCAATGGTCATGGAAGCCTCCTTTGAGGATCGTCGCCTGCGCCCGAGGAATGGCTACCTTAACAATAAGGCGGCTTTCCCCGTGAGCTTTTTCCAATAATGTAGAATCTCTCTAAGATGGGACAGGTGTCCAGCAAAGGAGTTTTTGATGCGTTCCTTCGTTCTATCCGCCGCGCTCGTCCTCCTCGGCCTCAATCAGGCCCAGGCTCAGGATGCCGCCGCCGGCGAGAAGGTCTTTGCCCAGTGCCGCGCCTGCCATCAGGTAGGCGAGAACGCCAAGAACGCCGTAGGCCCGGTTCTGAACGGCCTCTTCGGTCGCCCGGCCGGCACGGTGGAAGGTTACAACTACTCCCCGGCCAACAAGAACTCGGGCATCACCTGGGACGAGGCGGTTTTCCGCGAATACATCCAGAACCCGCGCGCCAAGATCCCCGGCACCAAGATGGTCTATGCCGGCCTCAAGGACGAGCAGCGCATCACTGACCTCGTTGCCTATCTCAAGCAGTTCAACGCTCAGGGCCAGAAAGCCACCCAATGAGCGCCATGCCCTTCCCCGCCCGCCCGGAAAAACCTCGGGTGGGTCTGTTCGTCACCTGCCTCGTCGACCTGATGCGCCCCTCCGTGGGTTTCGCCGCCGTGAAGCTTCTGGAGGATGCCGGCTGCACAGTCGAGGCACCGGTCCAGACCTGCTGCGGCCAGCCGGCCTACAACTCCGGCGACCGGGGCACCACGCGCGATCTGGCAATGCGCATGATCGAGGCGTTTCAGGGCTACGACTATGTGGTGGCCCCCTCGGGTTCCTGCGCGGGCATGATCAAGGCCCATTACCCGGAACTGTTCGAGGAGGATCCGAACTGGCGCGCCAAGGCCGACGCTCTCGCAACTAAGACCTATGAGCTCACGAGCTTCCTGGTCGATGTGCTCGGCGTCACGAAGGTAGACGCCTCGTTCAACGGTGCCGTGACCTATCACGATTCCTGCTCGGGCCTGCGGGAGCTCAAGGTGAAGACCCAGCCGCGCAGGCTGCTCGCCAGCGTGGAGGGCCTTACCCTCGTCGAGATGAAGGACAGCGACGTCTGCTGCGGGTTCGGCGGCACCTTCGCGGTGAAGTACAGCGACATCTCCGGCGCCATCGTCGAGGCCAAGGCCAAGAACATCGAGGAGGCTCAGGCCCCAACCGTGCTCGCGGGCGATCTCGGCTGCCTGATGAACATGGCCGGCAAGCTGAGCCGTGACGGCAGGCCCGTTCAGGTGCGTCACGTTGCCGAGGTGCTGGCCGGCATGACCGACGAGCCGCCGATCGGTGCTGCAAAAGCCGATGCGATCAAGTAGACATCATTCATGACCGTTCATTCCACCTCCCCTCAGTTCAAGCAGAATGCCGCGCGGGCGCTGAACGACGATCAGCTGCAGAAGGCGCTCGGCAACGTGAAGCAGGGCTTCATCGACAAGCGCCAGATGGCGGCCGACAAGCTGCCGGAATTCGAGGCGCTGCGGGACTCGGCGCGCGACATCAAGAACCACACGCTGGAACATCTCGACCTCTACCTCGAGGCTTATGAGGAGAAGGTGAAAGCGTCCGGCGGACATGTGCATTTCGCCCGCGACGCGGCAGAGGCCCGCGACATCATCCTGAGCATCTGCCGCGAGACGGGCGCGAAGACGGTGACGAAGGGCAAGTCCATGATCTCGGAAGAGATCGGGATCAACCACCACCTGGAGGCCAACGGCATCACGCCTGTCGAGACCGATCTCGGCGAATACATCATCCAGCTGCGGGGCGAGTTGCCGAGCCACATCATCGCCCCCGCCGTCCACCTCAACGCCACCCAGGTGGAAGAGGATTTCCGGCGCGTTCACACCCATCTCGATGCCAAGCGCGATCTCTCCGAGCCCGTGCAGTTGCTGACCGAAGCACGCGCCGTGCTGCGCGAGCGCTTCCTCGCGGCCGATGTGGGCATTACCGGCGCCAACTTCCTGGTGGCCGAGACCGGCACCTCGATCATCGTCACCAACGAGGGCAACGGCGATCTGACGCAGATCCTGCCCAAGACCCATATCGTGCTCGCGTCCATCGAGAAGCTCGTGCCGACGCTGGAGGACGTGAGCCAGCTCCTGCGCGTGCTCGCCCGCTCGGCGACGGGCCAGGAGCTGTCGGTCTATACCACCTTCTCCACCGGCCCCCGCCGCAGCACGGATGCGGATGGGCCGGAGAACTACCATGTGGTCATCCTCGACAACGGGCGCTCTTCCATGCTCGGCACGGCCTTCGAGGAGATGCTGCGCTGCATCCGCTGCGGCGCCTGCATGAACCATTGCCCGGTCTATCACGCGGTCGGCGGGCACGCCTATGGCTGGGTCTATCCCGGCCCCATGGGCGCGGTGCTCACACCCTCGCTGATCGGCGTCGACAAGGCGGGCCACCTGCCCAATGCCTCCACCTTCTGCGGCCGCTGCGAGAGCGTGTGCCCGGTGCGCATTCCGCTGCCCAAGCTCATGCGCCACTGGCGCGAGCGCGAATTCGAGCGGCACCTGACGCCCGCCACCGTGCGCTCCGGCCTCCAGCTCTGGGGCTTCTTCGCCAAGCGCCCGGCCCTCTATCGCTTCGCAACCCGCGCGGCGATGGGTGCGCTGGCCCTGGCAGGCCGCCAGCGCGGCCGCTTCGCGTGGCTTCCGATGGCGAAAGGCTGGACGAAATACCGGGACTTCCCGGCCCCGCAGGGCGAGACGTTCCAGCAGCGCTGGACGCGCGAGCGCAAGGGAGCCCGCGCATGAGTTCCCGCGACGACATCTTCGGCAACATCCGCCGCTCGCTCGGCGTGAAGGGCACCGAGACGATCCGGCGCCAGATGGTGGAGGATCGCCTGGAGCGCTCGCCCCGGGGCGTGATCCCCAAACGCGGACAGGTTTCCGGCGAGGAGCGGATCGCTCTCTTCAAGACCATGGTCGAGACCTCGCTGGCGACCGTCACAGAGGTCGCTTCCGCGGCGGAGGTGCCGCAATCCATCGCGCTCTTCCTGCGCAACCACAACCTGCCCGCGACCCTGCGCATGGGCGACGATCCGCGCCTGAAAACCATGCCGTGGTCGGATACCACCCTCGACATCGCCCACGGGCCGAGCGAGGGCCGCGACCTCAGCGCGGTGAGCCATGCCTTCGGGGGCATCGCCGAATCCGGCACGCTCGCGATGGTGTCGAGCGCGGACAACCCCTCGACCCTCAACTTCCTGCCCGACAACCACATCGTCGTCGTCTCGGCCAAGGACATCGCCAGCGACTACGAATCCGTCTGGAACCGGGTACGCTTCGCCTATGGCAAGGGCTCGATGCCGCGCACGGTGAACTGGATCACCGGCCCGTCCCGCTCCGGCGACATCGAGCAGACGCTTCTGCTCGGTGCGCATGGACCGAGGCGGCTGCATGTGGTGGTGGTGCGGGAGTGAGGTCAAATCTCAAGCCGCATTGCTGCATGGCGCGCAGCGGCGTCATAACCTTCTCTCGTCATCACCGGCCTTGTGCCGGTGATCCACGTCTTTGCCACCCACCCTCTCCATCCTCATCCTGAGGAGCAGAGAGAGGCAAACTGCTTGAAGGTGTGGATGGCCGGCACAAAGCCAGCCATGACGAGGTGAGTGTCATCCCCGGCGCACGAAGTGCGGGAAGGGGATCCACGATCAGGCTCAGCGCTATGAATTCCCTTTCCCTCCGCTGCGCATCCTTCCGGGAATGACACTGCCCCCTTTCCGCACGGGGCAGCCGCGCAGAACGTTCATGCCCCAGCCTTCTAAGGAACCGGCAGTCGACAAGCCCTCCAGCTGAGCCATAATCTCTTGGCAATGCAGGTGGAACGCTTGGAGACACGCATGTCCATCCCGACCCTGATCTTCCGCACCATCCGCTGGTCGGCCTGGGACGGCTGCGAGGCGGGGCTGGAACATTTGGATGTGCGCCCGGCCGATGGCGGGCTCGACATCTCCGGCGTGGTGATCGCCCAGGAGGAGGACGCCCAGTTCGGCCTTTCCTATCGCCTGAAGCTCGATGCCCTGTGGCACACGAAGGAGGTCCAGTTAAGAACCACTTCGGGCCATGTGCTGCATCTGGAAAGCGATGGTCGGGGACATTGGCAGGAAAACGGCCGAGACCGGCCGGATCTCCAGGGCTGCATCGACGTCGATATCCAGGCTACCCCGATCACGAACACCCTGCCGATCCGGCGCCTCGACCTGGACACCGGCGAGAGCATGGAGATCCGCCTCTGCTACATCACCCTGCCGGATCTGACTGTCTTTGCCTCGAACCAGCGCTACACCGCGATTGAGGCAGGCTCGCTTTATCGCTTCGAGAGCCTGGAGGACGACTTTACCGCGGACCTGCCGGTGGATGAGGACGGGTTCGTGCTCGACTACCCCGGCTTGTTCAAGCGCCTCGGCTGACCTGACTTTCCCCGCCGTGACATCTGGGCACAGGAGATAGCGCTGGCGCACACCTGTCTTTTCAGCTAAGTCTTTGAAATCGCATGTAGTTTTTAGTAATTCTAAACTAGAACACCAAATGATCGTCTGCTCCTGCAACATCCTCTCCGACGGTGATGTCAAAGCCTGCCTGAAGCCGGGACCGGATTGTCCCCGCACCCCGGCGCAGGTCTATCGTTGTCTCGGCTGCAGCCCCAATTGCGGGCGCTGCGCCCGGACGATCCGTGCCATCATGGATCAGGCCCTGACTGCGGCGGGCGTGGAGCCCATTGCCGCCTGCAACCGCGGCTGCTGCCCGACAACGCTGGAAAAAGCGGCCGCCGAACCCACCCTTTGAACAAAGGGGCTTCCACCCTAGTTCACAAATCCTCTAAGGAATGATCCGGCGCATCGGCGCCGTTTGGACGAGAGGGTAGGATGAAGGGTGATCCCAAGGTAATCGAGTATCTCAATCGCGGCCTGCGCAGCGAGCTGACGGCGGTCAACCAGTACTGGCTGCACTACCGGCTCCTGGACGACTGGGGCTACAAGGAGCTTGCGAAGACCTGGCGCAAGGAATCCATCGAGGAGATGCACCACGCGGATCGCTTCATCGAGCGCATCATCTTCCTTGAGGGCTTTGCCAACCTGCAGGTGCTTGATCCCCTGCGCATTGGCCAGAACATCCAGGAAATCCTCGAATCCGACCTCGCGGCCGAATACGAAGCCCGCAATCTCTACGGCGAGGCTGCCGCCTATTGCGACAGCATCGGCGACCGGGTGTCGAAGAATCTGTTCGAAGAGCTGATGGCGGACGAGGAAGGCCACATCGACTTCCTCGAGACCCAGATCAACCTCGTCGAGCAGATCGGCGTCGAGCTCTACGCCCAGAAGCATATCGGCGGGCTGGACGACGATCACTAAGCCCTCGCTCCACGAAACCAACCTCATCCTGAGGAGGCGCAGAGCGCCGTCTCGAAGGAGATTCTAGAGAGCACCGGAGACGCCCTACCCTTCGAGACGGATTGCTCACGCAATCTTCCTCAGGATGAGGCTTCTGGAGGAACTGAAGGCCCGCCACTGGCGGGCCTTTTGCTTGTCAGGTTGACTTCTTCAGGTTGACTTGGCGAGCTTGCCGGGCTCCTCGATGGAGGCGATGGGCAAGGTTACCAGCCGCAGTTCCGGATCGTCGGGATCGATCCGGATCGAGAAGCCGAGGCTGCGGCACATGTCGAGCATGGTGGAGTTCTCGCGCAGCACCTGGCCCTCGACCTCGCGCAGGCCCTCCGCCTTCGCCCACTCGATCATGAGCCGCATCAGCTCCCAGCCGAGACCAAGCCCCTTCAGATCGGAGCGGAGCAGGATGCCGTATTCCCCGGTCTCGTGGTTCGCGTCCGCATGGAGGCGCACCGCGCCCATCATCTCGCCCGTCTCCCCGTCGAAGGCCACAAACGCGATCGCGCGGGCGTAATCGAGCTGGGTTAGGCGGGCTAGGAAGGTGTGGCTGAAGTCCCGTACCGGCGCGAAGAAGCGCAGGCGCAGATCCTCCGGGGTGATCTTCTCGAAGAAGCGCCGGAACTCGTCCTCGTCCTCCGGGCGCACAGGCCGTACGAAGGCATTTTTGCCATTGCGCAGCCCGATGGTGCGCTCCCATTCCTTAGGATAGGGCCGCACCGCAAAGCGTGGATGGCCGCTGGCCTTGCGGGTCTCGGGCGCAACCGCCACGCGGGCATCGACGGCGATCACGCCGGTCTCGTCAGCCAGCAGCGGGTTGATGTCGAGCTCGCGGATCTCGGGGATGTCGGCTGCCATCTGGGCGAGCTTCACGAGGGTCAGGGCAATCGCCCCCTCGTCGGCCGCCGGAACGTCGCGATAGGCTTTGAGGCGGCGCGACACGCGGGTGCGGGCGATGAGATCATGCGCGAGCTTCAGGTCGAGGGGCGGCAGGGCCAGGGCCTTGTCGTTGATCACCTCCACGGCGGTGCCGCCGCGCCCGAAGAGCACCACGGGACCGAAGGACGGATCGTCGGCAATGCCCATGATCAGTTCGCGGGCCTTGGTTCGGCGCACCATCGGCTGCACCGTGACGCCGGTGACATGCGCCCCGGGCTTCAGGCGTGCCGCGCGCTCAAAGATGTCGGCGGCGGCTCTTCGCACCGCCTCCTCGGTGGTGAGATCGAGCTTCACGCCGCCGATGTCCGACTTGTGCACGATGTCCGGCGAGAGAACCTTCACGGCAACCGTTCCACCCTCCGCGATGATCGGGCGTGCGGCTTCCGCGGCCTCCTCCGGGGTCGTCGCGAGCACGACCGGCGCGGTGGGGATGTCGTAGCTTTTTAGCAGCGCATTGACCTCAAGCGGATCGAGCCAGCGGCGGTTCTGCGACACCACGTGATCAACGATGGCGCGGGCGGCTTCCGGATCCGGCTCGAAATCGTGCGGCAGGTCGTCGGGCGTCTCCATCAGCTGGTTCTGCGCCTCGCGGTAACGCACGAGCTGCATGAACCCGCGCACCGCATCGGCCTCCGTGGCGAAATGCGGAATGCGGGCCTCTTCAAACACCCGGGCGGATTCCGGATCCTCGCCAATCCAGGCGGCGAAGACGGGCTTCTGCCGGTAGCCCCTCGCCCGGTCCTTCTTCACAACATTCACAACGGAAGAGGCCACCTCCGAGGCCCCGGCGACGGCCGTCGGCACGTTGAGGATGAGAACCGCGTCGTTTTCCGGGTCAGTGAGCAGCGCCTCCAGGGCTCCCGCATAACGCTCAGGATCCGCATCGCCGATGATGTCGATCGGGTTCGCCTTCGACCAGGTCGGTGGCAGGATAGCATCGAGCGAATTGCGGGTGGCTTCTGAGATCGCGGCCAGCGTTCCGCCGAGATCCACCAGCCGGTCGACGGCGAGAACCCCGATGCCACCGCCATTGGTCAGAACTGCCAGTCGATTGCCAGGGAAAGGCTTCTGCCGTCCCAGCGTTTCCGCAGCGGCGAAGAGCTGGTCGAGATCAAGCACGCGCAACAGGCCGGCCCGGCGGAAGGCCGCGTCATAGACCGCGTCGGAGCCCGCCAGCGCACCCGTATGCGTCGCGGCCGCCTTCGCTCCTTGCGCATGCCGCCCAGCCTTGATCACCACCACGGGCTTCACACGCGCTGCAGCGCGGGCCGCGGACATGAACTTCTTCGCGTTGTCGATGGACTCGATGTAGAGCAGGATCGCCCGCGTGCCGCTGTCGGCAGAGAAGAAATCGAGGCAATCGCTGAAGTCCACATCGACCTTGTCGCCAAGCGACACGATGGCCGAGAAGCCCACATTCCGCTGCGCGGCCCATTCCACGAGTCCAGCCGCGATGGCGCCCGACTGGGACACGAGCGCCAGATCGCCGGGCTTGGCGCTATGAGCCGCAAAGCTCGCGTTCATCTTCGCCCGGGGAGCGAGCACGCCAATGCAGTTGGGTCCGACGATGCGAAGCCCATGGGCACGCGCCGCAATCCGAACCTGCTCGCTTAAGGAACCCTCGCCATAGCCCATGCCGGCCGTTGCCACGATGGCGACGCTCACACCGACACGCCCGGCCTCCTCGATCACGCCGAGCACCCTTTCCGGGGGCACCGCAACAACGACGAGATCGGGAACCTCCGGAAGCTCTGCCAAGGAGGGAAAGCACGGCCTCCCTTCGATCTCCACATGGTGGGGATTGACGGACACGATGTCTCCCTCGAACCCCCCGGCAATGAGATTGCGCAGGAAGGTCAGGCCGAGGGAGCCGGGTCGGGGGCTCGCGCCGACAACCGCGATGGAGCGTGGGGCGAGCATCTTGTCGAGGCGATAGGTGGACATAAGGATCCTTCGTCTCGTGGACATTCCGGGGCAGAGTAGGCCACCAGAACCTATTGCGGCCAGCTATAAGCGCAAGTCACCCCGGCGGCTTTGATCCATCGCACAGGATCACGAGCAGGTGTCAGCCGCATGAACGCGATGGATCACCGCCCTACCCGGCTTGATGGCGTGTCCATTGATAGTGAGCATCCGGGGTGCGTTCCTCGTTCCCGGAGCCGTCGGTCAGTTCCACAAGCCTGAAACCGTAGCTTTCATAGAACCGGCGCGCCTGCAGATTTGCCTGGAAGGTCCAGAGGTTCAGCTCCTGCGCGTCCTGCCGGGCAGCTGTCAGAAGGGCCAGCCCAACCCCGCGGCCATGCCATGTCGGGTCGACATAGAGATGATCGAGCCAATCCTGCTTCGAGACCGCAAATCCGATCAGCCGGCCTTCATTCTCGGCCAACCGGATCGTCGAGGATGGAAAGACGTGCCCCTCGAAGAACGCCAGATCCTCCTGCGGCGTGTGAAGCTCGGGCAGGTACGGGAGGCAGGTTCTGCGCACGTGGCGGTGTAGCTGGGCAACAGCCTTCATGTCGTCAGAGGAAGCATGCCGCAGAACGAAGCTGGACACTATTCAGCCCAAACCCGCGTCGGCGGGAAAATCACCTCGACCAGCGTTCCCTCGCTGGGCTGGCTGGAGATCTGCAGCGCTCCCTTGTTTGCCTCAACCAGGGCCTTGGTGAGAGGCAGGCCGAGACCCGTACCGCCGCGCTTGCGCGACGTGGCGAGCTGCCGGAAGGGTTCGAGAGCGGCCTCGACCTCCTCGGGCGTCATGCCGATGCCGGTATCGCGCACCCGGAAGGCCACCTCGCCCCGATCCGTCATGGCCGTGGAGACGATCACCTGCCCGCCCGCATCGGTGAACTTGATGGCGTTCGACACGAGATTGAGCACGATCTGGCGCATAGAGCGCTCATCGGCCACCACCGGCGGGAGCTTGGGCGCGAAGCTCATGCGCATGACGATGCGGTCACGGGCGGCCTGCGGCTGAAGCAGGGCGACACAGCTGGAGACCAGATCGTTCAAGCCTACACCCGTAAAGGACAGTTCCAGGCGTCCTGCCTCGATCTTGGCGAGGTCCAGAAGATCGTTCACGAGGCTGATCACATGGGAGCCGGAGGCGTGAACGTCCTTGAGGTATTCCTTGTAGCGATCGTTGCCGACCGGGCCGAAGCGCTCCTCGAGCATAACTTCGGCGAACCCGAGAATGGCATTCAACGGCGTGCGGATCTCATGGCTGATCTTGGCCAGAAGATCGGATTTCTGGGCGCTTGCTTCCTCGGCCGCATGCTTGGCGCCGATCAGTTCGCCTTCGGTCTTCTTGAAGGCCGTGATGTCCCGCAGCACGGCGCAGAACCGGCGCTCCGGACCGTCGCCGAGGCGGCCCATGGTCATGAAGAGCGGGATGGGCCCGCCTTGGCGCTCCCGGCCGAGCACCTCGCGCCCATCATTGAGCAGGCTGCCCACACCCGGCGAGCGCAGGCGCTCAAGGTAATCAAGGGCGACGATATGGCTCTCGGGGGCCAGCAGAACCGTGATGGCATCGCCCGCCACCGCCGGCTCATCGTAGCCGAAGAGCGCCTCGGCCGAGCGGTTGAGGGAGAGGATGCGGCCCGTCTCGTCGAGCACGATCACGCCGTCGGTGGCCGTATCGAGGATCGCCTCCAGCTCATGGACGCGGCGGTCCTGTGACGAAGGTGGGGGAAGATCGGCATTGGAGGCCCTGCGGATCACCAGAAGATCCGCCTCCGCGCCCTCCCACTCGGCCGATGAGGCACGTACTGTGACGGCGATGTTCTCATTGCTGCGGGTCGTCAGGGCAAGGGCCATGTCCCCCTCGACTGGACCTGCGAGAGCCGGCGATCCGCGAAACAGGTGCACGAGGCCGCCATCGGCCCGGATCTGCTCGACCGTCTCATAGCCCGTGAGATCGAGCAGGAAGCGGTTGACGAAGAGGATGCGCTCACCACGGTGGATCAGGATGCCGATCGGCAGCCGGTCCAGGATGGGATCCCCGCTCGCAGGAGGACCGGCCGGCCCGGAGGGAGCATCTCTCTCGACGGCCGGTGCGGTCTCGTCGGGCTCATCGGCGGCCTTGTCCTGAGATGGCGCCTCCTCCAGCCGGGCGCCGAGCGCCCGCGCAATTTCGCGAAAGGCGTTTCGCTCGGCGTCGGAGAGAGTCGATCCGGGTGGCTGTCTGTCGGCGAGCTTGCGCTGCGGAGTGGGCTCCGGCGGCGTGGTGCTGGAGAGAGCTTCCGCGACATGCTCCCGAAGATTGGTGAACCAGTTTTCCTCATCGGAGGAGACATCTTCCGGCTCCGGCTCCTGCGGGGGCATTTCCTCCGGAGGACGGAAGGGGAAAGTGTCGTCAGGGACGAGGCTTTGGGCGATCAGATCGGCCTGGCTGCTTCCCTCATCCGCCATCGGCTTCTCGATGATCTCCCGCTCGCGCGCCGCGTCCATGCGCAGCAGGCCGAAGCCCCGGAAGCCGATCAGTTCCCTATCCATGCTGAAGACGGGCATACCGGCCAAATCGACGGGCACCTGCAAGGAGGCGTTGCCGATATTCCAGAGGACGGTTCGTCCGCTCCAGGTCTCCCGACGGGCGAACAGGTCTGCAACGGCACCGTCCGGATCCTCGACGGCCGAACGGCACACCTCATTCCAGGTCCGCCCGATGATATCGGCCGCAATCGGTCCGACGGCTTGGGCGAGCTCCGGCGAGACTTCAGTGAAGCGTGTCTGCGCATCGGCCTGCCAAATAAATCGAATCGTGCCGCGGGGCTGGTCCGGCCGGAGAGCGGAGTCGCCGGAGATCTCTGCAACTTGGCTCTGAGCCGGCGAGTTCTCGTCGGCAGCTTGAAGAGCACGGGAGCGCCCAACCCTGTTTGCCGATCCGGTGAATGCCGTCACCAGCACCGCTTCGCCGTTGTCCAAGGCCGCCAAGCGGCAGGCACAGGCGACCGGAAGCCAAGGGCGAGCCGGGTCGAGCCTCAGGCGCTCCATCCGGACACCCTCGTGGGGTGCAAGGCCGCCGGCCAGAGCCTTGATGCGTTCACGGGTACGGACATTGTGGGTTACCCGCTCGAAGCCCTCGGCAAAGGCAAGCCTCAAACCTTCAGCGCCAGGCGATGCCCAGAGCAGCCTCTCCCCTGTCCGGTCCCAGATGAACACGACCGCACCCGGCTCAGCGAGCAGGCCAAGGGCCGGCTCGGCGGCAAGCCGCGCGATCAGATGTTCAAAGGGATGGGGACCACCCGTCATAACGGTCCTTACGAGGAATACCGCGAAAGCTCTTCTGCTTGAGCTTCTAGACTAATATCTGCGGTCAAGCATGCAAGGCGGAACCCTTGAATCCGTTTACTTTCAGGTAACCTTAATAACGCAAGGCACAAAGGAGTTGATTTTGCAGCGCACAATGTGATATTGCACTGCACAAATGCCTTACAACAAGGAGCATGTCATGGCAGCGAACCAGCCCCAAGGTTACGAGATTCCCCCGGAGATGCGCGATTTCGCCGAGAAGAGCGTCGAGCAGGCCCGCAAGGCGATCGACGGCTTCATGAGCGCCGCTCAGAAGACGGCCGACACCTTCGAAGGCTCAGCCGCGACGGTCCAGACCAGCGCCCGCGACGCGGCCCGCAAGACCTTCACCTACACCGAGCAGAACCTGAATGCGGCCTTCGACCTCGCCCAGAGGATGGTTCGCGCGAAGGACATGCAGGAGGCCATGCAGATCCAGGCTGAGTTCGTGCGCAGCCAGTTCGAGGCGATGCAGACCCAGATGAAGGAATTCGGCTCCATGGCACAGTCGGCCATGAAGCAGCCGGGCTCCAAGAAGTAAGACACCCTCCAACAGCCCCGCGAGGATCTCACGATGGCGGAAGCGAAGAAGCCACGAGCCAAGAGAGCAACGAAGGCCGCCAGCCCCGAGCTGAAGGCCGATCTCATCGAGCTGGCGGCCGCTCCCGCCGTCACGGCTCTGGAGGTGGTCACGGCTGCAAAGCCTGCGACGCAGCCGAAGGCGCCCGAGGTGAAGCCCGTCGCACCTGAGGCTCTCTTCTCCTCGGCGAAGCAGCAGGGCGATGCCTTCCGCCAAGCCGTCGGCGAGGCCGTCACCGCATCCGCCAAGGGCGCCCTGGAGGTCAACGGCAAGATCATCGACGCCCTGAATGTCCAGAGCAGCGCCGCTCTCGACCTCTGGCGTTCGGCGTTCAGCCCCGCTCCCCTTCCCGAGGCCCTCAAGGCGCAAAGCCAGGCGACACGCCAGGCCTACGAGGCAGCTTCGGCCCAGTGGAAGGACATCGCAGAGTCGACGGCGCTCTGGTTCACCAAGAGCCTGGAGCCCCTGCACTCGGCCTTTCAACGGCCGGGGCGTTAATCGCGCTATCCGACCGCCGGATCATGCGCTAAGGCTCGGCCACATCGGCCGAGCCTTTTTCATGTCTTCATCACCCGTTCCAGCGGTCATTGCCGTCGTGATCCATGAGGAGCGGACCCTTCTGGTCCGCAGGGCCAATCCGCCCGATGCCGGCCTGTGGGGCTTCCCCGGCGGGAAGATCGAGTTCGGCGAAACGGTTCGGGCGGCAGCCACCCGGGAACTCTTGGAGGAGACCGGCGTCCATGCGGAAGCTCAGGACGTCATCACCACGCTGGACATCCTCGTGCCGGATTCGTCCGGAGCGGTTCACCAGCATTACATCCTGATTGCCGTCCGCTGCCGCTGGATTTCCGGAGAGCCTGTCGCGGGCGATGATGCACTTGAGGCCGGCTGGTTCTCTATGACCGACCTCGAATCCGGCAAGCTTGCCATGAGCGCCGATGTGGACGCGATTGCCCGGCGGGCTCAGGCCCTCGCGTCGAATGCGCCCTGAACGGGTTTAGCCTGTCGAACCAACAACCTCCCGCGTTAAGAAAAAGGCCTCACCCCTGTGCGGATGAGGCCAAGTTGCTGTCTCTTAACTTGAGGCTGGAAGGCCTGACGTCACCGGCAGATTTGCACATAATCGCCATCCGATCTCAACCCGCCCAGCCGCATCATGGTTGATGAAGAGTAAACATTCATAAAGCATCAATCATATTGCAAACGGTTACATCCAAACGTATTGCAACATTCTCTCATATTCTTCTATGACCTCAGGGACGGGCAATTCATGCCTAGCGACTTCTAGCTCACAAGTACGGAATACAATCATGCGTAAATCTGCTCTTGGACTGCTCGCTGCCACCGCGGCTCTCGCCCTTGCGGCTTCGAACGCCCATGCGGCCGATCTTCCGTCCCGCTATTCCCCTGCCCCGGCCTACAACGCGCTTCCGGTTTTCACCTGGACCGGCTTCTATGCAGGCCTGAACGCCGGCTATGGCTGGAACATGGGCGACAGCCGCTTCTATGACCCGACTTTCGGCAGCATTCCCGGCCGGCGGCATGGCGGCTTCGTGGGTGGCGCGCAGGCCGGCTACAATTATCAGTTCGGCATGTTCGTCGGTGGCGTGGAGACGGATCTCCAGTATGCCGCCGTCGGCAACAAGGGCGCGTCCTACGGCACGACCTACTATCCGGGCGACTCGGACGGCTTCTTCGGCTCCATCCGGGCCCGCGCCGGCGTGGCCTTCGACCGCGCCCTGGTCTACGGCACGGGCGGCTTCGCCTATGGCGATGTAGGCGGCAACAGGGGCGTCGACCCGGTTCTCGGCCATCACTCCGGCGATGAGATCAACTGGGGCTGGACCATCGGCGGCGGCGTCGAATATGCGATCACCAACAACTTCACCGCCAAGCTCGAAGGCCTCTACGTGGATATCGACACGAAGGACAACTTCGATCGCGGCGGCCGCTTCAATGTCGAGCGCGATGCGGAGTTCGGCGTGCTGCGTGCGGGCGTGAACTACAAGTTCAACTGATCGTCCGACATCCCTCGAAAGACAAAGGCTCGGTGACAGCACCGGACCTTTTCATTTTGCCGGTGGCCAGCAACTGCTTCAGGGATCGTTGACCGCTTTCGGCGCCCGGAGAGGCTCCGTCTCGCTTCGCTTGAGGGCAAGCAGCCGCCGGGCGGCGGTTCCACCCGGATCGGGTGAGTAAAGCCTGCCGTTGAGCACTTCGATCTGCCAGCGCTGCAGCTCGAGCAAAGCTCTCAGAGACCTCACCCGATTCTGGAGATCGAGGGCATCCTTCAAGGGATCTGGATCGTCGCCTGTCATGGAACCATGACTGCCAATGTCGCGATGAATCATGTCTGAATGCGCAAGAGAATGAATGTCAATCGGAGGAGCCTGCCACGAACAAGCCCGGCAGGGGGCTTACGCAAAACGATACTGGTCACGGCCTGAAACAAGGCTCGTGGTTCGGCAATCAGGAGGGCTCTGCTTAATGGATGTAAGTGTCTTACAATTCCAGAAGGCTGGCAAGCCTCTACGGGTGCATTCCACGCCGCCCTAAAGCTCAAGCGGGGCGCTTTTGAGGCGCAGCCCCCATCAGCCCGGAACCTGAGGTGAAGTTCAGCAGTTCCACCAGCAGAGCTTGGAAAGAGAAGACCTCATGCCAGACACTCGCCATGAAACGGAAGCGGACAAAATTCTCTCGGCCTTGAGCCTCACCGCCCCGGACGAGCAGGCCCTGCTGCAAGGGCGGCGCCTTCTGGCCGAAGCCCTGGAGCAGGCAGAGCGGCGCGGACGCCAGATCCTTGGAAACCAGAAGGAATCGAGCGGCTGAAGAAGAGCCTCAGCCGTGGCGTCAAGCTTTTCAGCGCCGGGATTCAACTTCTGCTAACGGCGGCCGGGTAGGTTCCATTACACCCGGCAGACATCCCCTGCGACATTGACGGCGAGGAACGGCCCCAGGCTGCGGCACGTTCCTTCCCTGTGCGATAGAGCACAGCGGGAAAACCTCGGGTGTGATGATCATCCGGGTGTTGGAGAATAGGTCGATGCGCTCCTTTCTGATGGTAATCTTGGCTAGCACCTTTGGCATGGCAGCGATTGGTGGCGCTCAGGCTCAATCCTCCGATACTCGCATCGTATCCATGCCCTTCGGTGAGTGCCTTTCCATCATCAGCGAAGCGGCGCAGGAGACGGACGAGGAGCCTGTCAAGCTCGTGAACACGAGCGATGTCGTGACAGCCCGCATTCAGGCTTCGGACGGATTCGTCACCGTCTCGTGCGACCGGAGCGCCAGCAAAATCACTCTTACGAAGAGTCCTGTTCCGGAAGCCGCCGGAATGACCGCAGCACGCTGATCGCAGCTGCCACAGCCCGCTCGCGAAATGATTCACTCAAAGTCTGCTCTTCTGCTCGTCATCTGGAGCGGATGAGATTTTCTCCCGCGTCGTTGTGGGAAGCCCGATCTTCTCCCCGCATGCTACAAGCATGGGTTCCAGCCGACTCTTCTAGCTGGCACAACAGCCTTCCATGCCGCTTGAGTTTTCTCTCGGCCGTTGTCTTGCATAGACGGCACTTCTCATGAGCCCTGTCATAGTCAGGTCATGGGGTGCTGGTAAGGTTGACGGTCAAGGGTGAAGGGGCTGTGGTCTAATCCACAAAGTCCCGGGAACTTGGCGTGACGCTTGACGATTCAGGCAGTGACGCATGACCCACGAGCGTTCGAGTTTATTCATTTTCCCCCTACCATGATGAGGCCAGACAATGCCTGCGAAACATTTCAGCCAGACGCCGCCCGATAAGGCCAATGACCTTTTTGACAAGATTCTTGCGACCTCGGACACCGCGACCAAAACACGTGAGCGCCTCTTCGCAGATCTGAAGGACGAACTGGAACTCCTCGCCAGCCTGCAGGAGCAGCATCTCTTCCCCATTCTGCAAAGGCATGGGATGCAGGATCTGCTCAGCGCTTCCATGAGCGACAACGAGGAGACGGCCTCGTTGCTGGGAGAACTCGAGCGCATGCAGAAGAGCAGCGGCGATTTTCTCGGCAAGGTTGCCGAGCTCCGCAAGGCGTTCCAGCGGCATATCCGAGATGATCGGAAACAGCTTCTCCCGGCGGTCCTCGAGGTGCTCAGCGATGAGGAGGCCCAAGCTGTTGCAGAGCAGGTCGAGGACGAGCTGGCTCACCTCAGCGACGCAAAGCAGGTCGAGCCGCGCGCTCCCGTCGCCATGAACCCTTTGGCCCGGCGCAGACTGGACGGAGTCGACGATGTCGTTCGCCTAGGAACAGACAGCGCGCATACCGTCACCACCAGCGTGCAGGATATCTCGCAGGAGTGCCTGCGCATGAGCCAGAAGCGGCTTCAGACGAACCTAGACGGATGGAGCAAACTCGCCGAGTGCCGGTCGCTTCAGGACCTCACCAGGACTCAGGCCTCGCTGATGCAGGACAACCTTGAACTGACTCTCCAGAACAGCTTCCGTCTCGCTGACCTCGCCGTGAAGCTCGCAGAAAAAACGGCATGGTACGGCAATGCGGGAAGAACGGCCGCCTCGGCGGCGTCTCTCCGGAAGCCCGCATGAAAGCGCCCTCCCCTGACTGAGGCGAGGGATTAATCGAGCGTGGAACGGCACCAGGATCCTTGCACCGGTGCCGTTCCCATATTTTCGGAACCAATGAACGCGCCATCCCAAAAACGGCATCCATGACTTGCCTATGATGGACAGCCAGCTAGCGCGGCCTATATGTGGAGCATTCCTGACGAGGCGCATTCATGCCTGAGAGCGACAAGCAGATCGACGAGGAATTGGACGAGCTCGACACCACGAGCCGCGTCAATTTCCGGGATTACCCGAGTTCCGGTCTGGTCGTGGTTGCCGCCATCAGCTCGGGACTGGGTTGGATGCTGTACAGATGGCTCGGTCGGAAGCGCAAGGCCCGCAACGATGCGTCGGATACCCCGGCGCGAGCGAATGCCCCTCCGCACACCCCAACCCAGCCCGTCGATAAAAACACATGAACCCTGTACGGCAGTTTCCCGACGTGCTTCAGCACACCGCCGCCTGTTAAGCCCTGGTTTACCTTCTGATGATCGGCAGGAGGCTTTCATGGCTCAGAGTGCTGTTTCATTCGTCCTTGGCATAATCGCTCCCTTGGCCCTGGTGAGCTGGCTGCTTGTGCTGCACTGAAGCAGGAAAGACCAAGCCTGCCCGCAGATGCTCTAGGGATTCGGCGCGTATTCTTCCCTTGCGTAACCAAGCATTCACCTTTCAGGCGCAGCCTTCATCAGTGCCTGACTGGCACGGTCCTCCCTCCTGGCTGCAACAGCGGCCCTCCTAGAGCGCCACCCAAGAAGGCGCTCTTTCTTTGCGGTTCGCAAAGGGAGTGCGTGCCACATGAAGCGCATTCGCCCTTCGAAGCAGGGACTGACCAGCATGCCCGCAATCCTATTCCGTTTCGGAAGCATGGAATAAAAACACCTTCGTTGCCACGATGTTGCCTTATTCAACAATCAGAACAGCGGCAACGGATAACAAGAACTTGATTCTGCAATCCGCAATATTATGAGCAACGCCAGAAGTGCTCACTTGTATCTATAATTATCAAGCGTTTCCTTCCTGCGTATTCGCAGTAGTTCTACACAGAACCGCGTAATTATTATTCAGAGACCTCGGAAAGAGGCTCGATCGATTTTGGGGCAGATAATATGGCTTTGAATCCTTCAGTCGCACCTGGCGGCAACTTTGACTTGTCCAATTGGAAGATCACCCTCCCCATTGACGCCAATGGCGGCTTCAGCGGCTCCGCCATGGAGGTGAAGAACCTCTCCACTTACCAGCACTCCAAGTACTTCTACACCGCTGCCGACGGCGCCATGACGTTTGTGGCTCCGGTTGATGGCGCCACCACCAGCGGCTCCTCCTACGCCCGTTCCGAGCTGCGCGAGATGAACGGCACCGCCAATGCGGCTTGGAATCTCAGCACCGGCGGCTTCATGAGCGCGACCCTCGAGGTCGATTCCGCTCCCATTCGTGATGGCATGGGCGGCCGCATCATCGTCGGCCAGATTCACGGCAAGGACGACGAACTGGTCCGTCTCTACTGGGAGAACGGCAAGCTCTACTTCGCAAACGATCAGGCCGGCTCCAGCAACAGCGAGACGAAGTTCTACTTCGTGAATGCATCCGGTCAGCAGCCAAGCGTCTCCCTCGACGAGCGCTTCTCCTACACGATCAATGCCAAGGGCGACACGCTCGAGGTGACGGTCTTCGCCGATGGACAGATCTACAAGTCGGTCAGCAAGATCAACAGCGTGTGGCAGTCGGATAGCTTCTACTTCAAGGCCGGCGCCTATCTCGGCGCGAATGAGACCAATGGCACGGGCTACGGCCAGACCTCCTTCTACGCTTTGAGCTTCAACCACAACGGCACGGTCACGACCCCGACGCAGCCGACAACCTCGACGCCCGCACCCGCTCCGACCCCTGAGTCGAAGGACAATGCGGTCACGGCCGCGGACGATCGTTATGCGGCCGTCGAGGACAAGGTTCTGACCGTCAGCGCATCACAGGGCGTTCTGGTCAACGACACCGCCGCCGATGGCGGCAAGGTGGCCGTCGCCGGCACGTTCGCCACCGCTCAGGGCGGCAGCGTGAAGATCAACGCCGATGGCTCCTTCGTTTATACCCCGAAGGCCGATTTCTTCGGCTCTGACAGCTTCAGCTACACCGCCAAGGACGCTGACGGTGACTCGGATGTCGGCACTGTGACTCTCGCCGTTGCCGATGTGGCGGAGACAAGCACCCCCGCGGTTCCGACGACGCCGAGCACTCCGACGACGCCTACCACGTCGCAGCCGACCACAACGAAGACGATCTCGGGCACGAGCGGCTCGAACAGCCTGACGGGCACGTCCGGCAATGATCGCATCGACGGCAAGGGCGGCGACGACAAGATCTGGGCCAAGAACGGCAGCGATGTGCTGATTGGAGGCACGGGCAAGGACACTTTCACCTTCGACACTACGCCGAGCAGCAAGAACGTGGACGTGATCCTCGACTTCAACGTGGCCGACGACACGATCCGCCTCAACGACACCGCTTTCACCAAGCTCACATGGGGCAAGCTGTCGGCGAGCAGCTTCGTGATCGGAACCAAGGCGCTCGATTCAAACGATCGCATCATCTACAACGACAAGACTGGCGACCTGTCCTACGATGCGGACGGATCAGGCTCGATCGCAGCGATTAAGTTCGCCGAAATCAGCAATCTCGCCAAGCTCACGGCGGCCGACTTCCTCGTCATCTAAAGGCAGTAGCCGACTGCATCAACTGTGACGCGGCTCCGGGCAACCGGAGCCGCTTTTCTTTGCGTGTCGTACAACATCTTCTGCTTCGGACGGATCGGACGGCACGGGATCAACAAAGGCATAGCCTGCCGCATGGATTATCCGTTGGACGCAGACCTCAAGGCGCTTGCCGTGTAAACCGCCAGGGCTGTCCAGATCAGACCAAAGGCGACGGCGTCCACCCATCCGAAGGCTTCCCCGTAGACGAGAACACCGAGGGCCAACTGCCCGGACGGTGCCAGATATTGCAGCAGGCCGATGGTGGACAGCTTCAGCCGCTGGGCCGCGGCGGCAAACCAGATCAGCGGCGCCGCCGTGCTGAGCCCCGTGAGCACGAGAAGCAGATCGAGACCCACTTGTCCTTGGAACGCGGCAGCGCTGCCATCGGCAAAAGTCATGGCCAGATAGCCAAGCGCCAGCGGTGTGAGCAGGAGCGACTCGATGCAGAAGCCGACGAGCGGAGGCACCGGTACGACCTTTCTGACCAAGCTGTAGAAGCCGAAGCTGCAGGCGAGGGCCAGCGCAACCCACGGCATCTCTCCCGATGATACGCCGAGGACGAGAACGCCGCTCCCGGCGAGCAGGCAGGCTGCCACTTGGGCCGGCCGAAGCCGCTCCCGGAGGAAGAGCACTCCAAGCACCACGTTCAGGAGCGGATTGATGAAGTAGCCGAGGCTTGTCTGGACCAGATGCCCGGAATTCACCGCCCAGATATAGATCAGCCAGTTGATCGCAATCAGACCCGCTGAGACGCCGAGCAGAAGCAGGTGCCGACCGGAGAGAATGACCTCGGCAAGCTTTCGCCCTTGCCTGAAGGCAACAATCAGTCCAAGCGCGAACAGGCTTGCCCACACGATGCGGTGAGCCAGGATCTGGAGCGGCGGCATGGATGAGAGAAGCTTGAAATGCAGAGGCACGGCCAAGCCCCACATGAAGAACGCCGCGAGCGCATAGAGAACGCCAATCCTCGTCCGGCGCAACTCGGCGGCCTCATGTTCCGGTGCCATTGACATCAACCTGCTGGAGAGCGTGAGCGCAGTGGCCTGCGACGATCCTCATCGAGGGTGGTAATCGAAATCCCGCGAACCGTATAGCCGCGGCCTATGCTGGCTCCGATCGAGAGCAGGACACGATGAGCCGCCACGCTTCTGGAAGGCACATCGGACTGGATGTCGGGGAGAAATGCCTCGAACCTGCGAGGCCTAAGTCATTGGACTTTGAAGTGGTACAGCCGCCCCGGCTCGAACGGGGGACCCCCAGATCCACAATCTGGCAGTCACAGTGATCAAGGGGGATCAGTAAGCATCAATCCGCCCAATTTTCCTTGACATATCAATAGTTACCACCAGACTATGTGATCCAATATAATCATTGGTAAGCACCGTCCTGCTTACCATATGCTTACCAGCAGGCTCACATGCGCTTCTCACAGCAGTCGATCTCCAGCCTCAGAATTCCGGCTGGCAAGCCCTACCATATTGAATGGGACGAGGCGCTCCCTGGCTTCGGGGTCCGCGTCAACCCAACGGGCAAAGTCTGGGTGGTGCAGTACCGCGCCGGTGGGAAGTCGCGTCGCGAAACTATCGGACGTGTCGATACAGTTTCTCTTGATGCAGCCCGCCAGACGGCAAAGAAGACGCTTGCAAAGGTCCAGCTGGGATCGGACCCACATGCCGAGAAGGCACAAGCCAAAGCACGTGCAAAGATCACTTTCGAGGCTGTCGCTGAGCGATACCTGAAGCATGCCCAGGACCGCCTGAAACCGCGCAGCTTCGAGGAGGTGGAGCGCCACCTGAAGAAACATTGGCAGCCCTTGCACGGACTCCCCGTCAGTGAGATCGGACGGGCTCTCGTAGCTACCCGGCTAGAGGAGATTGCCGAGCAGAGCGGGCCTATCGCGTCCAACCGCGCCCGCGCCGCCTTATCCGCGCTTTTCGCCTGGGCAGTGGCAGTTGGGCTCGCTGAGTCCAATCCAGTTATAGGCACCATTCGGGTGGCCAGCGAAGTCTCCCGCGAGCACGTCATCATGGACGATGAGTTAGCAGCCATCTGGAGGGCCTGTCGCGATGACGATTATGGCCGTATCGTTCGGCTCCTGATCCTAACAGGCCAGCGGCGCGACGAAGTGGGGGATATGAAGTGGTCGGAGGTGGACCTCGACCGAGGGCTCTGGGCGATTCCGCGCGAGCGTACGAAGAATGGCTTAACCCATGAGGTGCCGCTCAGTGATGTTGCTCTGGAAATCCTACGGAACATCCCACGCCGCGAGGGTCGAGAGTTCGTATTTGGCGAGGGCCAAGGCGGATTCAGCGGGTGGTCAAAATCAAAAAGTCGTTTGGACGTCCGGATCGCGAAAAATGAGACAGTGATGCGTCCTTGGCGCCTCCACGACCTAAGACGAACCGCAGCTACTCGCCTGGGTGAACTCGGCACGCTTCCTCACGTGATTGAGGCGGTGCTCAATCATATTTCAGGCCATAAGGCCGGGGTGGCAGGCATCTATAACCGTGCCACGTACCAGAAGGAAAAGCGCGCCGCCCTTGGTGCATGGGCAGATCGTGTTCTTGGCCTCACCGGTAGAGCTTCGATCAGAAATCTCGAAGATGTGCCAGTGCAGAGCGCGCATGGTGAGCGTTAGACGGTATTGAATGAAGCACGAAAGCGATGGAGATGCCTCGCTCTGCGAACCCTATTATCAACTACGTCAACGCTCTTTGTGATAGACTACATGAAGAGCCGTTAGGGCAGGAGTTGACTCTTGCGATCATCGAGGAAACTGGGCTCGCGCTGAAGACTCCTTGGCAGGAATTAGCACGCCACCTTTCCAACCTGAGGACCATGGTTTCCTATCGCTATGACGTTCCTCGTCAAAGGGAGCGGGAAGCGGAGGAGCGGAAAGCGTTCTCGAAACTGCAGAAACTCGTTACATCGTTTTCTGAAGAGCTTCAGACCACCTCGGTACCGGACTCGCCGCTGTCCCGTGCCCTGAGCAAGGCCGCATTTCTTGCCGAGACTGCTAAGGTACAGCAGTCACTCAGCTTGTCACGACTCATAGAATTTATCGACTCAGAGCCTGTCGTGACCGCCGACCAACAGCTTAAGGACGATATTAATGATGCCCATACGGTGCTCGCTCGGCTAGCCAGATACACCAACCAGAATTTCCGCAAGGTTCCCGCAATCAAATCCGTCGCCCGATGGAACACGATCTATGTCGGCGAAGTCCTACCCGCCCTGTTTGAGCATCATTTTGGACGGCCTTTCCGGGTTTCGAAGCATCCAGAGAAAGGCGATCTCAGGGGACCCGGTGTGCGCTTTCTTAGCGCAACCGCCGGGGCGATCGGTATCTTAGGGCCTAACGGAGAACCGTACTCCGCCAGCAGGCTTGTTGGGTATTGGAAGTCTGCCAAAGATAATCCGTTACAGGACGACGATTGGGCCAACTTCGCCTTCCACCACTCTTAACTTTATATCGTGATAGGCACACGCCCGCTGTTGCTCAGGTCGAAATAAGCTGGCTTCTTAGGTCAGTCCCAGCGGTTATCCGCCCACTTAATGGCTAAAGATTTTCTCAGGTTTATATTCCGGCCATTTAGCCAGAAACGCTCCGACTCCTCATGCTCTCATTTGATCGATGTTGGTCGCTCTTGAGAACGGAGATGAAGTGGAGATGATCCTCATAAGTGCACTGCCGGAAGAAGTCTCGCGGCACCGCGTCTTAAGCACCGCCGAAGCAGCGGCGCTCTGCGGCTTCAGCATTCCGCATTTCCGCCGTCTCTATCGCAGCGGCGTGGTGCCCTCGCCGATTCAGCTCAGCACCCGCAAGCTCGGCTTTAAGACCGGCGATCTGATCGACTGGATCGCCACGCGCCGGCATCGTCCTCTGGCGACCTAAACAGTCCTCACAATCAACGCCTTAAAAGGAGCCCCACGCGGAACGTGGTCTGCTCCGGTGGGGCGTAAAGGTATATCAATGAAAATTAAAAATAGCACGCGGCTCAAGCGCCGCAAAGCGCCCGCATGCCTGAATCACACCGATCGGCAGCGCGATCTTGAACTCCTCGCCATCCCGGTGGTCCGCGCAATCGTTCGCCGCTCCCGCGTAAGCCCCGTCACGGCGGCCCTGCTCGCTGAGCTCTCCGGCCTGTCTCAGGAGGCGTTCCGCGATGGTGCGTAAGGCCTCCTCTCGCAAGCGCCGCTCCAACTCGGAGCATCTGACCACCATCTTCGCGACCAGCCATCCCCTCCTGCCGCGGGAGGTGAAGGAACTGGCCAAGTATGGTCCTCCGGTCGGCGTGCCCGCGTCGGCTCCCACCCGTGCCGGTTTTGGCGAGTTCACCGATCACGGATTTCAGCTCAAGGAGGGGGGCGTGCGCGCCCTTCTCTTCCTGATTATCAATAAGCGCGGCAAGGTGATCGGTATTCTGGCTTGGGCACCTTTGATCGGCCGACTTTCGCCGTTGCATCGCAACAGCTCGGTGTTCACGGAGCGCAAAACCGTTCGCTCGAACCTCGGCACCAATCGGTCCGGCATTGAGGGGGCCACATGAGCCGTCCGTGGATGCCATTTTACGTTCGCGATCACCTCGCTGACACCGTCCATCTAAGCGCTTTTGAGCAGGGGGTCTACCTCCTGCTCATTATGTACTACTGGCTGCATAAGGGTCTGCCCACTGCCGACGAGAAACTCGCCCGTATCGTCCGCCTTTCCTTCGATCAGTGGATGGAGATACGCCCGATCATCGTGGAGTTCTTCGAACACGATTGGCGGCACAAGCGCATCGAAGCCGAGCTGGCTGTGGCAAACGAGAAGTACCAGAGGCGTGCAGAAGCCGGCCGCCGAGGTGGCCGTGTGTCGGGCCAGACGAGGCAGAGGCGAACCAATGCTGAAGCAATGCTTCAGCACGAGGCAAGCAATGCCGAAGCCGGGCCGAACCAACCACAACCACAAGCACAAGCACAAGCACATAAAAAAGAGATACAGAGCGGGGCTCACGCCCCGGATGTAGTTTCGGATGAGGACAGATTCTGGGCTCGTCTGAAAGGGCTCGAAGTCAAAGGCATAGGCCGCACGGACTGCAAGAAGCTCCTGAAGCTCAGTGACAACGACTTCATGAAAGCCAATCGCGTGCTCGACAAGGCAGAGCAGGCGGACAGGCCGAAAGCCTATTTGGGCGGGGTGTTCCGCAACCTGCAAGAGGGCAGCCGAGCACCTCCGCCCGACTCCAACCCGCAAGTGCCGACCTGGATCAGCGACAAACGGGCCGCAGGAGTTCCGGTGGAACGTGATGGCAAGCACTGGCGCTGCCAGGGTCGTGTTTGGACCGATTCAGGCGAAGAGCTCGGATGATGACTAGCGATCCTCTTCGAGCACTCGGGATCGTCGTCCCGAACCGCCTCGGCGAGCATCGCATACAATGTCCGCGGTGCTCGCCAACCCGACGCAAGAAATTTGATCGATGCCTTTCTGTAAGGATTAAACATGATGGAGCAGTCTTCCACTGCTGGCACTGCAACTGGTGCGGAGGCACTTCCGAAGCTCAGCGCAGCGGCCATGAGCTACGCCGAGACCGTGCGCAAAATCAGCCGGACGACTTTGGAGCGGCTCGGCGTCGGCTCCGGTACGGTGTTCTTCCCTGATCTGCATCGTGAGAGCGAAGCACTTCTCTTCCCGTACCGGGCCGCAGGCGAGGTCTTGAACTGGAAAGCCGCAGCCTTTCCCGTGAAGGCTTTCACCTCCAAGAAGGGTGGCAAGCTTCAGTTCTGGAACATCGAGCGTGCGATCGGCTCGGGAACGGTGTTCATCACCGAGGGTGAAATGGATGCGGCATCTTTGGTAGAGGCCGGCATTCCCGTCGAACAGGTCATTAGCGTACCCAATGGTGCCCGCTCCCGCACGTCCGATGCTTCTGCCGAGTTGCGGGGCTATGGCTACGTGGAAGAGGCGCTTCGAAATGGCCTCAACCGGACAAAACGTTTCATCTTCTGCGGCGACAATGACGATCCAGGCCGTGCACTTCGCGCCGATCTGGTACGGCTGTTTGGGGCGGCCCGGTTCCACTATGTCGATTGGCCGGAGGGCTGCAAGGACGCGAATGAGGTGCTTCGCACCTACGGGCCATCGGCACTACACGACTTGGTTACGCAGGGAGCCCGACCCTGGCCTGTTGAGGGCCTCTATCGCCTAGAGGATTTGCCTGAGCCCCCTCCCCTGACCTTGTGGCACCCCGGCTTTTCGGAATGGGAGAGCAAGGTTCACCTCGCTCCGCGCACACTGAGCGTCGTCACCGGCCATCCTGGGCATGGCAAGACGACGCTGTTCATGCAGATTTGGTATCAAATTTGTAAGCAATACGGGCTTGCAGCCGCCATCGCATCCTTTGAAACGCGGGCCAAGCCGCATCACCGCCGCACGCTCCGGCAGCTCCATGCAGGCAAGTTCGAATCTGCTATGACAGAAAAGGAAATCCGGGCTGCCGATGCCTGGATCAATGATCGCTTCTTTTGGGTCCTCCATCCAGAGCAACGGCCATCCCTCGAGTGGTTTCTGGAGATGGCGGAGGTTGCAGTCATCCGGCACGGCGCTCGCATCATTCAGGTTGATCCCTGGAACCGCTTGGAAGCAGCACGCGGCCCTGGCGAGAGTGAAACCGAGCACATCGGGCGCTCCCTGCGCACGCTGCATGCCTTCGCGCATGACCTGAACTGCCATGTGCAGGTGCTAGCCCATCCTTCCAAGATGGACGCAACCCGCAAAGGCAAAGCGCCGGAGCTGGAGGACATCTCGGGCTCGAAGAACTGGGACAACATGGTCGACCAGGGCTTTGTCGTGCACCGACCGAAGTTCGTCGACGAGAACGGCCGCAACACGGAGGCCGAGTTCTATCAGCGCAAGAGCCGGTTCGAGGAGCTGGGCTACCCTTGCAAGCTCAAGATGAGCTTCGATCTGAAGACCGGCCGCTACCATTCGGCTGATTATCCTGCTCATGCTGGCTGCAATAAGATGCCGGTTGAGAAATAGCCATTTCAGGGCCAAAGCCGCTGCTACTTACCAATCTTCAAAGCCGCTTCTCCATTCATAATCTCGCAGCAACCGATTCTAATAGGACGCCCACAATGGCACGATCGAAAACGCGGAAACAAATGTTGCAGGGTAAGCCATCTCTCCAAACTCAACCTAAGCCGATTGAACAAGAGAAAGCGGCCGTGGCTACCGCCCGTCAGAGCGATGGAAGACGATCTCGACCAGCGCGGATAGCCATTCTGCCGTCGGATAACGGCCTCCCCAGTATCGCTCCCGCCCACGGTGACATAGGAGCATGGCTGGACCAGTTGAAGGAGATGTTCGGCTCCGGCTCTTCCGAGTTTGCCCTGGAGCAGCTCCAGATGCTGACGAAGTTTACCAATGGTGGCTGGTCCACTGAGAGGGAAGAAGCGGCAGTCAATGCGATGCTGGCGACTGTGGCTGGTGCGCAGCCACAGAACGAGATGGAAGGTGTATTGGCTGTGCAAATCGCCGCCTCTCATCAGCTTGCCATGACACTTTTGGCCCGTGTGGGACACGCAGAGCACATTCCGGTGCTGGAGAGCAATGGCAACATGGCCCTGAAACTGCTCAAGATCAGCAGGGAGCATGCGGAGGCCCTCGCCAAATTGCAACGCGGCGGCAATCAGACCGTAAGGGTTGAACATGTGCACGTTCACTCTGGTGGCCAAGCCATCGTGGGAAACGTCACTCAACCCGGAGGTAGGGGGCCCGACACCAATTCCGATGATCAACCCCATGCACCCGGAGCAGAAAATGGGAAAACCTGATTTTTTACGCCTCAACCTGTCGCCACGCTGCGGAGCGAAGACCCGCAGCGGGAGCCCGTGCCGGTCACCCGCAGTGAGTGGACGAACACGATGCCGGATGCACGGCGGCGCAAAGGGTAGCGGCGCACCGAAGGGGGCCGCAAATGGCAACTATCGGCATGGGACCTTTACCTGTGAGGCCATTGAAAGCCAACGCGCAATCCGGAGACTGATCCAGCAGGCTAAGAGCATGCTCACCCGACTTGCTTGAACCCAAGCCCGAAAAGGGCGATTTCAGTTATCGCAGCCAAGGCGAGCAACGGGTAGGACCACTTAGGGCGATGGTGCCCAGGCGAAGCGTTACGCTTTAGAGATAGCACTATAACTCTCTAATCCTACCCAATTCCCGGCCAGAGAAGGTTGTCTCAGCGTATTGTAAGTTGACCGACCGCCCATCACCGCAGGAGCGCACTGTGCCTTACGACCGCTATATAGAAGGTGAGATTTATCCCCGAGAGATTATCAACGACGAACTAGGCACCCGAACAGGTGAAGGAATCTTTCGAGAAAGGTATTCGACTCGTTCGAAGGAAGGTCGTGTTACGGCGTTTTCAACGAAATTCGGTTTGCTTCAGTATTGCTATGAGGATCGTTGCGAAGGTGACATCTACCTCTATTATGGCATGGGGAGTAAAGAGGCTGATATAAGCTCGCTGCAAAACCAATATATAATCCAACATCGGGAACGCGGCGACGACCTAATAGTCTTTTCGGAGGCTGAGAACGTACCAAACTACGTGCGGTTTCTAGGTCAGTTCGATTGCTATGGATATCGTCATCCCGTAATGACGCCCTTTGGAAGAGCAATAGTCTTTGAGCTTACCCCGAAGTTACCTGACGTTTTCAGAAGCCTTGGCATCTCAGAAAAGTGCTCTGAAATCGCCAGACATAGAACATGGCGTCATGTGCCAACAAGAGGCCCGAAAGACTGAGCCCTTGTTGCCGTGGCACATTCAGGCGGAAGAATCATGACGACACTTCCATTAGAAGCATTCCGTGACCGAAGCAGGATGCTCTATTACCGCGATGGTTTTGGCGTGACATCCATCATCCTGGTGGCTGGTTGCGTAGGTCGTCGCGATAGATTGAGCCCATCATGAACACACAGTGGCGCGGTGCACTTTGCCGAACAACTCCCTAACGATCGCGAATAGAAATTGGCTTCGCAAACTCTTGCGCTCACTTGTTACCGATTGGCCTGAAAGAATGGTCTCAGCAAGCTTTTCGGATGAGACAGTAACGAGCTTGACCAGATTCTGAATGTCACCGCCAACTTTGTAGGCTAGGTCAATCAGACTGCTGAGCGCTCCACCTACTCAGGGTACGGTTGAAGCGCCATCTCAGCGCATCCAAATGGGGTTGCTGACTCGTTGGGGTCAGCTTCAGAGCATGAATCCCGATGCTTTCACAAGAAACACCTGGAGCCGCGGCAATGGAAAGTGTATCAGGCTCGATCGCGAAGAGATGAGCATCAAAGGCATCGTGATGCGTTGAGCAAAGGGGGATGCCGTTCCGCCAATCGTCCGAACCCTTATCAGCTTTGCCGCGGATATGAGCAGCCTTAATTAAGCTTGGATGGGTGATTGAGCAGACAGCACACTTGCAACCGAATTGCGCCATGACGTGAAATCGGAAGCGTTGTTGTCCTTTGCGAACCTTCGTTTGAGCAGTACCCACCGGTGAGTTGTCAACAAGCTGAAATGGTGAGCTTATGGGTGCCGGAGGGATGTAGGCGGGTTCCTGCGCCCCAAACAGGATAAGGAACTGTTTGCTGGCATCGTCAGCGTCCACAACCCAACCAATTTTGACGGAACGCCTAGTGGCTCGCTTTTCACCGGGCAAAATCACAAAGATTGGCATATTCGCCTGAGCCGCATTTTTGGTGGCTTGGACCTCAGCGGCATCACGCGACGGCGGTCTTCGCGTGACCGGATAGTGGTAAATCATCCCGTCATCTGACAGGTCATCAGGGTAGTGCAGGCCAGTATGCAGGATGCTGACCGTTATGCCATTTCCGTCCTTAGAGACGCTTCGGGTCCTCGCTTTATCGACCCAGATGCCTTGGGCACCACCGTAAACCCCAAGCTGGCGAAGATACCCTGGTTCCAGGTCAGTAACACCCGACGTCTGTAGCTGCGACCAGAGACTAAGGCGTCGGCTTCGTTCCTCAGCAATCGCCATCGATACCCCCTGACTGTCTATCATTGTTATTCCACAAGTATGTTGTCGCCGTCCTTGGGTTCACGCAGAGATTTCGTCCTCTGTGTTTGATTAGGAGGCGAGGGAGTTGCCACAAGCTCGCGACCTCGAGGTAAGCTTGGAGCGGTGGAGCTGGTTACCGCTAACCAGCGGTCCCTTTCTAATGACCACAGATGCTAAATCAGCCAATGCTTTGCGCCATTGAGAGCAGTACATCCTGAACGGCCGGAAAAGCGGCTGTACCGAGAGCGACAACTTGCAATCCAGCAATTAGGTAAAGCTGGGTCCGGAACGGCTCTTTTCTCGTCTTATGGCGCAGGCTGTGCTGGGCGAGGATTGCTCCAAGCGTTCCGCCAATAAGCGCCATTCCAAGCAATGTGCGCTCTGGAACTCGCCACATTCCGTTCCGAGCGCAGTGCTTGTCCCAAGCGAAAGCCGCCAGGGTCGCTAGATTGATGAGGCAGAGATAAATCCCCAGAAGGTAGAGTATGGACTGGATGGACATCACTCTGAGTTCCCCTTGAGCCCTTTGTCGAGCCTCGCATTCAGCCTGTTACCCCAACGATAAATGGGTGCTCGGGAATGTACAGCCCCGCTATCCTAACCAAATAGTCAGGTTTATAGTCCTCCCGGGGGCTTCAGCATGGTTTCACACAAAGATTGGCACATTCACTTTGGACGCCATCAACGGGCAGCGAGGCGACGCCGTTTGCGCCGTCAAGTCGGTTTGCCAATGGTGGCCGCACTTGCTGGCTTCGGCCTTGTTTGGGGCTGGGCCAACCCGGGACCTATCAGCTCCAGTTCCACACCAGAAGGCCGCGTGTGGACTGGTTCCAGCCAGGTCTCTTACCGGAACTGTGCTGCCGCACGAGCGGCAGGAGCGGCTCCTCTCTACAGAGGGCAGCCAGGTTACGCGCCACACCTCGACCGGGACAATGATGGCATTGCCTGCGAGCCTTATCGTCGCCGATAGAAGGGGCATTGTGCATGAGAGCGTTGTTCCTTCCTCTGAGCCTCGGGCTCTGCCTGATTGCGCTGCCTGTCACAGCTCAAAGCCTGTCGGGCCAAGCCGACGTGATAGATGGGGACACTCTTGCTCTTCGGGGCGAACAGACTCGCATTCGGCTCTACGGCGTGGATGCGCCGGAGGGGAAGCAGACCTGCAATGATGCGGAAGGCAAACGCTATCTCTGCGGCTCCCGAGCAGCGGATGCTCTGGCCACGCTGATAGGCCGGAACGGGCGGGTGACTTGTCATGAAGAGGACCGGGACCGGTACGGGCGGGTGGTCGCTGTCTGTCATGCCAATGGCCGGGACATCAATGGCGAGTTGATCCGGCAGGGCTGGGCGGTGGAATACGGTCAATACTCGGACGGGCGCTACTCGAACGAGGAAGCAGAAGCCCGACAGGCCAAGCGTGGGCTCTGGGTCGGAACGTTTGTCAAGCCGTGGGACTGGCGACGGGGTGAGCGCCTGCCTTCGGAAGCGGCGGGTGAAACTGCCGGAAGCGCCGAGCGGAAATGCGATATCAAGGGCAACATCTCAGGTTCGGGCCGCATCTACCATGTTCCCGGAAGCCGACACTATGAGAACACGCAAATCAACGAAGTAAGCGGAGAACGCTGGTTCTGTTCAGAGGACGAGGCGAAAGCAGCGGGATGGCGAGCTCCGAGGGGGTAGAAGTAGAGCTGTTCCTCCGGGGGAATCGGGCCGTCCGAAAGGCTCATTTATCTTTCAGACGCGTCCTTACCTTATAGCCTCATGGCACAGTTGTTTCCTCTGAGAGATCGCATTGACAGCCTACCTGATGCGCGAGCTCAATAGAAGCTCCTTTTCAGGCGACGTAGCGATAGCCGAACGGCAGGCGGCATTTCAAAGCAGGCTGAGAACCCGCACCCCTCGCCCTTCGGAAGCTGATCCGACAGGCGCGGAGCACGCTTAGCCAAATTACTTGCGATTGAGCCTCAAAGTTCCCCACTGCTCCTTCAACCGCGATCGCCACAAAACGATTGCTCCCATGCGATTAGAAGCATCACAGGTGTTATGCGGTGCGCCTGAGCACTGAGGTATTTCCAGCATGCAGCACTTCACCTTCAACTCTATGAAGGAAGTCCCACCATGCTTCACAGACACGATTTGCTCCTTTGAGCAGGTCAAGGGTATGGCGATCGTCTAGGCCGGTGAGCTGAGCGAGATATCGGTTATGCCGTTCCTCCGCGCCCTCACCAAACAATCGGCTCAGAAATGATCGAAGATTAATCGGATCGGCAGTCATATCACCGGCTGCCGAGCGGCTGTTCGCCCGTATGGGACGCTCGATCAATTCAGCTGCTAACGAGACAGTCCGGTAAACAGGGTCATTCTGGCGGAATTCCTTTTCACGTTTAAATCGTGTCCGGAGCTTTTCGACCTGCTTTGAGCTAAGGGCAGGGTTTCGATCGGCAGGCAGCTCAGACTGCACGCGCAACTGTGTCATCAACCAAATCTGGAGACAACGTTCTGCCTGTGGGCGATCGCCGAACAGCTCACGCCCAATCTGCGCTAATTCATCTACGTGTAATTGGCCGCCTTCAGCATGGGCTATTTTTTCGATCTGTCTCAGCCCCGCGCGGGAAGTGCGTATCCGCCCGAATACATCTCGGATTTTTTGGGGCGAGTAGCCTCTTTCACTCAGAATTTCGATGACGTGCTTAGTTTCCACATCAAACTCGGAACTTGTCTCATCCAAATCTGGCAGGGACCGGATTTTCTCTATCCATCCGCGAGGGACTCGGCCGAGCTTCTTATGCTCCTCAATGGTTCTGGTTGTTACGCCAAGCACATCAGCTAAGACGCGATTTGGATTTTTTCCAAGCGGAACCTTTGTGCTCGCCATGTCGAAGAGATTGTCAAAGGTTGGCTTTGCATCCTTTCGAGCATCCCTTAACTGCTCAGCTAATCGAGTAGTCAGGTCGCCAAACGTGATCGCAAGATCGGTCATGTGAAGACTGGCCGATCTCGTTACTTGTGAGACGATGTTGACGAACAGCTGCGGGTTGTCAGGAGCTTGGTGTAACGCATGAGTAAGCTTTCTTGCCAACTTGGCTTTCTGATCGATATCCATCATAATGTTCCTGCGGTGAAGGACCGGGCGGGTGCCATCCACCCGGTCCGCATGTAAGCCGTTCAAAACAGGGCAGCGTCCTCAGTTAGTACGCTGGTGGGCGCTGCCTCTGTCTTTGTCGCCGTCATCACTTCCGGGCATTGGCGCGCCTTCGCCAAGGCTCTTCCCGAGAACCTGCTCCATAATTGCGAGCAATCTATTATTGGTCCGTCGGAGATCATCTGCATGTCGCTCGGCCTGCTGAAGGCGGGCCTCCTTTTCCTCCATGAGACGGGCCTGTACTTCCATCTCATGCATCAACTCCTCGACACTCTCGCCCACGATAGCAGCCGAGTGTTCATCTAACTTCCGGTTGGCACGACGAGCCAGCATAGTGCTGATGGAGCTAACAGCCTCGCGGGCGATGTCTGGGAGGAACTCGTTTGCATCCATCGCCTCGACCATTGCTCGTGTCGTTTCGGTCTCGGGCTCGAATGTGCGTTCCACTCGCCCTTTTTGAAGCCCAGCCTCCTTTGCCCATTGTTCACGCTCATAAGCCCATTTCCTCCCAGTAGTCAGATGAGCGTGAGAGCCACTTGGCGGCTTGAGCCTTGCTCGGATAGCACGCAGAGCCAAACTCGCCTTATAAGGATCATATTGCCCAGCTTTCGTTACGTGATCACGTAGCGTCTCTGGTGTTGAAGGATCGGCTGCTTCGATCTGTGCGAGCACCCGGTCTACAGTTTCTTCGATTGTGACTGTCTTTGCTATCGTAGTCATTTTGTCCTCCAAAGAACAAAGCCGCCTCAAACAAGATCACGGCAAAGACAAAAGCTACTCTTCTACGAACTCATGACAAGCAGATCACCACATCCAAAAGGGGTACTTTCGCTGAATTATTCTGAGTCAAACGTGATCAAAAAGGATTGCGGCGGTTGATTGAAGACAGGTGGCTCACATAATCCCATGCGATGACCGTACAGCGATCTGACCCTGACCAAGCTGAGCTATGGCTCAGTATTACTGGGCAGTACTCCCGGGTTGGGGGCAAGACGATCTGGAATGAGGTATGTATTCCTAGATTTGTTCAGTTCGATGGCTATTGGCCAATCCTAAAGCTAAGCTTTACTCGGCAGCAGAGGAGATCAACTCGACAAACCTCGATGCAGCTTCGGAAGCTTTCCTGGCACGCTCATCTTCCCAGGTCCCGCTTAGGCATCCCTCGGAAATTTTCAATCACTGCAGAAGAGTCTCGCAGATACTGCCATCACGAGGGCGATTACTACATCTTCGACTTTACTGGAATGACGCCCCTGCCAGCGGATGACATAGAGCGTCGACTACTCGTCCTGCTCGACGAAGTGGATGCTTTCAAGAGATATCACCCGGAAGTCCTGGCCTCACTCGGCGTGGAAATTCAAATCGTCCTTCAAGAACGTTCTGAAGATGACTAGAGCTGAAGCCATGAGCCATTCAGGGCAACGCCCATGAAGCCTATCCCATATTGATTCAGGCCAGTGCTTATCGAGGTATACTAGAAGTCCTCAGGCGGACCTATATCGATATATCAGTAGACCTATTAGGCAGGTGATAAGAGACTGCTTATCTTGGATGTCCCACTCGAACATTTCTGATCTACACAGGCTCATACCCGTAGATAATGAGTTGATGCTGGCATTTCTCGGCTCGGAAACCGACGAGCAGTTATCCAATCCACGCACCGGAGCAGAAATGAGGAAACCCGATTCCTTGCGGTCTAACCTATCACCCGCGATAGGGCCCAGACTCGCGGCGAGTATTTGTATCAACCACCCGCCTCGAAGGAGAGAGCGAGGTGCTGGATGCACGAAGGGTAGTGGTGCGCCGAAGGGGCACGTCAATGGCAACTATCAGCAAGGCTCTTTCACATATGGGGCCATTCAGGTCCGCCAAGCAATTTGAGTGCCGAACAAGTCCCGCACCCAGCCGTTCAACAGCACTCTCAGACCTCCGAAGCAATATTTAGTCGGCCCGTGACGTAATCCTTTACTAAGTTACGACGGGCGACGCCCTATCGGGCGGACACTACTGACCATGAGCTCTAGCAATCGCAAGGGCTTCAAGAGCGGCATCACTTCTGTTTCCTTGCGCCGTCCGCTCAATGCCCTGACCCTCGTCAAAGCTGTTTACTTCGAGCTCCTTCAAACCAAAATAGTCGTATGTGTAGCGGCCCTTCTCGCTCTGATTGACGATCGCATAGATAACAAGAAGCTTCCTGTTGGATTGCTGGGACACACGGTCTAGATGTTGTTCCCATTCATCGTAGTTCGGATGAACAATGCGATAGTTGCTACTATCTTGAAATTCTGCACCATCCTGCTTGTCGACGACGAACTCATCGTCCTCAATCTTAAACTGCATGTTGCAACGCTTGCATGATACAGAGAGATTCCAAATCTCGTAGGCGAAGCGCTTGTACTTCCCCTTCGGTAGCACATGCTCGCGGTCGATCATGAAGTGGCCGCCACCATGAAGATTGGTTCTGCAGTAACAGCATGTATCGCCATGGCGCTCGAGATGATGAGCCCGGATTTTGTTTTTGACGCTCTTGACTAATTCATTCTTTACATCCCATGGATGTTCGTCCGTCATTGCCGCGGTAATCGCCTCAAGCTCCTCTTCGCTCATGACGAAGGAGTCAAGCGTAGGCTCATAAGCATCACTCATTACGTCGCAGGTCTTCCGTTATTATTGTGGCTCGCCTTACGAGTTTCGACCTTTTCAACAAGAGTGCGGATTGCGTCGAAGAACTCTTCCTGCTTCGGGTCAAAGCTCCTAGCCCGCATTCGAGCTATCAGAGTGAGGACCGCGCCTTTATTGATTTCGTCACGTTCATATTGGTCGATCGCTTCGACGATCTCTTCACTCACAAAGTGATTGGCCGGGGTCACGACATCAAACGCCTTCCACAACACTGCCTCAATTCCGTTATCCCCCGCCGCCATACCATTGATGTTCAGGCGGTCAGGATTACCATTTCTGACTTGGTAAACCGTAACGTGGTTGGGCCGTTGTGTAGTCGCTCCCGTCACGACCAACGGGGCGTGCGTAGCGACGACGATTGATGCGTTGCGATACATCAAGGCGCCGAGGACTTTGTCTATGTAGTCACGCTGCCAGCTCGGATGGAGACTGTTCTCGGGCTCGTCAATGAGAACGATTGCATTATCTCCGACAGTCGTGATCAGGAAAACGAGTGAAGATATCAAAGACAACTCGCCGGAGCTTGCATGCTGCAGCTCAAACGGTGCGCCATATTCTTTTTCAAGGTACACATGGATTCGACGAAGCAACTTCGCCTTGTAGAGCAACTGCTCACTGCGGAGCACAGCCGCAAACTCGCGACGGCGAGAGAATTCAAGAACCGAACTCTTCGAATCGATCCAAATGATTTCGTCCTCCCGCCATCTCTCGAGGAAATGGCGCGAGTCTTCGAAATCCTGGTACTCCTCCTGAGAACGGAAGAATGGCCCATATCTATCGGAGGGATCGAAGGATGCTTCCCTCATCGCTTGTGACCGTTCAATCCTGAAGCCAATGCGAGGGAGATATCCGCAAAACTCAAGGGTGGCACTGATCTGGTAGAATTCCGATCCCTCACGATCGAGGGTCGCAGCTACCGCCCGTTTTATGGTCGCCTTCGGAGATTGGCCGGTGCGCCCTGAAGAGTGTCGATTTATCCCTCTAATTCCCAAAAACCTATCGTAGGTCGTATTCGATATTACCGTAACATCACGATGGCTGTGATACTCAATGGCAATCTTCCGCAAGTGATTGCTTTTTCCCGAACCGTTAGGACCCACAAGGATCGCAACGGCCTCATCTTCAGCGTTGGCTTCATTAAAGCCGAGATTTCTCAGCAGCATGGGTAAGCCTTTAGCATCTCTATGATTGTCTCAGTTTTATTGCCCCAGTCTCTTTATCTCGCTTAACGCAAGCGGAGACCGTCTTGAGTCGGCGTTTAACTAGGCAATGCTGCTTATTTCCAAGGCCTGTGATAGGATTGCATGCGTACGACCTATAGTCCTCGTTTCGATCAGCTCACTGGGGCGTCTCATGGCTCCCGAGGAGCATGTCTCGAAGAGCTGGAGATTTGAGAGCGATCGGCTTCAGGGCTAACAGTTCTGCACTATGAGCCAGAGGATGGGTTATCGTTCTTAGCGCCAGGCGCAACAGGAAGTTCGCCTGCTGATCCATCTGCTGGCCCTTGATCTCTAAACGCACTCCCTTTTTGTGCACGGCTTCGAGCCACCTCTACGATACGTTCAACTATACGATCAGGATCGCGCCACTTAGTGACGAGTTTGGTTGTATCCATCCCGTAGTCTGCGACGATATCGCGGAGTTGCTCAATATCGAGCCGGGAAAGCTCCGTGCGCAGAACGTCGTCTCCCTGTTTGGCTAGATGGACAGGGTCCAAAACTGCGGGCGGCCGCCGATTGCTCGGCCGCTTCGGCTGAGACGAGCCTACCTCCCGCAGCTTCGTCGTGGGCTTCACCCCTCCCTCCTCACTGAGGCCGAGTGCAGCCTCAAGACGAGCGCGGAAGGCTGGGTTGGTCTCAGCCTCTTGGATCACTTCCTTGAAGAGCGCATTCAGTATCTTTTTCATTCTCAGCGACCTCAATCCAGCTCATTCCAGATTTCACGCGCGAGTTCGTCATACTGGTTGGCTAGCTCTGATCCATACTTCTGCTTCAGAGTACGGGGATAATTCTGGAATTCGGCGGCGGCGGCAACCTGATTGGCCTGTCGGATAATGGTGTCCATCACGATCGGCACATCTGCATCGTCCTGTAGCTGCTTCAAGACGTTGTTGTGGACAGTAGAATTCGCCTGATACTTAGTAGCGATAATTCCTATCGGCTCAATCTTCTCGGAGATCGCCTGGGAAAAATCGCGAATGCGCGTGACGATCTGCGGGATACCGTAGGTCGACATGTGGTCTGGAATAGTGGGGATGATGTAGCCGTCAGAAATCCGCAGTCCGTTCAGGGTGATGATGCCAAGATTGGGCGGGCAATCGACGATAACGATATCATAGTCGTCGATTCGGGACTTCACGGCACGCCAAAGGAGCTCGATGGGGTTAGCGGCGTAGAACTTGCCCACTGGCGCAGATGCCAATTTATCCTGGACATCGATAAGGTCGAGACTGGAAGGCAGGAGATCAATCGTCCTCGCTGCGCCTACATCCGACACGCGCTTCTGAAGGGTCTTGTCGAGGTCGAACTTACGATTGTCAGGGTCCATCGCGTCTTTGAACAGGCGAGCAAGCGTATGCTCCTTGCTGTTCAGTTCGAACCATCTCTCTTCCCCAATCAGCATCAGGGTCGCGTTAGTCTGGGGATCAAGGTCGATCACCAGGACGCGCTTGCCCATGTTGGCTGAGAAAGTCTCAGCAAGTGCTACGCTCGTCGTTGTCTTGGCCACGCCTCCCTTAAGGTTGATCGTCGAAAATATATGCGTCATCGGCTTTCCTTTACGTTTGTTACGTCGAAGCCAAGAGCGAACTTGTGAGCGCCTAAAGATTGGTCCGGACGCTAGTTCACTCACTGGCTCAGGGAAGTCTGAGGCACGCACTCGCCAGTTGGCGACCGCCTGTTTCGAGACGTTCGCCATAAGCGCAATTTCGTTAATCCCGACGAAATCATCCGTGTTCGTGGCCACCTGGACTCCTGTGAACATCATTCACAAAAACTGTTTACATCGTTCACAGAGCGGCTGTCAACAATATTTATTCCTCCTATTAGGGACAATGTCCGCCTCCTCTAATCCGCTTTAATCGTCTTGTGGGAAAGCACTCCAAAACAGAGCTACGTTAGATTATTTCTCTCAATCCCGCCAATCGGCTCAGAGGTGTGAAGCCAAGTAATAACGGCAATGGCTATCTAATAAGGTGACCTTGCCGTCTTTCCACGAAGTGCACACTCCCAAACCGTCGGAACCCGCCAGCCCTTCTTCAGAAGTAACACAGTCTTTTTCTGGTCGCGAAGGTGGTTCGATTCGAAGTTTTTGAGCCAACAATCGCGCCGGCTCCTCGGAACCATGCAGCGATAACGTCCATGGAAGTGCCAATAGCACCCGTGGAGGATGAGAACCGCTTCGAAGCGAGGGAATACGTTATCGGAGCTTCCGGGCAATGACCGATCATGAAGTCTGTATCGGAGGCCGTTCCGGTGCAGCGCACTTCTCAACAGGAGTTCGGCGCGGTGTTCTTCTGACCGACACGCGACATTATTCTCGATCTCGTCAGGATTGTGTCCCTGGCAGTGCAACATGAGGAACTAAATGCTGATCTAACGCATAGGTATTCCTAGCAAGCCTGGTGAGTAGGAGGCCGCACCGGTAGTCCTGCAAATGTCAGGGAGTACAAACCCGCGCGGATTACCCAATGCTTTGATTATGTCGAGACGATATCATTACCACCGGATGACAGCTCAGCAGTTTTCAGACGCGCTGAACGCGCTAGGAGTGACGATGCGCCAGTTCGTGCGAATCTCTGGAGCCTCTGAGGCCAAAGTTGAGCGCTGGATAAAAGGTGATGAAGATATCCCCCATTTCGTTACGATTCTCTGCGCACTTCTGACGCTCCCTAACACAATGGAGATGGCCAAAAGCGTCACTGACACCATGCTGAAGAAGGATAACCATGACTAGCTCCCCCTCCACATCTGAGGCTGCGCCTTGTGGTCGAGTACCTGACCCTCTCGCAGCCCTTGAGGCGCTTGTCCGGCAAGTCGACAACGGTGGCCTCCTCGTCGCTAATGAGCAGGGTGACAATGCTGTGATGGCAGCTCATCTCGCCATTGCGGTAGCGAAGAATGAGCCTGTATCTGTTCCCAAGAGCTACAACTGAGCAATCATGAGGCCCCCACCCAAGAAGCCAAGCAAGTCGCGGCGGTTTGAATATGATCGAATGACCGGAGAGGAATTCCGTGCTGCACTCGATCAGCTTGACATGACGACAGTTTACTTCGCCCGGATTTCAGGGGTTAACCCGCGGAACGTCGAGCGATGGGTAAACGATGAGAGTGACATTCCCCACTATGTGAACTTGATTTGCAAGTTGCTAACCCTTCCTCGAGCAAAGGAAATGGCGAGTACGCTGACGAATATAGTCATTCACTTCCACGCCGAACACGAGGCAGCTGATCCTTGAGGACGATCTCCGTCAGCTGCCGGATTATGGCTAATCGGTAAAATCTCTATGGCAAAGAAAACTAAGCCATCGCGGCTGGACGAAGAAGCGGTTGTCTCGGCGCTCATTCAAGAGGGTTACCCAGGTGAGTTTTCGGGTAAGCTCGCCTTTGAGTGCTTCAGAGATATGCTCGACGACGAGCGTCGCTCTATTTTGGATAACTCTGAGCTGTTTGACGACAGTAGTCGCCTGCGCACTTGGTATCGCCTCCCGCGCTCTCCGAAAGAAGCACACATGCTCTTCGGGATGGACGCTCCCCGGGTGCTAAAAACTTTCTTGAAGGTTCTCGCCATATTGCCGTCGGTGGCACCGTTTCGAACGATTGTTGATCTTGGAGCTGGAACAGGATCGCTTGCTCGACTGATCTCGCAAGATTGGCCCGACTGCAGGATTATTTGCACTGAGCGGGAAAGGAATTTGGTTGATATCGGACGTGCCGCGTCTAAGGAATTCCCCAATATCGAGTTCGTTGAGGCGGATCACTGCAGTCTGCCGGAGACAGGTGTTTCTGGCGATGTCCTGATATCAGTAATAGGCTTTGATCTTGTGCCCCAGACGTCTAACGCAGCGTCAGCTCCTTCCCAAGTTGAGGGTATCTTCAAGGCCTGGCACGAAATCTCTGAGGCTGATGCTAAGCTAATTTGTATTGCGCGTATTCCGACGCCCGACGCTCTACGCTCCTTTTTAAGTGAAGCGAACCGGGCAGGCTGGGCTGTAGACTTGGGTTTTTCCGATTTCGTTTACGCTGATCAGGAGCGATTTCCCGCACTACTTTTCACGAGAACTGAAGCTGACACTCAAGATGTTGACCCGCAGGAGGTCGATTTTTTCTGGACGCTATTTGGATTTTAAAGCAGGCTCTCTGGCTTAGCCAGGGAATATATAAGCTTCGCTTAAGCATGACCGGGCCTCATCGAGATCACGGTAGGTGCCTAATAGCGATCGACGCACGCCGGAAAAGCTATGGCCCTCGCAGGCTACAATGGCAACCGCAGACCCCACGCTTCCCTGCAAATCCAACGTCCATAGTCCAGGAGTGATATCGTCATCGGGCCTCTGAAAAAGCGCCTCGATCAAAACGTCACGCAGAAGGCCGATTTCCTCGGCTGTCGGCTCCTGTCCGGCGGCGAGTTGCTCGAGTCGATCCTCTGAAATCACATCTTCTAGAAAGTCCCAATTCAGCCGGTTTTGCGGCTTCTCTAGAATGTTGCTGTCCCTGGGCAATACATGGGTCCAGAATTCACCATTGTCAAAGCTAAGCTCGGCAGCATTGGCTCTCAAGAGGGCAATGTCCTCATCGCTCGGAGGCTCGCCAGCGAAAATCGAGTCCGCAATACAACCAATGAATTGGCTGAGAGGATCGCCTCGATGCTCGCCCTCGGACGCACGTTTCTCATCCAATTTCTAGTTCCCCAGTTGCTATTCGGGTTCGATAGAGTTGAGAGGCGCAGAAGCCGAAACGACATTGTTGGAGGTCGGAGTAATGCCAGCGCGCCCGTCGTTTCGGCTTCCTGTTTCTTGGACAGCTATGCGAAGTTGATTGGCTGCATACGAGAAAGGATATTTTCTAAGCTCAACTCCTCTTCATCCTCAGCGAGTTCCTCCCTGAGCTGATGTGCAAAACTACTGTCACAGGTGAGAAGAGAGCGGACTGGTCCCCACCAAACAATTGAGAAGGACCCACTGGACTTTTCATTTATCGCCTTCGCCGCAGCTACGTAGTCAAGCGACCCATTCCGCACCCGGCCGACTATTGAATTCAAATGCTCGGGTATGCCGTCCAATTTTCGCTCGCCACCACCAGGATTATAGAAGCAAATTTCCTCTACGACGGCAGAAAGCATTGCCTCTTCACTTTGGAAGGCATGAGGCCAGAGTGTCGGATGGACCATCGCGGGAGATGAGTCATCGTCAATCACCACTACATAGTCGGTCGGCTCGGGATTTCGCTCGCTAGCTTCCATCAACCTTGGAGCCTTTGAATGAATGTCATCCTCGTTATCGCTACTCACAGGACACCCTCATATTGTTGTTAGGTTGATATTCTGCCTTCAAATTGGTTCCTCATAGTTCTTCCTGGACCTCAGTTCTTGTTGCTTGGATATTTTGAGCTCGACCTTTAATGTCAGCAGTCAGACTCGAATTTGTACCGGCCAATAGCTCATATTTAAGGGTAAAGAGTTGGTGGTCGAGATCATCCTCATCCAACTTCGAAGCAAGCCAAATAAGGTGAGCACGAATTGCCTCACGCTTTACCTCATCCGTGATTGAACGGTTTGTGACTTCAACCCGATACCAAGAGTAGCTATCACTCTTGCCAGCACCGGCACTGGTAGCTCCCGATTTCGCATCTGGATTATCGCTACTCTGACTGCTGCTAGTCCCAGCGCCAGTGGACTTAGTCGTAGTATGTTCACCGCTCTGCTGAGCACCACCGGCTCCAAGGCCCGCAGTATCCGAGTCTTGGAGCTCAGCGCGCTTTAACTGCTGTTGAATTGAGCTAATCGCGAGCTGCTTTGGGCTTTCGACTTGCAAGCGTAAACCGTCTGAACCAACGAGTTCCCATCCTCCTGTGCCAGGACCCGCATGCTCAGCAGGTTGCAATAGGTCGTAGAGCACCTGTCGAATCTCATCGAGGGTAGGCACTAGTGGAAATCTCGGGTCTCTGTAAAAGGACGAGACAACATCTTTGAGTGTAAGATGCCGATCGAAGCTATCCAGAAGCAGTGAAAGGAACACCTCTGACAGTCGCATTCTCTTACGGCGCTTCTCAGTCGTGTCGGTGTATTCACCCACGGCACGATTGGCGGAAACTAGGCCGCCCCATACATCATTGCCATTGAGAGACGAGAGCTTGTCATCATCGAAATGGGAGAACACCACCTCCAACTGATCACCCTTGCGCGTCAGATAGATGTAGTGCCGGTAAGCACCTCGAACCTTTTGTTTGAGTTTGGCCTCAGCTTCAGTGAGCTTGCGCTGCACCTCAGCCTTCTCATCATCCTCAACGGTGTGGCTCGCAACCAATCGCCATGTTAGAACATCTTGGGCTGCTTGGACGGCGTAACGGCGTTGATAGGTGTTTACCGCTGCAAGCACACAGCTCGCGGCATTGTCGACGAGTAGACCATCGTCACCTAAGCCAAACATCCGACGAATTTCATTGCGCGACTTACTGTCATCGCCATTCAGTAATGTCCACCATCGAGGGTCAAGCACCACGAGGCGATTAGCCTGGCCATCTATACCACTTGCAACATCGCGAAGCACTTGCTTGTCGGTAGGCTCATGTACAAAGTGCACCTCCTCAAATTGCCCCTTGACGGTCAGTGCTTGTGCTGTCTCCCAGACTAAAGCTAGCTTGTCCTTCTCTGAGATTTGACTTTTCGCAGAATTAAAAAACATCCGCAGAGTCTGCTTGACTGTCAGCCAGTAACGCTCCGCAGAGTTTGCTGGCTTATTTACCTCAAGGGCACCTAAACCATCTTCACCAGTGAGAGTCGAAAATACCTCCTCGACAGCTGAGAAGGTTTTTGTGGGATCGTTGGTGGGCAGCATCAGAGCTGCCATAAGCTCTGCCTTAGTTGCGCCTCGGCGGCCCTGCCCTCGCCCAACAAGACTGTAGTTAAACAGGGCGGTAGCCATCCGCACTGCTGGGTTAGGCTGATCCGTAGCAAGTTTAGCATCAGCTAGCTTACGGTCGAGCTCAACAGCTCGGCCACTAGTGGCATCAGCAGAGGTGATATCGGTAGTAGCGACTGCGCGATAGCCTTGAATTGCTCGGTCGTTGCCCAACAGCAAGCCTGAGTTCAGCAGAGCATCGAGGCAACGCGCTTGCGGCACCTTGCCAGTTCCTCTGAGCCCTCCCAACGGCAAATCTCCGACGCCAATCAACGGAGGGGTCCACTCTCCCGCCTGTGCTGCACGGGTCCAGTGAAGTGCAGCTAGAGCAAATATCGCAACGGTCGACCGAACTCGCTGAAAGCCTTGCGCCTTGCCCCATTCGTTCTGGACCAAGTCCATCAGATCGGGGTGAAATGGATAGTTTTCTGCAATTCTATGACCGAGTGCAGCTGTGCCTTTACCTGGACCGAGGCGGGTGAGCACTTTCTCATCCCAGGCAGCTTCATTTTCGACAGTAGCCAAAAAGCCCTCGGTCAGCTGGGTTATAGGCAGACTCGCACTGTTTTGCTCGAAAATTCTCCGCCTTATGATTGCAGCAAAATCTCCAGTCTCGGTAACTGCTACAGTAGTACCATTGCGATTTAGGCGCCGAGTTATGTACTCGCGGAAGCTCTCTGCGAGTGGCGTGTAGCCCTCTGGGTCCAACTCGGAGCGTATCATCACTACGACGAACGCGACGTTTGGGACATCATCACAGGCATCCATCAAGGCGTTCAGGAAAGCCTGCTCTCCCGGCATCGTATCAACGACGCCCGCATTCGAGAGCTCCATAGCATAATCCATGAGCTCATCCAGAAGGATCAGCACAGGCTGCTTCCGAGACGCTAAAGCCTTTTGCAACGTCGCCTTGTTGGCGCCCATAGCAACATAGGTGTCATACTGAGCGCGATCACCCTTCAAAAGGGCCCAGAGGAATCGCTCGAAGAGATTTACCGCAGGCCCAAATAGCTCAGTAGCTTTGCCAGGTGAGAAGTGGTCCGCAGTCAACGTCACCACGTGAGCACCAGTAATGTCAATTTTCGCGCCACCAGCCTGAGCTTCGGCCAATACCTCTTTACCTAACTCACTGGCAAAGAATCCAACCGGGTTAGCGGCCATGTGATACAGGCCGACTAGCGAGTGCGACTTACCACCACCCATTCCTTGATCGAGATGATAAAGGGCAATGGTTTCTCCAGCGCCGGCCAACCGCCGCGCAATTCGGGAGAAGAACCCTACTAGATGCGGGGTCGGTTGAGTGATGTCTGAGTAGTATTCAACTGATCGGTAGGGCACCTCGACAGTTTGATACACTGCCTTGTGAAGGCTCATCTGAAGGTCGCCGATACCGCCATCAGCCGCGACGACCTCAGGACGCAGTGGTAGTAACTCGGTCCAACTCTGAACATTGGTCATTACGGTTTATGCCTCTAACTCGTCGAACAACGTGCGTTGAACTTTGGATTGGTGCACGCTTCCAATTAGGGTTGAGATAGTAGACGAAGTGCGCTTGATAGCCGCTAGTGCTTTGGCCACTTTGTCTGAAGCTGGTAGGTGACTTGCAAGGTCGCCGACAACTGCCCAAAGGTGCTGATCGCTTGCGTCGCGATCAGCCTGAGCGATTATGGTCGCGACGGCCTCAGTGCCGCCCTCGTCCCAAGCATGTGCCATCGCCCGCACAACCTCGAATACCGACGATCCAGGAGTTACTGGACTGGGCTCATCCAATCGAATGCGAAATCCCGCTTTTGACTCTGCTAGAATTCTATCCCTCAAATCCGAGAGTCGAAGTTCGTCGGCCTGTGCGAAGAAGCGGGCCTCCCCCTTCGGCACTTCCGCTCTACCTTTCGCGCGTAGCCAGAAAACGGCGAATCGGGTGACCACGTCAAAAGTCTCTAGCGGAAGCTGATCCACTCGAAGGCGCATTGCGTCGCGAACGGCACGCCTCGCAATCGTTAAATAGCGATCGAGATCAGCGTCAGTCCCATCGGGGTTAACCACCCTACTATAGCGGCCGTACACCTCCATTGCCGGGCCGTAAGACGCCATAAGTTGATCCTCAAGTGCTAATCCATCGGCGTCCCATTGGCGCACTCTCTCCGTAACAGCCTCTACCACCTCGCGATCAACTTCAGAGGCCATACCAAGCGGCCGTCGAGCAGGGGCGACTCGACAACCGATCGTCACAGTGACCTTTATCGATGCCACTCCGGTATTCGCTGACTCAGTGCGAGACGGCCATGCTGATGTCACAACGAAACCGGCCGTTTGGAGAGCTCCCAACAAGCGCCTCCATGCATCGGGATCAGAGTGGCCGAAAACCACAACGAGATGCCCTTCTGCCTTGAGAACTCGTCGTGCCTCACTGAACGAGGCAGCGAGCATGCTCTCATAGAACTCTGTATCGTGCTTAATACGATTTGGCTCGTGCACACGACGAACAATGATCTCTTGGTTCTTATCTTGGAGGCCGTCTGGATGCTGGCTGCCGGGTCCAAACAAATCTGGTTCGGCACGATACAGGCATCGCTTCAGCCATACGTGCAAGAGGTCTGACGCATCGGCGTACTCGATCATATCATAGTAGGGAGGGTCCGTAATAATTGCGTCGACTGAACTGTCCCTTAGAGGCAGGGCAGTTGCTGAGGCACGTCGGAGCTTAACCGGCCGCCCTTTCGGCTCACGCAAAACTTTTGCTACTGCCTGTACGGCGGTCGTAGAAACTGATGACCAAGTACCAGCGCCCGCACCCGGCCCGGTTTCGAAATAGTCAAACTGGAAGTTGACGCTCGCCTCGTTGGTGAAAATATGGTCAACCTGAAGATTATTGTTCTTAGAGCCATCAGCACTCCCGTGTTGACGGAGGCGCGCACCACGGGTTGCGTGTTTCAGCCACCGGACAAGGACCGATGCAGCGAACGAGCTAAGAGCTGCCGCATAATCGCTTGAGAAGCCGGCCGCAATGAGCTCATCAAATATCGATGCAATAACAGAGGTAGCCTCGACAAACATCCGAGTTTGTCGATCACACATGAGCTCGCCGAATGTCCGATAGCCGTAACCACTTGCCATCACAGTGTGCACATTGCCTGGCGGAATTCGCTCGGTCGGAAAAGCTGAGTATGGACCGCTGTGATCTGCTCCCGGTTTGGTGCCTGTCGCTGCGGCACGTTCGTCTTGGGACGGCAAACGGAATATTCGTTTTCCCGTTTGGTCTGTGTCAGCAACAACGAGGAGAGAATCCTGATATTGACCCGCTTCACCCTTGCCTTTCACCACCTCGAGCGGATGGACGAACCCACAAAACAAACAGCGTGCAGCCTTCCCTTTTTTCTTCCCACCATCAGCCTTCAGGCCAGACGAATATGTTGGCTGTTGAACAGGTGGACCGTCGATAACATCAACTCGCCATGTGTCTTTCTCGGGAATGAGCCACAATGATTGACCGAGATCATTTGTCTTTTTGTATGGATGGCGCAGTGCAAGTGACCCAAGCAGGGGAAAGCGGCGCTTGCAACCATCGCACGGGATAGTGATCGCCCATAGATAGCCCCAAGGAAACTGGCCCAATTCATTCTGCGGATAGAAAGGCCTCACCCTTTCAGATATGCGGCGACCGACTTCGCTGAGGATGACCTCAATGTCACGGACAAGGCGATCCTTTCCGCCTACCTCCAAGTCCAATGAGCCAGAGATTGTTGAGTATGAGATTGGAAGATTTGGCTCTGCCGACCAATCTCGTGCAGGATAGTCAGCCAGGAGCCGACCTGCTAATGTAGCCACCGGAGAAAGGTCGACGCCGATCGCATCCGCTCCTGCTCGCGCTGCCTCGAGTGGAATCATGGCGCGGCCCGAAAACATATCCAATACGACAGGCCTCTTGCCTGAGTGGGCTGCCACCACCCGTTTAGCCAACTCTCCTATCGCCTGTTGATCACCGCTCCGCACCGCTAAATCGATCAGTGGCTTCAGGGCATTATCGAACGGTAGGAGCGATGTTAGTGCGGCGGCTCGGGCCTGTGCGATTGGCCGCGAGGCAAACCACGTGAAGATCGCTTTTTCGACGCGACCCGATCCTTGAGGGGTACCGCAAGCCTCATCAACCGCGGCAACCGGGAACCATCGGTCAATCATCCGTGTATTAGTCATATCAATCACGCTGATGCTATGTGAGCTTTGAGCTGAGAAAGCTTGATCTGAATGCGCTGAATTTTTGCGGCGTTGCTCCCGAACAATTCGGCTGGACTTTTGGCTCTCACCCGCACTGTTGGATGCGACGCACAATCGTCGACTACATAAAGCCAATAGTCGTCACCGCGCTGGAGTGCCTGGGCCCACTCATTCTGCTCGAGCCAAACTGGGCCCATAGCACCTGTGAAGCCTTTGACCTCAATACACCGCTGATCTCCATTGTGGCGGTGTCGTGCGAGTAGGTCATAACCAACGCCGGCCGTCTGGCGATCATCAACCACGTAATCAAGTGCCTTGAGCTCGGCAATAACTGTCGCTACGGCAACTTTTTCTGCGTTCGGCTCGTAACCAAGCTCATTGAGCGTGACCCCCGCAGTGACTTCTGCCCATCCAATCAATCGAACTGCTGTCGCTTGAACATCTTCAAGTTCCGCAAGCTGCGACAAGCGATGGCTTTTGAGGGTCAGAAAGGCTGCTTGGCGATGCTGCCGTTCAGATTTCGGAAGCTCCGCAATTTCTGCAAGAAACCGGTCTTCGAGGTCGTTGAGCTGCAGACGAGCCTTCTCAACCCATCCAAGACGCTCCGCTTTCTGTCTATCGAGCTCACGCTTCAGCGCTGCCTTCGCCTCAGTCTCACCGTCGGTGAGCTGTGCCGGGGTGGGCTTACTCACAGCCGTCCCAGTCGCGGGACTAAGGCTCATCAGTGACTCCCAGGACACCTCGAACGCTCCTGCGCCGGACCAGCGCACGAGCAACGGTGCTGGGCGGGCGACCTGGCGTACGCCGTCGTGTACGCGCACCTCCGCTTCGTAGATGAGTAAGGTGTAGTCTGTGATTGAGCCTGTATCAACGAGTCGGGTGCCTCGCAACAACTCTGGCCGACCAACTTCAACAGCAAGTTGCACCAACTCTAGAAAGGCTTCCTCGGTAGGTCCGAGCACGACAACGTCGTCGAGATCAGCGGCACCGTCTGCACGTGCTTGTTGAAGGGAGCGGCCGTCAGCTGCGACGTAGCGGCTGCTGGCGGCACCGAGTGCCGCTGGGAGTGACTTTGAACTTTTTACTCGGCGAATTCCTGACGCAGGGCCGGAGGTTAACGTCCAGCCCTGAGCTTGAGCAAGCGCCTCAAGGAATCCATTTACAATCACCGGGTTGATTGCTTCTAAGCGGTCAGAACGGAACCGAGCCTCAGCAGCTGCATGATCTACTCGGGCTCGCAGATGCTGATCTTCATTTACTAGCGCTTCACCAGCTTTCCTAAGTGCGGCCACGTCAGGCACGACGATCTCTACACCTGGTTGGGCTTGCGCTTTGGATAGCGCCCGCGCGAAATCGAATTCGGCCGATAGTCGAGCAACTGTTGCATCTAAAAGGTCAAATATCCGGCCGCCTAGGCTCTCCGCGGCGGCTTCGATATTGCTGAGCATAACCTCTTGGACCCGTCCTTCGCGGGTCTGAGGCGCAACTAAGTGATAGATATAGACGTCCCTCTTTTGTCCAATACGATGCAATCGCCCCATCCGCTGTTCAAGGCGAACCAGTGACCACGGTATGTCCCAGTCAATCATGACATGGGCACTTTGGAGATTAATGCCTTCGCCGCCTGCATCCGTAGATACAAGCACTTGGAACTCTCGATTTAAGAATCGCCTTTGTAACTCGTGACGGGTCCGGTGATCGACTGCACCCTCTAAGGTTTCAACACTGTAGCCTGAATCAGAAAAGCGGGATGCGAGCCAACGCGCGGTATCACTAAATTCTGTAAAGAGGAGAAGCTGGCCATCACCAGGCCTTATCCCGTGGCGCTCCATCAGACGTTCGGCGATCACCCATTTCTCTGGGGTCCCACCGTCATCGATGGCAGCACGGAGCTGTGCCAGGAGGGTCTCGACAGCTTCAATTTCACCTAATTTGTCCCTAGTGGCAGCTCCTATAATTACGTCTTCCACCTGGGCGAGGCTTGCCGGGTCTTCGAATGCATCTGATAGCAAGCGGTCGCCTCGTAGCCCCTCAGCGAGCGTTTCCGGCACTTGCCCGAGGCCGCGCTTGGTTGCTGAACCCGATAATGCTGCTAAGCGACGCTTCAACGTCGCCTCTGCGGCCGGGAGGCAAGAGGCAGCTCGCTTTCCGTAAATAGAAAGCGCTAGTGTCGAGTTCTCGCCGTACCAAGTTTGAGCGTAATTCATCACTGCCTGATAGGCATCAAGCTCCAGGTCACCCAACGACACTGTAACAGTTTCGGCGAAACGATCCGGAAAAAGACGAGAGCCATCAAGGTTTCGCAATTCTTCCTTCATTCGTCGCAGGAACGACAAGCGGCTCGGCTTGAGCCGGCCAGTATATTGGTCTTCGTCTGGCTCCCACGGGTACATCGCTGGGTCGAGAAGATTGCAGAGCCCTCGGAAGAAGTGCTCTTTACCCCGATGCGGCGTCGCGGTCAGCAAGAGCAAATGGTGAGTTCGGGCTGCGAGCTCCTGTGCTGCAGTCAAATAGCGTGACGTTGGCGTAAGGCGATGCGCCTCATCAAAGACTGCGAGTGACCAAGATGCCCTTGATCCGGCAGCCTTGCGCCGAACATCAAGGTTAAATGTGAAGAGATCGAGACTAGTCACCCAAACATCTACTCGGGGATCGAGGTCTTTAGGGTCCCTCGCTACTTCTGGGGTCAAGCGACTCGCACGTATTCCGAAAAAGTCCTCAAGTTCTTCCTGCCACTTTTGTACCAGATGAGCGGGCACAACAATCAATGATGGACCTGGAATAAGGCCACGACGACGCCCTTCGACCAGATACATCCCGGTCATGATCGTTTTGCCCGTTCCAGGCTCATCCGCCAAGAGAAAGCGAAGGCGGGGCTGAGGCAACATATGATCAAAGACCGCCTCGTCTTGGTGCGCAAACGGCTTCAGTGATCTGGTGGCTAAGGCGGCCGAGCGGAGACGAGGCGACGCATACTGCATCCAACGCCCCCACAAGCCAGCGAGTGCTTGGGTTGGCGCTCCCTGGCCATCGTTCTCCGGAACTCGGGCTTGGGCGAGCTGCGACCAAGTCATAGTGCGATCGGTTAGTGCGCCATCAGGCCGCCGTACAATTAGGTCTGCGGCGTCGTCGGTTACGTTAACCATCTCGACCGTAACGAGCTCACCGTCGATTCGTAGTTTGTCACCTCGTCTTGGAGCTTGAGTCATAGCGCACCGCCTGGACAATTGCTCCACAGGCGCAGCATGCGCTGCTTTGTGGCGACCTGCTCAACCACTCTTCGCCCCCCTCTATGTCAGACCCGCAAATGCTGCTTGTTGCAGCAGCGGTTTGAAATATCTGACTCTAGAGCCGATGCACGCCCCTGCCGACAAGCCAAGCCCGCCATTCTGCTCAAGCTCTACAATATAAGGCCGACAATGCTAAGTCACTAAGCAGTTGGCCAAGTCGGCATCAGCAGCATATGTGTGTGGATGCGTTGCAACTATTCCGAGACTGGTGGCAGACTGGCGTCTAGTGATGCGCCAAGTTTCTTAATAACACTTCTCAAAAGGGAGCCTTGAGAATTGGTAGGGCACTCATCCACTATGTTCAAAACGGCGGCTCTTAAGCGCAATTCGCGTTAGCGGATGTCGCGGCTCCCTAGCAAAAGCAACGCAACAGTAACTGATCCGGCGCGCTAGCTAACCGATACATATGATAACATTTCTGCTAGCTCTGAGGTCAAACTCCTCGCGATGTGCGCGAGCATAAATGGCTTTGACCTCGCTTACCCTTGATATGTAACGCCCGGTGCTAATGGCCCATATAAAGGCGGCGCTCTATGCTTACCATACGCTTACTAATTGAGTTTTCTGGTAAGCAGCCCTCGAACCTACGAGGGCTAAGTGCTTGATTTTAATGGTACAGCCGCCCCGGCTCGAACGGGGGACCCCCAGATCCACAATCTGGTGCTCTAACCAACTGAGCTACGGCTGCACGTGAGGCAGGGTGTAATCGCCCGGGCGAGCAATTTCAAGACCTGATTACGGCCCGATGCTCCGGAAATGAACGCGGCGGGCGCCAGGCCCGCCGCGTCGCGTGCTCAAGCTTGAGAACGCTTATTCCGCCGTCGCGCCGGCGGCCTTGAGGACCGGGGTCCAGCGGGCGACCTCGCTCTCGACGAGCTTCTGCAGGGCTTCCGGCGTCCGCTCCGTGCTGCTCGGGATGACGCCGCCCAGTTCGGAAAGGCGCTTCTTGGTGTTCTCGTCGTCCAGGGACTTCATGAGGGCGTCGCTGAGCTTCTTGACCACATCCGGCGGGGTGCCCTTGGGGGCGAAGACCGCGTTCCAGGCGCTGACCTCATAGCCTTCAAGGCCGGCTTCCTTGGTGGTCGGCACGTTTGGCAGCACTGGGGAGCGCTCAGGTGTTGCGATGGCGTAGGCCTTGATGTTGCCGCCCTGGATCTGCGGGGCCACGTTGACGATCTGGTCGGTCATGAAGTCGACCGTGTTGGCCATCAGGTCGTTCAGGGCCGGGCCGGTGCCACGATAAGCCACCATGGTGGGCTTCGCCTTGACCACAGAGTTGAAGAAGATGCCCGTGGAGTGGGAGACAGAGCCCACGCCCGCATGGGCCATGTTCACCTTGTCGGCGTTCTTGGACAGATAGTCGAGGAAGCCCTTGAGGTCGTTGGCCGGGAAGTCCTTCTTGGCCACGATCACGATCGGGGTGCCGGCTGCCAGGCCGATGGGCGCGAAGTCCTTGGTCGGATCATACTTGAGGTTCGGGTACAGGGCCGGAGCGGCGCCATGGGTACCCATATGACCCATCATGATGGTGTAGCCGTCCGGCTGAGACTGGGCGGCGCGGGTGATGCCCGTGGTGCCGCCGGCGCCGGCCACGTTCTCGATCACGATCTGCTGGCCCAGCGTACGGCTCATGTTGTCGGTCACGATGCGGGCGACCACGTCCGTCGGGCCGCCGGCCGCGAACGGAACGATCATGGTGATCGGGCGGGTGGGATAGCCTTGGGCCTGGGCGCCCGTTGCGGCCAAGCCGGCGACTGCGGCCAGAGCCAGTACAACCTTGTTCATCAATTTTCCTCCCTTGGAAAAGTTATGGCCTACCATGTGGGCAAGATGGAGTTGAAGGCAAGCTACTCGGTGAAGACCTCGTCCCTTCCCTTTCGGATGGAGGGCAGAAGGGCGATCACAAGTAGGACAGCGGCCACCAAGAGCAGGCCGGCGCTGACCGGGCGCTCGATGAAGGTTTCCAGCGAGCCGCGCGAAATAATCAGAGCGCGCCTGAGGTTTTCCTCCATGAGCCTGCCGAGCACGAAGCCGAGCAGCATCGGCGCCGGCTCGAAGCCGAACTTGATCAGCATGTAGCCGACGAGGCCGAAGAACGCGATGAACATCACGTCGGTGGGCAGAGAGTTGATCGAGTAGATGCCGATGCAGCAGAACATCAGGATCGCCGGGAACAGAAGGCGATACGGCACTTTCAGCAGCCGCACCCACATGCCCACCAGCGGCAGGTTGATGATGAGCAGCATCAGGTTGCCCACCCACATCGAGGCGATCATGCCCCAGAACAGGGTTGGGTTCTTGGTCATCACCTGAGGGCCCGGGATGATGCCATGGATGGTCATGGCGCCGACCATCAGGGCCATCACGGCATTCGGCGGGATGCCCAGCGTCAGCAGCGGGATGAAGGAGGTCTGCGCGCCGGCGTTGTTGGCACTTTCCGGCCCTGCCACGCCCTCGATGGCGCCGCGGCCGAAGCGGCTCGGGTCCTTGGCGAGCTTCTTCTCGAGCGTATAGGCTGCGAACGGCCCGAGCACTGCGCCGTTGCCGGGAAGGATGCCGAGCGCCGCGCCGATGAAGGTGCCGCGCAGCACCGGCTTGTAGGACTGCCTGAAGTCGTCCCGGTTCGGCAGCAGGCGTCCGATGGCCTGGCGCACCACGTCGCGGGTCTCGGTATGATCGAGATTGCGCATGATCTCGGCGATGCCGAAGATGCCCATGGCCAGCACCGCAAAGTCGATGCCGTCGGACAGGAACGGGAGGCCGAAGGTCATGCGCTCCTCACCGGTTTCCAGATCCGTGCCGACCGTGGAGAGCAGGATGCCGACGAGGATCATGGCGATGGCCTTGAGGATCGAGCCCCGCGCCAGCACGACCGCGAAGACCAGGCCCATGACCATGAGGGAGAAATACTCGGTGGGTCCGAAGATCAGCGCCAGGCTGGTGAGCGGGGCTCCCAGGGCCGCGATGACAAGCGTCGCCACAGTGCCGGCGAAGAACGACCCGATGGCCGCGATGCCGAGCGCCACGCCGGCCCGGCCCTGTCGGGCCATCTGGTGACCGTCGAGCGCCGTGACCACGGAGGTCGCCTCGCCCGGAATGTTGACGAGGATTGCCGTGGTCGACCCGCCGTACTGGGCGCCATAATAGATGCCGGCCAGCATGATGAGTGCACCGGTCGGATCGAGTCCGAAGGTGATGGGCAGCAGCATGGCGATGGTGGCAATGGGCCCGACGCCGGGCAGCACGCCGATGAGGGTGCCGACGAGACAGCCGAGGAAGGCCAGGCCCAGGTTCTGCAGGGTCAGGGCGACCCCGAAACCGAGGCTGAGATTGGAGAAAAGGTCACCCATCAGATCCTCCCGTTGTGGTCGGCGACATCAACCGGACCGCGACG